>LADR01000008.1:430000-558043 GCA_000961655.1 Desulfatitalea sp. BRH_c12
GGCGGAGGCGGTGTGACCTTGTTACCTGGCGACGCGGTGCGCTCCAGGTACACCGATAGGACAAAAATGGTGGCAAATGGCTGTGTAAACAATGTGCCCACAAACACGGAACCGCCAATGGCAAGCAGGCCGACAAAAAGAATCACGGTCACAATATGATCGGCTACTTTGTCTTGCATGGCCATTTGCCACGATTTTTTGAGCGCATCCACCAACCCCATCTTCTGGTCGGTCATCAGCGGCAACATGTAGAGACTGGCGAAGGTAACCAGGCAGACAATGGCAATGCCGGGCAGCACCAGAAGCATAAAACCCAACATTGTCGCGACAAACACGACGATTGAAAAGCCGAGTAGCGGCAAGAACAGATTTATTTGCGAAAACAAATCCTGGATAGTGGGCTGACGATCGGTGCGCATCATCATCAGGATCGATTGAAAATACCCCGCCAGCATAACCGGTGCCAGAATGCCCATTGTCACCACGCTGACCACGCTCATCACCAGTGTCATCATAATCAGAGGCACCAAATGCTTGAGTGTCAGTTGCCACGCATTTTCTAAATGTATTTTAAAATCCATACTCGTTCCCCTTTCGCGAAAAAGTTTTTCAGTGTCCGGATTCTGTTCAAAAGAAATGATGTGCTGCATAGGAAGGCCTTACCAATTAACGTTACTTCCCATACCACATCCGTGCTGGCTGGGAAAGCATGTCATTTTGCTTATTTGCACCTCCTTTAGTGCCGGCACCCCCATCGTGACGTATCAATGTGTATTCAACTTTCGGGTTCCACCCGCCCGAAGCACCTCACTAGGTGCCAATCCGAAAGTTGAGTGTGTATTATTGATGAGCGCATATGAAAACCGGTCACGCAAATCGGTGGCTTCTTTTTGCCAATACATTGTGGTTATGATACAGCTCGTGGCCGATCATAGGCTATCGTCGCCTGCATGTATCACCTTTAGAGCCGGTTGCTGCCATGCATTTGCAATGCCGAGATATTCATTTCAATTATCCGGGATCGGACAAGGTACTGTTCGATAACCTGACCATCGACTTTAAAGGTTCAGGGCTTCACGCACTTTTCGGTCCTTCCGGCGTCGGCAAATCGTCTCTGGCCCGTATTTTCAGCGGTCTGCTGCAACCCGAAACGGGTTCGATTCATTTGGATCGTGATCTTTGTCCGTTATACACCCATAATGTGGAACGGTTGCCCGGCTGGTCCAGCGTCGGTCGGCATCTGGAACGCATTACCCCTGAACACAATATCGACCGAAAAAAAGAGCTGATTAGGATTTTCGGCTTGGAATCCCTTCTGAATCGCCGATTTGCCCAACTCTCTTTAGGTCAGCAGAACAGGGTCAATTTGTTGCGCTATCTGACCCAGCAGTTTTCGGTTCTGATCATGGATGAAAGTCTGGCCAATGTAGATGAAAAAATGCGTGGACGAATTTTGTTGGCCATGAAGGAGATGTTCGCGCACGCGATGTTTATTTATATCAGCCATAATGTCGTAGAAGTCGCCGCTTACTGCCGGCAGATCTGGGTGCTGCGTCAATCCCACAAAAATCCGCAGGCTGTGTTGGTCAATGGTCAGGACCGGTGTTCCGAAGGAGAATTGGACAACCTGAAACTGCAACGGACGATGCTGGAGATCATGCATGTTGCTTAGACGCATATACCAGTTTTTATTGATCTACGCCCTGGGTGTGAGCTTTTTGATCGTGTTGAAATATGCGCTGGGCCTTTCGGACTACGTGATTCCCAGCTTGACTGTACTCTGGAATACATCGCACGAGGTGCTCGGCGCCTATTCGATCGATGTCATCAGTACTTTATTTGTTGCCATTATCGGGCAATTTTTGTCTATCCTGTTGGCCCTGCTGGTCGGGATTTCGGGACGCAAAGCCACATGGTTCGGATCTTTTATCAAAGTGGCCGCGTACAATGTGCAAGCCTACCCGATTGTCGCCATCGCTCCGATCATCTTTATTCTGTTGGGTGACGGTTTCCTTTCCAGGTTGCTGATTGCCGCCATGATTTGTTATTTCCCCATGCTGTTGGCGGTGGTGGGCATTATGTCCGAGCCGGTTCCGGATATTGAACTTTTCTACCGCCAGACCCAGCGCATGCGTTGGCAGTTGGAGGTTAAAATCAGGGCATTTGAAAACCTTTCCAAATTGACAACGGTCATTGTCGGCAGCGCAACGCTTGCCATGGCGGGCACCATCGTGGCAGAGTTTATTGCCGCCAGCGAAGGCATCGGTTACAGCATCCGAATTGCTCTTTATCAAAGCGATCTTGCCAAAATCGTGGTAGCGCTGTTTATGATCGGCATTACGTTATCTGTGTACCAAGGGGTTTTGGAAGGGGTCGGGCAAATCGTAAAAAGAACATGGACCCGGTGAGTGTGATCGCCGCCTTTCAAGACGGCCTCAAGGAGTTGAAATTGATCGATAATTCCCGAAAATTCTCTCTTGTCGTGGTCCTCCTGGCAGTTTTGGCCACAAACTTTGGCATCGGCCGGGTCGCTGCCGATGACCAGGTTCGCTATCGGCTGAAGTGGTTAATCAACATGTCCACCGTTGGCGATGTGTATGCCGAGCAACATGGGTTTTTCAAGGAAGAGGGATTGCGGGTCATGATGAAGGAGGGCGGCCCGGAACGAGATGCAATTCGGGAACTGGAAATGGGGCATACCGACTTCGGCGTCGCTTCGGCCGATCAGGTCATCCATGCCGCTGCAAAAGGATCTCCCGTGGTCGTGATCGCCCAGCTGTTCCAGGCCAACCCATTGCAGTGGATCTATTTTCAGAATAGATCCGACATCAACAGCCTGTCTGATCTGAAAGGCAAAGCTATTGGCGTCACCTTCGGTAAAAATGATGAAATCATCATGCGAACCCTTCTGGCGCAAGCAGGGCTCAATGAAAATCAGGTTCGCCTGATCAGCGTGCGTCTGGATTATACCCCCTTTTATACAAAGCAGGCCGATCTATGGCCGGTTTACATCAATACGCAGGCAGTCGAGATCGGGCGTAAGCTAAGGGATGCCGGCGAGAAAGTCGCTTTCTTGGATCCAGCCGATCATGGTGTTCGTTTTGTGGCCAACTCGATTGTGACCTCCGCACGCATGCTTGACGAACAGCCTCAATTGGTGCGTCGTTTTCTACGGGCATTGCTGAAAGGATGGGCTGCGGCCATAGATCAGGCCAATGCGGAAAAGGCTGTTGCCGCCGTGCAAAAGTATGACCGGAATACAGCTAAGGCCCTGATGTACGATCAATTGCACGCGACCCGCCGGCTGGTGACATCTGAAACGGGAGAAGCGATCGGCCACATGGATAGCGCCGCCTGGGAACAGACCGAGCATATCATGCTGACCCATGGGCAAATCGAAAAAAAGGTCAACGTTCTTGAGCGCCTCAAAAAAGTCGATGGGATGGTCACTCAGCGCCAGCCTTGATGGGCAAAGCTGCGTCATGACAGGACGTAACAAAAGGATTACGATTTTTTACGGTTGCCTGTCCGCCGGGAAACGTTCTTTGATGTGTGCATCCAGTTCGCTCGAACGCATGATGAAAAGGCCCGTTTGTATGGTGCTGTCAAACTCCAGCATGCGTTGGGTTTTATCTTCCATCCAAATATAGCGCTCGATGTCTGGTTTTTTCCGCATGCCTTGGCTATAGCGCGCAAAAATTTCTTCCTTCATGCGTTCGTACCCGCGGCGTCCCTTGGTCCACATCATGACCGAGTAGAGCTGGTTTTGCCAGAAACCGTACACCAGGCCATCCAAGTCGGCCTCACCCAACTTCAACGTTTGTTCAGGGTGCCGGTATTGGTCTATGCCCCCGAAAGCCGGATCGGTTTTAACTTTTTCAAGGCCTGGCAATGCCTGGGGAGGCATACGCCAGGATACCCCTTCCAAACCAATTCCGAGTGTGGCCGCTGATTTTACTTTTGAAGAAGACGGGCGCGACGGCAATGCTCTTGCCGAATTCCGGGGAGCGTCGATGGGCGCAGTGCCCATATCCCTGAAAGATGGTTGCTGATGACCACTGACAGCATGGTTTTCGTTTGCGGCGAATTCAGCGTAAGCAAGCGGGGGCAGCGTCGCAGGTTCCGTGATCATTTCGGCCACCTCGGATTTGCTGACACTGACCATCAAGCCCTGCATGTTGAAACGGATCTGACCGTCCTCTTCCCATACTTCGGAGGAGGTGAAACGCTCTCCGCTGCTCATGACAATTTCCACGGCCTGCGCCGGACAAAGGGTCAGCATAACCAGAAGCGCTGCATGGCTGACACTTTTGAATACCTTCATGACATCAATCACCGTTTGCTGAAATCAATGCGGACAATGTCGCCGTCCAACTGAGCACGAAATGCGCCGGAACTGACTGTCGCGGGCAGTTGAATTTGCTTCTTGAAACGGGCATTAGGGCGGTTTGTCATCCCTGAACCGTATTGGGCCTGCTTTATAATTCTTTCGCCACGGATGATGACCATCTCTCCCGAAATCGCCAGATGCAAACTCTCCTCCCGAATTTCGTCCAAGGCAACTTCGATCGTCATGCCATCCGCTGTCTCATAGACGGCAATTCCCACCGGCTTTTCAGAAAAAGCGGCATCTGTTTCGGGATGCAACTGGTCTAATAGCAATGGTTTGAATCTTCGATGATCGATCAATGGGCGCCAACCGCAAAGTGTCACCTGGCGATACAGGGAAGGTGACGGGCTAAAGGCCGCATTATAATATTTTTCCACTGATTTGTGGAAGTTGATGGGGGCGCAGCGTAAATCCAGTTTGATTGATCCCATGTGCATCTCCTTCTTCGATCCGTACATAAAGGTCTGCGGACCGCGTGCAAGCTGCGGCAAAAAGAGGTTCTGTCATGTCAATGGATTTTCGATCGTTCGTGAGCGTCCGCTTCGCATTGCCTGTCGGCCGCCCTTCATGAGCCTGATGGATAGATCGGCCGGACCCGGTAAAACTTGAGCCGAAATTGTACACCCGTCAGCCTTTTTGGCCACTTAAGGCATCGATGGTATCGTAAAAAGTCGCCAAACGTCGCCGTGTCATCGCGACCCAAGAAAAAATCGTTTACCATACAGTGATCTTTGAAGATAAAGATTCTCGCCGTCGCGGGATGACTCAAAAAGCGCCTTTTTACGCGTTCATCGATCTTGGGATCTTTAGAAATCTATCAGCCCCGTGTAGTTTTTCGGTGTTATGGCCGACAGTTCGGCTTTTATGGATTGCGGCACATCCAGGCTCTCTATAAAAGCGGCAATGGCCTGGGCGCCGATAACCCCATGCGTGCGCGTCAAGGCTTTGAGGGCTTCATAAGGCTGGGGGTATCGCTCGCGTCTCAGAATGGTTTGGATCCCTTCGGCCACGACGGCCCAATTGGCTTCGAGATCGCGCTCAATCGCCTCAGGGTTGAGCAGTAGTTTTTCAAGTCCTTTCCGGATCGATTCAAAGGCGATCAGCGTATGTGCCATGGGCACTCCCAGATTGCGAATCACAGTCGAATCGGTCAGGTCGCGTTGCAACCGTGAAATGGGCAGCTTGGCGGCCAAATGCTCGAAAAGTGCGTTGGCCACACCTAAATTGCCTTCGGCATTTTCGAAATCAATCGGATTGATTTTGTGTGGCATGGCCGAGGAACCCACCTCGTCCGGTTTGATCTGCTGCTTGAAATACTCCAGAGATACGTAAGCCCACATATCGCGGCACAGGTCGATGAGAATGGTGTTGATGCGCTTTAGGCCATCGCAAAATGCGGCCAGATTGTCGTAGTGTTCGATCTGGGTGGTCACGCGGCAGCGCTCCAGCCCGAGCACATCATTGACCAGGCGGTTGCCGAAATCGATCCAGTCCACTTCCGGGTACGCCACCGTATGTGCGTTGAAATTGCCTGTCGCGCCACCGAATTTGCCGGAAAAAGGAATGCTCGCGATCAGGTCGTACTGCTTGCCCAGGCGATCCACGAACACGAATAACTCCTTGCCCAGCCGCGTGGGCGAGGCCGGCTGACCATGGGTACGTGCCAGCATGGGGATCTTTTTCCAGGCCTGCGCACGATCCGAAAGCTCGCCGGTAACCATCTGCAAGGCCGGCATGATCACCTGCTGCCAGGCCTCTTTGAGGGATAGGGGGACCGCTGTGTTGTTGATATCTTGTGAGGTTAAGCCGAAATGGATGAATTCCTTGAAGGCCGACAAACCCAGCTCATCGAATTTTTCCTTGATGAAATATTCGACTGCCTTCACATCGTGATTCGTGGTGCGTTCGATGTCCTTGACCTTCTGAGCATCCGCCGGGCTGAATTGCCGGTAAATCGCGCGCAGGGAATCGTACACGCCCTTGTCCACACCGCTGAGTTGCGGCAAGGACAAGCTGCTCAAAGCAATGAAGTATTCGATTTCGACGCGGACGCGGTACTTGATCAACGCGCCTTCTGAAAAATAGTCGGCCAAACGGGACGTTACGCGGCGGTAACGGCCATCCACGGGCGATACGGCTTCCAAGGGGGTCATGCTCATGGCCTCGTCTTTCGAAAATCTTTGCAGGTTAGAATCGCGTCCCTGATGTTTCAGTGGACTGTTCCTAATAAAATTTCCCCTGTACGGTAGTCAACCTTTTACGTCTGCCCCGGAATTCTTTTCCGTGTTTACCCATCCAGGCATGCGGACCTTCTTTGTTGAAAGACGCTCAGGAATGTAGCATTTTATATCGATCACCGGGGATGCATCCAAGGCATCGATCGCATCCAGCTCGAGTCGACCGTTCACGACGGACAAAAGTTCGCAAATGGTCATTGCAACCAGGTTGGGACGCACCGGCGCGTGGGTTGCGAAAACGCCGGTGAGCGGGTTGACCGGATTTTTGCGGGGATGCACCTGAAGGATGCCGCGATCGTGCGGCGTATCATGCTGGTCGAACCAATAAAAAACCATGATGTGAGAAAACTGCTCCAGCCCCAGCAACCCATCTTGATAATCGGGCGCAATCGTGATCCAGGTTTTATCGCCATCTTTATGGACGCGGCCGATCGGCTTGATCTGAAAGGTCTTCATGCATTTTCTCCATTTTGGTGGAATTCATAAAAAGAGTTCATGAAAATCATACCCTAATTTTCGGATACGCACACTCAGAGTTTAGGACAGACCTTGCAAAATCCGAAGCCATGGCACCTGTGCACCCAGGGTAACCGTATTTGATATTTTCATTACTGTACTTTTGCAATAAGCGTTATTCTGGGCTAAAAAAGGCCATATCTTCCTGCGGACCATACGCGAACCCTTTTCACCGTGTTATCGCAGGGGTTCCACCTGTAGGGGCGACCGGCGGTCGCCCGGTGCGGGAGCAAAGCCACCATCTACGGCAATCATGCGTGCGGGAGGATATTTCCGCGCCAGCCTGTGCGATGACCCGAATGCAAAAGGTTCGCGCTGGCGACCGCCGGTCGCCCCTACAGCGCGCAAGTGCCCATAAGCCTCGTGACTATCAAGGTGTCTAGCACCACGTACAAAGGTTTGCCGCTGAGAAAGAATGATGTCCCATTTCTGTAATGCGGCCCATACGAAAATGCGGTTACCCTGCCAGTGCACCCGGATACCGACCCACTGGAGATTTTTGTGGATCGCGTTACCGTTATACATGAGCACCACGATTCTTGATCGGTTATGTTTGACAAGTCGGCGGCAGGTGTTCAATAGTCAGAGTGCAATTTTTCAGATGCGGTCTATCGGCCCGAATACATGGGGTGTGACTATGGGGTATGTGTTCGATTTTCAAGATTCTCGCGCTTACACCCTCTGGGCATCGGAAAAATGCAACCAGCGAGCGGCGGAAATGGAGTACCGCCTGATGCTCGATCTGCTTAAACCCGTGCCTGGCGAATCCATCCTGGATATCGGGTGCGGGGCCGGCGCGAGTATTCAGCCCTTGCTCCAAAGGGGACTTAACGTCACGGGTCTGGATCCTTCTCCCTACATGCTGGAACTGTGTGCGTCCCGTGTCGGAAACCGTGTCGACTTGTACCGAGGGTTCGCAGAGGATTTGCCGTTCGACGACAATTCATTCAATCATGCCTTTTTTTTCATCAGCATCGAGTTTGTCGCAGACCCTCTCAAAGCGATCGAGGAGGCCTGCCGCGTGGCCAAGGACAGGGTGTTCTTCGGTTTTTTGAACCGATTCGCGCTCAAAGGCATCCAGCGTTGGCGTAAAGATATCCGGGGGGCGGATGTTTTCAACCACGCTCGTTTGTATGGCTTGTGGGAGCTGAAAAATATGGTACGCTCGGTCGCGGGTCCGATTCCGATCAGCTGGCGGACCGCATGCCAATTGCCATTGGGCTCGGGGAAAGTCTCCCGCACGATCGAGGCGTCCAATATCGTTCAGCGCTGTCCCTTCGGTGCCTTCGTCGGGATGGTGGCCACCCTGATGCCTCGTTTCCGCACCCGGCCATTGGCCATCCGGTATATTCCCGAAAAAGCTTCGCGCATGAACTATGGCTCCGCACCCGTGGGTACAGCCTCGTCCGGAGCGCGCCCGGCCGGAAAGATAGCATGACGCCGGTGGCATAGCGCGCCGGCATGACTATTCTATGTATGAAATGAAAAAAACGAGGTTCCGGAGATTCGGAGATGGAAGCCTGTTTATACGAAACCATCGACCGTGAGCGGGTGCAATGTAACTTATGCCATCACCGTTGTGGCATCAAGCCGGGCGGTCGCGGGATCTGCCAGGTGCGCCGTAATGATCAGGGTACGCTCACGACGCTGGTTTACGGCCAATTGATTGCCCAGCATGTTGATCCGATCGAAAAAAAGCCGATGTTCCATTTTATGCCGGGCAGCCGGTCTTACTCGATTGCCACGGTGGGGTGCAATTTTCGCTGTAGCTTTTGCCAGAATGCGGATATTGCCCAAATGCCTCGCGACCGGGAAGGGCTTGTTATGGGCGCGGCGTGCACCCCCGAGGCTGTGGTCGACAATGCCCAGCGCCAGCGATGTCAGAGCATTGCCTACACCTACACCGAACCCACGGTTTACTTCGAATTTGCAATGGAGACCGCCAAGATAGCGGCCGCGCGCGGGATCAAAAATATATTCGTGACCAATGGGTATATGACTGCCGACGCACTGGATATGGCGGCGTCTTGGCTGGACGGGGCCAATGTAGATCTGAAGGCCTTTAACGACGATTTTTATAAAAAGCAGTGCGGCGCGCGCCTGGAACCGGTTAAGAGCTCGCTGCGCAAAATGAAGGCGCTCGGTATTTTGGTCGAGGTGACCACCTTGATTATCCCAGGTCTGAACGATGAACCGCAGGAGTTGCGTGACCTGGCAGCTTTTCTGGTCAACGATATCGGTCCTGAAACGCCTTGGCACATCAGCCGTTTTCACCCCACCTATCGCTTGGTGGACCGACCCGTCACTCCGACCGACACCCTCCATAGGGCCCGCGACATCGGCCATCAGGCCGGTCTGCGCTATGTCTATGTAGGCAATGTCCCCGGCGAAGACGGGGAGAACACGAGCTGCCATGCCTGCGGCGCCTTTCTGATCGAACGCTGGGGATTTACCATTCAGCGCAACCGCGTTACTTCCGACAACCGCTGCCCGGATTGTGGTGTGCCGGTGTATGGGATAAAAATGGGTAAAAGAACCTAAAATTCAATCCCAGCTTTCAATCCAGCTATAGATAAGTAATAATCTACCTCCTCCCACCGCCCGCGCTTGCGACAGCCTTCGGCATAGATGCGGCATTTTTGGGTTAGCATGGCCGTGGCCGCATCGCGTTGGCGCGGTGACAATGATCCCCGGCGCAAAATTTTAAGGATGGCCTGAATGCGGTACTTGTCCAGTTCAGGCATGCGCGACAGCTGGTCCGAATGCCCGCCATGCTTGATGATCAGGGGATCCGCGATCAGATGCACCGGGTACTTGCACGTGATGCGCAGCCATAAATCGTAGTCTTCACAGGCAGGCAGAGTCTCATCGAACAGGCCCACCTCGTCCAACACTGTTTTGCGCAGCATAACGGCCGATGGACTGATCAGACACAAGGGCAGGCAATGCTCGAAAATCATGCCCGCCATTTTGCGATGGCGTTGTTTAGGATTGACGCGCACGCCATTGCGGATCCAGATCTCCTCAGTCTGGCCGATCATGAATTCGGGGCGCTGTTGGGCATAGGATATCTGGGCTTGCAATTTGCCCGGGAACCAGCTGTCGTCCGAGTCCAGAAAAGCGATCCATTGCCCCGTACAGGCCTGGATGCCGCGATTGCGGGCAGCGCTGACCCCCAGGTTGGCCTGGCGGATGACGCGAATGCGATCCCCATAGCCCTTTAACACCACTGGCGTGTGATCGGAAGAGCCGTCATCCACCACGAGCAGCTCAAAATCACGAAAGGTCTGGGCGAGCACGGAAGAGATGGCGTCCTGCACCCGATCCGCACGGTTGTATGTCGGGATGATCACGGAAATCATGGGCCTGGCGGCTAAAGAGGCTACCGGTGACATGCGAACCTGGCTTTAGTGGAAAAAAGTTCGAAACAGAAGTCGGTGGAACGGCAGCTATTTTTTGAGGATGCCATGCCGTTTCAAGTTGGTTTTGATGTAGGTCCAGTGCAGGGCCCAATGGATCACGATAGTGATGAGAAACAGAAGCGCCGTCCATTCGTGAACGTCGCGCAGGAAGTGCCGCAGGGACACCAAGCCGCCGCCGGCATAGCCGCGCGGCAGCACCAGCCAATTGATCAGGCCGGTCAAGGTCAGCACGACTAGAAAAATGAAAGCAAGCACGTTGACGCCCCACATGGTAGCAGCTTTGTTATTGGCCATATCCTTCCTCCTTGCAATCTGCATGAGCCTGTATCCCTGCTCATAATACGGGCGGTGCGTTTGCGCAAGGCGCATTCGCTCTCCGGGGCCGGTAAACGAACATCACTGCGTCGCCGCGAGGCGGGGTGGGAAGCAATGGGGTGCCCGGTCAATCAGCGTTTTCACGAAAGACAATATTGGCATCGACCGCCAGCGGGTTGCCGTCTGAAATCACCACCGGGTTGATATCGATCTGGGCGATCCGCGGAAAGGTGGTGCCCATTCGGCCCAATTGCACCAATATGGCCGTCATGCGCGCTTCATCGATCGGCCGCAATCCTCGGAAACCCTGCATCAACCGGCGATTGCGCAGGCTTTGCATGAGCTTATGCGCTGCGGCCATGTCCAAGGGGGCCAGGGCGAACATCACATCCGGCTCGAGTTCGGCCAAAATCCCGCCAATACCGAACATCACACAGGCGCCGAACTGGTCATCGCGGATAAAACCGGCGATTACCTCATAGTCCCGCGCCACCTGTTGCTGGATCAGGATGCGTCCCTGTCCGTTCATTTGCCGTTGCAAAGTTTCAAAAGCACTGTGCAAGGCATTCTGGTCGGACAAGCCCAGCTTGACCAGGCCGTGCTCGGTTTTGTGGGCCATGCCGGGCGCCAGACCCTTGAGCACCACCGGCAGCCCGATCCGGCAGGCGGCCTGCCACGCCTCTTCCGGATCTGCCACCAGCTGTTCGGTGACCACCGGTATGTCCCACTCGGCCAACAGACGTTTGCTGTCGAACTCATCCAAGGTGGTTTGTACGGATGGCAGGTCAACGCCCGCGGACGGACGGTTGCGTACCGGTTCGACCGAAACCAGGCCCTCGGCCTGCCATGTGGTGAAGCGCGCAACGGCGGCCAGACCCTGTGCGATGCGGAGGGCATCATCCTGCACGGCGATACCTGCGGCGCGGGCTTGTTCGCGAAAGCGCCGGCTGCCCACTTTGCGGCCCATGAGCCAGAAGATCAATGCCTTGCCGGCGCGGTCGGCCGTTTTTTTCAAGGCTTCCAGATCAGGGACGGATTCATCCAGCCCGGCGACGAAATGGACCACAATCGCGTCCACGGCGGCATCGTCCAGAACGGCTGCCAGTGCGATCTCGAAAGGGGCTTTACGGCCATGCATCGAAACCGCCGGAAAAAGATCGATGGGATTGCAAACCGGCATCCATGAGGGAAATATCTGGCCGATCCGAGCAGTGGTGTGATCTGACAAGGTGGCCACCGGAATGCCGGTGCGGTCCAGGGCATCGCAGGCCAATATGCCTGCCCCGCCGCTGAGCGTGATAATGGCCGTGCGGCACTGCGGATTTATTCGCGGAATGGCAGCCAAAATTTCAGCCATTTCCATCATCTGGTAAATGCTGTCCGCCAGTGTGACCCCGGACAAGGTCATGATGCTGTTCAGAAGACGCGAGTTTCCCGACAGGCTGTGGGTGTGGCTCATGGCGGCCAGGGCGCCGGCCTGGCTTTGACCGCCCTTGAGCAGCACAATCGGTTTGGTGGAGGACTGCGCCAGGCGGGCGAAGCGCCGGCCGCGCGGAATGGATTCCAGGTACAGAGCGATGACATCCGTATCGGCATCCTGCTGCAAAAAGGCCAGCAGATCGCATTCATCCACATCCGCGCGGTTGCCGATCGAACAGGCTTTGGCCACGCCGATCCCGCGGCGGGCCAACTCGGCCAGGAATACCGCCGACATCATGCCGCTTTGCACGATCAAAGAGATGCGCCCGGGCAGCAACCCTTCGGCGCGGATGCCCGGATGCATGAAGGTGAAAAAATGTTGCCGGCACACATCCACGATGCCCATGCAATTGGGGCCCCACAGGCGGATCCCGGCCGCGCGGGCAATGGCAACACACTGCGCCTGCAGCGCCACACCCGCCTGGCCCGATTCGGCGAATCCGGCACTTTCGATAATCACCCGCCGCGTGCCCTTGAGCGCACAGGCATTCAGCACCGCGGGAACCGCCGCGGCCGGTACCAGAACGATCGCTAAATCGACATTCCCAGCAATGTCGGCGATCGACGCAAAACAGGGTAATCCTTCAATCTCCGCATAGTGGGGATTGACCGGATAGATAGCCCCTTTGAAACCCCTGACGAGATTTTTGACGACGAAGTTGCCTAAATTCTGTGCACTGGCGCCGACCACGGCCACCGCACTGGGATAGAAAAAAGTCTGCATGTCATTCCTTTGGGATCAGTATTGCGGCCATTGAAAGAACAGAAGTTTGAGGTAGCAGGTGCTATGTTAATGTTCAGTTCAATGCCCGCAACTGCTGCCAGGTATGTCTCTGGATGAACGATCCGGCCACATTGGCCTCCATTTCCGTGTACAGCGCATAGGGGACGGCAAAACTCATCACATCGGTTTTCAGCAACCGTTTGATGGCCAACCGGGCGGAAATATCGTTTAACCCCAACACGGCCTTGGGCTGCTGTGCGCGGGCTTCGGCAAAAGCGTAAATGCCGATGGACTGGCACCCGGCTGCAAACGGAAAGATGACATTGTCATTGGACGGGCGGTGATAATTGGCTAGAATGGACATGGCCGCGATTTGATCCATATCCCCCAGAAAGACGACCACGGTCGGTTTTAGGTCCGCTTCGGAAACGTCCCGAAGCGGTTTGAAAATGACATACTGCTCGGGTATGTCCACGATCGGCAGGCAATCGATGAAAGATTGGACCCGCTCGGGTGATTGCAGGTAGCGTTCGCCCTTGACGAAGTCATCGTACCTGTCCGGCTGCAGGTGGGGTTTGATTTGTGCGCTCACTTGCCGACCGGTTTCCCAATGCTCGTTGCCTGTGGACAGAAAGTGGCAGAAACACGCCTGGCCCCCCGGAAAATTGACGTACTGATTGCCGAACCCCAGTCCCACGCCGCCGCCCGGGCAGCCATAGGTGGTGCGGTCAAATACCGCTGTTTGCCCTTTGGCGGCGGCGGCCAGCATGAACATGACACACCCCCAGCGTCCCGGTTTAAACTGCTTGGCGTCGGCTGGTTTTTCGTCGCTGGGCAAAATGGCTACCGGTTCATAGGTCAACGCCAGCGCGTCTTTGATGTCACTTTTCATAGCGGTCCTCCTATCCTTTCCATTTTCAACGCCGGATGCCACCTGGTCATCCCTTTCGCATGAACCGCGCGCAAAAGCGTGTCGCATGGGAAAGGGCAGGAGCGAAACGGGTTCAGGAATAATGCTTGCGCAGCTCACGTTTGTTGAGTTTGCCCACGCTGGTCTTGGCAATGGCATCCACAATAAGGATGCGTTTGGGGATGCCATATTTGGGGATGATACCTTCATCCACAAAGCGCTGGTAAAAACCTTTTAATTCCTCTTCGGTCAGCGTCTGCGTGTAAGCCGGTTTGGGCACCACCAGGGCCATGGGCGTTTCTCCCCATTTTTCATCGGGAACGCCAATGACAGCCGCTTCGCTGACCGCCGGGTGTTGACTGATAATATCTTCCAGTTCCAGCGATGAAACCCATTCGCCGCCGGTCTTGATCACATCCTTGAGACGGTCGGTTACCTGCAGGTAGCCCTGGCTGTCAAAAAAACCAATATCTCCGGTATGCAGCCAGCCGCCGGCCCACAGCTGTTCACTTTTATCAGGATCTTTGAGATAGCCCTGGGTGAGCCAGGGCGTGCGCACCACAACCTCGCCGGTGCTGACCCCGTCATGGGGCAGGGGATTGCCCTCCGGATCGACGACTTCCACGTAGGCATTGGGAACGGGCAGCCCAGTGCGCACGCGCACCCCAAGTTGACGCGCCACATCCCAGTCCAGCATATGCGGCTTGAGATTGGCAACCGTCAGCACAGGGCAAGTCTCCGACATGCCGTATCCCGCATAGACATTAATGCCGCGCGCAAGGGCTGCCTGGGCCAGGCCCTTGGACAGCGCTGCGCCGCCGATGATCACTTTCCAGCCCGCAAGATCCGCATCCTTGGCAGCCGGACTGGTCAGCAGCATATGTAGGATAGTAGGAACGCAGTGCGAAAAGGTCACCTTTTCCCTGGCATGCAGCCGCAGCAGCAATTCAGGCTCGTACCGGCCGGGGTAGACTTGTTTGGCGCCGATCAGCGTCATCAGGTAGGGAACACCCCAGGCATGCACGTGAAACATGGGGGTGATGGGCATGTACACATCCGCCGAGGTCAAGTTCGCATGTGATTTGAAGGCGCTGTAGTTTGCCATAATGGCATAGGTGTGCAGCACCAGTTGGCGATGGCTGAAAAAGACGCCTTTGGGCAAACCGGTCGTGCCGGTCGTGTAAAAAGTGGTGGCAATGCTGTCTTCATCGAAATCGGGGAACGCACAGGTATCGTTTTGCCCGGCCAGCAAGGCTTCGTACTCCGTTTCGATCGCCAACCGTGTTTCCGCCTCGGGCGCATCATCGGAGATCAAGACGATTTTTTTGACCGTTTCAAATCGGTCTTTGACCGATTCCAGCAAGGGCAGGAACTCTTTGTTGACCAGAATGACATCATCTTCGGCATGATTGATCGTATAGATCAACTGCTCGGGCGTCAGCCGAATGTTGATGGTGTGCAGCACCGCACCCATCATGGGAATAGCGAAAAAGCACTCCAGGTAGCGGTGGCTGTCCCAATCCATGACGGCCACCGTATCGCCGGGTTTGACCCCGATGTGGGCCATTGCGTTCGCCAGGCGGGCCACGCGCCGTCCGAATTCGGCATAGGTGTAGCGGACGCTGTCTCGATAAACGATTTCCTGATCCGGTGCAACGATCAGCGGTGTTGGAAGGAGATGTTTGATCAACAGTTGGTAAGCATAAGCCGATGGCGTGGGCGGTATCTTCTTGGTTGCAACCATGATTCCCCCTTTGTGTGTCGGTTATGGCTCCGGATGTTCGAGCATGTGAAAACGCCGTTTGTCATCGTAGAACAAAATAAATCTACACCAATCATGGTGATAATACAACCTGCCACATCTTGGGAATGGCGGATCGTTTCAACTGTAGGGGCATTGTGGTCGAATGCGTGCTTACAGATTTTTGGCATGGCTCAGCAGGTTCTTGCTGATGGCCAGATTCATGGAAGGCTGGACCAGTTCGTGCGGTCCTTCCCTAAAAGGCAGGTAGACCAGCATGGCGTGGAGCGGCGCAATGCGCAATTGCGGTAATATCGCTTCCATGCGCTGGCGGGGTTTTGCAAAATAGGCCAGAATCAGGGTCAGACTTTCGATCGCTTCCTGAAGGGGCATGGACACGCTGTGCAATGACCCGGCAGGCAAACCGGGCGTGAGTGGGTCGGGTACCTGGAATGTAGTGGCATGGGCGGCAAAGGTCAGGTAACTCTGGGGCCTGGCTTTGAAAGCCGGGCTCCAGAAATAAAACGGCCTTTCGTCCCAACCCTTTTGAGCGACCTTGGGCAGGTTGGCCACCCGGATGAAATCGGCATAGCTGTTCAACGCAACCCCGGTGATATCGGCCTGGATGCGCCAGAAAGGCAAATATAAGGGATTCTCTTCCGGTTCGGACAGGTGGGCGGTCGTCAGCACCTCGAGTTTGCCGTGCTTGAGACGCCATACGGAGCGGCAGTTGGTGCAGGTGAGCGCCAGGGCGTCCTTGGCACCGCTCAAATTCCAACCGCATTGCGGGCAAAGAGTGGCGACAAAGCCGATCGGCCAATTCGGTTCGATGGGCTGTTGCAGCAACGGCTCGACCGCTCCGGAAGTACTGCCGGGAACCGCTTCGTTGAGCACGGCGTCTACCACTTTTTCCTTCAGATAAAAAGGCGCATACAGCAAACTGAATGTTTCGCCGATATGCGCCTGGTGAAGAATTGGCTTGCCCAAGTTGGCACTCAAACGCTCGTCGATGCTCCGCAGGAGATTCGCCCGGGTAACAGTGGGTTCAAGAAAGACGCCCTGGGTCGCCGTATTGGCAAAGCGCAGCTTTTGCGTCTGGCCGCGAAATCCCATCGAGAAGGGAAAGCATTGGGAAGTTATCGCCTGCTGGCTGATATCGACGAACCGATTGTGTATGCTGCCCGGAACGCACGAGTAGAGCATGCCTTTAAAGCGCCAATAGGGAACATAGATCAGCTGCGTACCCGCGGGAGCCTTGTGCGGCAGCGCATAGCGGAATATGTCCGGCACACTCAGATAAGAGCGCACCCGGCAAAAGCCGCACTGGAACAGCCGGTCGGTCTCTTCCAGCTCGGCCGGCGCCCCGCACTGCGGACATTGATGTTCGATTATAAAAGAAGTCATAAATTCGCACATGAAGTGTAAGGTGAACGCAACTTCCGA
Source organism: Desulfatitalea sp. BRH_c12 (assembly GCA_000961655.1). Classification (GTDB taxonomy): domain Bacteria; phylum Desulfobacterota; class Desulfobacteria; order Desulfobacterales; family Desulfosarcinaceae; genus Desulfatitalea. The sequence goes on from LADR01000008.1 coordinate 447,178, forward strand.
AAAAAATAACCGCTCGGCTCACCGGCGTCAGAATCCCGAAAGCTGCCTGTCAATACTTTTCTCCGCACTGCGTGCAGAATTTGGCATCGCCCAAGTTTTCGGCGCCACAGCGACCGCATACTTTGGGCTGCGGTTTTTCTTCCGTCGGTTGTCCACATTGGGAACAGAATTGGGCGGCGGGGGTGAGATTTTTGCCGCACTGGGTGCATTGACGGAAGACCAACTGCTGATGGCCGCACATTGGGCAGAACTTGGCATTGGCCGGTATCGTCTGGCGACAATCCGGGCAGCTGGTTGCCTGGCCTCCCGGGCTGGGGGGTGCGGCGCCCGTGCCATTGACCTGGGCGAGCGGCGCGGCAAAATATTGGGCCATCATGGCTGGCATCATCAACCCTAACCCAGCCCCCATGCCTTGCCCACTCGATTCACCAGCGGCCGCTTTTTCCATGGCCATCGCCGTTTTCATCTGCATCAATTTATTCATGTCATCAAAGACACCTATGCGGCTGCGGTCGTCGATCGCTTGCTGCACTTCCGGCGGGGGTGTTACGGAATTGATGTACAAATGGGACAGACCGAGCCCGAAATGCGAAAAATCCTCCTGCAGGCGTTTGGCCAACCCCTGGGAGATCTCGTCGTATTTAGCCGGCAAATTGAGGATGGAATCAATCGTATCCCCCATGAAATCATTCAGGCGCGACACGATGACCTGGTTGAGGTACTCTTCGATGCCCTCGGTGGTAAACATGCCCTGGGTGCCCACCATGCGGTTGATGAACAGTACCGGTTGAACCACCTGCAGGTTGAAAATGCCGAAAGCACGCAACCGGACGAGGCCCAGTTCACTGTCTTTGAAGGCCACGGGATCACGGGTACCCCATTTCAGGTTGGTGAACACCTTCATATTGACAAAGTACATCTCGGCCCGCAAAGGACTTTTCATGCCCCATGGCAGGCTGGCGATCTTGGTGAGTATGGGGATGTTGCCGGTCGTCAAGGTATGTCGCCCCGGTCCAAAGGCTTCGACGGCTTTACCTTTATAGAAGAATACGCCTACCTGGCTATCACGCACCGTCAGCTGGGCACCCCACTTGATCTCTCCAGAGCCTTCCTGAGGCATCCGGTGGACCAGTTCTTTACCTGAGTTGTCGAACCATTCAAGATTCTCCAAGAATACGACATTCATGCTACTCACGAGGGACTCCTCTCCACATTTTCAGTGAATAAATAGGCGGGTGCTCAGCGGACAATATCTCCAACTGGACCGAACCTTTTATAATAGCACAACTTTCGATTTCCAAAACCGGACCACCCTCCCGGATCAGGGTAATCACATTTTGGAAATTCAGCTCTTTAAGATCTCTTACCCTATTGTTTCGAAAAAGCTGCCGTATACTACAGGTGCGGACCTGAGGGGAGACGCCCCGCGCGGCACTTAACCCCGTTTCACCTGTAGAGTAGAACAATATTCCATTTCAGTATCAAGCCACACGCAAATGCGATTGCCCTGCCACCCGGATCGCCTCACTGGGTGCGAATTCCAAAAGTTGACGCAATAACATAAACCGGCATCGCGGAGGACGGATGCCACCCCCGCTTTTTGCATTATCGGCGACATCGATTAAAGTCTTGAGTCAGAGGTGCTGCTGCGGTAAAAAGAAGCAAGCACCAATGCGGTTCCTTCATAGCCTCTGTTGCATGAGGGCGCAATTCACATCTTTTGGTCATTGCCGGATTCTGCTCCGGACCTCCACCAGGCTGATATGCAACATGGGGATGCTGCCTTTTTAGGGCTGCAAACAAACGTTTGTGGTCAAATTATCGACATGGCGGGAGATGGGTTATGAAAAAAGCATGGCCGGGCGGATACGGTGATTGAAAAAAGTTTTAAGGAATATGCGTTTAAACCGACTCAAAGTGATTTACTATAGGATGTCGCCGCTGGCGGCGTGTCGAAATTAATAAAAGGGGGGCTCCATGGCCAAAATACTTGTAATCGATAAAGAAGAATGTGTCGGTTGTGAATCCTGCGTGCAGATTTGCGAGGAAGCGTTTTCCTTTAACGAAGAGGAACAAAAAGCCGAGGTCATCTTGCCGGATGGCGGAACGGCGGATTGTATCGAGGAGGCCATTGAGACGTGTCCGGTGGAATGCATCCGATGGGAAGAGGAGTGAGCCGGCAGGCAAAATGAAAGGTGGCATCGGTGTTGTCTTCCGTCATGCCCGCTATGGTTTGCGTTAGCGCCGCGGATAAGAGACCTGCCGGTGTCACTAAAATACAGGCGCCGCGGAACACAGATACTCTGCCCCGCGGCGCCTTTTTCTTTCCGTCATCGTCAGGATCACCTCTATTTGAGCCATAACTTCTGAGATTATCAGGAGCGCATTTGCGCCTAAACCTCCCTCAGAAACAGAACATCGTTCTGCCGCCCTCGCAGGGGACTCTCCTGTAGGGCGACCGGCCGGTCGCCCGCGTAGCACAAGGATTAGGGGTGCTGGCACGCTGGGGCGCGGCTCCTTGATTTTTCCGCACCAAGGATTGCCTGGGTTGTTGGTTATCTCATGGCTGACGTGACCCGGACCACCCACCCGGATCACCTCCTCCGTGCCAATCCCGAAAACGCAATAGTCACTGGCGCGAACTGCATAACCAGATTCAGTTATTTACTTTACCCCGCCCCCGCCCCATGTTAACTTTTTGCATCTCAGCAACACTTCGTTCCATGCGCTCGAAAAACGTGAGCAAAGGAATAATTCTCTATGTCCCGATCTATCCTGCGGTGGGTCCTCGTTTTTGCATTGGTCGCCATTGCCGGTTTCCTGATTTGGCGGGCCACGCGACCAGATCCCGTGGAAGTGGCCGTCAAACAGGTCACGCGCGGTTCGGTGGCACGCACAGTGGCCAATACGCGGGCCGGTACGGTCAAGGCCTGCCGGCGGGCCAAGCTGTCGCCCAGCATCGGTGGCCAGATCGCGGTCCTGTCCATCAAGGAAGGCGATGCCGTCAAGGCCGGCCAACTGCTGCTATCCCTCTGGAACCAAGATATTCAGGCCCAGGTTTTGCTGGCCGAAAGGGAAGTCGAAGCCGCTGGGAGCAGAGCCCGCTCGGCCTGCCTCAAGGCCGAAATGGCTCGGCGCAGCGCCGATCGACTGGTCCGGTTGCGGCAAAACGACGTGGTTACCGCGGATCGTACAGAAAATGCCGTTGCCGAGGCCACTGCCTTAGAGGCGGAGTGTCGCGCGCGGCGCACCGAGGTGGGCGTGCTCGAGGCCAAAGTGGCCCTGGCCAATGCCAATTTGGACCGCACCCGCCTCACGGCGCCGTTCGACGGCGTGATCGCCGAAATCAACGGAGAGCTTTTCGAATTTGTCACCCCATCGCCTATCGGCATCCCCACGCCGCCGGCAGTCGATCTGATCGACAACCAATGCTTTTATGTCAGTGCGCCTATTGATGAGGTGGATGCTTCGGACATCCGGGTCGGCATGCCTGCACGGCTCACTTTGGACGCTTTCAGGGACAGGGCCTTCGAAGGCCAAGTGCGCCGTATTGCCGATTATGTCCTGGATTTTGAAAAACAGGCACGCACCGTGGATGTGGAGGTCGTTTTCAGCGATCCGGATGAGAACGCGCATCTTTTGGCCGGGTACAGCGCCGACATCGAAGTGGTCCTGGATGTACGCCATGACGTGTTGCGCGTACCCACCGAAGCGGTCATGGAAGGTCGCCGTGTCTATCTGTTCTTGCCGGAGCGCGGCCGGATCGCCGTGCGAACGATCCGTGCCGGGCTGTCCAACTGGGACTGGACCGAAGTGATCGAAGGGCTTGGGCCGGATGCCCTCGTTGTCGTGAATGTGGATGCTCCCGGCATCGAGGATGGCGCGTCCGCCGTGCGGCTCAAGGAGGCTTCGTGATCCGCCTGGAGAATATAGAGCGCACCTTCCAGGTCGGCGATGAGCAGGTGTACGCCTTGCGCCAGATCAACCTGACCGTGCGCGTGGGCGAATACCTGTCGATCATGGGGCCCTCCGGCTCGGGCAAATCCACCCTGCTGAACATACTCGGACTGCTGGACAGGCCGGACAAAGGCGTTTACCATTTGGACGGACGCGATGCCACCCATCTGGACGACCGGCCGCAGGCCGAACTGCGCCGGCACAAGATTGGATTCATCTTTCAGTTTTTTCACCTGATTCCACGTCTGACCGCCACCGAGAACGTGGAGCTGCCGCTGACCCTGGCCGGTGTGGCGCCGGCCGAACGCAAGCAGCGTGTAATGGCCGCCCTTGCCGAGTTGGGTTTGGCCGATCGCGCGCGACACCGGCCCGACCAGTTGTCGGGCGGCCAGCGTCAGCGCGTGGCCATTGCACGCGCCACCATTATGCGGCCGGCTCTGATTCTGGCCGATGAACCCACCGGCAACCTGGATCGGGCCTCCGGCCAGGAGGTGATCCAGACGATCGAAGCACTGAATGCGCAGGGGATGACCATCGTGATGGTGACCCACGATCCCGAACTGGGGGGGCGCACTCGCCGCCAGGTCAGAATGAATGACGGGCGCATTGCGCACGACAGCGGGGCCGATGATGAAAAGTAACGATGTCGTGCGTTTCTGCTTTGGCTCTCTGGCAGGGTATCCGCTGCGCACCGGCTTGATGCTGCTGGCCATGTCGATCGGCGTGGCCGCGGTGGTTCTCTTGACCGCCCTGGGCGAAGGTGCCCGCCGTTACGTCACCCAGCAGTTTTCTTCGATGGGCACGCACCTGCTGATCGTGCTGCCGGGGCGCTCGGAAACCGTTGGCGGACCGCCGCCCCTGCTGGGTCAGACCCCGCGCGACCTGACTGTCGAAGACGCCCAGGCGTTGACGCGCAGCAGCGCTGTACGCCGCGTGGCCCCCATCATGGTCGGCTCGGCGCCGGTCGCCTATGGCAATCGGACCCGTGAAGCGGTCATTCTCGGGTCTACGGCGCAGATGTATGCTGTGCGCGATTTGACCATGGCACAGGGGCGGTTTATCCCTGAAGGCGATATCCGTCGGGCTGAAGCGGTCTGTGTGCTGGGGCATAAGCTCAAGGCCGAGCTGTTCGGGGCGGATGCGCCCTTGGGCCGCTTTGTACGAATCGGTCAGCGCCGCTTCCGGGTCATTGGGGTTCTGACCAGAAAAGGACAATCCCTGAGCGTGGATATCAGCGATGTGGCGATTATTCCGGTGGCATCGGCGACGGCCCTGTTCAACCGGTCCTCGCTGTTTCGCATCATGGTGCAGGCCCAGGGGCGCGAAGCGATCCCGCGTGCCAGGCAAGCCATTTTGCAAATCCTGCGCGAGCGCCACGAAGGCGAAGATGATGTCACAGTGATCACACAAGACGCGTTGCTGGCAACTTTCGATCGGATATTCAAAGCCCTGACTCTGGCAGTGGGCGGCATCGCCGCTATCAGCCTGGGCGTGGCCGGTATCCTGATTATGAACGTCATGCTGATTGCCGTGTCGCAACGCACGGGGGAAATCGGTCTGCTCAAAGCAGTGGGTGCGCCGGGCCGGCAGATTTCGCGTCTTTTTTTCTCCGAGGCGGCCATGCTTTCGATGGTCGGTGCAATGCTGGGGCTGCTCATCGCCCTGGCCGGACAATGGGTGCTGGTGCGTCTATTTCCCGAATTCCCCATTTCAGCCCCCCTGTGGGCGCCGATTGCAGCCGTCGGGGTGGCCCTGGGCACCGGACTGCTGTTCAGCGTGTTGCCGGCCCGCCGCGCTGCCCGGATGGATCCGGTGATGGCGTTGTCCAGGCGTTGATTCGTTGATTTGTCGATTCGCTTGTTCGGGGTGCGCCATCGTGATTCCGCTGGCTGACGCAGATTAGTCACTCACGAGTTCGATAATTTACAATTCGACAATTTGATTATGCAGGTAGCTCCAGTAAGACACAGGTATGGTCAATCGACCAATCAACAACGCAACAAAGTGACAAGATGTTTCTACGTGATACCATCACTCTATCCCTCCAGGCAGTGATCAGCCATCGGCTGCGCAGTTTCCTGACTGCTTTGGGCATCGCCGTGGGCATTGCCGCGGTCGTGCTGCTTACATCCCTGGGCGAAGGTATTCACCGTTATGTTCTGGCTGAATTCACGCAGTTCGGGACTAACCTGATCGGTATTACGCCGGGTAGAACCAGTACGACCGGCTTTTCAGGCGGTGTGATCAGCAACGTGCGGCCGTTGAGCCTGGCCGATGCCCTGGCCCTTGAAAAACTGCCGCGGGTTTTAGCGGCAGTGCCGGTCGTGCAGGGCAATGCCGAAGTTAAATCCGAGACCCGCAGCCGCCGCACCTATGTGTTCGGTGTAGGGTCGGACACCCCGCTCGTCTGGCAGTTCCGCGTGGCGCAGGGTCGTTTTCTGCCGGGCGACGATCCGCGCACGGCCCGCGCTTTCGTAGTGCTGGGCAGCAAGGTCAAAACCGAACTGTTCGGTAGTGTCAATCCCCTCGGACGGCGCCTCCGCATCGGCAACGAACAATACCGCATCATGGGTGTGATGGCCTCTAAAGGTCAACTGCTGGGATTTGATCTGGACGATGCTGTTTATATCCCCGCGGGGCGCGCTTTAGCACTCTTCAACCGGGAAAGCCTGATGGAAATCGACCTGCTGTATGCCGAGGGCAGCCGTTCGGAAGAGATTGCCCGCCGAGCCCGGCAGTTGCTCATCGCCCGGCATGGCGCGGAAGACTTCACCATCATCACCCAGGATCAGATGCTTGACGTTCTGGGGTCGGTGCTCAATATTCTGACGCTGGCCGTGGGGGCCTTGGGCGGCATTTCGCTGCTGGTCGGCGGCGTGGGCATTCTGACCATCATGACCATTTCCGTGAACGAGCGCACCGCTGAGATCGGCCTGCTGCGTGCCGTGGGTGCCGATCGCAGACAGGTACTGGGCCTGTTTATCTGTGAAGCGGTCGTGCTGGCCGGCATCGGCGGCATAGCCGGGTTGGTGATCGGTGCCGGCGGGGCCTGGCTCCTCGGTCAGGTAGTGCCGGCCCTGCCCACGCATACGTCTTGGAGCTATGTGGTATTTGCCGAACTGCTTGCGGTGTTCATTGGCCTATTGGCTGGTGTTTTACCCGCGCGCCATGCCGCCCGCCTTGATCCCATCGAAGCCCTGCGCGCTGAGTAGAACGCTTCAGGTGCGTCACATACCCCACCTTTCATTGACACCGCTCGAATGCGTGCTAGATTTTATTTATCCGGTTATGCACTTCGCTCTAGTAAGACACGCAGGTGTGGGGTGTCATAAGAAGGTTACGTTGCAATTTTTAGAACTTTTAACAAAAACATGCACGTCAAAGCGTGCAACATGGGGAGGTGAGCATGTCAAATCGGCAGAATGCCTCCCTTTACACTTTATACTTTACACTTAACACTTGGCCCATAATCTGGCGCCAAGTGGCTAAACATATTTATTTATTAACTTCGGGATCTGCACAGAAAGGCCTCTACTGGCAGGCCGGCTTGTATCCGGAAGGTTGGGAACTTAACTTAAATATAGGGGGACGGTTTTATGAAAAAGGAAATCGCAAAGGATCGACTGAAAGTTTTCATTCAGGATGCCCGTCTTCTTTCCGACAATGAACAAGCCGCGCTGCCGCGCGAAAAGCGGGAGGCCGCATCCGGTAAGACCGGTTTGTGGATAGAAGTGGCTTGCCCGGAAGGCGCCTGCTCTCTGGAAAAGGATAAGATCACACTGCCGGCGGGTGGGGTGATTCCGCAGGAGGCCAAGGGTATCTGGTTGAGCCTGTTTTGTCCTCAGGATCAATGTCTGATCGAAGAAAACACCGATCTGCCCTAACTTGTCTGGTCGGACTGAAAGTTGAAGTGAAAAGCAAACAGTAACCCCACGCACACGCGATTGCTGCAGCAAACTTGAATGTGCGGGGGCCGGCAAAGCGGCACAATGTCCCCCGGGCGAACCTTGTGTTCGCCCGCGTCCTACGCACGGGCATCCTAACACAAACGCACCCTCATGGAACGCAGCGGGCGACCGCCGGTCGCCTTCGACAACGATGCTCATCACCATGGCCCGCTTGCCCATCGGCGCCATTATCCCGGTCTGCGATGCTCGAACGTTATACCGGTTTATCTCGGTATTGTCCCACCTATAAGGGTGAACACAAGGTCGCCCGACCGCGGTGAAAGGGACACATTTGTCGGACGTGCAGGTACCGTCATCATCGTCATTGCGCGTCCTCAATGACTTCGTGTTATCCTAGGGAACTCTCCTGCGTGGGCGACCGGCGGTCGCCCACGCGGCGCTAGAATAGTTGTGCCCACTGGGGCGAAATGATTGCCTGGGTGGTGGCGAAAGTACGTCTGCCTTATTTATTTTCGAACCACATACCAATTATTCTGAATATCGTGAGCCAACCGATGCACCTCGATATCCCGGAAGCCGGCGCGGCTCAAATAGTCACGGGTTTTTTCCTCGCCCCACATTGCCCCCAGGCCTTCTCCACCCTGGGCCAGAGAGACGGTCATGCAGTGCATGGTCGAAATGGCGTACAAAAACGTGCCCAGTGGGTGTCCCACGTTGTTGTGAACGTGGCTCGATCCGCGAATGTCTTGCATCAGGTACACGCCATCATTTTTGAGTGTACGTTGGATGCCCTTGAGAACATTCAGTGGCTTGGCCTGGTCATGGATGGCATCGAAAGTCGTCACCAAATCGAAGCTGCCCGGTTCGGCGGTCTGGTCGAAATCGCTCACGTCGCGCACTGAAAAATCCACATTGAGAAGTCCCTTGTCGCAGGCTTCCGTCTGGGCATTGCGAATGGCCTCGCCAGAAAGATCGATTCCTAGAAATTGACTGTCGGGAAACAGTTCAGCCAGGCGCGACATGATGCGGCCGCTGCCGCAGCCCACGTCCAATACCCGGATGCCTTGCGCCATTCGATGCGTCAGTCCCGGCACCAGCGGTAGAATATGTGATTCGAGAGATGAGAGCACCGACTGGCCGCTGTCTTCAGCCATCACGGCATGAAAGCGACGGAATTTCTCGTAGGGCACGCCGCCGCCGTTGCGAAAACAGGATACGATTTCGTCTTCGACCGTGCCAAGCAGGCCGATATACTGCGTGAAAACCGAAAAGTTGTCCGCGGCCGCGGCCCGCGTCAGAAAAGCGGCATGCTCGGCCGGCAGGACATAGCGGGTGCTGGAGGAATCGACATCGATAATGCCGGCGGTTACCATTGCACCCAGCCATTCGACCACGTAGCGTTCGTTGAGTTGCGCATTCTGGGCGATTTCCGCGGCCGTAGCTGGGCCCATGCCGCGCATGGCATCGAAAATCCCTGTGCGGTGCCCGATCGACGCCATCAGGCAAAGTGCCCCATAGTTCAGGGACAGCAGAAGTTTGTCTGCAAAGGCTTCGGCCTTGGATGTATCGAAAGTACTTTTTTGATTGACCGTATTCATGGTTTGTCTCCGGATATATTTTTTGCACGATTGAAATCGCGCGCATGGGTAGTGGTGCTGCTGGATATTTAAAAATATGGATAAGCACACTGCGCGAAGAATCAAATACGGGTTCCGTGGATGATTTGGTTTTCTTGACAAGCTATCGGTTTGCAATAGTTTTGATTTTGAGGTGTGCCCGAGACGAGGGCTTGCCAGGGTTTGCCCGCCAATGGGACGCAATGACAGGCCAAGCCGGGTCCGGAAAGAAAAAAGCAAAATGTCTCCAAAAAAATCCCCCTCGTATATAGCCGACCAGGATGCGCTTTTGCGCCACATCGTGCAAGGGACTGCTTCGGAGACAGGGGAACGGTTCTTTCGTGCACTGGTTAAGAATTTCAGCCAGGCCCTGGGCACGCACGCCGCCTGGGTTACCGAATACCTGCCCCGCACGCGGCGGTTGCGGGCATTGGCCTTCTGGCTGGGCAACGGATTCATCGAAGACTATGAGTATGCTGTCGCCGGCACGCCGTGTGAACCCGCCATCCAAAACAAAAGTTGTCTGCACATTGCCGAAAACGTGGTTGAGCTCTTTCCGGAGGATGCCGATCTGCGCAAATTAGGCGCGGCCAGTTATATGGGTTGCCCGCTTTTAGACTCGGAAAACACCGTTTTGGGCAATCTGGCGGTCTTGGATCTCAAACCCATGCCCGACTCTGCCCGCAACCTGGCCTTGTTCAGGATCTTCGCCGCACGGGCCACGGCTGAATTGCTGCGCGTGCAGGGCGAAGCCGATGTTCGGGAGCGCGAGGAAAAGATCAAGGGGTTGTTCAATGGGGTCATGGACGCGATTGTCGAACTGGACAGCGATCTTGCAATTTGTGTCCTGAATCCCGCGGCCGAGCGCCTGCTGGATGCACCGGCTTCGCAAATCGTTGGCAAGACCTTCACCACCTATCTTTCCTCTAAAGAGATGCATCGTTTCTGTCGCTTGGTGCAGGACCTGACCAGTCGTCCCCGATACGAGCAAAAAATATGGATCCCGGAAGGGTTGACGGTGCGCACCGCCAATGGCAAAACGCTGCCCACCGAAGCCACTGTGACCTTGTTCGAAGCCAATGGGGAGTGCCGTTATGCGCTGATTCTCAGAGATATCAACGAGCGTTTCGAGTCGCGCAGGCTGATTGCATCCTTGCGTCAGCAGACCCTCTATTTGCGCGATGAAATCCAGGCACTGACCGAATTTGGCGCGATCATCGGCAACAGTCCAGCTTTTCGCAAAACCCTGCAACTCGCATCCGAAGTGGCGCCTACCGATGCCACCGTACTGCTCTGCGGTGACACCGGGACCGGAAAGGAGTTGATGGCCAGGACGATCCACGCGACCGGCCGTCGCAAAGACCGACCCATGATCACGGTGAACTGCGCGGCCATTCCGGAGTCCTTGATGGAAAGCGAGTTTTTCGGGCATGAGAAAGGCGCTTTTACGGGTGCAACCCGGCGCAGGGAAGGGCGCTTCGCACTGGCGGACGGCGGAACGATTTTTCTGGATGAAGTCAGTGAACTGAACAAGGAGATGCAGGCCAAGTTGCTGCGCGTGCTTCAGGAGGGGGAATTCTCAGCGGTGGGCAGTTCCACAACGCGTAAAGTCGATGTGCGGGTGATTGCCGCGACCAATCGGGATCTGTCGCACGCCGTGCGGGACGGTCGCTTTCGGACGGATTTGTATTTCCGGCTGAGTGTTTTTCCGATCACTCTTCCGCCGTTGCGGGCGCGCGGCGACGATATCGGATTGCTGGCGTCGCACCTGGTCCGAAAGATTGCCGGCCGCATGGGACGCACCATTGACCCCCTCACGCCCGATCTGATCGCGCGTTTGAAAGCGTATGCATGGCCCGGCAATGTGCGCGAACTCCAGAATGTCATCGAACGCGGGGTGATCACTGCCCGCTACGGGCGGCTGAATTTGGACCACGCCCTGCCGGCCGAAGATGCGCTGGCCGATGTATCGGGCCAGACCGCGCAGGAGAGCACTGCCGTACGGACCATCCACGAATTCCAGCAGATGGAAAAAAAGAACTTGCTGTTGGCGATGCAAACCGCACAATGGCGCATTTCCGGCAAAAATGGCGCCGCCCACTTGCTGGGGGTGCCGGCGTCGACCCTGCAGTCGAAGCTCAAAACCCTGGGCATCAAAAGACCGGCGCCGCCGGCGGTTAAAGTTTGAATTCAACCTTTGGTTTAGAATAGCGATTCCTGAAACATCAATCCTACGACCTGCAATCGTCACGAGATTTCGTTAATCACGACATCTCGTGGCCTGTCCAATTGTCTGTAACACCATTTATCTCCATTAAGAACAACCACATACAGTAATGTGAAGTGCTGGCATGCATCCTGCTCTTTATTCATCAATCGCAGCGCATCCAATATATAAGCTTGCGAATGAAGGGAGGAAAGTAAAATGAACAACCCGACAGTCATGGACAAAACTATGCGCAATGGAGTCAATGTGGATGAATTGTTCGGCACCATCGAAGCCGTCAAGAGTGCGCCGGTGATCGCCAAATTCAAATTCAGCGCTGATAATCAGTGGATTGAAGGCGGCCACAACCGTACCAGCATCAAGAATTTTTACGGCACGCAGCAGGATCATGAGCGCAAAGCGCCGTTCGTTCTGGATGCCGATGAACCGCCGATCCTTTTGGGAAAAGATCTCGGCCCCAACCCGGTGGAATATCTTTTGACCGCGTTGGCCGCTTGCGTTACCTCATCTATCGTCTATCACGCGGCGGCAAGAGGCGTGACGATCCGGTCGATGACCTCCAGGCTTGAAGGAGATATCGATTTGCAGGGGTTTCTCGGCATCCGGGAGGATGTGCCCAGAGGCTACGAGGCCATTCGGATGTATGTGAATATCGACGCCGATTGCCCACCTGAAAAGCTGTCAGAAATCGTTCAACTGGGCCCGAACTTTTCACCGGTCTTCGACACCATCACGCGCCCTGTGCCGGTGACCGTTGAATTGGACAATAAAAAATAAAAGCCCACACCCATTTTCCCGGCCGCGCCGCCCCGGGCGCGGCCGGAAGCATGGTAAATTACCAGAGAAAAATTGACCAAACGACCAGGCAACGAATCGCAACCAACCAATTAACGAATTAACGAATCAACGAACCCACGCAATTGACATCTTCCGGCCCTGCGGCTATTTTGAATTTTCTCGAATGAATCGAGAAAAAATCCATGACAATCAGCCGTGGGTATCCCCGGCTCGGAAAGCCAATCGAATGAGCGAACGACATTCACACTCCCAATGTCCCGCGTGCGGGGAGCCGGTGCAGCCCGCCTGGCGCATCTGCCCGGCGTGCGAAACGCGCCTGCTGGCCCCGGCTTGCCCCCTGTGCGGCCAAATGGTCAAAGAGAACTGGAAACGCTGTCCGGAATGCGAAGCGCTGTTGATCTGCGGCACTTGCCGGCGCCGACTGCCAAAAGACACTCAACAGTGTCCGTACTGCGACGCCGTTGCGGACCAACCCTTGCAGGAAAAGATCTCGCGTTCTCCGGCGCCCCAGTTCAATGATACAGTCTGCGGCCTTGAAATGATTTACGTGCCAGGGGGGACTTTTCAGATGGGCGATACCTTCGGTCAAGGCACCGAAAGTGAACAGCCGGTGCACGACGTCACCTTGGACGGTTTTTACCTGGGGCGCTACGTCGTCACGCAGTCTCAATGGCTGCGGCTGATGCCCGAAAACCCTTCCAAATTCGAAGGCGATCAACGGCCGGTCGAGCAGGTAACCTGGGATGAAACGCGCCGGTTCGCCCAATTGCTGACCGAGGCCCACCAGGGACGTTACGCTTTCGATCTGCCCAGCGAGGCCCAGTGGGAATATGCCGCCCGAAGCGGCGGCAAGGAAGATCTCTATGCAGGCGGCGATCTCATCGCCGGCCTGGCCTGGTATGCTGAAAACAGCAAAGGCCACACCCACGATGTCGGCGAAAAGGCGCCCAATGGCCTCGGATTATTTGACATGAGCGGCAACGTGTGGGAGTGGTGCCGCGATACCTTCACACCGGATGCCTATTCGAACCACAGTGCCGTCCCCAATCCACTGTTTGAGGATCGGTTGCTGGATGATCGTGTGATTCGGGGCGGTAGTTGGCACCTGGATGCCTGGAGCGCCCGTTGTGCGAGACGATTCAGTTGCGCCCACGATTTCATGGGCGCAGGTCTGGGCTTTCGGTTGCTGATGACTCCCAAGCGTTTATCGTGACCCTTTCGCCTGTTGTGAAACCTGTAACGCAACTTTCGGGATGGCACGTAGTGAGGTGAGCCGGGCGTGTTGTCCGCGCCACAGTCAGCCAGGAGCGGTAGTGAGACTAAAGGTGCGTAGGGTGTTTTTGGCCGCACTGTTTGAGCGCCAGCGAGTTTGCGGCATGACCAGGAGCACACCTTCAGTCTCACTTGAGCGAAATGGCGTGTGGCGCCGACACACGCCCGGATCACCGGCATTTGGAACCCGAAAGTTGAACCTGTCCATATGATGCTGTACTGCAACTGAAACGACTTCACGGAAGAGGAGAAAAGACATGAAATGGCTGCACCGTTGTATGGGGGTGTACGTGGTGTTGGCAGTGGTTGTGCTTTGCGTGCCGTCGGGGGCGCGGGCCTATGATCAGCCTGCGTTAAACCTCGGATTCACCAGTTTTCTGGATGGTGGCCCGCCGGCCGGACCAGGGCTGTATTTTACCCAGTATGTACAGCACTGGTCTGCCGATCACTATGCCGACACGCTTTTGTCCGGGGAGGATCTGGAAGCCTGGATCAGCCTGACCCAGTTTATTTATCAATCCGATCAGGCCGTTCTGGCCGGCGGTAAATGGGGCCTGGATGTGATTGTCCCGTATGTCAGCCTGGATGCTTCATATGATGGCCCTGGTCCGCAGGACAACGGCGCCGGTTTCGGGGATCTGCTCGTCGGGCCCTTTCTGCAATGGGACCCGACAATGGGGCCTGGCGGGCCGCGCTTTATGCACCGCATCGAGTTGCAGTTCATCCTGCCCACCGGAAAATATGACGATGACCGCGAACTGAACCCCGGCAGTAATTTTTTCTCTTTCAATCCTTATTGGGCGGGCACGTTTTTCATCACGCCGCATTGGACGGCCTCTACTCGTATTCATTACCTTTGGAATGCCAAGAACGATGACCCGAACCGATTTTCAAGCGCAGTTGACGATACACAGGCCGGCCAGGCCGTGCATCTCAATTTTGCCACCGACTACGAAATTATACCTGGAAAGCTGCGCGTCGGCATCAACGGCTATTACCTGAAGCAGATCAGTGACTCCGAAGTGGACGGCAACAAGATCGACGGAAAAGAGCAAGTGTTGGCCATCGGCCCTGGCCTGCTGTGGCATATCAATCGGGACACCCACCTTTTCTTCAACACCTATTTCGAAACAGAAGCCGAAAACCGCCCCGAAGGCACGCGGTTGAATTTGCGGCTGGTGTATCACTTTTAGGGAAAGTTTTAAGTGTTAACGCAACTTTCGGGATTGGCACGTAGTGAGGTGATCCGCGCGTGTGGAACCCGAAAGTTGCATGTTAAGTTTTAAGTGAAGGGAAAGAGTCTATTATAGGCCCCCTTCTGAGTTATTGGGTGCGCGTTTTGGTGTGTTTGTTTTGTTGCCTTGTTCCCACGCTGGGTGGGAACAAGGCAACAGTATCTTTAAGGTGCTGTCTTTATTACCCCTTCAGCCTTTCAACCCCTGCAGGGTCCGTCTGCTGCTTTGTTTCTCCGCTATTTCCGGGGCTTCCTGTAGGATGCTGCGAATGTGAAGATCCCGTTGGGGAAAGGGAATTTCGATGTCGGCTTTTTTCAGCTCATCGAATATGGTGAAGTAAAGCGCGCTACGCACCAATCGGCGAGCCGTGGTGCGCACGTCGATCCAAATCAGAATGACGAAGTTGATTGAATTATCGCCGAATTCAACAAAACGCACCACCGGCGGCTTTTCCTTGGAAACCAACGGTTCCCTGCGCGCCGCATCGAGCAGTATTTTTTCCACCTGGCGCGGATCGGCGCTATAACTCACCCCCACGGGCACATCCATGCGGACTAGCGGTGAGCCCAGTGAGTAATTGATCAGGATGCCGCTGATAAAATCCGAATTGGGGATGATATATTCAATGTTGTCACGCGTGCGCACCTGTGTGGCGCGCAGGAAAATATCGGTGACCATGCCCATCGTGCCGCCGACCTCGATCCAGTCGCCTTTGCGTAGCCGGCCGCCGAAGATCAAGGTAAAGCCACTGATGATATTGGCGGCAATGCTCTGAAGACCCATGCCGATACCGATACCGATCGCGCCGGCAAAGACCAGCAAGAAGCGCAGATCGAGCCCGACGACATTCAGGGCAACCAAGAGACCGATGGCCAGCAGCAGATATTGCAGAAATGTGTTCAGGGCATAGCCCAGGCCCGGTTCTACGCCGATTGCAGGATAGATCCGGTAGTCGAGATAGGCCTGGATCAGTCTCGAAGCAAATATGAAAACCGACAAAATCAAGGCAGCCTTGATCAGTATCCATAGGGTCACATAATTGACGCCGATCTGGAACACCGGAAAAGACAATGTCTGCTCCAAAAGGCCCAATAACCCAAGCAGGTTGAGGACGATCAAGACGGTCGCCAGGACGGTGCTGTACATGAGCAGGCGTTTGAAAGAGCTGAAGACCAGGCGGGCCGCTTCTTCCTCCTTGTCGATGCGCGCAAACCAGCGATACAGCATGTTGATCAGGACATGGTACAGGGCCATGATGCCCAGAAACGCCGCCGCAGACGACCAGATTTTTATCAAGAGAACCCTGCCCATCGTACGATAGCCCAATGTCCAGAGCAGTCCGAGCAGCAAAGAAAAGAATAGCAGGGGGAAGTAATAGCGCTTCAGTATAAGAAGAAATTTATGGTAGGTGGGTTGGGGCAGGTCCGGTATCAGCGAAAAAATGGCTTTTTTCTTGAGCAGCAGCAAAAAAAGTACCAGTACTATGGATAGCGAAACGGCAAACCGGATCAGCGCCAACACATCTTCGCGCAGTTCGAAGGCCTCGGCTGCCTGGTACAAGATGATGCCCATCGCTGAAAAAAGCACAATCAGCTGTGCCAGGCGGAAAAGGGTTTTGCCATGCTGCGCGGTGGTGCTGAATAAATTGCGGGTCAGCAATTCGCGCAAAAGGCTGATGGTCAGCGCGGACACGGTCCAGACCGTGAGCAGGCTGCCGAGCAGCCGGAAGGCGGTGCTCTCATATCGGATCAGCGCGTTGAGCAGGCTGTACGCACCCAGCAGAACCAACGGCACCAGCGCGGCGATGAATACATGGATAAACGGCAGAATAATCGGATAGATGCTTGGGGGAATGCGGCTTTGCAGAGGTGCAATCCTCGTCTGCAGGCGCGCCATAATGCGTTTTTGCCCGATGATGCTATAAAAGAAGGCCACCAGAAAAGTGAGGATCAGCAGCGTTCCGGCAAAGCCCAGCGTTTGGCTGTTTTCCAAGGCTTTCTGGGTCATTTCGGGCAATTTCCCCGGCAGATCCAGAAACCATCGATACAGGTAGTCGACCGTGTTGAAATTGAATTTCAGGGGCTCGCGCTTGAATAACGAGCGTGCGCCCTGTTCGATTTGCTTGCGGACTTTGCCTGCCTGCTCGGACATGGCGTCGCCCAGATCCTGCGAAATGCCGAAGGCGGCCTTCTCTTCAACTTTGTCCGGTGCGGCGTCCGCCGCCAGTAGATCGGCCGCCTGACCAGCAATGAATCCAACGATGACCAGAAGGCACACCCAATACAACAACTTTTTCATAAAGTACCACCGAATGCGAATGGGTTGGGAAAGACTGAAGCGCATGACCTATGCCTGGCGGGCAATACTATAGGAAAACGATGGAAAGGCCAAATAAAATGCAGACGCGCAGGTGTTGATGGTACCATCAGCACCTGCGCGTTCGTTCTGTTTTTTGATAAAACCAATCAATCGGCCGGCACGTGGTCTTCAATAAAGTTTTTTCGTGCCTGAGAATACTGGTGTAAAAGAGGGCACCGTTGATTGCGAGCGTTTTGCCTCCTGCCGTTGTATTTTTTTTCGGAGCAGCCCGCTCAGACCGATCATGACCGCGCCTATCAATAAAGTCACGGCGGATTCGGAAAGTGAGCTGGCAGTCAGTTCGGCCTCGTTGCTGACATTGTATTGGAGGTCCTGCAACGGATTGGCCGCCGTCTGATAATTTGCAAAAGGACCATAATTTCTGAAACTGTTCAGTTCAAGACCCGCAGACACAATTGGTGCCTGCACACCGTATTTGTCGGGGGCCTTCATTACTGCATCCTGGTGCCATTTGTATCCGTCATGGGTGCTGTACTCTTGGTACATGTCGAAGGAAAACACTTGTGCGGCATCATCATAGATAAGGTCGCTGATATCTAATGCCCCCAGGGCGGCAGCAAACGTGGCCGATATGAACCCAAAATAAATCAGGATTATACTTGCGACGATCGCATAGGCTTTTTTCATTTGTGCTCCTTCTCGTTTAAAACGAACCCCGCACTCTCCTGTGACTTCGTGGGACGTTTACGGAAAAAGGTGTCCGATCCTTTCGATCGTGCATGCGGCATACGGCGTCGCATACACACATCGGTTCGCCATGCCATGCGTCCCACCGAAGTGCAATTCAGGCGTTTTAGAACTGTAGGGGAAACCATCAAACAAGACTGTCATGCTTTTACCAGGGTGCGCAACGCAGACAATAAGGTCAATCTCTTAGGCGCTGCAGAAAAAGGTTGTATTTAGGTTTATCCCTGCGACTGCCCCATGGCAACCGCATCGGGGTGGCTCTCGGCTTCAGCAGTATGCGCAGCGATCGCAGCAACCATGCGCGACCACAAGTTCGGGAAAGCCAGGCCGTGACCCAATCCTTCGACGACAACCAGTCTTGCCCCCGCAATTGCATTGGCAGTATCCTGGCCATGCGCCAGCGGAATCACTGTGTCACGGTCGCCGTGCAGGACCAAGGTCGGCACGCGAACCGATGTCAACTGGCTGTAACGTCCGTCTGCCGACATAATCGCGGCCATTTGGCGGAAAAACCCGCTTGGGTACAGACCCCGCACGAAAGCCAGGTCCGCCAATTCGCGCTGGACGGCCTCATCGAAGTGATCCGAGTTATCTGAAAAGGCCCGGATAAGGTCTACTTGGTATTCAAGGAAGAGATCGCGCGTTTGCGGCGGCATGGACATCATGGCCTTGACCGCCGCGGGTGTCGATGCGGGTAAATACCGTTCTCCCGTGGTAGACATCACGGAGGTCAGGCTGCGCAGGCGATGCGGATGTTCAATCGCCATCACCTGGCCGATCATACCACCCATCGACACGCCGCAGATATGCGCCCGTTCGATCCGCAGGGCATCCATCAACCCTATCGTGTCTGTGGCCATATCCGATAGCGTATACGGCACCTGTACGTTTGTTCCGGAACGTAGGTCCGCCGCCATCTTTTCCAGATCCGGCACTCCCAAATCATTTAATTTGCTGGAATATCCGACATCGCGGTTGTCGAAGCGAATCACATAATGGCCGGCCTTGGCAAGCAACCGGCAAAATTGTTCGGGCCAGGCGATCATGGATGTCGCCAATCCCATGATTAACACCAAAGGGCGGTCGTCAGCATTTCCGAAAGTGTCATAAGCGATGTCGATGCTATTCACATGTTTCGTAGGCATGCAGGTTCCTTTTTTGGGTCGCGGCATTGTCGCCGTGTTTCAAACAATAAAACATTTTTGCCAGGCGGCAACATGCAACATGGACGGGTATGGCAGAGGTGCGCAGCAATTTCGGGGGGTTCGATCATTTATCCGACAGCCTCTCACGATAAAGCGCAAAGCGAATTATTCAACTTTCGGGATTGGCACGTAGTGAGGTGATCCGCGCCAGCCATGAGATTTTCTGCGGGCGACCGCCGGTCGCCCCTACAAACGGTGTGCGTAGGGTGTTTGGGCCGCACTGTTTGAGCGCCAGCGAGTTTGCGGCCCGGCCCTACGCAAACCTTTAGCCTCACTTGAGCGAAATGGCGTTGGGGCGGACCACCCGACCGGATCACCGGCGTTTGGAACCCGAAAGTTGAGAGAATTATCTTTAATGAACCTGCAAGATTCGATTTCGTTACGAGCGAAGCGGGGATATTTTGGTTCCCCATCGTCCACAATGGCGAGCGCTCTCGCACGGGCAGGTTTATGGATGCACCGTAATCGTGAAAAATCCGTCCAATGCGCGCCTGATTTTATGCACCGTAATGTGCACCGTGTCCTGGGGCAGTCCCCAATCCGCGCAGGTCAACGCCGTGACCTGCGGCTGACGATCGGAATATAGCGTCATGATGACGGCCACTACCTCGTAGTCCATGCCGCCATCCGAGTCGATATCCCCTCCAGCGGTCAGGGGCATTGCGCCGAATGCCGCCGGCTTAATGGCCGGAATAAGGGTTGGTGTCCGGACCTGCTTGAAAAAGCGTTCGGTATACGTATCATTGACCACGAAGACATCCGGCTGGACAGGTCGCGCTGCCTCCCGCTTCGAGGTGACTTGCAAAGCGCAATGCGGCAGGTAAATGTCCACCTCGTGCCAATCCATCGTCCGGCCGTTTTGAAAATAAAGTTGGTCGCGTCCGGCAGGAATTTCCACCGTTTGTTCAAGCTGTATTTCGGAACCCACCGGTAGTTGGAAATTGGGGGAGTTTTCATTCGGCGTCCCGTTGATGAAAGCTGGTGAGCACCCCGCCAGGCAAGCGATGACCAATAATGTAGATAAACGGTACATGATAGCGCAACCTCTTTTGGGCCGGCGTGCCCAATTTCTTTCGAATCACTGCTTGCGCCTCGGGCAACGAAAAAAGCGTCAATCGGTCACATGGTACCCGTATTCGCGGGCATTGACATTGTGCCGCTTTTCCCAGCCGATCGTCGATGAAGGCGTCGGCCCGTAATCGTGGCCGGGCCAAACCACGGTATTCTCAGGCAACTGCATCAAGCGCCGGATGGACGCACCCAGAGTCGCCCTGTGGCCGCCGGGCAGATCCGTGCGTCCACTGTCGCCGACAAACAGCGTGTCTCCGGTAAATAGATTCCCATGGGCGTACAGGCAAATGCCGCCCGGGCTATGGCCGGGCGTGTGAAGCACGTCGAAGATCACGTTGCCCAGGTGCACAGGGGTTTCCTCCGTCAGAAGCACATCCGCTGCTGGATAGTAATCGGCATCTTGGCCGTGAAGCAGGATCCGGGCACCGGTGTTGGCTTTTAACAGGCCATTGCCGGCCGTATGATCACTGTGGCCGTGGGTGTTGACGATGCTTTCGATCACGACCCCTTCTTCCCGGGCTGCTGCCAAAATCCGTTCCACGTCGGCCCCAGGATCGATGACCAGCGCTTTGCGCGTTTCAGCGCAGCCGACGATATAGCAAAAATTCGCCATGGGGCCGATTTCGATTTGTTTGATAATCATTATACCTCCGCCTATGAGCAGAATCTCCGAACAGTACGTCACAAATTTATAGCCCAATCGGGAAGAAAGCAACGTAAGAACGACAAACAGGTTGGAGGCTATTGCGAGATTCGGCTTGACAAGCCCTGATGCTGAAGGCATAAAATGACTGACGGTCAGTCATTTTCCCATTCAATCGTGCCATTATCGTTCAAACCATGTTTCCGCACGCTGCAAAGAACGTGGTCTTCTTCCTGCACATCTTGTCGCAACGGGTTGGCTTTAGCCTGATGGATCAAGGCGCATCCTTATCAAGAGTTATCTTAAAAGGATTCTTGAATGCCTTCAAAGCCCAAGTCCCCAAGACGTGCAATGCAGAAATCCGTGCGGTTATCGGAAATTCAGAAAGCCGCCCGCGAAGTATTCTTCACCAAGGGCTTCGCTGGTGCCACAATGGAGCAAATTGCCAAGCAAGCCAGGGTCAGCAAGGGAACGCTCTATTTATACTTCACGAACAAGGATGACTTGTATGTCTCTTTGATGCTGCCGGTTTTGGACGAACTCGGAAGGTACCTGCACGAGTTTGCACAGCAGGTGGAACGAAAAACAATTATCAGCCGAGATCAGTTTCTTTCAAGGCTTTGTGAAATATATTACGCCACCTACCAGTTCGATCCGGACGGCATGCGCATCATTCAAACCTTTCAGCTGGGCAATCATTTTGCAGCCATGTCCAAGGCCACCTTGGAAACGATTAACCAGCGCGCATCGGCCAACTACCGGATTACCCGCAATGTGCTTCTCCAATTGATGCGCGACGGCATCCTCAAACAGCGCGACCCCATCAAACTCACCGATATACTGTGGGCGACCCTCATCGGCATTATTCAACTTGAAGAGAGCAAAGCCAGAACCACCCAAAAAGACCATTTAAAGGTAACCCTGTTGTGTGCTTTTGAGATCATCGGCGAAGGTATTTAACAGAAGTACGCCGTATTTCAAGAAAGGAGGTGGTGCGCCCGACCCGCAACTCAAGGCATGGGTTTGAGTTGCTTCTCGCATTTAATCACTCAAAGAAAGGGGAAAACCGATGCAACAAAGAATCACGCGCAGTGTTTGGTTCCTTCTCGTGGTGATGACCCTGGTGGCTGGCGGCATGTTACCCGCTGCCGCCGATTCCGTGCCCGCCCCGACAGTCACAGGACCTATCCCGGTCACCGCCGAGCCCGGCGATTCTACCCATGACTATGTTTACTTCACACCGGATTTCGATCTATCCGAGTATGGTTATGTCGAAGAAGAATTCTTCATCGAAGGCCTGGCCAATCAATACAGTACTTCCAACGCTGGGGACGGGATCGTTCTGAGCAGCGAACATCCCTATCGCACGCGCATTGTCGTGCGCCGTCCGATCGGGCAAAAGTGGTTTAACGGTGTGGTCCTGCTCGAATGGCAAAACGTTACGGCCGGCTATGAGCTCGATGCCCATTGGGCGCCATCTTGGGAGCATATCGTGCAAAACGGGTATGCGTGGGTGGGCGTTTCCGCCCAGAGGGTCGGCGTGCATGGATTCCCGCCGCCCAGCGACAATTATGCACTCAAGGCCTGGAGCCCGGCCCGCTACGGCAGCCTGGATGTGACCGTTGGCGGAACGATTACCAACGATGCATTGTGCTACGATATTTATTCCCAGGCGGCCCAGGCAATCAGATCACCTTCGGGAATCGACCCCATGGGCGGCTTGCGGGTCAACCTGGTTCTCGCAGTGGGTGCTTCGCAATCCGCTGGCCGGCTGTCGATATATCACAATGCCATTCATCCGCTGCACAATGTGGTCGACGGCTTTTACCTGCTCGTGGGCGGCGCGGATCTGCGCACCGACCTGGATGTCAAAGTGATGCAATACTTGTCGGAAACGGACCTGCGCGCCGGCCCGGGGCGTCGCATGGTCGATTCCGATCATTTTCGCAGCTGGGAAGTCGCCGGTTCCGCGCATTCCAGTTATGCCAGCGATGTCTATCGCACCCCCCTGGTCCTGCGCGATTTCGGAACCGAGGTGTATCCGCCGGATTGCGATGCACCTCCCTACAGTCGTGTGCGCGGCTACTACGCGGCTACTATGTGATCAACGCGCAATACGATCTGCTGGTGCGCTGGATAAAATATGGCATCGCCCCGCCGAAAGCGCCTAAAATCGCATTCGAATCGGAGACACCGCCCGTCATGGCCCGAGATGAACTGGGCCTCGTTCAAGGCGGTATCCGCTTGCCTGAAATCGAAGTGCCGATTGCTTTGAACACAGGCATGAACTCCGGCGCTACGTTCTGCGTTCTCTATGGGACCTACCAACCTTTCGAACCCGTCACCTTGCAAGCCCTCTATCGCAATCATGGGCAGTACGTAAAAGCCGTTACACGCTCGGCCAAAAAAAATCTGAAGGCTGGGTACATTTTAAAAGAAGCCGCCAATGAATTGATTGTCGAGGCCGCATTTGCCAAGGTGCCTCCCAAATGAGATTCAGGGGCCACGCTCAGCGAAACCGGTGATCCGATCACCCATCAAAGAAAGGTATGCATATGGGGTCCAAGAGGAAGAGAACTTTTACGCTCATTACGATGGCTGCAATACTGGTAAGCGCAATGCTGCTCTTCGCAGCGAGCGCATCAGCCAAAAACCTTAAAAATAAAGGGGCGTTTCCCTACAATCCCGTGATATTTGTGCACGGCAGTTCCGGATCGGCCAGTCAGTTCGAATCGCAAGCCATGCGTTTTGCCAGCAATGGTTACCCGCGGACACATCTGCACGCGCATGAATATGATTCGACATTCAGCATCAACACCATGGCGGATGTCCACGCCCGGCTGGACGAGCGTATCGACGCGATTCTGGAGGCAACCGGCGCGGATAAGGTGGATCTGATGGGCCATTCGCTCGGCACGTATGTGTCGCAAGCCTACCTGGCGACGCCCGCGCGCGCGGAGCGGGTGGCGCATTATGTGAACATCGACGGCCGCACAGCCGATGCGCTGCCCGGCGGGGTGCCCACCCTGGCCCTTTGGGCCGAGCACGGCATACCCGGCCGTGCAATCGTCGGGGCCGAAAACGTTTGGCTCCACAATCAGACCCATGTCCAGTGCGCGACCTCCGCGGAAGCATTTTCGGCAATGTACTTGTTCTTGACCGGTAAAGAGCCGAAAACCAACCGGATTCTACCAGATTTTATCGGGCACATCGACCTGGCCGGCAGGGCCGTGCTGTTTCCGCAGAACAGTGGCGTGGACGGTGCTGTTTTGCAGATCCACGAAATCAGCGGCTATACCGGCCGCAGGAGCCATCGCACGCCGGCGGCGGTTTACACCATTGGTGCGGATGGCGATTGGGGGCCGTTTAAAGCCAAAGCAGGACGCCATTATGAGTTTGTACTGGTCCGCGATGGACTGGATCACCATTTCTACAAAGAGCCCTTTATCAGAAGCGATTACTTCATCAGGCTGCTGGCATCACCGGTCGGCGGTGGTGTGGCTGCCGAAATGGACAGAGATGCAGGCCAAAGCAACCTGGTCATTCAGCGCGACAAGGAAGCCTGGGGCGATCAAGGTGTGTACAACACATTGCTGGCGATAGACGGCGTCAACATTGTCAATGCCGCCAACAGCCCGATCGTAAAACGTACCACATCCTTTTTTGTCTACGATCTTGGTTCAGACGGCCAAAGCAATCTGGCAGAGCCGATCGATTATTACCATTCACTGCCCTTCATTACCGGCGTGGACCTGTTTTTACCAGCGGCTGCGCCACCCGACGCCAGAATCCGCCTGACCCTCATGGACAGAGGCGGCAACGGTATGATGCAAGTGATCAACTTGCCCAACTGGCCTTCGACCGACCATCGCATCTCCGTGCAGTTCAATGACTTCGTCCAATGGGACAATATCCCGGCGCCCGGAATCCATTGATCCCGAGTCATCTTTCATCGCGTTTAGGGGCGGACCAGCTGCTTCAGCGGTCCGCCCCTACAGGTGGGATAATACCGAAATCTGGTTATCCACTTCGGTCAAGTGAGATACCCGCGCCACCATCCATCCGATTAAGTGAGGATAGTGAGACTATAGGGCAGGCGCAGGACGGGCCGCAAAACGCGCTGCGCTCAAACAGTGCGGCCCCATGTCCTGGCCACACCTTATGCCTCACTGAATCTCACGGCTGACGTGGCGCGGACCACCCACCCGGATCACCTCCTCCGTGCCAATCCGAGCGTGCCAGCACCCAAGATCCTTGCGCCACGTGGGCGACCGCCGGTCATAGGCCGGTCCCCTGCGATAAACGCCGTCACGGCAGGTTCGCAGTTACAGATAGAACTATGCTCCGTCAGTTTACGGTGTTGTGTTTCACGCGCTGATTGACAAATTGCGTGGTTGGTTTAATGTCGGTGTCTTTCGTTCAAATACAAATCAATACCAGAGCATCCGAGGCAACACATGACCAAGCGCACTGACCGTGGCACCCCGCTAAACAACCGCCGCTCCCTGAAAAATCGCCGTAGCATCGAACTGGACACCATCCGGGTTAAGGGCGCACGCGAACACAACCTGCAGAACATCGATATCGAGCTGCCCAAAAAGCAGCTGATCGTTTTTACCGGCGTTTCAGGATCCGGCAAATCGAGCCTGGCTTTCGACACCATTTTCGCCGAAGGCCAGCGCCGGTACGTGGAATCTCTGTCAGCCTACGCACGCCAGTTCATCGGCCAATTGGAAAAACCGCGCTACGACACCATCCGAGGTCTGTCGCCGACCATCGCCATCGACCAGAAAGCCGCTTCGCGCAATCCGCGCTCGACGGTCGGCACCATCACCGAGATCTATGACTACCTGCGCGTGCTCTTTGCCCGCATTGGCCGGCAGTATTGCATTCACTGCGGCCGCAGGGTAGGGCGCGGCAATGCCCAGGGCATGGTGCAGCAAATCCTGGCGCTGCCGCCTGACACCCGCATCCTGCTGCTGGCGCCGATCGTCGAAAACCGCAAGGGCGAGCACCGCGATCAGCTGGAACTCCTGCGCCGCCAGGGGTATGCCCGCGTGCGCATCGATGGGGTCGTGCAGGCCCTCGAAGATGTGCAAACGCTGGCCAAACACAAAAAGCACACCATCGAAGCGGTCGTGGACCGGCTGGTGGTCAAGCCGGAGCCGGCCTTTGCCGCGCGCCTGACCGACTCGGTCGAGACCACTTTGAAGCTGGGGCAAGGCAATCTGATCGTTCATGTGATGGGCCATGAAGACTTGAAGATGAGCGAGGCGCGCTCGTGCTGCGGCATGTCCTACCCTGAACTGGCGCCGTCGCTGTTCTCCTTCAACGCGCCGCAGGGCATGTGCCCGGATTGCAACGGCATCGGCACGCAGTTGACCATGGATGTGGATAAACTGGTGCCGGACAAGAACCTGTCGATCCGCCAGGGCGCGCTGGTGCCCTATCGCAACTACTTCCTTAAACCCGATCAAGAAAACGGCTCCTGGGGCGGGCGCCAGCTGGCGGCCATCGAACAGCAGTTGGGCATCGATTTCGACCGTCCCTGGAGCAAGCTGCCCAAAAAACAGCGTGACGTGATCCTGTATGGCTCAGAGGGCCGCGAAGTGACGGTGCAGTGGGATTCGGAGAAAATCCACGGCAAATTCCAGATTACCTGGGAAGGGTTGGTGCGTACGATGATGCGGCGCTACCTGCAGACCCAGTCCGAAAACCAGAAAAAGCATTATGCCAGCTTCATGTCCTCCCAGCCCTGCCGCACCTGCGAGGGCCGTCGCCTCAAGCCCGAGGTATGCCACGTGCGCGTCGGCGGCCGGTCAATCATCGAAGTCACCGCCATGACCATCGGGGAGGCCCACCGCTTTCTGACAGGCCTGGTTCTGGAGGGCAACGAGCAGTTGATCGGGGCCGAGCTGATCAAGGAGATCGGCGACCGGCTCACCTTCCTGCTCAATGTAGGGCTGGATTATCTGTCGCTGAACCGCTCCGGGCCGACCCTTTCGGGCGGCGAGGCCCAGCGCATTCGCCTGGCTTCCCAGGTGGGATCTGAACTGACCGGTGTGCTCTACATCCTGGACGAGCCTTCGATCGGGCTGCACCAGCGCGACAACATCAAGCTGCTCGACACTTTGTGCCACCTGCGCGATATCGGCAACACCCTGATCGTAATCGAACATGACCGCGAGACCATGGCCGCAGCCGACTGGCTCGTGGATATCGGCCCTGGCGCCGGCCTGCTGGGCGGCCGCATCGTCGCCCAGGGCACGCCCCAGGCCATCTCCTGCGATCCGGCATCCGTGACCGGCCGCTTTCTCAGCGGCGTCGAAACCATCGTGCCACCGGTCCAGCGCCGGTCACCCGGGCGCCACTGGCTCACCATCGAGGGGGCGGCCGCCAACAACCTGGCCGACATCACCGCCGCAATTCCCCTGGGACTGTTCGTGGCGGTGACCGGCGTTTCGGGGGCCGGCAAATCGACGCTGATCAATCATATTCTCTATCCGGCCCTGGCCAACCGGCTGCACCGCGCGGGCTTGGAAGTAGGGCGGCACCGCGGTATTCAAGGGCTTGACGCCCTGGACAAGGTCATCAACATCGACCAGAAGGCCATCGGCCGCACGCCGCGCAGCAATCCGGCCACCTACACAAAAGTGTTCGACCTGATCCGTGACCTTTTCGCGCTGCTGCCCGAATCACGGGCCCGCGGCTATGCCAAGGGCCGCTTCTCCTTTAACGTCAAGGGCGGACGCTGCGAAGCTTGCGGAGGCGACGGTTTCATCAAAGTCGAAATGCACTTTCTGGCCGATGTTTTCGTGCCGTGCGAGATCTGCCAGGGCCGGCGCTTCAATGACGCCACC
This sequence comes from Desulfatitalea sp. BRH_c12, assembly GCA_000961655.1. Taxonomy (GTDB): domain Bacteria; phylum Desulfobacterota; class Desulfobacteria; order Desulfobacterales; family Desulfosarcinaceae; genus Desulfatitalea. Next base: position 475,036 of record LADR01000008.1, read on the forward strand.
TTGCAGGTATTGTACAAAGGGCACTCCATTGCCGACATTCTGGATCTATCCGTGCGCCAGGCCTGCGACTTATTCACCCATCACCCGGCCATCCGCAAAATTCTGGACACCCTGATGGCGGTCGGATTGGGTTACATCAAACTGGGCCAGGCGGCCACCACTCTTTCCGGCGGCGAGGCCCAACGGATCAAACTGGCCCGCGAGCTGGCCAAAAACAACACGGGCCGCACGCTTTACATCCTGGACGAACCGACCACCGGCTTGCACTTCCAGGATATCCGCATGCTGCTGTCGGTCCTGCAGCGCCTGGTCGAGGGCGGCAACACCGTGGTCGTTATCGAACATAATCTGGACGTCATCAAAACCGCCGACTGGATCATCGACATCGGCCCTGAGGGTGGCCAGGCCGGTGGCCGCATCGTGGCCGAGGGGCCACCGGAAAAGGTCGCCGACACGCCGGGCAGCTACACAGGCCATTTTCTCAAGGAATTTTTCGGGGAAGAGATCCGGGAATCAGGCGCCCCAAAAAAGGCCACCGCAAGGTGAAGATATAGTCCTCATCGGCAAAGTGTCCGCATGATCTATAAAGACGCTCTCATGGGCCCGCCGGGCCCATGATCGTTAAAGGACCTACCGCCTGCTGCCGCCACCGAACCGCGGCCCTCCACTGCGCGGCACGCTGCCGCCGTTTCGTGACCCGCTGCCACTGAAACGCCCGGTGTCGCTGCCACTAAAGCGGCTGGTGTCGCCACCGCTGAAACGTCTGCTCTCCCCGCCGCTAAAGCGCTTGCTGCGATCATACGAGCGGCTGGGGTTCGCCTTTCGTTCCTGACGAAACCGCGGGTCACTGCCGAACTTGTGGTTGGGGCTGAAGTAAGGCCTGCTGTCCCAAGGTTCCTGCGGTTGAAAACGCGGCTTTTGGCCCAGGTAGTTGCGGTAAGGCGAACGCTTGTAAGGTTTATAGGTATATTTAGGGGCGCCGCTGTATATGGATCCATGCAGTCCTGACCAGTAGTAGGGACTGTACCCCCATCCGATAAACGGATCGTATCGATAGGGGGCGTAGGCGTATGGCCGCGGATACCCGTAGTACCCTTCGGCATAATAAGCGGAACCTGCGCACCCGGAAAAAAACAGAACAACTGCCCCTAGAATTAAAAGGTGTTTCATGATCATCACCAACTTTCTTTTCACTTCGGGCCTGATAAAATGATGGTGATACGGATATCATTGTCAAGAATGGCGCAATCGATATATGCGGCGCCTGGTCCTTCCAGAAATGCACTGTCTTGCACCGCTTTCATTTACGCACAGCGCATCGTGCCAAGGGACTTGATCATTGGCCAACTATAAATTGACCATCGGCCCATTGGATGAAGGCTGTGCGTCGAACGCGGGCGAACACAAGGTTCGCCCCAGCAGGTGAAACGGGGTTAAGTGACGCGTGGCGCATCTCCCACGGCAGCTTTTTCGAACATAGGGTGAGAAGGCTTAAAGAGCTTAATTTCCAAATGCGGTTACCCTGGGCTATTAGGTGTCCCGTGTTGACACAGACGCTTAAAAGTGCGATAGATTATGGTATTTCTTTATGATTACAATGGGTTTTAACTTCATACAATGGATTTCACTATGCGGACAACCTTTTCGAAGTTGATTCCCACGCTTCTGATGATCTGTGTGTTGGGCGTTATTGGCGGGGCCCTGGCGGCCTGCTCGAAAAAACCGTCCGACCGGGAGAAGCGGCGCAATTCCGTGCCGGTCGAAGTGGCACCCATTGAACGCGGGGAAATCGAACTGCGACGCACTTTCAGCGGCACCGTCGAAGCGGCTGCCAAATTCGTTGTGGCCCCTAAAGTGGATGGCCGCATCGTCCGTCTGGCCGTCGATTTATCGGATGACGTCCTGCGCGGCCAGGTGGTGGCCGAGCTCGACAATGCCGAGTACGTTCAAGCCGTGTCGCAGTCCGAAGCCGATCTTGCGGTAGCCCGCGCCAATTTGTCCCAGGCCAACAGCGCGCTGGAAATCGCCACGCGTGAGCTGTCGCGCGTCCGGACCTTGCTCAAGCGCGGGGTGGCCTCGGAAGCCCAATACGATACCTCGCGGGCCGAAGAGCTGGCCCGCAAAGCGCAGTTGGAGGTCGCCGAAGCCCAAGTCACCCGGGCGCAGGCATCGCTGGAAACCGCACGCATCCGACTGGGCTACACCCGCATCACGGCAGATTGGACCGGCGGCGATGCACACCGCATCGTGGGCGAAAGATTCGTCGATGAGGGCGAGACCGTATCTGCCAATGCGCCGTTGCTGTCGATCGTCGAACTCGATCCGGTCATCGGCGTGATTTTCGTCACCGAAAAGGATTACACCTGGCTGCAGCCCGACCGCAAGGTGCGCCTGCTCACGGACGCTTGGCCCGACACACCCTTTGAAGGCAAGATCGCGCGCATCGCGCCGATCTTTCGCCAGACCACGCGTCAGGCCCGCGTCGAACTGATTGCCGCCAACCCCGATCACCGGCTCAAACCCGGCATGTTCATCCGCGCTGCCGTGGTCCTGGACCGGGTCGCGGATGCCGTGATCGTTCCCGAGCAGGCCATCACGCGCCGCAATGAGCGCACTGGGGTGTTCGTGGTCGCCGCCGACAGTCAGAGCGTGACATGGCGCGAAGTCCGCACCGGCATCCGCGACGGCGACCGCGTGCAGGTGCACGGCGACGATCTGACCGGCCGCGTGGTCATTCTGGGTCAGCAGTTGTTGGATAACGGGTCGCAGATAACGATTCCGGACCAGGAAAGCCGGATCTCTTCCACCCCCGAAGAGGTGGCTGCCCAATGAATCTGCCGGGTTTCAGTGTTCGTCGACCGATATTCACCACCATGGTCACCCTGATTGTGGTGATCTTGGGGGCCGTGTCTCTCAGTCGCTTGCAGATCGATATGCTGCCCAGCATTGAACTGCCGACCTTGACCATCAATACCGAGTATGAAGGCGCCAGTCCCGAGGTCATGGAGCGGCTGATCACCCGCATTATCGAAGAGATCGTGGCCACGGTGCCGGGCGTCGAGCAGATCACCTCGCAGTCGTCCGAAGGCAACAGTTCCGTTCGGGTCAGTTTTGTCTGGGGGGCCTCCATCGATACGGCCGCTTTGGACGTGCAGTCCAAAATCGAAGACGAAATTAACGAACTGCCCGACGATATCGTGCGTCCGCGCATCCGTAAGTTCGACATTGCCAGCTTCCCGGTGGTGCTGCTGGGCATTTCGAGCATACTGTCGCCGCTCGAGCTCACCGAACTGATCGAAAACCAGATCCGCTACCGGTTTTCGCGCGTGCCGGGCGTGGCCCAGGTAGACTTGTGGGGCGGATTCGACCGCGAGATCCGCATTGAACTCGACCCCGACCGGGTCAAGGCCCTGGGCCTGCCGCTCGACCGCGTGATCCAGGCCATCCGCGATGCCAATCTCGACCTGCCGGCCGGCCGCATCGAGCAGGGCCGCTACGAGGTCACCTTGCGGGCGCCGGCTGAATTTCAGAATCTGGATCAGATCCGCGACATGGTCATCCTCAACCGCGACGGCGCGGTGGCCACCCTGGGCCAGGTCGCCGACGTCAAGGACACCTACCAGAAACTGACCCGCATCATCCGGGTCAATGGCGAGCGCGGCCTGCGGGTGGCCATCCGCAAACAGGCCGAGGCCAACACGGTCGAGGTGTCCAAGGCGGTGCTGGCCGAAATCGCGTCGGCAAACGCGGCTTTTCCCCAGGTGCGCATCGTGCCGGTGCTCAACCAGGGAAATTTTATCGAACGCTCCATCGCCAATGTCGCGCAGTCCGTCATGTACGGCGGCTTGCTGGCGGTGCTTGTGCTGCTCTTTTTTCTGCGCAACCTGCGCAGCACCCTGGTCATTTCGCTGGCGATCCCCATATCCCTGATCGCCACCTTCGCCCTGATCTTCTTCGGCGGCTTTACCCTGAACCTCATGACGCTGGGGGGGCTGGCTCTCGGGGTCGGCATGATGGTGGACAGCTCGATCGTCGTGCTGGAAAATATTTTCCGCCGGCGCGACGAGCTGCACGAACCGGCGGCAGGCGCATCGGTCGAAGGCGCGCGCGAAGTCGCGCCGGCCATTGTCGCCAGTACCATCACCACCCTGGTCATTTTTTTGCCTTTGGTGTTTGTGCGTGGGGTCACCGGCATCCTGTTCAAAGAGCTGGCCTACGTCATCATCTTCTCGCTGGTGTGTTCATTGATGGTCTCCCTTAGCCTGGTGCCGATGCTGGCCTCGCACCTCGTGACCCAAAAACGCCGGCGCTTGCCAAGCTGGGTGCCGGTCGATCGCATTTTTGGGCTTTCGGAAACGGCGCTCAACCGTCTCACCGACCGCTATCAGAACCTGCTGCGCAAGGCGCTCGCGCACCGGCCGACCACCATTGTGATCGCTTTGGCGCTCCTGGGGGCCAGCCTCTTGCTGGTGCCGCTGATCGGCACCGAGTTTATGCCGCCAAGCGACGAAGGCGAAGTGCGCGTGAGCGGTGAGATGGAGGTGGGCACCCGGCTTGAGCTCGTCGACCGGCAGACCCGTAAGATGGAGGCCATTGTCTATGCGGCCGTGCCGGAGACCGTCTCCTCGGTGGTCACCGTCGGCGCGTCCGGTCATCGGGCCAATGAAGCTGCCACCGGGGAAATCAGTCTGTCGCTGGTGCCCTCGTCACAGCGGCGCCGGTCCAACGTGCAGATCGCCGAGGACCTGCGCCAGAAGCTGGCCGGCGTGATCCCAGGCATGGAAATACGCACGCGCGCACCGCAGGGTCAATTCCTGCTCGACCGGCTGCTGGGCGGCGAGGAAGGCCTGACCGTTGAAATTCGCGGCTTCGATCTGGATACGTTGGATCTGCTGGCCAGCGAAACGGCCGAAGCCATCCAGGGGGTGGTCGGCATAACCGATATCCGCGTCAGCCGCAAATCGGGAACACCCCAGCAAGCCGTCCGGGTCGACCGCAACAAGATCGCCGACATGGGTCTGAGCGTCCGCGACGTCACTCAGGCCATCGAAACCGCAGTGGCCGGATCGACGGCCGGAGAGTACCGCAGTGCAGGCAACTCCTACCGCATCCTGGTGCAACTGGCCGACGTGCAGAAGCGCTCGCTCGAGGAAATTTTAGACCTGACCCTGGCCACGGCCTCTGGCGACCACGTCTCCTTGCGCAACCTGGTGGCGACCGAAGCCGGTTTCGGGCCGACCGTGATCGACCGCAAGGACCAGCAGCGCCTGATCACGGTCAACGCCAACGTGGCCGGCCGCGACATGGGTTCGGTGGCCGGGGATGTCCAGGACCGCCTGGCGACCATCGCACGGCCCATCGGCTATGACCTGATCGTGGCCGGCAATTACGAAGAACAGCAAAAATCCTTCGACGAACTGGTCGTCTCGCTCGTCCTGGCACTGGTGCTCGTTTACATGGTGCTGGCCTGCCAGTACGAATCGCTGCGCGACCCCCTGGTGGTGATGCTCTCCGTGCCGCTGGCCATCGTCGGAGTGCTGATCACGCTGTTTCTGACCGGCACCACGTTCAACGTGCAGTCGTACATCGGCTGCATCATGCTGGGCGGCATCGTGGTCAACAACGCGATTCTGCTGGTTGACCAAGCCGGGCAACTCAACCGCGGCGGCATGCATGTGCGCGAAGCCGCCATCGAAGCCGGGCGCAGACGTCTGCGGCCCATTCTGATGACCACCTCGACCACGATTCTCGGGCTGATCCCCCTGGCGCTGGGCATTGGCGAAGGCGCCGACGCTCAGGCCCCGCTGGCGCGCGCGGTCATCGGCGGCCTGGCAGGGTCGACAATGATTACCCTGGTACTCATCCCGACCGTTTACACGCTGTTTCACCCGGATCCCAAAGGGGATCGTTGAATAGTTGCATCGTTGAACATAATCGTTGCATTGTTGAACATATAGATTCGCCCCCCGGTCAAAATGATATGTTGGATGATGTGCGACTTTGTACAGAACCATCGTATGATGAAACGCGAGCGGCAAATTCCAAGTTAACGAATCGACCTTTGAACGACTCAACGAAATTAAATGATGATTAATAAGCAAATTCGTTTGATCCTGGCAACCTGTGTCCTTTCAACGATCGCCGCCTGCGCGCCCGTGGACCGCTGGGGCGCGGTTCAGCCCGACTACGAAGCGCTGCTGCGCCGTACCGGGACGCCACCGATCGAGATCCCGGAAGAGGTCCTCCCCAGCATGGCACAGCCGGTGCCCCTGCCGGTGCCGGCTGAGGGTCAGGCGCTGCCGCTGTCCGTCGAAGAAGCCATCATGATCTCACTGCAATACAACCGCGATCTGCATGTCCGGCAGCTCAATCCCGTGATCGCCGGCACCTTCGAACAAATCGCGCGCGGCGTTTTTGACCCCGAAGTGTTCGCCGAGATGCAGTACTATCGGGAAAGAGCCAGCGAGACTTCGCGGGCCACCGGCGAACAGTTCGGCACCCAGGGCAGCGACACGTCCGTTGTGGCCGGGGTCCGGCAAAGCCTGCCGACGGGCACCGAGCTCGAAGCGACCGTCGAACATGAACGCAATCTCTCTAACCGCACTCCCGACCAGCAGACCGCGCGCGTGGGGCTCAGCGTCACCCAATCCCTGCTGCGCGGCTTCGGCCCGGCCGTGAACATGATCGATGTGCGCCAAGCCGCCCTCGACCATAGCGCCAGCCTTTACGAACTGCGCGGATATATCGAGGCCCTGGTCGCCGACACCGAGATCGCTTACTGGAACTATGTGCTGGCCGAACAGGAAATCGCCATTTTCGAAAACGCCGCCAAAGTCGCCAGCCAACAGCGCGATGAAATCGAACAGCGCATCGCGGTCGGCGTGCTGCCCAGAATCGAAGCCGCCGCCTCGCGCGCCGAAGTCGCCCTGCGCGAGCAGGCCCTGATCGATGCGCGCAGCCAGCTCGAATCCCAACGCCTGCGCCTCGTGCGTCTGCTCGGTCCGGGGGCCGCGGCAGGGCTCGACCTGCAAGTGCGCCCCACCACCGGCCCGGCAATCGACGCCCAACCGATCACCGACCTGCCCGAGCGTCTGCAACTGGCCGAACAGGCGCGACCCGACATCAATGAAGCCCGCCTGCGCCTGCAGCAAGACCGCCTCGAAGTGCTGGTCACCAAAAACGGATTGCTGCCCCGGCTGGAGCTGTTCGCGGGCCTCGGACGCACTGGCTACGCCGATACTTTTTCCCAGTCCGTCAAAGAACTCGACGGCGACACTTACGATTTTACAGCCGGCCTGCGCTTCAGCCATTTCCTCGGCAACCGCAGCGCCGAAGCCCGCCATGTCGCCGCCCGGGCCACCCGGCGCCAATCCGCCGAAGCGGTGGCCAATCTCCTGCAGATCGTCCGCCTCGATGTGCACCTGGCCGCCACCGAAGTCGAGCGCACCCGTCAGCAGATCAGCGCTACCGCCGCGACCCGCGCCCTTCAGGAGCAAACCCTTGTCGCCGAAAAAGAACGTTTCGATGTCGGCGCCAGCACATCCCTGCTGGTCGCCCAAGCCCAACGCGACCTGCTCACCATCCAAATCGCCGAAGTCGAAGCCGTCATCAACTACCGCACCGCGCTCGTCCAACTCTACCTCAGCGAAGGCAGCCTGCTCGAACGGCGCGGGATCCGACTGGGCGATCCGCAGCGGCCGTAAGGTGTTTGTTTGGTAACCTTGTTTGACACAAAGGGTCCGCGGCGATATCTTGTAAATTATTTTCTCTTAATTGCAAGGCGTCCACATCTGAAAGCGGCTCGCATGCCGATCCGGCAACCATCTTTCCATCGTGGGTCCGATCTGTTCAGCAAATCATCTGTTAGCATATAGCCCTATGGCACTTGAGCGTTGAGCGGTCGCCGATTGCGCGGAGAGCATTCGGCCACGTAGTCTTATTTCAGTGCGTAATGCTTCATTACGCGGAAAGGAGATCACCATGAGCCATTATGCGATGAATTATGAAACCTTGCAGCGTCTCATCAGGGCAATTTCAATGAGTAAGGACCCTGAAGAGGTGGCATTGATGACCGTCGAAGGAATCACATCGGCCTTGGGTGTTAAAGGGTGCGTCCTGTTTTTGTTGAATGATAAAACGCATGAATTGGAAATTGCCGCGGCCTATGGCCTGAGCAAGGAATACCTTGAAAAAGGACCTGTCGATGCCCTGCGTTCAATTGCACAGTCGCCGGAGGACGGACCTGTGGCGATTTATGATGTTGGCGATGATCCGCGGATTCAATACCCCGAAGCGGCCGCCAAGGAGGGCATTGTGTCCATTTTGGCCGTTCCCGTGGTTATCCAAGGTAAACTGATCGGCACGTTGCGTGTCTACACCGCCGATCACTGGGAATTTACCCTCAATGACATCAACCTTGTCCAGGCTTTGGCCCAGATTGCCGGCATGTCCATCGACATGTGCAGATTGCTTAAAGGATACAAGCACAGCATTGAAATTTTGAAAGAAATGCGGGATCCGAAAACCATCAAGAGCGGCAAATGGACACCCTACGAGGGCGTTCCAGTAAGCGTAGTCCCGCGGCCGACCCCCTGATCGGCGGTTGAAAGTGACCGAAATCATCATCGCACGATGCGCAGGGAGGATCCATCAGCTGTCTTGGAAAGGGATGACATGATGAGACCCGTAGATCAGCAAACGATCTTGATCACAGGCGCCACGGACGGCATCGGCAAGTTAACGGCGTTGCAACTGGCCCAACAGCAGGCGCATGTGCTCGTGCATGGCAGAAACAAGGACAAGTTGATACGCGTTGTCGAGAAATTGAAGGAAACCTCCGCCAATCAAAAGATAGATGGATTCAGGGCCGACTTGTCGTCGTTGGATGACGTGCGCCGGCTGGCCGACGAGGTTCTGGCAAAATTCCCGGCATTGGATGTACTGATCAATAACGCCGGAGTGGGAACGGCCGATGAGCGCCTCAGCAAAGATGGCTATGAATTGCGTTTTGCAGTCAATTATCTGGCACCTTTTGTGCTGACCCATTTACTGCTGCCGGCATTGAGAAAAGCTGCGCCTGCGCGGATTGTCAACGTGAGTTCAGCGGGGCAGGCGCCTGTTGATTTCGGCGACGTCATGCTTGACCAGAATTTCGAGCCGGTCAGGGCCTACGGGCAAAGCAAGTTGGCCCTGATCATGTTTACTTTCGATTTGGCGGAGCAATTGAAAGCAGACGAAATAACGGTCACCACCCTGCATCCCGGCACCTATTTGAATACCAATATGGTGCGCCGCGCCGGCGTCCGGCCGCTGGGAGAGCCGCAGAGCGGGGCGGATGCGGTCGCTTTCTTAGCAGTTTCACCGGAAATGGAAGGCACCACGGGCAAATATTTCAATGTAACAACAGAAGACCGTGTCAATGCCCAGGCCTATGATGAAAAGGCCCGCCGGCAATTGCGCACGTTCAGCCTGGAATTAACGGGTTTGAAGCAATCTGGGGTATGAAGGATGTCCAGCATGCGCCTTTAAGAAGTAAATTGGTTGCAACCATCGCACCGATGATGATCTGATTGACCCCTCTGGGCCGATCGCCTTTTTGGGAAACAGCACAGCAGGCTGTTGGCAATGATTAAGGATCAGGACGCCCGCACGTTTTCTGGGCCTGAGGCCGGGCGAAATGCGTTTCCTCAACAACCGTAAATGTGGTGTTAGTGCAGATTTTGCGTTACAGAAACAGATCTTAATGTTGGAGACGAAAGATGCCTGATTCCAAGCCCGCATGCAGTTGCACTTCGGCCAGTTCAGCACCCGCCACCCAACGCCCCGGGATGGACATGCTGCCCATTTACCGGCCGCCGGCCCAAGCGGAGCCGTGTTGCGGGCCGCCGGCCGGACCGCCAAGCGACCCTTTCGAGCAGCCGGGGTATACACTGTGCCCCTTTGTGCGGGATTTTATCCCCACACCATCCGGCAATGTGCCTCTCATCCAAACCGCTCTGGCATTCCGGGACCGGCTCGGGACGATTGGCGTTCGCCTGGGGCTGGGCCGCAGCAATTACAAGGTGGCGCCTGGGCTTTATGCCGTCGGCCACCCGGATGATAGCGCTGAAGTACTGGTAACGGCCAACTACAAACTCTCTTTCGATCATCTGCGGCAATCGCTGCAAGACATCGATGCCTGGCTCCTGGTGCTGGACACGCGGGGCATCAATGTGTGGTGCGCCGCCGGCAAGGGCACCTTCGGCACCGAGGAACTGGTGCGGCGCATCCGCCACACAGGATTATCCCAGGTGGTGAGCCATCGGCGGCTGATTTTGCCGCAGTTGGGAGCCACTGGCGTTTCGGCCCTTAAGGTGAAAAAAGCGTGCGGCTTCGAAGTGGTGTGGGGGCCGGTCAGGGCCACCGATCTGAAGCGTTTTCTCTTCGCGGGTCGGTCGTGCGATGCCAGCATGCGGCGCGTCACGTTTACCCTCGTCGAGCGTCTGGTGCTGGTGCCGGTGGAGATAACGCTTCTGGGCAAGCATCTGATAGGCGCACTGCTGTTGATCGCAGTTCTTTCGGGTATCGGCCCGCACGTCTTTTCCCTGGCTGCGGCATGGCAGCGCGGGATCTGGGCCACAGCCGCCGTTGTGGCCGGCATCGCGGCCGGATGCCTTCTCGTGCCCGCCCTCTTGCCCTGGCTGCCGGCCCGGTCCTTTGCCTTGAAAGGGCTCTTGGCCGGTTCAGCGGTGGCTGCAGTGCTGACCATTGGCCAATGGAAGGCGCCCATGCTCACGGCGGGCGCAATGCTGTCGCTGGGTATGATGACCGTGGCCGTAAGCTCCTTTCTGGCGATGAATTTCACCGGGTCAACACCCTTTACCTCGCCTTCGGGCGTAGAGAAAGAGATGCGCCGTTACATCCCGCTGCAGGCCGGCGCTATCTTTGTGGCCCTCGTCTTATGGATCGCCAGCGCGTTCTTCTAATCAGCTCTTTGGATCGTACCGTATGGGAATCTATTCATGAAGACATTGCGATATCTTGATAACGTTGTCACCCTGACCCTCAATGCGCAGAAATGCATCGGCTGCGGGGCCTGCACGCAGGTATGCCCCCACACGGTGCTGGCGATGCAAAGCCGCAAGGCCTATATCCTTGACATGAATGCCTGCATGGAGTGCGGCGCCTGCGCAAATAACTGCCCCACCGAGGCCCTCACCGTGACCCCGGGCGTCGGATGCGCCAGCTACATCATCCAATCCTGGATCGTCGGCAAGGAGAAGGCTACCTGTGGGCCGGGGTGTTGTTAATGTGTGCCCGTATTATTGAATACCCCTTCAAACCGGGTTTTTCGATATCTTCCAGGACTGCAGCCAAGCTGATCGGCATCCGTCAGGCCGGCTGTGGTGCTTCGATGAGCACGCCCATCATTTGGTCAGTTTTCAGAAAAACATTTCCCTTAAGCTCGCATAGTGGTATGTAATCCGTTTTCCCAGCCGCAGGATCCATCTCCTGTGGCTTTTTTATGTAAGAAAGGAAACACCATCGTGATTAGCGCAACCAACGTTACGCTTGCCTATGGCAAGCGGGTTCTGTTCAAAGACGTCAATATAAAATTTGCACCGGGCAACTGTTACGGCCTCATCGGCGCCAACGGTGCAGGCAAGTCCACCTTTTTGAAAATCCTGGCAGGGGAGATCGAATCGGACTCGGGCACTGTCTCTGTGGGCGCCCGGGAGCGTATCGCGGTGCTGCGACAGGACCACTTTGCCTTTGACGAGCAGACGGTTTTAAACACCGTGATCATGGGCCATGAAAAGCTTTACAGAATCATGATCGAGCGGGATGCCCTGTATGCAAAGCCTGATTTCACCGAAGAGGACGGCATCAAATCGAGTGAGCTCGAGGTCCAGTTCGAGGAGATGAACGGCTATGACGCAGAGTCTGAAGCGGCGGTGCTTCTGGAAAAACTGCTCATTCCCGAAGCATTGAACCAGAAAAAGATGAAAGAACTCGAAGGCGGCGAAAAGGTGCGCGTACTGCTGGCCCAGGCTCTGTTCGGCAACCCGGATGTGCTGCTCCTCGACGAACCGACCAACAACCTGGACATCAAGTCCATTGCCTGGCTCGAAGAATTTCTTTTCAAGTTCCAGAATACGGTTATCGTGGTATCGCATGATCGTCATTTCATGAACCAGGTATGCACCCACGTTGCCGATATCGATTTCGGAAAAATCTCGGTGTATCAAGGGAATTACGATTTCTGGTATCAGGCCAGCCAACTGCACTTGCGACAAAAGCAGGCCGAAAACAGGAAAGTCACCGACCGCGCCAATGAGCTCAAGGCCTTTATCCAGCGCTTCAGTGCCAACGCATCCAAATCCAAGCAGGCCACGTCCCGGAAGAAACTTCTCGAAAAGCTTACCATCGAGGACATGCCGGTGTCGTCCAGAAAATACCCCTTTATCAGCTTCAAGCCAGGACGACCATGCGGCAACATCATCCTGAGAGTCGACCAACTCACCAAGACCATCGATGGCGAAAAGGTGCTGAACAACGTCAGCTTTACGATCAACGCCGGGGATAAAGTTGCCTTCATGGGCGCCAACAGCCTGGCCAAAACCACCTTGTTTCAAATTCTGGCCGGTGAAATCGCACCGGACAGCGGCACATTCAGTTGGGGTCTTACCATCACCCACGCCTATTTTCCCAAGGAGCACAGCGCCTATTTCACCGGCGACATGAACCTGATCACCTGGCTCCTGCAATTCGCACCTCCTACAGAAGGCGAGAACTTTGCCCGCACCTTCCTGGGGCGAATGCTTTTTTCGGGGGAAGAAGCCCTTAAAAAAATCAACGTGCTTTCCGGTGGTGAGAAAGTTCGCTGCATGCTCTCACGGATGATGCTTTCCGAAGCCAATGTTTTGATGCTCGACGAACCCACCAACCATCTCGATCTTGAAGCGATAACGGCATTGAATAACAGCTTGTCCGATTTCCCCGAGGTGATTCTGTTCATTTCCCAAGACCACGAGTGCCTGAGTACCGTGGTCAACCGGGTGATTGAGATCACCCCCGCAGGCGTGATCGACCGCCGCATGACCTTCGATGAGTACATTGAAAGCAAGGAAGTTGAAGAGACTCGGGAAATCATGATCAAGAAGGCCGCATAAAGGTATTGCCATCCACCAGACCGGTTCCCCGGCAGCCACCTCCTGGGCAATGCGGTCGCGCTCGGCGTGGTCGGCAATCAGATCCATGCAGTGGGTTGCGTCGATGCGAGTCACCATTGGGCCTGTTCGGCGATGATATGCTTCATCAGGCGAGTGGGCTCATCGATATTGACGCAGCAAAATTTTCCCCCGTACACGGCGAAGACCTTCTCCGCTCCTCTTGCGCCTTTTTTGTTTTTTCCGCATACTGGAAAACAGGCTTATGTTTTGCACCGGATCTGTTAATGCCCTGACTTGCTGAACACCTGATAGTTAAATATATCAGGCACGAAGATACGATTATTCCAAAAATTCATACTCTTGAAAGTATCAGTCACCTTAAAGCGCTGTTCCAAAAGGATTGTTGGCGACAATTTATTTTTTTCTGGTTATCCACTTGGGTCAAGTGAGATACGGGTGTGGGTGACGTAAAAAAGTCAAAGCCCCGGTGAGCCGGGGGGTGGTCCGCGCCACCAATTGGCACTGGAGTGAACTGGATAACCAGAATCTATTTAACAGACAGACCGTACATGAGGCCAGCGGGCTGGATCACATGACCTGCACGGAGAATCGATGAAGAGTGCATGGTGCCGTACGATATGTTGGATGCCTGTTTGGAACAAAAACTATGCGGGCGTGGGGTTGGAGCATCTGCTCTTGTTCGAGCGCCTGGCGGACAGCGTTGTCCTCGCGTTTGACGAGGGGCGCGGTTCGTTCCGGCTCACCTATCGCCTCGCTTGGGATGCATCGTGGCGGCTGCGGCATGCCGAACTGGTCGTTGAGACGGGGCACGTCACACGATCGCTGAGTCTGCAAACCGACGGCCGTGGTCGCTGGAGAGACGCAAATGGCCGGTCCATCAATGCGCTCGATGGCTGCGTGGACATCGACATCTGGCCGACGCCGTTCACCAACAGCTTCCCGATTCGCCGCGAGCCGATGGCTATCGGTGAACGGCGGGAATACCGCATGGCCTGGATCTTTGCGCCCGATCTGACCGTGCACGCGCAACTGCAGGCCTACACGCCGATAGCTGACCGGCTATACCTCTTCGAGAATCTCGATGGCAGCGGCTTTCAAGCGGTGCTTCCCGTGGACGAAGACGGTATAGTGCTGGACTACCCGGGCCTGTTCCGGCGGGTAAAAGAGAATGGGGGAGCCTGACCTGTCGTTGCAGCGGGTGGGCTATCGGGCGCGGAACAGTCTGTCTCATTTATTCCGATTTGGTTATCCACTATGGTCAAGTAAGATAGGGGTATGGGATGACGGAAAAAAACCAAAGCCCCGGATCACCTCCACCGTGCCAATCTCGGATACACTTCGCCAATTGTCACTGAAGCGAACTGGATAAACAAATATTCCGATTATGACCCATCATGCGCAGGAATTCAGCATCATGAGGAAAAGTATGGACATTATTCTTCAAAATGAAGTTTTAGATCGGATTCTGGAAAAGCATAGATCGAAATTCGGAAAAGATTACCCCGCATATAAGAATCATTGCTACAGGGTTCTGAATTTAGCTGTCGTGTACTCTGACAAGTCATCCGTATCGCTTGAGAAGATAGCGATTGCATCCGCTTTTCATGATTTGGCAATATGGGTGCATCAAACCTTTGATTATATCGGTCCGTCTGTCAGTATGGCACGCGCGTACCTAGAACAAGTGGGCAAATTTTTTTGGTCAGATGAAATTTCTCAAATGATCAGCGAGCATCATAAGGTGTCGCGTTTCGATGGTTTTCCGCTGGCGGAGGCCTTTCGCAAGGCGGATTGGATTGACGTTTCGATTGGGGCGGTATGCTTTGGGCTGGATAGACAGGACATTAAAGCCTTGTATAAGGCTTTCCCGGCACACCGATTTCATTTTCGTCTTATTCAGTTATCGGCAAGCAATATTATAAAAAATCCGCTTAACCCATTACCAATGTTCAAGTGGTAAGCATAACAGGGAATACCGCTGCTCGGCGCCGCTTGACCCCATACCTGACATCATGGCACCAGCCACCATTGGAAATGAAAAGTTTGACTTTTTACGATTTCAAAGTAAAAACCCAACTTGACAAGTGACCACTGGTCATTTATAAAGTTCACACAAGGGTGAGAAAATAAAGGATGTATCATGGCCGGCAACAGAGCAGTGACCAACGAGCAGAAGGCGAGTCGGCAGCAGCATATTATCGATGCCGCATCGTTCTTGTTCGAAAAATCGGATTTTAAACAGATCACCATGTCGGAAATCGCTCAACATGCCGGGTTGGCAAAAGGAACCCTGTTTCTGTATTTCAAAACAAAAGAAGCTGTATTCCTATCCCTCGCACAGCAGCAGATCGAGCAGTGGTTTATCCGCCTTGACAAAAAACTTGAACTCCTTGTCCAGTCTGGAACCGGGACAAGTACAAAAAAGATGGTAGATCTTCTTATATCCTCGCTGGACAATGATGTTTTAATCAGACTTTTGGTGATCCTTGACGACACATTGGAACAGAACATAGAATATGAAAGAGAAATTGCATTTAAACTGTTTTTAAAAGATAGAATTCTCCGGTCCGGGAACCTGATTGAACAAATCCTGCCCGGCTTGGAAAAAGAGGATGGTGCAAAGTTGTTTCACCTTTCTTTTATGTGTCTCGTGGGGGCATACAAAGTTTGCAACCCTTCACGCGCCATGCGGGCAGTGATCGAACAGCCTGGACTAGAAATGTTCAACCGGAATTTTAAAGAAACACTTCACGAGATGATCACCTACCTTATGTGGGGATTTCGAACCTCTAAATTGGCCTAAAAAATTTAACCGTTAAATGACCTTTGGTCATTTAAAAACAAAGGAGCACTCATGGGAAAAACAGTCATGATCACAGGAACATCTACAGGAATTGGCAATGCCGCGGCCCTATTATTCCACCGAAAGGGGTGGAATGTGGCAGCAACGATCCGATCCATCGAAAAAAAACCGAAAGAATTTATTGGGCTCGAGAATTTGAAATGCTTCACCATGGACGTGACGGACAAAAAAGAGATTGAACAGGCAGTCCGGGATATCATAAACGAATTCGGCACCATCGATACCCTGGTCAACAATGCCGGTGTTTATTCAACTGGCCCCCTGGAAGCTATTTCCGATTGCGAGATCCGGCACATTTTTGAAGTCAATGTTCAAGGTACCATCAATGTCACCAAAGTACTCATTCCCTACTTACGGAGGCAAAAAAAAGGAACAATTATCAATGTGTCTTCGATTGCCGGCAAAGTAACCTTCCCTTTTCAGTCCCTCTATCATGGATCCAAATGGGCCATCGAAGGGTTCAGCCAAGGCCTTGCCCATGAGCTTAAGGAATTCGGTATCCGGGTTAAAACCGTTGCACCCGGTATGGTAAAAACCCATTTTTACGACCATGTTTTCACTATTCCAGAAAACGGCAATACGGATGCGTACAAAAAAAGCTTTACACGTTGGCACGCTTACCTGATGGGAAATTTCGAAAAAGGATACGGTCCGGAAGAATCGGCAAAGACCATATACAAAGCGGCAACAGACAAGCATGCGAAATTGACATATGCAGCTGGTCTGGACACGAAAATGGTTTTTTTCCTAAAGCAGATCATGCCCCACTGCCTTTTCAATAGCATTGTACGCAGAAGTGTCGGGATTTGATCTTTTACACGGGGCCCACGGTTTACGGGCATGATAAATTCAACCCTTTGCTCAGCTGATTTATAGGTTTTTTTGCATGACACGCCGATATAGAATGTCCTATTCCTCCCCCGCTGTGTAGATGCAGGGCGACCCCACTCTTGCAAAAAACACTAGTAAAGAAAGGGATTTGCTTTTCAGGGGTCACTTGCCTATTTTTCTGATCAATCCCGTCATGGAAAGCAAGCCGGCGCCTGTAAGCAAAAGGGCAGCGGGTTCAGGAACCGGAGCAGGCCCCGGGTGGGACACAGGCGCGATCCAATCCACAGTGCCCTCGATAGCGAGGGCATACAGGCGATCTTCAGATATCGAGAAATCATAATAGGCGCCGGTTATTTGAAACTCATTGATTGGCCAATCAATGAGTTGGATGGCTGTCGGCAGACTCTGATTGTGGATAGCGGTCATGGCGTTGTCCTGCAAGGTCCAGCCTATTTTCCCCTCTTGCATGCCGAATGGAAATTGTGGTGTCACGCCCCAAAAATCGGGATTTCTGACCATACTGTAAATAAAATCCAACCGATCTGCGCCGCCCAGGTTATAAAACTCATTATCCCAGACCAGAACGGCATTGGCCGGATTGGTTTTGAAATCGTAATGGTTGATTTGGACTTGCATACCGTAATAGGGGTCACGGGGATCCATCGGGTAGTAAGCCGATTGTGGATATTGATCTTTGCCGCCAAGTTGAATCCAAAGGTCTACCACGTCTAAATCGTAGGTAAATGTGCCTGAAAAGCGATCTCCGGAAGCAAATGGACCGGTGGCATCCGACGGAAAATTCCCGCTGTAGCTCACTTGATTGATGTACCCGGAAAAATCAAAGCGCCACAAAGTGACGGCGAATGAGTTTGGAATAGCTACGAGAGCGAACAAAGCCGCACCCATCACTATTAAAATGGATTTTCTCATGTCCCCTCCTTTTTTCGCTTTATGTCTATCAGGCTGTTGAAAAATGGGAACCGGGCCGCCATGCGGTGCTAAGCGGATATTGAAGTTGCTCAAATAATGTATGCGGCGCTTTTCGAAAACAGCGCATCGCCTACGATCTGGACCTTGTTTTCCCACAGCTGCCAACTGGCTTTGTTGGAGATTGAAATTAAGTGGTCTCCCAATGCCACCCATGCATCTGACCTGGAACGATGACAGTGTGCGCGGCACCTCCGGGTTCAGGGGTTGCAAAGTTCCCAATTTTGACAGAAAAGAAGTGGCCGATAGTTTCAACTTTTATACCCTTGGTAGTATGGGTAACAATACATGCAAGCAAGTATGATAGGCTAACGCGGCGTGTATCGGCGGATGTGGAACAAAGCATTAAAGTTCGTCAACAACACGTATTTGTGCGATTGATTGCCGTTTTGTGGTCATAACGCTATTCGGGAATGGGGGAGGCGCACCATGACAGATACGGCGTTGCGTAAAAAACTTATTTTGTATTATTATGCCCAGCGCAAGTGAGGGGCCGGGTAAGTGGTAAAAGGAAAACGATCTGAATTTCACCTTAACAATTAAAGGAGGTTTTTATGACTGAAGTACTACCATTGGAGAAATTCAAACAGCTCATCGGGCAGGACAACGGGACGACCGACTGGATTTTGATCGATCAGGAGAGAATCAACCGCTTTGCGGATGTGACCGAAGATCATCAATGGATCCACGTCGATGCCGACAAGGCCATGCAGGGGCCCTTTGGTACGACAATCGCACACGGCTTTCTGATCCTGTCGCTGGTGCCGGTGTTCAGTTATGCCGGCAAGTATGCCATCGAGGGCGCCAAAATGGTCGTCAATTACGGCTTGAACAAGGTGCGCTTCATCAACCCCGTTCCGGCGGGTTCCCGGGTGCGCTCCAATATGGTGATCTCGGCGGTCGAGGAGAAAAAACCCGGTCAGATTCTGGTTACCAACACCCATACCATCGAAATCGAAGGACAGGCCAAACCCGCCTGCGTGGCTGAGGCATTGGGGATGTTCTTCCTGTAGCTTATCCTGACATTACTGCCTTAAGCCTGAGCCAATGGGGGCGTTTATCGCGTAACTGGGGTTATCCACTTCGGCCAAGTGAGATACGATACGGGTGTGGTGACCTAAAAAAGTCAAAGCCCCGGCGATCCCGGTGGGTGGTCCGCGTCACCATCCACTCGATTAAGTGAGGCTATAAGGTGCGCTTCGGACGGGCCGCAAACTCGCTGCGCTCAAACAGTGCGGCCCCGTGTCCTGTGCACACCTTATGCCTCACTAATCGCATGGCTGACGTGGCGCAACTACCCACCCGGCTCACCTCGTCCGTGCCAATCCCGAAAGGGGTACCTTTATCAAAAGCATGCACCTAAAGCGGGCATCAATGTAATAGACGATACCACAGATCGGACAGGATACCTCCCTTTACATGTAACACTTCGTCAGTAGTCAACCTCTTTTAAAACATCGATGCGCTGCAGGGCCACGCATAGTCAATTTTGGGTTTCCAGTTCGTTCCGGACTCTTTATCTTTTCTCGCACCGCAAAGGATTGACGATCGTTCTGGATCAATCCCTCGCCGATCTGGTCCCGGGGCCGCATTTGCCGGACATTCGCTGTGGCTTTGCCCGAAAGACAACCACCAGATCAGGCGGCCCGGTGTGCGGCAACTGCTTTAGCGCTGGGCACCACCACGGTACGGCTCGCAAAGCGCCTACCAGATTCGCAGTGAGATTGAGCGGCGACTGCCCGCACGTTAACCCTGTTGCGGCCTGGCAGGCCCGTCGCTCCGAAACTAAGCCCGTGCTTCACCTTCCCCCAGGCCCCTCCCTTCGAGGAGGGGGGTACCACCCCTTGTCGACAAGGGGTTCCGAACCTGTATTCCGCATAAAAGATTTACCAAACATTGACATATAGACGGAATATCGAGTAACTTATCGAAAGTTCCCGCAACAATTGTTCATGTGCAGGCAGTACCAGATAACGTGTGTGTCCATGGGACGGAGAGGAGAATGCCACCCCTGACACACCGAGTTATGTGGAATATATAGAAAAATGTATCCAATCAAATCAGATGCTGGAAAAAAAAGATCGAAGTACTTTTTTCCCCTTATAATTGGAGCAATTTGGAATTTGATATTTGGATCTTTAGGTTTGTTCAATCTTCAGTTAAGCAATTCACTTTTTCTAAACAGCATCACACCTGTTTCAAAAATAATAGCTAATGAAATCTGGTGGTCTGTAGTGGTACTATTTGGTGTTGGATATGGAATTGTTGGATATGCAAATCACAAATTCAGGTTTTTTATTACCTTTGGTGCAATTGGCAAAATTGCTTTGTTTCTTTTGGTTAGCTACTTATGGCTGAAATCGACGGCTACTAGTTTTGCAATCATTGTCGCAACAGGGGATTTATTATGGGCTATCTATTTTATTTATTACCTTTTTTCGACCAAAGAATACGGTTTCTTATAACTTAATTACCACATAACAACAGAAGAACGGAAAGCTCCGGGAGGAAATCAGAAAGTTTTATACCTTCTCGCGAAATAGTTTTCTAACCCATAAATTCAGCGGGCCCAAAGGGCGGGCCGCTGATTAAATCGTTAGACACACTCTTCGGATAATAGGATCAGGAAAATGGAGATCAAAGAAACACCGTTCCAGGTTTTTGATTTAGAGAACACTATGATTGAAGAACATTCTGGCATTACGGGTAAAGCATTTTGGAAGACCGTAGAGAAAGGAAACGTTCGAATAAGGATTGTAGAATATACACCTGGCTATCTGGCAGATCATTGGTGTGAAAAGGGTCATGCAGTTTTCGTTTTGGAAGGCGAATTTGAATCGGAGCTAAAAGACGGAAGAAAATTTATTTTAAAAAAGGGGATGTGCTATTTGGTGGCAGATCATGCCGATCCACATCGATCACTTACAAAAGGCGGAGTAAAATTACTAATAGTTGATTGAGAAAAGATAAAATAATATCGAAAAAAAGCATCTAACAAAGACAACCCGGCCGATTTGTACGTTAAACTATAAAATGGAGTTCAGATGACAATTCAGCATAAAGTAGACTTCGATTCGAATGGGAGACACTACAGCCGATCGCAGTCCGCTGGACTGCTCCGGCTGAGCTTTTCGTTCGGTGAAGAAAAATGACCTTTTGCCGTATTAAAAGTCCAGATTACGAATCTGATTATAAGGATTCATATACAAACGCTTTTTTGGAGCACCCATTCGGCCTTCCAGGTATTAAATGCGATGTTTGCGGGGATACGTGGGGTGGAAGTAGAATATTACCTTTCGAGTCAAATCTGATTTCTCATAAAAACGAATTTAATAAAAAGAGTTGGTCTCAATCGGCCAACGCCCATGCTGAAAAGCACCCTGGCCGAAACAATATCCCCACGAGCAACCCGTCGGCGCGCCGCTCTCTCTCTTCTTGCTTATTGAAAAGCTGAATTATACTTTTACTGTACCTAAGGAGGCAATCGTACCAAGAATGGGCATTATGCCGGGCTTTGTCGGTATATATACGTTGCGCTTCAAAGAAAAGCGAAAGAAAGGATCGGATAAATGGATTTAAACATTGCAGAAAAAGTGGCTTTGGTCGGCGCCTCTGCAGGCGGTCTGGGTCTGGCGACGGCCAAGCGTCTGGCCATGGAGGGCTGCCGTGTGGCCATCTGCGACAAGGACGCCGCCCGCCTCGATCATGCGCTGGGACAGGTCGAGGCAGCCGCACCCGGCAGCGGGGCGAAAGCATACCCGGTCGACTTGACCCGATCGGAGGCTATCGGAGCGCTGGTGGCGCGGGTGAATGCCGATCTGGGGCCGATCGCCATTCTGGTGACCAATTCAGGTGGTCCGCCTCCCGGGACTTTCGAGGAGGCCACGGATGAAAAGTGGGACCTGGGCTATGCCTTGACCTTTATGAGCGCGGTGCGTCTGATCCGCCTGGTTCTGCCGGCCATGAAAACCGCCGGATGGGGCCGTATCATCAATTTCGCCAGCCGGGCGCTGCGCGAGCCGATTGACAATCTCATCATCTCCAACGGGATGCGGCTGGCCGTGGCCGGAATGGCGAAGACCCTGGCCGCGGAGGTCGCACCTTTCGGCATCACGGTCAACAACATCGGCCCAGGTCCGACGCTTACCGACCGGGCCGTTGAACTGGCTGCGGCGAAGGCCCGCAAGAAAGGAACCAGCGTGGAAGTCGAATTGGCCGCCACCGCTGCCAGAATCCCCCGCGGTCGGTTGGCGACCCCCGAAGAACAGGCTGCCGCCGCCGCCTTTCTGGCCTCGGATCTGGCCGGACACATCAACGGCATTTCCCTGCTCGTAGATGGTGGCGAAACGCGGGCGCTGTGAAATTATTCTGTCTCAGAGGAGAAAAACATGCATCTTGAAGGAATCTACCCAATCGTCCCCACGCCGTTCTTGGACAACGGCGAGGTCGACTACCCTAGCATCGAACGTCTGGTTGCATTCATGGCGCAGAAAAAAGTCCACGGCCTGGCCGTCCTGGGCGCGCTGGGTGAAGGGCACAAGCTGACCGAACAGGAACGCAGGGAGGTCATCGCAAAATACCGGGCACTCCTCCCCAAGGAGATGGGGCTGGTGGTCGGGGTGCGCGCGCCGGCCACGGACCCGGCCGTCAAAATGGTCGATGCGGCGCGGGATCTGGGCGCGGACGCCATCCTGCTCGGACCGCACACTGTACAAAAGGATCAACCTCTGGCGGAATACTACCAGCGGGTGTCCGATGCTGCTCAGATCCCGTGCATCATCCACGACTATCCCGCTGCAACCGGCATTACGATGTCTGTGGAGCTGATCGGCCGCATTTTCAAGATGTCGCCCAATATTCGCTACATCAAGCTTGAGGATCCCCCCACCGGCGCCAAAATGCAGGCTCTCGCCAAGTCGGCGGGATCCGATCTGCAAGTCTTCGGCGCTTTGGGCGGCATGTACGCACTCGAAGAGCTGGAACTCGGGGCCGTAGGCATCATGACCGGGTTCGTGTATGCTGAATTGCTGGTCCGGCTGTTCGAGCTGGCCCGGGCACAGCAGTGGAAGCAGGCCGCGGCCCTGTTCTACGATTTCGTTCCCCTGAACCGTTGGGAGTTCCAGCCCGGCATCGGCGTGTCGCTTCGCAAGAAGCTCCTCAAGCGCCTTGGGGTCTTTTCTACAGCCAAAGTGCGCCATCCCGGCCCCGAGGCCGATCCCCGAACCGTTGCCCAGCTTCACAGAATCATCGAGCATCTTCGGGAAAAAGGGTACGAACTGGCGCTTTGAACTGTTAATCTCAGCTCTCCAGGGTTTCACGAACCTTTCGAGCCAAGTCATGGACGGTGAACGGCTTTGGAATAAAATTCACCCCTTCGTGCAGTACGCCGTGGTTAGCGATTACATCGGAGGTGTAGCCCGACATATAGAGGCATTTAATGCCGGGTGTGATCTCTTCGAAGCGCTGTGCCAACTCACGGCCATTCATTAAGGGCTGACGACATCGGTAAGCATCAGGTCTATCTTCAGGTCGGAAGTTTGCGCTTTTTTAATAGCCTGCCCGGGTGTATGGGCAGTGATGACCGTGTACCCAAATGGATCAGGATTGCCTCTGCAATCTCCAAAATATAGGCATCATCTTCCACGATCAACACCGTTTCGGAACCTTTAAACGGTGATTCCAAAAAGATGCCGGAGCTAATTTCTTCCACAGGCATTTCGGTGGCGGGAAAATAGAGCTTGAAGCTGGATCCTTTGCCTATTTTGCTCTGTACTTGGACGCAGCCTTTGTTTTGTTTGACAATGCCATAGACCGTGGCCAGACCCAGGCCCGTACCTCGCCCGATACCTTTGGTTGTAAAAAAGGGGTCGAAGATCCGCTGCTGAGTTTCCTTGTTCATGCCACAGCAGTTATCGCTGACTGACAGCATGATATAAGTGCCAGCCGTAAGCCATGATCGTTTCTTGGGATACGCCTCGCTAACTTTAATGCGGTTGGTCTCTATAGTAACCATGCCAGCGCCATCGATGGCGTCCTTTGCGTTTACCATCAAGATGGCCAGCAATTGGTCGACCTGGGAAGGATCCAGCATCACTGTGCATGGTTCCCGGCTCGGCAGCCATTGTAATTTAATAAAAATTCAGTTCTCTCTGCAGGGAATTTTCTTTTCGCTCCAATTCAACGATCCTCCGCTTCAAGTCCGCATGGCTCAGTTTGTGGGCCATTGGAATGGCCCTTCCTTCCAGAGTATCATTTAAGGATTTGCTACAAATATAAAAGGAAGTAGCATAAGGGGCAATGAAATTTCGATACAATGCATGGCTAAATGGCCTCGATCCGAGATAACTCATAAAGATAAAAGAAAATAGATTCTTTATCGATCCTCCATGCAGAACCTCCGTACCGTGTTTTTAGTGAAAAAGGCGCTACAAGCATGTTAAAAGCAAAGCAGCCACACACCGGCATAGATAACGCAGATCACCACCTTGTGCTATAAAATAGCATTTCTGCTATGAGTCGCAAAAGCCCGAAAAACAATGGAAAAGGCTGGCCATGCCGTCTGGGCAGGTCATGGAGGGCGTAGGGGACGCATCTGCATCTGTTGTATTTTGCCTGTCGATTGATAATGTAGTAAGAAACCATGGTCTCTGGGCTGCCTGCAAACGGACCAGGTAGCACCCAGGTGTGATCATATTTGTCATGGTTTATGCAACAAGGACGGACTTGATTTTATATATTTTTTAGGTGAAAAATGTATATTAACAGAATGATAGCGATTGCGTTGATGTTGTCCACCTTTTTTTTCCCAGCAGTCAGTTCCGGCCAGGAGCGGAAACCGGTCTGGGAACTCGGGGCCGGAATCGGATTGCTCCACATCCCTGATTATCGCGGATCCAATGAGAGCCGTTTTTACGCTTTGCCTTATCCGTATATCATTTATCGCGGCGATATCATAAAAGTGGACCGGCAAACAGTATACGGGAAAATATTCAAAACCGATCGCGTCTTGCTGGATGTCAGTTACTATGGTTCGGTTCCGGTCGACAGTCATAAGAACGACGCGCGCACCGGCATGCCGGATTTGGACCCCACTTTTGAAGTGGGCCCTGCTTTGGATATCAGGATATTTGAAAATCGTGATGATCAGACGGCCTTAAAACTTGTTTTGCCTGTACGCCCTGTTTTTTCAACAGATTTTTCATCGATTTCTTATGAAGGATGGTTGATAAGCCCACGCCTGAATTTTCAAAAAAGCGATATCATTCCTGGTAGCGGTGTAAACCTGGGTATCTCGGCGGGCCCGATGTTTGCGGACAGCGGTTATCACGATTATTACTACACAGTGGGTCCGGCCAGCGCGACGCCGGCGCGTCCGGCCTATAAAGCGGGTGGTGGGTACAGCGGTTCCACAGTTACAGTCGCCTTGAGTAAAAGGTATAAACGACTGAATATCACCACTTTTGTCAGCGCTGATCTACTTGATGGGGCGGTATTCGAAAATAGCCCGCTGGTGAAAACGAAAACATCCATCATGAGCGGCGTCAGTATTTCCTGGATATTTTTTAAATCGGCCAGAAAAATAACCGACGATGACGAAATGAGTCTTGACAGACAGTTCTGATGTCCGCTACTTAAACTTACCCTATTCAACCGCAGCGTTGTCTTCTGTATTCTCTTATTCAGGCATTATTAATCTACCTTTAGGATCGTGATCCAATGAAGAAAACATCTCATAATATGGGTTTGCGCCTTTTTTTGACCATCTTTATCTTGATTTTTACCCCATGGTCAGTTCACTGTACTGCTTCATCATTAAAACCCACAATATCTGTTCCGGAAAATAAGAGTAAAGTAGTAGCCGTCGAAGAAAAGAGCAAACCTAGGCCCGATGACCCGGGTTGCGTCCGCGGCGAGCCGGAACAAGTGCTTAAAAGCAGCAAATTTATGCGTTTGTCGCGTTTTACAGCCACCGAAGAGTACCTGCTGAATGAAAATGTCGCACTCACCATTCAGCATTTTGGATGCGCGCATTTTTCCGAAAGCTATCACTTCAAGGTGAAATCGATTACGAATTCTAAAAGAGACTGGCGTTCGTGGATGAATTTTGCGGCCGACCGATTGCGTGAACTGCCGGTCCAAGACGTTGTTACCATGCAAATTCAAGCCATGACGGCGGCCTTGAGAGATCGTGCCAAAGAAGCGCCCTCATATGAGTACAAGACTGAGATCCCTGTTTCAGAAGGGGTGTTTGTATCTTTCGATGTAAAGCCGGCAGGCAATTTTACTGAAATTATTGTTCAATATCAGTTCGATTTATAAAGGAGTCATCCATTTGAGATCTCAGGAGCGCGGGTATGCTGAATATTTCGGGATCCGTCGGCAGAAGTGGCGCCAATATCAGAGCGGATGTTAGAATTATTCAGCTCTTGATCAACAAAAAGATCGACCTGCTGAAGCCATTGGCGCAATTGAGCGTTGATGGGAATGCCGGGGCCAAAACGATTGCTTCAATCGAGGTTTTCCAAAAACGTGTTTTGAATTTTGGCACACCGGACGGCAGGGTGGACCCTGGCGGGATAACATTTAAGGCATTGGCACCTGATTACCTGTCCTTTACCATATCAGGCGTGACCATCCACCCGGCAGCCAGGCAAGTTCTGACTGAAATTCTGATAGATGCCTGCTTGTCAAAGGCAAAGGTAACCAGCGGGGTCAGAACGCCGGCCGATCAAGCGCGCATCATGTATGACAATATCAAAAGCATGGGGGTCGCTTATAATTACCGACTCTATGGGACATACGGGGACAACGTCATAAAGGTGTTTGAGGAGAACCCTGCCAAGGAACGCACCGATGTGATCGCGCTGATGCAGTCCAAGATAGAGGAAATTGGCCCGGGCAATGTCAGCAAGCATTGCAGCGGCACGCACTATGTTTTTGATGTGGCGCCCTCGTCTATTGCTAACCAGATGCGTTTTGTAACCGCCGCATGGAACCATAAGGCGGTCAGCAAATTATTGCAGCCACCCGAAGATCCCGCCTATCACATCGAAATACCGAAAAATTCCTTATTCCTGTGTTAAGTATTATCTCGAAAATGAGAGCGCTCACCATTTTTGTGGTATGAATAACAGGTGATAAATGATTGTGGCTTGTCCGTTGACCACCCACCGGTCAGGGAATGCGGGCGCGAAATTTGCCGCGGAAGTGTTTTGGGTGGCGTGCCATATCATGTAACGTCTTTTTACATGTCATCAAAACTTAGAGGAGAAATTATCTGTGAGATACTGTTCGATTTTTTTACTGTTACTATTTGTTTCGTGCGCTTCTCACGTTTTTGATCCGACGAGTCAAACCAATCAGCCTCCGGTTTCTGCTGTAGAATCTTTCGAGACGGTGGCAACGACCAAAATCAATAAAACGATTGAAGAGGCTGTCGTACGTGGCGAACTTTGGCCCTTTAGTCCAGCTCTGATTGCTTTTAAGATTTTAGGCGGCGATCGAGAAACACGCACTTATGCGTTTACGCAAGAGGCCGATCGTGCTGAAAATCCGGACACCGTTGTCAGTGTCTTGATAAGAGATGGTTTTTTAGACGATTCTGTCAGGGGCGATTGGCACGAACTGACACTCTCAACGGAACCTGACAATTCATGGCGCATTAGCAAGCTACACAAAGCATTTCGTTGCTGGCGACAAGATGCGGATTTCTTTCACTCGGGTCCATGTCCATAGATGAGCATCCTTCGGGCCAGCGCATCAATCGCCATGCGGCCAAACGAAAACAGACCCGCGCTGCGGGGAATACTTTTTACGCCATCAAAATACAAATTTAAGCGGGTTGACTGGAACACCGTTCAAGCGCACTTCATAGTGCAGGTGCGTTCCGGTGCTGCGTCCGGTGCTGCCCATGTGGGCGATGATTTCACCACGCTTGACCATATCGCCGCGTTTTTTGACCATGTGTTCCAGATGAGCGTAGCGCGTCACCAAACCATGCCCATGGTCGATCAAGACCAACCTGCCATAGCCTCTTATTTCTCCTGCAAAAGCAATGCGGCCATTGGCTGTGGCCCTGATATCCGTATTCAGGCTGTTGGCGATATCCAACCCGTTGTGAAACTCGCGGTTGCCCGTAAAAGGGGATACGCGATAACCGAACGGTGAAGAGATCAGCCCCTCGGCGGGCCGGATTGTGGGCGTGTAGGCCATGAAATTACCGCGTTCTTCCACCACCGCCCACAGATCGTTCAGCGAATAGTGTTGATAAGCGGCGGCATGTTTCAGGTTTTGGACCTGCCGGTGCATCTCTTTTATCAGCTTGGTATGGTTACGCTCCGGATCTAAGTCGGGGTTCAGATCTTCGGGCGCCGAACCGCCAATTCCAAATAAATCGGTACTTTCATCCATGTCGGCAACTCTGCGGATCTTTTGATCTATCCGGTTGAGTTCGACAATGCGGTTTTTAAATTCATTGATTTCCTGGGCGAATTTCTGAATTTGCTGCCGATAGAGAATCAGTTCTTGTTGTTGTAAGACCAGTTCGGCTTCAAGAATTTCTTTGTTGAGATCTTTACGGGAAATTCGGATGTAATCGGCTATTCCGAAGAGAACGATCAGCCCTAAACATATCAGCACGCTGAATAATCCATAAACTATCCGACGTGAGCAATGCGCCTGCTTGAGATACTTGCCAGAATCACTTAAAATGAGGAAGGAGTACTTTTCAGTCATAATGTTCCCTCCTTTAGAGAAATTTTGTTGATCTTTGGATGTCAAACGCGAAACCGCACCTGAAAAAGTAGGTTGATGCGCGTGTATCATGGGTAACCTGGAAGCATCCGGGTTTTTCTGTTGATCTACAAAAATCATGCCATCAATATGTGGTGTTTTTGTCGGGGTTAAGTGCACAACATAAGGTGCTGAATGGAATTTGAGTACCTATATGAGAAATAAATTACATGCCCCGCAAGGGAGAGGATGGCCCCCGTCCATAAATGTAGCTCTGGGTAGGGAAGAATGTCTGGACCAAAATCAATAGTTGCTAACATGCTGAACGGCAGCTTTTCGAAACAATGGGGTGAGAAGTCTTGAAAGAGCTGAATTTCCAAATGCGGTTACCCTGCCCGTATTTCCGAAGAGGATTTACGATTGAGAAGATTTTTTTAAAGGGGCTAATATGACGCGGGCAAACAGTCATTCTCAGTCATTCCTGTAATGACTGGAATTCAAACGATCTATTCCCGTAGAGGGCCGGGTTAATTTCGACCGTATATCCGCGGCCGGTTGAAGCGCATGAATCCCTCCTGTTCCTCTCGCGCGATGGTTTCGGCTTCATCCTGGAAATAGTTTTTGCGCAGGGCGTCGAGTCTGCTCTCCTGTTCCACCCCCTCATACGTGGAGATAACCTGATCGCGCTCCTGCTTGTACTTCAGTCCGGTTTCCCACCGGCGGTCGCGCTCCGCGTCCAGAAGCTGGATGTTGGCGATCTCGTCTTCCGAAAAGCCCATTTCCCGGCGGATCTGGTCCATCTTAAGGCTTCGGTACTCGGTAGGCATGGCTTTGAGTTCCTCCTGCACCGAGTCGAGGCTGAAGAAGACTTTCGCCAGCATGAAGCGCTCCTTGAGCAGATAGGCATCCGCCGAGTTTTCGTAGGTTTGCTGCAGGGCATCCTGAAAGGCATCAATTTTTTCCTCGATGGATGTGCCTCGCGATGCCCCCAGATCGGCTATAACATCCTGCATGGCCGAAGTTCTGGCCTCGGAGGCCAAAAGTTCGCCAGCCCATATATCTTCAGCGTCGTCCCCGAAGAGTTCCCTTTGCTTCTCCCATAGTGCGGCTTTTCGCTCAAAACTGGTCATTCTTGCCAGCAATCCTTCGCTGTCCGCAAGCCACCTCTGGTATTGTTCGAGTTTGTCCAGCGTGGCGATTACCTGGTCGGCATGCTCCGGGAAAGCCAGCCTGAGGATCCGACGGAATTTCGCCCGGCCGTCTTGCCCCGGGAACATGGCCATGATTCTTTTCTGGACATCCAAAAGGTCCGCCTGGGTGCCGATCCAGGATATGGTCGGGCCGTACCTTTGGCGTAGTTCGTTGACCAGGCGCTCGACCAGCAGTTTGTCCTGCTGGTCGGGGGAAAGGTCGGGATTTTTGGCCTCCTGGATGTCAAAGGTCGGTTGTTGCCGGTTCGCCGCAGGATAGGTCCCATCCGTGTCCGAGCCCCTGAAGATGAACCAGACAGTCCCCAGCACCAGGGGCAGGACGGCGCCGGCGACCGAGACGATTGTAAGACATCTGCGGATCTTCATTTGCACTCCTAAATAAGAGGGTGACCCATCGACGAAAAGTTAAAGGAAAATGGATCCTTCGACTTGATTGGACGGCCCTCATCCCAAAAGCGCATAGTGCGCTTTCGGATGAGGGTTTTGTGAAAGCATCGGGACGGAGCAGGCGCGTCAAGCGCTCATTCCGATTTTTTAGTAAGGCAGCACGCCTAGTTTGGTCCAAATCAGGTCGGCCAGTTTTCTGGCCCCGGAATCGGAGGGATGCACCCCGTCAAAGGTGATGTCGGACGAGACGATGTAGGGCCGCGGATCTATGAACATGCGGTTATTGCTCGCGGCCGTGGCATTCGCGACGGCTGCAGCCAGTCGCGCGTCTCCGTAATTCACCGCGGTGTTCAAGCTGGTGGAGCCGATAAGCCCGTTCTTGAGATTGTAGTAGCCAAGGAAAATGATGTTTTGAACACCGTCGCGGCCCATCTGATTGAGCAGGTTGACCGTGTCCACATACACGTCATCGATTAAATCCTTGCATGTTGAGGAGAGGCTTGACTCCCACCAGTCTTTTTTGCAGTTGTAGGGGTCAAAGGCTACCGCCGGGATCAGGATATCATTGCCGCCACCGTCCATGAAGATGGTTTCTATCGGTGTGTAGTGGCTTTTGGCCGTGGCGTATTGCGAATATACGTCAAATGAGGTGACAATGCTGGCGCCTTCGATTTCGGCGCCGGATGTCGCGTAGCGGCGGAAGGTCTTACCCGCATAGCTGTGGAGATAATCGCTGATCTTGCCCGACAGCGCGAATATGGAATCGCCGAGATTGACGATTTTGTTATTACCTGCGCTGGTGATATTGGGCACGCTCAATAAACTGCATGCACCCAGGGACGCGACGATCAATACCAACATGGAAATCAGGGTGATTCTGGATCGGATTAGACATTTTTTCATTCGTTCCTCCAATCGTTATGGGTTAAACCCTCTCCACCGACCATGAGCATATTATTCGACAGACAAAAGATCGACGTTGTCACATCTCTTCGCATCAACAGGCGCCTGAAAGGCTTATGTCGAATCGGATTCAGTTGTAGAAGATTTTTTCTGTTAACAATGTTTACTTACAGAAACTAAGTTATTTTGCAACTATGAAAAAAAATATTTTTGAGCCCCAGTCCCTGTCGTTGCATTCCGCAAATGTCCAGAAAGAATACAAAGCCAATTTTTGTCTTTGGTCAGAAATATTTCAGTATATGGTTATGCAGTTCGCTCCAGTGACTATTGTCGTTTTCGGGATTGGCACGGGGGAGGTGTGCCGGGGGGTGGTGTTCCGCGACACGTCAGCCAGGTAGGGTGGGCATCGCCCACCATTGTCTTGTCGATCGCCCCTGTGAATGGCCGTATTCAACGTTTCATCGCTACCTTCGATCCGGTGTCTATCCAATCGCTTCGGGATCAGTGTCAGAAACGATGATGTGTTGTATGCGGGGAATTGTGGTGGGCAATGCCCACCCTGCATTGGGGGTTGGTGCGGACCATTCACCCGACTCGCCGGGGTTTTCCTCCATCACCCACACCCGTATCTCACTTGACCGAAGTGGATAACCAGATTTCAGTATTGACGATAGTGTAAAAAGTCGCGAGGGTTGCCTGTCGGACTTCAAAAGGTGCCATCCGGATCAAGGGTCTGAATGGGGCGAGGCGGCCAACCGCGATCTCGCCCCATTGCCTGATAAGGATCAAAAACGCACCTGACTTACGGATTTTGCGCGTATGCGTCCACCAAGTGGGCAATGTGGTTATCCCAAACCCGCTGGTAACGCGCCTGGTCGCGGGTCGGATTTTTGATCATCTTCATGCAAAGCGCCGACTGCTCCGCGGTCGCACCGGTTTTTTGGGACAGTTGCAAAGCAAATTTCGAAAAATCCCGGATCATGAAATCGAATATCTGGTCCAGCACATCTTTGTCCATATCCTCCAAACCCGCCGCCTCGATGATCAACTGTCCGTAGGCCACCAGAGTGAACAACTCGCCTAAGGAGAGAAGGAAGTCAATGTCTTTGGATTGATCTTTGCCGGGAGGGGCTGACATGAGCAGATTGCGCAGCAGACCGATCTGCTCTTTGAAGATGTTTGCATTCGGCAGATCCAGTCCTTCGTAGGCGATTCGGTAGTCGTGGAAATGGATCTTGCTCAAGCCTCTGGTTGCGCCTTGGTTGAAGAGGAACGTGTCGTCGGCAGGGTTGCTGTGCTTGGGAACATCTGGAAACACAGCCGGGTTGAAGAAGTAATTGGCCATAAACTTGACAATCAGGGCCATATTGACATGCACGGTGCCCTCCAGTTTCGGCAGCGTGCGGATGTCGCGGGTGGCGTTCTCGAAATACACGTCTTTTTCGAAACCACGCGCCGCGATGACGTCCCAAAGCAGATTGACAACCTCCTCGCCTTCACAGGTGACTTTCATTTTGACCAGGGGATTGTAGAGCAGGTACCGGCGGTCTTCGGCTGTGGCCGCGCGCATGTAGTCGGCAGCGCGCCGTGCAAACAGCTTCATGGCAACCAGCTTTGTGAAGGCGTCCGTGAACAACCGCCGGATGTGCGGGAAGTCCGTGACGACGCGGCCGTACAGGTTTCGGTGGGCCGCGTGATTGATGGCTTCGTAAAAACAGTGTTGACCGATGCCCAGTGCGGCCCAGCCAAGGTTGAACTTGCCGACGTTGACGGTGTTCAGCGCCGCGTCCCAGGCATCTTGGCCCGTGGAAAGAATTTCATCGTCGGTCAGCGGATAGGCATTCAGCGCATATTCGGCCACATAACCGCTCCAGTCCACGGTATTTTTGACCAAGTCGTAATTTTCCGCCCGGGGATCGACGACGAAGAAAACATACTCGCCGGTTTCGGAATTCTTGCCGAACGTGGATACAAGAGCCGCTTTGTTGGCATTGCCGATGTAGTATTTGCCGCCATCAGCCACATAGTGTCCTTCGGCAAGGGGGGTCAACATCATTTCCGACGAGTACAGATCCGCGCCGTGCGTCCGTTCCGACAGCCCGAATGCGAAGATGCCGCCCTGGTCCAGCAAATCGGCGGTCTTTTGTTTTACCTTTTCGTTGGCACTCATCCATATCGGCCCCAATCCCAATATGCTGACCTGCCAGGCGTACCAGTAAGACAGCCCGTAGAACCCCAGGATCTCGTTGAAGTCGCAGATTCGGGCCGTGTCCCAGCGAGCGTCCTTGTGGGCCCCTGCGTATTTGGCCGGCGTCAACAGGTCGGCGAATATACGGTTTTCCGTGATAAAATCGAAAAAGTCCTGGTGCCAGACACGGCCACGCAGGTCCTCTTTGCACTTCTCCTTGCCCTTGCTCTCGAAAAACGAGATGGTTTTCAGCATGATCTCCCTGGAACGGCTGTCCAGGTGTTCATACTTTTCGGCCTTGGGGTTCAGTAGCATGGCGCAATTCCTTTTCTTTTAGGATTTTGTTGTTCCATGGGGGCATCTTACCTGAGCACGCGTTTGGTTCGTATGCAAACCGTAAACGTAAAAAACTCACCCCACCTAAAAATCCATTAAAAAACGTTTCAGCAAGATCCTTTCTTCTGGAGTGAACCCAGACAGGAGGTCGTTGTTGGTCGCTTGCCGCAGGCCAATCAACTCATTTTTCAGATTGTCCGCTTTGGGTGCGGTGTAAAGCCTTTGTGCCCGGCCGTCGTTTGGATCCGATTGCCGCACCAGCCAACCGCCTTCCGCCAAGCGTTCAATCACACCGGACAGAGTAGCCTTGTCCAGGACGAGGTGCTTTCCCAACTCCGCGGCGGTGAGGCCCTCCTGGTACCAAAGGGCTTCGAGTACGAGATGTTGCATGTTGGTCAATCCGTATGGCTTAAGTACCTCCTTGAAACGGCAGTGGGCCTTTTGGTAGGCTTTGGCCAAAAAGAAGACAATACAGTCGGGCAGGGTTTCGCGGTCCCATTTCACAAGAGAACTCCTTTGTATGCGAACTACATAAGTTGACCCCTGTGTGTCAAATGATTTCTTTACCTTGGGACATCGTCGATAGGTGTGCAAGCATGTGTTCAAGTGGGGGAGGGGCCAACGCAGGATAGATGACAACAAAACCCTTCAAAAGAATGGATTGCGTTCAAGGCCGACTGACCAATGCGTGATCACATCCGATAACTCTTCCAAAACATCTTCGTCGGTTCTGCCTGATTTTTTGGGCACATGAAAACCGTGATCGGCGCCGTCCACGACGTGCAGCTCGGCTTTTACATGCACCTGCAATCGGTCGCACATAGGCCGCAGAAGCGCAAGATCGGCCAATTGGTCGCGCGTGCCCTGCAGAAAAAGCAGGGGCAAACGAACTTTAAACAAGTGCTCGCCACGTTCCTCCGAGGGTTTCCCCGGGGCATGCAGTGGGAATCCGAAGAAGACAATGCCCTGTACGCCGGGCAGGGCCTCCTGGGAAGCAGCCATCGATGTCATGCGGCCGCCCAGTGATTTGCCGCCAGCTATCAACGGCAGGTTTCCCCCGTAGTCCCGTGCGGCCGCAACCGCCGAGCGAACGGTCTTGATCAGAATCGGCTGCGGGTTGGGTGCTCTTTTTCCAGCCTCCATATACGGAAACTGGTACCTGAAGCTGGCAACGCCCCGCATAGCGAGCCGGTATGCCATGCCGCCCATGAAAGTATGCCGTATGCCGGCACCGGCCCCATGTGCGAATACCAAGAGCCAGCGTGCCTTTTCAGGCCGCATGAGAACAGCGCTGACCTCTCCGGAACTCTTGCTGGCAGTGAAACGGATTTCTTTTTCGATCATGTCGCACCCTCCACGCTTAATTTTCCAACTTGCGCCCGCGCCGCGTCAGCCTTGAGATTTACTAACCTACAATCAAATCTTTCAGTGTATGTTCGTCAAAGGGAAGGTAGCGGGGCACTGATTCGTCGATGACGGCGGATTCGATTTCTTTTTTGATGGTTTTCAGATCGTTCACTTTTTCTTCGATCGAATCGCGGGTGATAAATCGGTACACCGTGACGGGCTGGTGCTGGCCAAGGCGGTGGCAGCGGTCGATGGCCTGGTTTTCGACTGCGGGATTCCACCAGGGGTCAAGGAGAAAGACGTAAGAGGCTTCGCTCAGATTGAGGCCCGTTCCGCCCGCCTTAAGGGAGATGAAAAAGGGGCAGGGGCCTTCATGGGATTTAAAAGACTGGACGACAGCGGCGCGGTCGGTGGTGCGCCCGTCAAGGTAAAAAGTGGGAATTCCGTGTCGGTGAAAAAGTTCCTGGATGAGTTGAAGGTGCCGCGTGAATTGGGAAAAAATCAAGATTTTGTGTCCTTCGGCGAGAATCTCCACGGCGGCGTGGACGACTTCCGCTGTTTTGCCGCTGCCCAGGGGCTTGCGGCTGTCTTTAACGGCCAGACGGGGATGGCAGGCGATCTGCCGGAGCCGGAGGATCAGGCGCAGTATGTGAAAGGGCCGAGATCCGGTCATGGCAGCCATCTCGTCACGGGCAGTCGCAAGGGCCTGGTCGTAAATGGCTTTCTGGTCTTCCGCGAAATCGCAGTAAATGGTCACCTCCGTTTTCGGGGGAAGTTCGGCAAGCACCTGCGATTTCAGTCGCCGGAGGATATAGGGGTGTGTTTTTTTCCGGAGTCGTTCCAGATCTTTGGCGGTGTCGTAGTGTTCCTTGAACGAGGCAAGATCCTCAAGAAATCCGGGCATCAGAAAATCGAACTGACTCCAGAGGTCTGCCGCGGAATTCTCCACCGGCGTCCCGGTGATGGACAACCGTGAGCCCGACGGGATGTGCTTGACCGCCCGCGATGTCATGGTGTCGGCATTCTTGATGGCCTGGGCTTCATCGAGGATCACGTACTCCCATTCTACGGTGCACAGCAGAGGTGTTTCGGTGCGCAACATGCCGTAGGAGGTGAGAATGATATGATGTTTTTGCAGAAATGCAGGCGTTCTGTTCCTGTCCGGCCCCGCGAAAGCATAGGTCGACAGGTCGGGGGCGAATTTTCTGATTTCAAGCCCCCAGTTGAAAATGAGGGTCTTGGGGGCGATCAGCAGCACGGGGCGGTTGAGCGAGCCTTCCTCTTTCAGGCTTTTGATCAAGGCCAGCACCTGAACCGACTTTCCGAGTCCCATGTCATCGGCGAGTATGCCGTTCAGGCCAAAATCTTTTAACGTCCGCAACCAGTTGAACCCCAGGACCTGGTAAGGACGCAGAACCGTTTCGAGTTCTGTGGGGACCCGGTAGTGCCGGACGCCTGCCATCCCGCCACCGAAACCGCACAAGGCGTCGAAAGAGGGATCGGTGTGAACATCTTGCTGACCGTCCAGACAGGCGCGCACGGTTGTGAAATCGGCTTTGCTGAAGGTGACGAGATCGTGGCCCACGGTGCCGTTCTCTGAAAGTGCCGCAAGAACCCGGCGCACTTCGCCGGATATGATTCCCAAGGAACCATCGGGCCTTTCCACATAGCGCTTGCCCTCCTGAAAGGCCTGAAACAGACGGTCCACACCGATCGGAAAGTCTCCTGAAAAAACGGTTCCTCCCACGCGCAGGTGCTGCTGGTGCATTCGGACACGCCAGCGGACAGACACCGGCTGCGTGATTTTCCGGCTTCCGATCTTCACTGCAAACCCGTGGTTTTCAAGCGAGGGCACCAGGGATTCCAGAGGGCGATCAGGGGCACGCCAATTGAAATCGCGGTCCGGTCTTGTGGAAAAACCGTGGGACAGAAGAATGGCCTTGAACCCTTCTTCCGCCGGATGGTTCCGGTGAATTTCCATGCTGCGGCGGATGTCGATGATCACCGCGCCAGCGTCGTTGTCCTTGACCGTATTGCCTTCGTAAACAAAGTACAGCCGGGCTTTGGCCGCCTGCTCATTGAAGCTCACAACCGCCTGCGCGGTGGCATTCCGTACGGGTCGAATTTCATTTTCCCCAACGTTTTTGATGCGCAACTTGTCGGGTTGATTTGAGAGATTTTCGAGCAGACGGTCTCTTTCTCTGTCGGCAAGAGGTTTGTCCGTGGGGAGTCCTTTGAGAAAGGAGAAAGGCAGGTCCTGACGCAACTGGACGATGCGATTTCCTTTGATCAGGGTGATGGGCATGGCCTGAACGATGATGTCCGCCTCGGCCAGGGTGAGATTTCCCAGGTGAAGCGACAGGCATCCGTTCTGGACACCGATTTCGGGGATTACGTTTTTGTCGATGCGGAACGTTGTGGGCGCGCCGTTTGGGTGACTCAAAATCCGCCGTTTCTGGCAGGCGGTGACGAACATGAAAAGATGGCGGGAAGCAATCCGAAGACGGGTGAATTCCTGATCGCGATTGAAAAACCGGGCTTCGTTTTTTCTGAAAGCCATTTCGCATTCCAGAGCAGTTCTGAACAGGGTTTTGTCAGGCATACGGGCCGCGACGGTTTCAAGGTCCTTGACGTAGAAGATTTTCGTGCTCTTGGGGATCACCCAACGTCCCCGGTTGAAAAGCGCGGGTGTCAAAACCACAGTGAACTGCTCGTTTTTTTGGGACAGATCTTTGTCGTAGGTGAAGATGATATTTTCCATAATTGATCAACTATCAAAATATCTGAAAATAGCCAATACGATGGGGTGCGCCAGCCAGGGCCATCGCATGTAAACCTTGGCACGTAGCGTGCAATTATGAGATTCTTTACTTGGCTCAATATCTATCGTGCTGAAATCCGGTGATCCGGGTGGGTGGTCCGCGCCACCATCCATTCGATTAAGTGAGGCAATAAGGCATGCTCCGGACGGGCCGCAAACTAAGCTGCGCTCAAACAGTGCGGCCCTTATGTCCTGCGCACGCCTTATGCCTCACTAAATCTCATGGCTGACGTGGCGCGGACCACCCACCCGGATCACCTCTTCCGTGCTAACCCTGAAAACGAATTTGGGTATCCTGAGAGAGGTTTTTTACATGCGATTGCCCTGGTGTGCCAGCGCGGGGTTGATATCTGACTTGGCGCCACCGCAATCCTGGCATGACGGGTCGCCGCAAGCCGGATCTGCCTCTGGTTAAAGTAACTTTTTCAGGACGTCATTCAATGGTAAAAATGTCGATGGTTCGCGAAATGCCCTTTATTTCCGTTGGGGGCAGTTTTTTGAAGGAAAATGGACCGTCCACCCGGGCACACGTGGCCGCACTGACGATAATTTCAGTCCCGTGGATCTTGTTCAGGGCCTGCAGCCGGGAAGCCAGGATGACGGTATCTCCAACCATGGCATAGGACAAGCGATTGGGGCTGCCGATATTGGCCGCGACGACGTCGCCGGAATGTACCCCGATCCCGTGGCGAAGCGGTTCAAAGCCGCGTTTGTGAAGATCTTCATTGACCTGGGCCATTTTGTGGGTCATTTCAAGGGCTGCGTTGATCGCCAACTGCGCATGGTTCTGCCGAGGAATAGGTGCGCCGAACACTGCCTCAATTTCATCGCCCACAAATTGAAGCACCAATCCATGATGGGCATGAATGACGCTTTCCATTTCTTCAAAATAGCGATTGATGATTTTAATCACCTCCCTGGGCGGCAATGCTTCGGTCATAGGCGTAAAATCTCTCAAATCGCAAAACAGCATGGTTACGTTTTTCAGTTCACCATCCAGTGGAATACGACCGGACAATATCTCGTCACGTACTTCTGGCGCCATGTAACGCCCGAACATT
Source organism: Desulfatitalea sp. BRH_c12 (assembly GCA_000961655.1). Lineage (GTDB taxonomy): Bacteria > Desulfobacterota > Desulfobacteria > Desulfobacterales > Desulfosarcinaceae > Desulfatitalea. The sequence goes on from LADR01000008.1 coordinate 513,874, forward strand.
TCCTTGACCAGATCGCGTTCTTTCAGGCCCACCGTCATCTGATTAATCACATCGCCGGCATACCCCATTTCATCATTGGAGGTCACACGGACCTGACGGTCGAAGTTGCCCATCCGAACCGCACTGAGTACTTCAACGATACTTTGCAACGGACGGGTCAAGTTGCTTTTGACAATGAAAGTAATCAGGATGCCGGCCAAAATGAAGATCAAAGAATTATAGGTGATGCTGGCAAGCATCTGTTCGACCATATTCGGAGCAGGCAGCGCCGACGTCGTTAAATTATGAAGCACGCCAACTAATGATATTAAAGGCACGATATTACAAGCCAGCAGCAGGGCAGTCATTCGGGTGCCGATGCGGATGCGAATGGTTCGAGGAATCACTGACAGCCCGCCCTGGGGAAAGAGGAACGGTATCATTACGCTTTGGAGCACTTTTTCGAGCATGAAAAATGCCGTGATGCTGGTGATGAGGCCTGTATGGAAACTAAGAAAGAACAAATATCGGATGCTATTGGATTCTGCGCCGGCGATCCAGGCGGCCGAAGAGAAGACAATGGCTGCTGAAAGCCATAGCGCGAAGTTCATCGCAATCATAAAGAAAGGTTCATTCAAGGTTCTTCGACGTGCCTTCAGCGCCAATGCTTCGGTGGGTGTTCCGCTCTTGAAGCATATCGACAGGTAAGATCGCAAAGGCCGCTCGTAAAAGAGCATCAGTGTGAATCCGACAAAAAAGGCGCAGGAAGAAAAAACAGGATTGATGGTATCCACCAAATTAAGAATTGGAGCCGGAAGCGGTCTTTTGATAATACCCGTAATGAGCTGAACGGTCCCATAGCCGAAGAGGTTTGATGTAAAATTGGCGATCAGCATGGCATTTTTCAGGAGAAAGCGCCGACCTCGTTCATTCATCATGCCCTCCTGTTCGAGCTTAGAAAAGAAAGTCGAAAAAGATTTTATATCGATAAGAAATGCCCGCCGGCAACGTCACGCCGCCGCCTGGGGCATGCGAGTTGTCAGTAGGATAGCATCGGCACACCAATCGCGCCAATCCAAAAGTGGATGTGCCATGGTGGTCGATCATTGCAACCCGGGTTGGCGATTTATGGCATTGACCTGAGGATAATCGGATTTAGATTCGGATAACTGGTTATACACTTCGGTCAAGTGAGATACCGATGTGAGTGACGTAAAGTGGCGCGGACCACCCTCCCGGATCACCTCCTCTGTGCCAATCCCGAATACACTTCGCCAAATGTCACTGAGCGAACTGGATAAAATTCGGATATTATATCCGCAGGAGAATGTCATGGATATTAAAGAATGCAAGCAAGAGCGACTTTCGAGTCGGACCATCGGCTTTATCATTGTGATCGTGTCACTTCTGCTGTTAGGGATCGGAATGATCATTTTGCCGGTCGTGGGCTTCATTTTTGCGCTGCCCCTGATCATTCTTGGGGTCACGATGATAGTGGCGCCTGAAAGTAAGGCGTGCCGCTTGATCAGGCAGCGCCTTAAGGCACGATAAGCGCCCAGCTGCAGAGTTTTGCTGTTGTGTGTGGGCGTAAGTTCCTTCGCCCCGGTGCTGTGGGGACGGTAATGAATGTGACCAATGGGAAAAGGAGGACGCCATGAGTGTGCTCGTCGCAAAGCCGGCCCCCGACTTTACCGCACCTGGGGCCATGCCGAACGGCATCATTGAACGGTTAAGTGTCGGACCTGAAAGGCAAATATGTGGTCCTTTTTTTTCTGGCCCCTCGATTTTACATTTGTCTGTCCGACCGAGATCATTGCACATGACCGGCGCATAGAGGTCTCCTAAAGGTGACGACCTGTAGGCCGGAAACGGGCTTGCCCGCCGGTCTCGCGTGCGCCCCTCTCGATTTGTTCAGACACCAGTGCTCCTGTAAACGATAGGACACTATCATTTGGCACAATACCAAACCCTGCTTCCTTCCTTTTTCTAGGTGGGTGTTTATAACCGCCCCCTGCTACGGGCATCTGATTCTGACAAATATTGTCAGCGGCCTGCCCCAAATTTGGCAAAATTCAGCGTTGCTATGGCGGTCATAATGTTTGTTACACAGCATTATCTGGCCAACACGGGCATCCCTGTTGTGTCCCACCCACCGTCCCGGCACAACGCCCCGTTTCAGTCGTAGAGGCGAACCTTGTGTGCGCCCGCGTCCACCGCACGGGCATCCTAAACAAAAACGCACCCCCATAAAATGCACCGGGCGACCACAAGGTTAGCCCCTACAGCCTGAACGAAGATTCCAGAACTATTCGAATGGCAGATTTAATCAATTTTATCACTTTTGTAAGATGAAAATGGGATGGCACCGCCGAGTTCAATATTCCAAAATATCAAATCAGCCCCATTTGAGGCATATTTATTGCAGAATGATTCCTCTCTGAAGGTCGCCACAGCGTTGGGATGCCTTCTCCCGATCATAGTGCCAATTTATAATTGTCCTGTCCAGACGTCCGGGCCTGAACCCTGAACGTGCGATATTTTTGTTTAGTACTTGCGCATGAAGACCTAAGTTTTGTCATATTACCCGGCCGGCGTATCCGAGCCGGCTGCAGGGCTTAGCGATAACGTCAAGCTTTTGACCTGCAAAAGTGTTTTGAAAAATGCACGCCACACGCGTTGTGCGGATAGGGGGTGATCAAACAACGTATTCGGTTTTTAGACTTTTTACAAAGGTCATCATAAATAATCGAAATCGATCATTTTTCTAAACCGGCATGTATCGGACAGGGCGGTCAAGTGATAAAAATGAGCGAAATGAGTTTAGATCAAATCCAATTGATGCCGGGTGGCAACCCGACTGGTTACATCACCGGCCTGCCGGTCAGTAGTTTGATACAAGTATTAGAGCTTGAAAGAAAAACCTGTACATTGCAGGTTTTTGCCGGAGGCAAAAAAGGGTCTCTTTATGTTCGAAGGGGTGTTGTGCTCGATGCGGAAACAGACACATTGCGTGGAGAAGATGCCGCCATTAGCATTCTAGGATGGGAAAGTGCGCAGATCAAAATAGTTGAATCATGCAATGTAACTGACCGCGTTATTCAATACTCGCTGACACGGCTTATCCTCGATGCATCCAGGCGTAAAGATGAACAGAATGCCGCGAAGGATTTCTATAGCGATCTCCAACAAGCCATATGCCTGATCGAAGGCAACCATTTCAAAGAAGCGCATGCGCTCATTACCAACCATCTGAAAACCAACCCAACAGACTGTAAGGCATGGCTGTGGTTTTCACGTTGCCTTGGAAGTCTGCAAGCCATATCGGCGGCACTGGCAAAATGCACGCAACTTGCGCCTGATAATCTGCAGGTGATTGAAGAATTACGCAAACTCGAGCATGCTTACTTACATGTCAAAGCGTCGCCGGTGCGCCGGTGTCCTTTTTGCTGGTCACCCCTGGATCGTATCGCCAATCATTGCCATTACTGCAAAGCAAAGCTGATCATTTCACAGGCCCTCAGGCAAAATTCGCTGGAGCAGGTGGAATCAAAATTTCTTATCGATGCGATTACACGTTACACGGATGTTGTTGCCCGTGAAAAAAATGTCAAGGCCATGTTTTATTTAAGCTTGGCCAACTGCAATCTCAACAAGGTTGAAGAGGCTCTGGACTTGCTCAATGAAGCCTCTCGGGGCAATCCGGACAATAAATTCCTTTCCGATCAGCTCACTACCGTGGTCAACCACATGGCGGCCAGGTTGACTATTTATGAGAACACCGTGGCGGCACAGACAAAGGAAGCGGCCCCCATACTCTCCGCTGTGCAGCCAAAAAAGAAAAAAATACTGGTCGTCGAAGACAGTCCGACTACCCGCAAGGTTATTGTGCTGACGCTTAAACCCAAAGGCTACACACTGGTGGAGGCCCAAGATGGGCTTGAAGCGCTGAGCAAAATTGACCAAGAGCGGCCGGATTTGATTCTGCTCGATATTATTCTGCCAAAAATGGACGGCTATCGTATTTTGTCCATCATTCGAAAATCTCCTGAATTGAGAGATACACCAGTCATATTATTGACAAGCAAAGACAGCCTGATGAGCAAGGTCAAGGGAAAACTGGCCGGTTCGACGGCGTATTTGACTAAACCCTTTGAGCCTAAAGATCTGGTTGAGGCGGTTCGCAAGCATATCAGGTAGATGCCTATGGCCAACGACGATAAAAAAATACGCCAGACGGATGGGACAACTGCCTTGGCGGAACTTATCAAAGCCATTGACCGGCAAGCTGATCAAGTACCCCAAACACTTGTCGCTGAAGGTTTCGAGGTTTTGGGAAGTTTTTCGGCGCGGGAGTATAAGCGGGGCCGGCAATATGTCCGTTTTTATTTAAACAACACCGCCTTTGCGCTACCATTGAAAAATGCGCTGGAAATCGATTATCTGCCTGAGGTCACGCCTCTTCCCAATCTTCCCCGCTGGGTTGAGGGTATCTGCAACCTGCGAGGGACGATCGTCTCGGTGGTCGATCTCAAGCAAATCCTTCGTCTGGAAGAAGGCAGCCATGCGGTCAGAAAGCTGATTCTGATAAGCAATGAAGATATCAGCACTGCTATCATTGTAGAGAAAGTCGCAGGAATGTTGTTCGACGATGATGCTCATAAACCCATCGATAAATCGGCAATGACGACTGCACCCTTTTTACATTTCGTTCAAGAGATCATCGCGTATGATGGACAGCCGGTATATCTGCTGGACGTAGATGTGCTGATGACCGCATTGGCCATATCGGTGTGAGGGTCCATGAAAGATTTACGTAAAAAACCGACAGCATTTTGTCGGGCATCGTTGGGCAGAGAACGCGATTGTCTTCGTCCCCAGTTGTGAAACACGTTGGGTCTATTTAGGAAACTGTTAATGTCTGAATCTTCGGCCGATAGCATCGAACGCGATTTTCTCAACGAGCTGAAGGACTATATTCCCGCATTACGGGCCAAGGCCGCCGCGCTCAAAGAGTACGGCGGTGATCCTGCGGACTCGGATCTTGCTGAACTGCACAGGCTTGTCCATACGATTCGGGGCGCCTCATCATTGGTAAGGCTCAGTAATCTATGCAAGGTCGCCACCGCGTTCGAAGAGCTCGTTGAAGAAGTGATCTGTGACCGCCTGACCATCGACATGGAAGTATTCGAGATATTCGTCCACGCGATCGACTATTTCGATACCTATTCTAAACGCGTTCCCTGTAATGATGCCTTCGATCCAGCTCAGGCGGCCTGTATATTAGAAGGCCTGCATGGCTGTCGCAAATTTGCCGCTGAAGATAACGGACGAGACTTGCTTTCGCAACTTTTAAGATCAGCCGATATAGAAACGGCTGATACGCCCGCCACGGGTGCCGACGATGGCCCTTTTGATACCGTTGATCTTGACGCCGAGCTCCTGGTGGCCGATGACGATGCCCTGGAGATGCTCGATCCTGGTTCTCAATCCGATATCGTTGTCGACCTGGATAACAGAGATGGCGATGACGGTTGGGCAGACATCGACGTGTCTCAGCAAGAGCTGCTGGAAGGCTTTTATCAGGAGGCGGAAGATCACTTTCAAGATTTGGGTAAGGTTTTAAGTGAACTCGAAACGCAGATTCGTTTTCCTGCCGAACTTACCGCAGAGCATAAAGAACGATTACGTCTGATTCGACGCTTTGTCCACACCATTAAAGGGGCCGCTGCTGTCATCAAACTCAAACCGGTTGCAGCATGGGGCCACGAATTCGAAGATGTTCTCGACTGGCTGTATGACGAAGCTGCAGTAATTTCACCGGAAGTGATCCGGGTTATCGCCGAAGCCGCCGATATCCTGGAACTTCTGGTGAGCTCTCCCCAACAGGCCGACGATAGGAAGTGCGACGCCTTAAGGGCTGCGTTCAGGCGCATCATCGGGTCCGGTCCGCACCTTGAAGATCGTGCTGATAGTGCATTTTCCGGCGGATCTTCTGAGATGCTCTGTTCTGTTGACGGTGCGCATTTGCCGGATGACGGGCAAGGGCCTCAGGCGGTTGAGGACGTTAATGTAAAAACGGAGCCGCAGGCCAAAACGTTGCGGGTCGATATGACCAAAGTCGAGTCTTTGGTCAACCTGGCCGGTGAATTGACCGTGGCCCTCAGTGCCTTCGACCAGGACATGGAAGGGCTGGGTAAGCTGATTGGAGAAGTCGACCGGGCGCGTCTTAGATTGAAAACCACTGCACATGACCTGGAAATGGGCTATGAAGTCAAAGCCATTCAGCAATTAGGTGCACCGCGCACTGACCCGCAACTCGCTGGGGGGAGGGCCGCTGAGAAAACTGCTGCCTTCTCTGACTTCGATGCGCTGGAGCTGGACCGCTACTCTGAATTGAACCTGATCATTCGATCCTTGAGTGAAACCGCCGTAGATGTTAGCACCATCAGCCGCCAACTCACTGACATATATAGTGGATTCGATGGCTTTTTGAATCGTTTTCGAATTCTTCTCAGCGAATTGCATCAAAAAACAATGCGCATGCGCATGGCGCCTATGTCAACGATCGTCAATCGAATGCGCCACACCATCCGTGAGACGGCCCTGCAGTTGGACAAAAAAGTGCAGTTGACCACCTATGGGGAGCACATCGAACTGGATAAGCTGGTGTGGGAAAAATTGGCCGATCCGCTCATGCATCTGTTGCGCAATGCCGTCGATCATGGCATCGAGCCAGTGGCCATACGACAGGCGGCCGGCAAGCCGGAAATGGCTGAGGTTCATATCTCAGCCGCCTATCAAGGCAACCAGGTGGTTATTCGTGTCTCCGATGACGGTGGCGGACTGGATTATGAGGCGATTCGCAAGGCTGTCGCATCTTTTCAGCCTGATGAAGACGTAGCGGGAATGAGTGAGGCATCTCTGGCGGATTGGGTGTTTCAATCCGGTTTCAGTTCTCGTCAGACGATCAGCGAGGTATCGGGTCGCGGCGTTGGCTTGGATGTGGTCAAAGAAAATATCCGTGACTTAAAGGGCAATGTTCGCATCGAAAAGTCTGGCAGTGGGCTGGGCACAACTTTTTGTATTACCCTACCTTTAACGACGGCGGTCATGCAAGCGCTTCTCTTCGAGGCCGGTGGGCGGCGTTACGCCACGGCCCTGTATGACATTGAACAGATACTGCGCGTGGACCCCAAAGAGATCAGCGGCCAAGAGCACAAGACGATCACCATCGGCGGCCGCAGCCTGCCTTTTTACTGTTTGTCAGAGCACATGCGCGACGGGCTTTCCGAGATACAAACTGGTGGCACAGCCTCGTTGCCGCTGGTGTTGATCGTGGCCGCGCAATCCTGGAAAGGCGCGGTGGCCATAGATCGCATGTCTGGCCAAAGAGAAGTAGTCATCAAAAACCTGGGGGCGCATTTGCGTCACGTCCAAGGAGTCGCCGGCGCCACAGTTATGGGTGACGGAAAGGTTGTGCCCATTCTCAATCTGGCGGAACTGTTGGAAGGTGAGGCAGCCAAGCAGCCAACATCCGGCTATGCCAATCGCCATCAGATTCAAAAACCCCTGGAAATTATGGTGGTGGATGATTCGGTGAGCGTCCGTACAGTGGTGGCGCGCCTGATGCAGCGGCAAGGATGGCATGTGCAAACAGCCAAAGACGGCGTGGAAGCGATCGAACGCTTGCATACGCGGCAACCGGATTTGATTGTTCTGGATGTCGAAATGCCCCGCATGAACGGCTATGAATTCATGAGTTCAATGCGTTCGCAGGCCACTTTCAAGAATATACCCGTTATTATGCTGACCTCACGTGCTGCCCAAAAGCACCGGGAAAAGGCCAAGGCATTGGGGGTCAAAGGCTTTATGACCAAACCCTATGTCGATGAAGAATTCGTTGCCCTGGTGAAGCAACTCGGTGGGCTGAACGGCATGTGATTTGGGTGCACTGCCAGTCTGTGACGGAGTGTGTGCGTACGCTGATTCAGAAAAGCAGATGCCATTTTGCAGGCTATACAAGGATAAAGAACTCATGCCGGAATTTGTTCTCTTTCAATCGGGAAGTAGCCAGTTTGCGCTTGACCGGAAAAGCATCCGCCACATCAGCCTCCTGGCCGCTGACGCAAAAAAGCCGCACAACCGCATCCTGCGGCAAACGATCGCGTATCAGGGGCAAACCTTGCCACTGTTCGATTTGGCTGCGGCTTTGGGTGAGGATAGCGCAGCGTGGACACCAGATCCGAAGGTGATCATAGGAAACTTGACCCCGGCAGCGGCACTGCGGGCAGACTGCGTTAATGCCCGCTTGACTGCCGATGTGGCGCAGGTGGTCGATTTGCCGCGGGTTTTTACCGGCACTGCCCGCGCTTGTTTTTCCAAAGTCCTGCTTTTGAAAGAGCGTTTGGTTTTGATTGTCGATTGGGCTGGACTGACAGTCATTGAGCCATCAAGGACCGGTCTGCCAGCATCGGTGCAACATCTGCCGTGCAAGAACGCCGCGGACCTGCAGGGGCCGGCGCCGACCGGAAAGACAGGGCTTTCGAACCCAGAGTCCGAACACACCGGACAGCGTTCTCTGGAGATCATCGTCGCTCAAAAATTGCAACAGTTCATCGAAGGCAGTGTGCACCAGATGGTAGCACGAACCATGGCGGAAACACTGCACCGCTATGTAGGACCCAGGTAGTTGATTTTGAAAGCACAGTACCACCGCAGGTAGACAAGTGGACTTATCGTCATGATGCGAGGTCGATCCAAGTGATAAATTCGGCAACAAAGCGCAGTCAAGCCGGTGCCCAGGTGCTTCTCATTCCGGCCAGAACGGCGGAAATCAATGGCCAGCAATTATTTTTTTTGTTCAGCACGCATCAAGTGGCCGAAGTACTGAAGCATGCCGAGATCCTGCCTGTGCCGTTCGCACAAGGGTATGTCGATGGGATCGCACAGTGGCGCGGGCGTGTTCTTCCGGTTCTGTCACTGGAGCGCCTTGTCGGTGTCCACGAATGCGATGAGAAGATGCCGCTACGGACCATTGTGGTGCGAAGCGTGTCCCGTGACGATGCTGATCAACTGCATGAATCGTATGCCATTTGCAAGGTCGGTGCGGCCATTCGCCATATGACCCTGGTGGATGCCAGTCAACCTGTCCCGATGCCGGAATGGGTGGCTAATCCAGGTTGTCTGCATGGCGTCTATCAAATGCAGGAGCGCATTGTCATGGTCGTCAACATTGAAGACATTCTCAAAGCCAAATAATTCGTGAGCGCTATGTACCAAAAAACGATTTTAGAGAACGGTATCCGCGTAGTGTCTGAATCGATGCCGTCTGTCCGCTCCGTGGCCATCGGGATGATTGTGGATGCCGGCCTGCGCGAGGAACATCCGCTCAAAAACGGTTTGGCACATTTGGTAGAGCACCTGATGTTTCAGGGCACCGCCAGTCGCGACGCATTGCAGATTGCCAGGCTGATGGACGAGGCCGGTAGCCGCATCGGCGGTTTTACGACACGGGATTACACGTGCTATTCGGCCACCGTCCTGGACGATTACCGCACATACGCATTGGAACTTTTCGGCGATATCCTGCTGAATTCAAACTTTTTGTCTGACGATGTCGAAAGAGAAAAAGAAGTGGTTTTGCGCGAAATCAATGCTTGCGACGACTTGCCCGATCAGAGGGTCGACTCTCTTTTAAAAGCACACATTTGGGCCGATCAGGCTTTGGGTCGACCGATTACCGGGAGCGCCGGCACCGTCCGCGCCCTTACGCGGCAAGACGTGATGGGTTTTTTCAATTCGTACTATGTGCCTGATCGTCTCATTGTCGCCGCGGCAGGCAACCTGGACCACCAGGATATTGTGTCTCAGGTCCGGGATGCCTTCTGGTGCATGCAAGGTCAACCCCAGCCGGCCGGCAGTCAGTCACTGCGCTACCAGGCGGGGAGCGCCGTCGCGCACATGATGGTTTCGCAGGTCTATTTTTCGATCGGCATCAAAACCTACCCCTTTACCCACCCGGATCGGTATGGATTGCACATCGTGAACAAGATTTTAGGGGACGGCATCAGTTCCCGGCTGTTTCGGGGGATCCGCGAGCAGGGCCTGGCCTACGATATTCGTTCTGAATACCATGCCTATCGCGACGGAGGCCTGCTGGTCATCGAGGGCAGCAGCAATCCTGCCCATTTTCAAAAGGTATTCGCCCAGACCGTATCGATCGCGTGGAACTTGATCTCGGGCCGGGACCCATTGAAGGCCGATGAACTTCTACGGGCCAAAAACCAGATAAAGGGACAGCATATTATCGGTGCCGAGGACCCCAATACGCGTATGAGCCGGCTGGTGACCCAGGAACTTTATTTCGGGGGACATATTTCCACGGCGCATATTGTCTCGTCTATCGATGCCGTTACCATCCGGGGCCTGGAAGACCTCACCCTGCAAGAATTAGCGCAAAACTTTCCCGAGGCCGCGGTTGCGGTCGTCGGACCTGAGTTTTTACAGCCATACGAGCGACTGACGAATATGGCGGTTCACGCCACTAAACATTAGTTTGCCAGAAGGAGAATAAATTCATGGGAATAGATTCATCCATCAAAAAAAATTGGATAGACATTCAGAAGAATCACAATGTGCCCGTGAATGCGATTGGGGTTAAAATAGACCCCAAAGATGAAAGGACGCTCAAAATCTGGAAAGAAGAAGGTGTCGATAAGTTCGTTCGAAGATAGGGACCAGCTCATAAGAACCGGAAACTGCTATTTTGGATCATTTTCATGCGAGGAAACCACTATGTCCAGCGAAAAAATTCTAATCGTGGAAGATAGCCCGACGTCTATGCTGCAAATCACCACAATTCTACAAAAAAGGGGCTACGATCTTATGTATGCCGTAGACGGTGAAGAAGCGCTGCAAAAGGCTGTTGCGTATGTTCCGAATCTGATTGTGCTTGATGTCATCTTACCCAAGAAAAATGGCTTTCAGGTTTGCCGACAACTCAAGAATACCCCGGGCATGCAGGGTATCAAAATTCTGATGCTGACCAGCAAAACACAGCAAAGCGACCGGTTTTGGGGTCTGAAACAAGGTGCCGATGATTATATGACCAAACCATTTGAGGCCAATGATCTTCTCAAGAAGGTCAATGAACTGCTGCAATGATAAGGTGCATATCAGGATGCCGCTATTCCCGGTCACTATGTCAGCTTGGGTCGACTGGAGGAGGTTTTTCTCATGAAGTTCGTACGTAAATTGATCCCCAAGGGAATCAACTGGTTGCCGCATAAGTTTTTCCCCAATCGCATTCGCAGCAAACAGCTTTTAGCATTAATGGTCATTGCCCTCATCCCACTGATAGGCATGGGTATTGTTTCCTACCATTTCGCTCAAGAAGCTTTGCTGAGTCAGGCTACAGCGCAATTGGAAGCCCTTTGCACAATCAAAAGCAAGACTGTTCAAGAGTACTTCTCAGAGCGCCGCAAGGACCTTGAACAGCTGGCGGATGTCATGGCCCGGTTATACGAGGTTTCTTCCGACAAGATCCAGGCCGGCGACAGCACGAAGGCCATCAAGGAGGCCGTTTCTTTCCCTTTAAGAGGGGAAAAACGCGATATGGTCGCCCATTATCGGAAAGAATTTGGTTTCGAAAACATATACCTGATCAGTACTGCAGGGTATGTTTTTCATGCCGCCAATCACGGCTCGGATCGCTACACCAACCTTTTGACCGGTCCTTATAAAAATACCAACCTGGGACAATTGATCGCAAAGGTCTTAAAGGCCAAGCGTTTCGGGATGGCCGACTTTGAACATTACATGCCCGCCCAGCATGCTCCCGCGGCATTCATGGCCCAGCCGGTAATGTCCGGCGGCGAGCTTCGATTCATTGTGGCCGTCCAGCTGTCGGTCAGTCAGATCAATGCCATAGCAGGCGATCGGACGGGTTTGGGGCAAACCGGGGAGACGTACTTCGTAGGCAATGACCAATTGCTGCGCAATGATTCTCATCGAATGAAAAAGCAGAACATATGGACCACGATTTTAAGTCAGGACTATAAGATCGATACACAAGCGACCCGCAGCGCATTCAAAGGCAACAGCGGCACCCAATTAACAGAAAACTATGCCGGCCTCACCACCCTGAGTTCCTGGCAGCCGTTTGTCCTTATAGAGCCTGGTCCGGTGAACCCCGAAGGCATCCGCTGGGCATTGGTCAGCGAACTTGAAGAACGCGAGCTTCATAAACCCTTGTGGACCTTTGCTCTGGTCATGGCCGGTACCCTGGGTATTGCCATCCTTCTGGTTTTTGGCGGGGCATTTGTGCTTTCCGGCGGTCTGACACGCCAGATCCGGCATATCATGGAATTGTTTAGTGAAATCGGCATGGGTAATTTTAATGCGCGCTGCCGTGTCGTCAGCCGGGATGAGCTTGGCACGATGGCCAATTCGCTGAATGCCATGTTGGACAACACGCTGCATCTGATCCAAAGCAGGGAAGAGCGCGACCAGATGCAAGACTCGATTATGCGTCTGCTGACGGATATTAGTGCCTTGACTGAAGGCGACCTGACCGTACGGGCCGAGGTTACCGAAGATATGACCGGCGCTATCGCCGATTCCTTCAATACCATGGCCGAACAGCTTAGCCGTTTGGTGAATGATGTTAAAAGGTCCACCTTGCAGGTGAGTACAACGTCGCATCAGGTCAGTGAAACCACCATTGCGCTATCCAGGACCAGCGATGAGCAGGCGAATCAGCTTTCACAGGCCGTTTTATCGATCGAGGAAATGTCCACCTCTATTCGCGGGGTATCGGAGCATGCGGCCCAGTCGGCCAAGGTATCCGAGCAGGCCATGCAAAATGCGTTAAGCGGTGCGGATGCCGTGCGGCAGACCAACAAAGCCATGAGTGCTATCCGCGAACGTGTGCAGGAAGCGGCCCGGGCAATCAAACGGCTTGGCGAGAGTTCGCAGGAGATCGGCACGATTGTCCAGATCATCAATGACATCGCTGATCGAACCTCGATTCTGGCCTTGAACGCTTCAATTCAGGCTGCCATGGCTGGAGATGCCGGGCGCGGTTTTGCCGTTGTCGCCGATGAGGTGCAACGCTTGGCCGAACAGTCGACCAACTCGACCAAACAGATCGAAACACTGGTCAAAACCATTCAAAGTGAAATCAATGAGGCCGGTACCCGCATGGAGGACAGCATTCAACGGGTTGTGCGCGGCACGCAGTTGGCGGACGGCGCTCACGGCAAACTGGAGGAGATCAAGGCCGTATCCGCCCAGTTGGCTGAATTGGTCCAATCCATCTCCGCGGCGGCCCAACAACAGGCATTGTCTTCGGAAAATATTTCCACAACCATGAAAAAAATTGGCGAGATCAGCAGTCAGGCTTCAGTACAGGGACGGCAAACGGCGCTTTCCATCACCAGCCTGGCCAAGACATCCGAGCAATTGCACGCGTCGGTTGAAGCTTTCAAATTACCGGAAGAGCCATTAGACGAGAACGACCAGGATTTGGAAATTCTCCATGAGGTCGAGTGAAAGGAGTTACACCCATGCACCCAACGGCGAGCAACCCCGACACCAAACTATATCGCAAAGCAACCCGAAGCACTCACGGAAAAATCGAATTGGATGCTGAAGCCGCACGTGTATACGCTGTGATCGATGAAAGCATTCAACTGTCGAAAGTTGCTGAGCTGGCTGGTGTCAATATGGCCGTATTATGGAGGGCCATCGCCAAGCTCACGCGGCTTGGGTTGATCGAAGATTCGGACAGTGACATCGGCTACATGGGCAAGCCGTTTTTCGACATCCTGCACAAGGAGCTAACCAAAACGGTCGGACCGATCAGCACGATTTTACTGAAGAATGTGTCTGCCAAAATGGAGATATCTTTTCCACATATCCCGGTCGATCGTGTCCGGGAGTTTGTCAAAAAGCTTGCTGAGCAGATTCCGGATAAAAAGGCCGGTGCGCAATTCCATCAAACCATTTCGAAGGAGATTTAATCAGGAGAAAGAACCATGCGAATCATCCAATGTGAGCAGTGCGGAAAACGGTTTAAAATCAACGATGACAATGGTGACAAATCAAACGCCAAATACAAATGCAGCCAATGTAACCACGTGATTATCGTCTCCAAGCCAGTTTCGTCGAAAACCGTGGATCCATCCCGGGATGCTGCGCCGTCGCAATCTTCACGAAAACCCTTCGACGACAAATTGATACTGCCGGTGGATGCCCATTCCGCCGACGATGATGCACCCGTCGGCCAGGAGGCAACGTCTTCAACTGCGGGAAGCGCCTTTGGCCTGAAAACGAAATTCAACCTGGCCATTGGCGCCGTGTTTCTGTGTGCCATCGTCCTGATCTATTTTCTATCGGGGTCAAGGTTGCAAAAGGATGCGGAGCAACAGGTTTTCGATAAAGCACGCCTTTTGCTTATTACCATGGAGTCTTCGCGCAGTTTTACCAGCAAAGTCCTCAAACCGGTATTGTACGATGCTTTACCGGATCGATTTATCATCGAAGGAATGTCTTCTTCATTTGGCGCCCGCAATATCTTTGAGAGAATACGGGCCGTTTATCCTCAATACTATTTCAAGCACGCGGCACCGTATCCACGCAACCTGATCAATCAGGCCGATGATTTTGAAATGAACATTATCCAGGAATTCAGCAAAGATCCGGATCTCAAAGAATGGCAGGGCTACCGTGTCAAGGGTAGTGAAAAAGAGTACAGCATCATGAAACCGATTGTGGCCGAACAAGCCTGCATGCTTTGCCACAGTGATCCGGCCCTGGCACCTCAGGAATTATTGGAGCGCTATGGAAACGAAAATGGGTTTCATCGATCCGTCGGAGAAGTCATCGGAACCCTGACGGTTTCTGTTCCGGCCAGTATTGTCATGGACAAAGCCCGGGAAAACACCATAATCTTTATAGGTATGGTCGCACTGTTTTTCGTGCTGTTGACCCTGATCGTTAACGCCTTTTTTTCACGCGTAGTCCTCAAGCCGATCAAACACCTTGCGGATAATGCCAATGAAATCAGTCTAGGCAAATTGGACACCCAGATCGATACGGCAGGTGGGGACGAAATCGCCATGTTGGCCAAGGCGTTCAACCGAATGAAAATTTCTATCAAAATGGCTTTTGAACAATTGGCCAAATAGGCGGTGACCTTGCAGTGCTTCTCATCTGCTTTTTATGGAAGGTGCATTATGAAAAAAAGTAATCTACGATGGTTGATGGTATGGATTCTGACAATATCTGCATGCTTTTTGGCAGAACGTGTTCAGGCAGAAAATTTTCCGGAAATCACGGCCGAGCAAGTCAAAGCCAAGCTGGATGCCGGTGAAAAACTGCTGCTCATCAACCCTTTAAGTGATATTGAATTTCAGGACAAACACATACCCGGTTCAATCAATATTCCATTACAAAACATTTTGGTGGCTGACCTGCCCAAGGATAAAGACCAGCTAATCATTACATATTGTCTGGGCGGCACGTGAATCGTTTCCTTGGATGCTGCCCGTTTGGTGGCAAAAAGAGGCTATACCAACATCATGGTTTTCACAGAGGGTATACCGGCCTGGATTAAAGCCGGATACGCCATCAATTCGCCTTCACCGATAAAGGGGGCAGCCGTGCCTGCAATAGATTCGGCTCGGCTGCATGCATCCCTGAACGATTTTCTGGTCGTTGATATCCGGCCTGAAAGCGCCTATGACTTAGGGTATCTGCCCGGCAGCCACGCGATGCCTTTGGCATACCTATCCATGTTGTCGGTTGAACTCCCGAAAAATCGCAAGCTTGTCGTGGTGGATCATTCGGGCAATCAGTGTCAAATAGCCGCCCGATGGCTATTGAGCAAAGGTTTTGGCGATGTCTGCTGGCTAAAAGGAGGCTTGGTGGGGTACAAAAAGGCGGGTTTTGAACTGGAGAGATAATCGAAGATCGCGTCAGCCATGGGTCCAGGTGCTCCGGATGGCGCGTGCAACGTAAGCAGTTCACTTGCATGAACGGCAAAAAAAAGCATCCCGGACAATGCGTTTTGCGTTGGTCCGGGATGCTTTTTTCTATGGTCGTGTTATTTTTTAGTTTTGATTGGTCTTTGCAACAGGTTTAAATTTTCATTACCAAAAGCCTAAAAGTCAGGGGCAAACGGTGTCCAGCCGATATGAACGGGCAATCCGGCATCAGCCCATGAAACCGTTTGCGTGGACTTTGAATGCTTATCTCTTCCCGGGTACCCGCGATAGCCATTGTATTTATCGCCGTAGTTATTTCCCTGGAAACCGCCATGGCCATCGACACCGTTGGGCTGATCGATTTCGTAAACGGCCGTAAAAAGATCGGTGGTAAAAGCGCGCGTATTAGAGCGTATGCCGCTTCGGCACATGAGTATAATCACGTCATAGGCCTTACTCAGGGATTCAATTTGAGCGGCAAAATCAGGATTGGCAACATTTTTGCAGCCGGCCTCATCCCAGGTATGCGTCGGAATGTGAATGGATATATCGGCGGTGATTACTTTCTTAACTTCTTTTATAGGCAGGAGCACCGGGCGGAAATGTTTACCAGCCTGTGACTTGAAATAGAGAAAATTGTCCCATTTCAGCTCGACTTTTCCATCGTACGGGACAAATTCCTTGCCGGATTCGGTTAGAATGCTCTCTACTTTGCCACAGGCGCCGACCCAATAATATTCTGCCGTCGTTCGGACATCGACCAACGCAACACGCGCCGGTTTTCCAGATTCGGGATCCACTTGTTTGATCACAGCATCAAAGGTTTGATCCGCACTGATGGGTATATTCACTCCGTCAGCCACTGCGTTTGCGGTAAAAACAAGTACTAAAAAAAAAGCCATCATTGTCATCACTGTAAGTTTCTTTTTCAATTTCAACCTCCCCGTTTAGAGTTAATTCAGGCCAGATTTCATACGCGTCAAATGGACTAAGATCCATAAGATACCTTAATGACAGGCATTTAGGTGTCAGCACCTCCCTGTATTGCTTAGGGTTAGTAAACAGGCAACGCAGCCGTTACCATGTACCAACTTAGGTCAAATCCAATAGCAATATATATCGTTGAATGCGCTATAGGTGCGCTTATCTTTCTGGAAGAGCTTGTCGTCACTTCTAATTGCAATAATCGGACCGAATTGGAATATTAATAAATATAGACATTATGGATAGTTATCTAAAGGGGCCATGATATGAAAGGTTGAATTGTGCCCAGAAATGGCAGTGGGTGTGACATAAAATGTCATCACCGCGACCGCCTTCGTGGTATTTGTTCGGTTGTCACACAGGCGACGGATGGCCCGGTGGGTCAGGATGACCTTTTGCGGCATTACCGCCTTGACAGTTCGAGCGCTGCTGGCCTAAATTTTGAAAACGCAAATCAAGACAAATCAGGTTTTGAGTGTCAGGCATAGCAGCGGCATGGGAGGTTCAAGACCGAGGTATGGTCGTATTTGTCGGCGCGTATCTGAGCACCTGCGTTTGGCGTAGCGGTTTACGCTGGCAAAAGGTCTCCTGGATCGTTATCAATATTTGTGGATGCCTTGGATGGCCGCATTCTTCAAAAAATCTCATTAACACGGCAGTAGTTGGTTCACGAATTTCCTCTTGATGAGATCGTGTATCGTCCCTACTTCGCTGTCGATGGTAAAGCCTATGGCGTGATGGAGGGGGAAGAGCCAGCAACTAAAAAGAATTAATCACATCCGCCACTGCTGCTTCCCCCGTCTGTGCCGGAGTCAAATCGATAGTTGGTCATGCCGCTGCCCGGGCCATTGCTGTATACGCTATAGGCGCTTTGATTGTTTTCCAGGTAATATTGCAGCCAGGCTTTGATGAAATCGGTTTCGCTGCCCAGCGTGCTTCTGCTGTTCCAATAAAAATGGCCTTCGCCGATCATTGAGGCATATAGTTTGGGTACGCCCGCGGGGAGACTTTCGTAAGCGCCGGACCCCATGTAGGCGGGAGCGATGGCATCGGTAGTGCCGGTAAGGATCATGGTGGCAGCCGTGTGGTTGCGGGTGGGGCTAGGCGACCAGGGCGCCAATGCAACACAGGTGCGCACGTCGTCACCGAGTTCGGATGCCACATTGATCACTGCGCCGCCGCCTTTGGAGTACCCGATGATGCCGCTTTGTCCTATTTTGCCGCGAATCGGGCTTCCCGAACGCTGGTTTTCCGCTGCGAGAAGGGCCAAGCCTCCTTTGTGTGCCCTTTCATAACCGCCCACCGTCTGGTTGTCGCTTGCACTTACGGCGATGACGACCATTCCAGCCTCGGCCAGGGGTTCGGCCAGCCAATACATGCCTTCTTTACTGCCACCCATGCCACTGGACAGGGTGGTAGCGCCAACACTGCTCAAATCGCTGATGTTGTTCGGATAGAAGACGCGTGCGGAGCTTATGCCGCTGCCGCTGCTGATATCATAGGTGCCGACATTGCCACCACCAGGTTCACAGGCATTGAAAAAGAAGATCAAACTTGCCGCAACGAACAGTACACATAGCTTTTTCATTTTGATTTCCATTGTTATCTCCTTATATGGTTATGCAGTTCGCTCCAGTTAGACACAGGTATGGGGTGTCATAAGACGTAATTGTCTTCGGAGCATAAATGCCATTGTAAGGGGTTTGCCATCCTATATTACTCGATGTCGATTTAGCAGATTCTGGTTATCCACTTCGGCCAAGTGAGAGACGGGGATGGGTGACGTGGCGCGGACCACCCACCCGGATCACCTCGTCCGTGTCAATCACGAAAGTGAGTAAAGAAGTAATGTGAACGATACAACCAGAATTTCAGAGATACTTTGTTGGAAGAATACAGGATGGGCAATGGGTCTACAAGTGGGGAAAACCTAATAATGGGTTACGAAATTCCTATTTTCAATGGCCTGACCTTGCGCGCTCAAATCAGCCATAGCCAAGCGTTTGCGAGGCTGCATGGTTTGACTGTATGTTAGGAATAAAAAATTTATTATCGAAAAACGAAGTATTGACATCGGAGCGTATTTCCGATTACCTTGCGGCAGTTCCCACGATGAATTGTTTATAGCAGTAAAATACGAGTGGAAGGAGGATGCGTTGCAATTGCTTCTTTTTCCATCAGTGCCTTCTGCCTATGGCTCAATGTTCTGCTGGTCGGAACGGCCCGGGGCGACCTTGGTTTCTCGAAGATTTCTTCGCTTTCGTGGTTTTCTGGGCTTCGGAAGAACAGTTTTTTGTCATACATGGAAGGAATTTGCGCGCGATCGAAAATATTCTGTTTGTCATGAACTGAAAGTTCGAAAAAAAGGTTGGCTCAAAATTGACTTGAACGACAACTTCGAAAAGGGGCAAAGAACATGCAAAGAAAGTTTCGATTTGAATTACGGCGGTATGCTACCGTAATGGGTATTTTGTCAGCACTGTTCCTGGTCGCAGGCTGCAGTAGCAGCAGCGACAATGATCCCGCACGATTATCAGCCGACCCGGTGCGAGTGACCACCGAAGGCGATGTCGTGGGCGCAGATGAAGGCACCATGTATGCTTTTCGTGGCATCCCGTATGCTGCGCCGCCGGTAGAGGCGTTGCGCTTCGCTCCGCCCGAGGAAGCGCTGCCTCGCAGCGCAACGCTCGAGGCCAAGGAATTTGGCAGTTCCTGTCCGCAGACAGCAGGGGCCTTTGGCTCCGGCAGCGTAGATGAAGATTGCCTGTTTTTGAACATCTTCACCCCCAAGGGGGACGGGCCCTATCCGGTCATGGTGTGGATCCATGGCGGCGCCTTCGTTTCAGGTGCCGGTTCCGACTCAGGCTATGATGCGACCCGTCTGGTAGCGGAGGATGTCATCGTCGTCACGCTGAACTATCGGCTGGGCGCTCTGGGATTCTTGCCGCACACCGCGTTGACGGCTGAAGCCGGAGAATCAGGCAACTATGGGTTGATGGACCAGCAGTTGGCACTGAATTGGATTCAGGACAACATCGACAACTTCGGCGGAGATCCGGCCAACGTGACCATTTTTGGTGAATCGGCGGGCGGACACAGTGTATTGTCGCAACTGGTGGCACCATCGTCGGATGGCCTTTTCCAGCGGGCGATCGTTCAAAGCGGTTCGTACAGCCCCACGCAGGTATCATTGCCGGTGGGTTCCGCGGTTTTTGGTGTCAAGTTTGCCACAGCGGCGGCATGTACCGGATCTGACGCTGAAATACGGGACTGTTTTCGTGCGCTGACGGTTGAGGAGGTTCTTTCCGCCCAGGGTGCTGACTGGTATGTGCCCACGACCGGAACACGTTTTCTACCCCAATCCACCTATGCGGCCCTGGCTGATGGTGCTTTCGCTGATGTGCCGGTTCTGATGGGCAGTAATCGACATGAAGGCCGGTTGTTCGTACTTCTGGACATGGCTGGAGGGCAGATATACGAAACAGAATCGGCTTATCGCGACGGGGTGGCCGCGTTGTTGAGAACAGATCTCCGCGATCTCGATAACGTTCAAATAGCAGATGATTATCGTGACGATGCGATGGCTGAGCTTGGTGGGTATATTGAGCATCCAAACCGGTTCCGCGTGGCTTTAAGCAATCTATGGACCGACTATATGTTCACTTGCAATAACTTGAACCAGTGGCATCAGCTGTCTTTGTATACGGATACGTACGCTTACTGGTTCACCGACGATGCCGCACCGAATGGTACCTGGGACACAGCGGCCCTGCCAGTAGGGGCGACGCATACCCTTGAAATTCAGTATGTCTTCGGTCTGGTCGGTGCCCGGGGAGGATCAGCGGAACAGATCGCGTTATCCGAACAGATGGTCGGTTTCTGGACGCAGTTTGCCAAAACAGGCGACCCGAACGCTACGGGTGATGATTGGGCCATGTTTACCCCTGACGACAACGGTTTTGTGATGAAACTCGACACGCCGCTGGAAGACGCAACCGCCTTGGAATTTGGCACTGCACACAGATGCGCTTATTGGACCGATCCGCCGACCATGGCGCGATATTAGACAGCCACGGACCAATGCCATTCACTGGGCCTGTGCCATTTGGCGCGGGCCCTTATGGTCAAGGGTTGTGGCGTGCCCCTTTAACCCTTTGTTGCCCTGCGACAAAATCCGATGAGCATGCAGCCCATCGCTACGATCCAAACGGTTACAGCCCCTGGAATTGTGCCATACCCCGCTGGTGTCGGGTTCAGACTGCTGATCATGCAGCCACCCCCGCCCCCGCCCCCGCTTCCAATGCTGGGTGTACTGGTTGCTGTGCTTCCCGTGATGGAAATCGTGCTCGTGGGCTCATCGGCATCGCTGGTGATCGATAAGATAGCGGATTGGGCGCCGGCTGCCGCCGGCAGATAACTCACCGTAATGATCATTTGCGTGCCGCGCGCTAGAAGTCCGTTGATGCCATCGTGCGCAAAGGCCTCGGAACCGCTGAGCGCAATGTCCTGAATACGGATATCTCTATCACTGTCATTGCTGATGGTAATATCTTGGGTCACTTCAGCGCCTACAGTGGTACCTGAAAAAACCAAATTCAAGGTGCTGAAGGTGATCTCGCCCGCGACCGATCTGGCGGCCTGGTGATGCATGAGGGGCATTGCCACCGCATAGTCGTTCATGACGGTGATGCTGTCGCTGTCTTGATACTTGGGATCAGCCGGCCCTGCCCAAAGATGATCGACGGGAACGCGGTAGGCTCTGGCGTTGGTGCTGCTGAATCCTTGAATGGTTATGGCCTCGTCATCGCCCCAAAAGGTCGGTACACCATAAACAACACGTTCTTTGTCGTTGTCCAGGTTGGGCGTTGTCAGTTGCCGGCTTTGTCCGTCGGTGCCGTTTATAGTCCACACCATCGCATTGATCTCAGGATAATTGCTGTAATCGGTAATATCGACTGCCAGCACGTAGCTGTTGTTGGCAGCGAAAGCCGGGTAGCTGACATCGTAGTTGGGGTCTTGGCTGGGGAACGGGGATGAGAGTGTTCCCATTATAGCCGTTTTATCATCAGGATCATCGGCCAATGTCATCAATCCGATGGACCAGTAGCGGTAGCCATTACCATCGGTGCAGAGGCTGTCCGAGGTCGAGACACAGTTGAATGCATCGAAGACCAGTGTCTTGCCGGTGAAGTCGAATGCCATGGAATCCGCATAAATACGCTTATCGAAGGTATCATCACCTTCTGCATGGATTGAAACGGCACCAGACCTGTTTTCGACAAAATCGTGAACATAGATATGGTTGTCGCCATCGTCTGGCCGGGTGTAAGCTAAATAGCGGCCATCGGGGGAAAGCGCGATGCTGAAGATATCTTTGGTATCCAGCATTTCCTCACTCTTTCCGAAGCTCCCATCGGAATAGAGCCAAACGCGGTGTAGATCAAAATCTTCCGTCGCATATAAAACAAGGGTATCCCCGTTGGCAGTGGTATACGCCGCCGGTTTTGTATATCTGGGCAGGTTCGCGACATCAATCGTATCGTTCAGTGGCCCTTTGTCATTGGCCTGCACATACCCGCCGGTGGCATCCACCAGTGCGTAGAGATGGTAGTGTTCGCTTGGGTCATAAGGTTTGTCGTGGGTTTGGTCGATGGGATAGAGATAAAGCATGAGATCATCTCCGGCCACAGTCTCTCCAGATTCGGGAGTAGGGGACGGGCCCTCATTGCCGTATACCTCCACGGCATCCCATGCCGCTTGAACGGCGGCCACTTCCGTAGTTCCGGCACCGTATAGGTCCTCAGCCGACTGTATCGTGGCCATGCGGGCATCGTTAAACTGCGAATAGGCTGTCAAATAGGTCGTCAGTGCGCGATACCATATCCTGGCTGTTTTTTCCCGGCCGATACTGGTGCCGATTCCTTTTACGCGCAGCCCTTCGGCCATCAGGTATCCCGCATGACTGGCAATACTCATATTGGTGTGCACGCCACCCCAGTCGCCTGCCTGGGTGTTCGGCAAATTTTTATACGCGCTCATCGTTGTGGGCAGCGCCTTCAATCCCAGGGCCGGATCCCCCAGATTGCGCAGATATCCGGGATAGGCAAGCGTACACTCTTCGCCTATTGTCCAATCATCATCGTCCACCATGGCGGCGAAAAGATCCGAGTAGGCCTCGTTGAGGGCACCGCTCTGATTTTCATAGACCAGGTCGGCGGTGAATTGTGTGATACCGTGCTGAAGTTCGTGCGCGGCAATATCCAGCGCGCCCGCTAAATTGGATAACGTCCGGCCGTCGCCGTCGCCGAAAACGATATACTTACCGTTCCAGAAGGCATTGGCATAGTTGTATCCATAGTGCACGACAGCCATGTAATTCTTGTTGCTGTCGTCCAAGCCGTTCCGATCCAACATATTTTTATAATACGCATGCGTGGCATTGATGTGCGCCATGGCGCTGACGCCGGCGGCATCCCAACCACTGTCGCGTAATGAACTATTCAGATGATAAAGTATGCTCGTGCCGTGGTTGGCAGAGAAGATATAGGTATTGCCGGGACTTTTGATCGAATAGAGTGGATCGACAGGAATGTCGGTCGAGGGCAGGGTGGGATCTACAAGATAATAGGTGTTGTCCTGGTACCAGGAGTTAAACATTTGATAAATCGCGTTCAGATCGAATCCTCCTGAGCGAACGACCTCATTGCGGATGTCAGTCATGCGATGCACTATCTTGGCGTCGGTGGTATTGACAAAATATACCCAGGCCTCGGCGAGGGTCGGCGCAACGCGCAGTTTATAGGTAAGCACCATCGCGCCGTTCGTGTGGGTGAAAAACACCAGCTCGACGCTATCTGCGCTAAGGTCGAAAATGTTTAGGTCCAGTTTTACACTCTCCAATGCCTGGGTCGGCGTGATTTCAGGGATTGCTTGAAGGTCTTGCGGGGTGGGCTCGAAGCGCCCGTTGAGCAAGTATACTGTATTGCTGCTGTCCACATGGACCATAAGTTGTTTGCCGAATACCGGGATATTGCCCACCATTTGCTGGTATTTATAATGGTTGGCCCCCTGGTGATCGGACCAGGATTTTTTCAAAACCAGATCTGTGTGCGGATCTTTCAGTTTCAGTAACTGCTTGTTGGCATCCAGAAACTGCAGGGCCATACTCTCATTGCGGGAAAGGGCCGCTGTGGCCAGCTGTTTATCTCCTCTAAGAAACCGTCGGGTCTTTAAGAGCAATGGGGTGCCATTGTTTTTATCGAAAACGACCTGCACTGCCTGGTCATCCGGCGCATCGGCGGATAATCGCAATAAATTGTCACGCTGCTCCTGCGTAATACGCCGTTTTAGCGCTCCGGCAACCAACATCTCCGACCGGATCGCATGGAACGGATCGTTCGATGCGGCTGGCGCGGGCACCGAATAACGTTTGGCGCTGGCCTTCAAGGGGCGGTTGGCCCTGTCGGGAGGTGCATTTGCTTGGGATATCGTCTTGCCTTGTAAACCGATTTTTTGGCGTAAGGGATCATTGAGGGCCAATGCGGGCTGTGTCGCGCTTGCCAGGGAAACCGGAACGAATAGAAAAATCTGTACAATCAGCATCAGTGCGCATAAGCGTTCAAGTTTGCAGCGCAGCGTGGGCAATCGCGTCATTCATGTGCTCCTTTGATCTGTTTACCTAACCCGAGCTTTCCATACGTATATTGGCGTTTCAGAGAGGTATCTTGAATTGAAAACGCGTGTTTTCTTAAATGGACCCAGGAGAAATGGGGTTACCGTGTCGGGTGGGAGTGCCACCCGCTGATGCGTACCGTTGGATACTGCTGTGAGGATGGATGCGAGGTAAACCACCTGGGTGAGAAGTGTTAAAGCCTTTAACCTAAAAATACGGTTGCCATAGCTGATTAGCTGATTGTGCTTGACAACAATCGGCTGCGCTTCTATGGTTGCCCCGAAATTTCGGTAAAATCGAAATTTGTAATATTAAAACAAGGACTTATCTATATGTCACAGGCAGCACTCTCGGCCGTGGCAACGCTTGCTCCAGGGTCGGCGGCACAGGCGAAGCCCCGCAGTGGTCTCTCTCTCAAAAATCTGGCGTACACACCGCTATGGAATATCATTCTGATCGTCACCGGTTCGGCGCTATTCGCTTTCGGCGCCAAGGCCGTGGTATTTGAACAGGGCTTGATCACCGGCGGACTTTTCGGTGCCAGTCTGCTTCTCTACTATTGGACCGATATCCTCAGTCCCGGAACCTGGAGCGTTTTGCTCAATCTTCCGCTGTTTGTGCTGGCATTGTTTTTTATCAGCCGCCGGTTTCTGATCTACAGTCTGTTCTCTGTCGTAACGGTCGCTGTTAGCTATGAGATCATTCAATTCGAACTGGGAATCACTCAGCAGTTCTATGCAGCATTGGCCGGAGGGGTGATCTGCGGTGGCGGCTCGGGTATCATCCTGCGATCGCTTGGATCCGGCGGAGGACTGGATGTGATAGCGATTATTCTTCATCGGAAATACAATATCGGCATCGGCAAGTTCTATCTGTTGTTCAACGTGGCGCTCTTTTCATTTTCCCTGACCCAGTTGTCTATCGATCTCTTTATTGCCTCGGTGATTTTCGTTGCTGTGTCTTCGGTATCTCTCGATTACGTGCTCTCGATGTTCAGCCAGCGCAAGTTGGCCTATATCATCAGCCGGGAAAACGCCCAGATCGCCCGGGCACTTCTGGAGCGCGGGTGGCAGGCCACGATCATCAAAGCCAAGGGCGCTTACAGCGGCAAGGACCAGGATATTTTAATGACCATCACAAACAACTTGTGCCTTAAACAATTAGAAGAGATGGTATTTACGGTTGATCAGAACGCGCTTTTCGTGGTGGAAAATACTTTCAATGTTCTGGGATCGGTCTTCGGCAAACGCAAGCAGTACTAAAATGGGCAAGTATAAGAACGTGCGCCCGTGAAGCGTTACTTCGATTTTGTCGCATGCTCTTTTGGCGGATTGGCACGGAGGCGGTGATCCGGGTGGGTGGTCCGCGCCAACTCCGAATGTAGGGTGGGCATTGCCCACCACCGCGCTATTACAACGTCATGGGTTTTTTACACTGATCCCGCCCCAAGCGATTGGACAGACACCGCGAACAAATGGTGGGCGGTGCCCACCCTACCAGGCTTCGGCAAACGCAAGCAGTACTAAAATGGGCAAGTATAAGAACGTGCGCCCGTGAAGCGTTACTTCGATTTTGTCGCATACTCTTTTGGCGGATTGGCACGGAGGCGGTGATCCGGGTGGGTGGTCCGCGCCAACTCCGAATGTAGGGTGGGCATTGCCCACCACCGCGCTATTACAACGTCATGGGTTTTTTACACTGATCCCGCCCCAAGCGATTGGACAGATACCGCGAACAAATGGTGGGCGGTGCCCACCCTACCAGGCTACTGTGAATCAAGCCCGCTAAGGATAGACAATTTTTAGCAACCTGTTAGACGAATCAAGCCTGCTGAGGGTAGGCAATCTTTGGCAGCCTGTTAGAGCTAACCGCACCTTAAAATCAGCACGCTTCACCTGCATTTTCTAATTTTTCCGAAATCGATCAAACCGTCTAAAACTGGCCTTTGTATTGCATGGATATCCAACTCAGTTGCCCGAATTCTGAGGCACTACTTGTGATCTATCTGCAATGGAGGCGAAAATGGATTCTGTACTGCGTTCTTGGGAAAATTGTGTTCGTGGCGGGATGCGAATGGTAGGAGATATGTACCAATTTGCAGGTGCGACGATGGGAATGAATTATTTTACAGCCCCCTGGGCTGAAACAATGAACGATTTCGGTTCTTTTCTGAAAGAGAAAAATACTCCGATTTCATCCGTGCCGTGGATGACCGAAAACCAGGTGGTTCATAGCGATTTGAAGGTGGTTTTACGTAAGTTCAATGGAAAAAACAAAGGCAATCCGCTGTTGCTGATACCGCCCGAGGCGGGCCACAATTCTCAAATCGTGGATTATGGACCGGGCCAGAGTTTGGTGCAATGCGCACTGGATCATTTCGAGGGTGATGTATATGTGGTGGAAAAGCTGCCTGCAGGCCCAGAACACACGAACTATTCCATCGAAGATTGCATCCGTGCGTTGGATTCGTGCGTTCAACACCTCGGCCAGCCTGTGCATTTGGTCGGGCTATGCCAGGGAGGGTGGCAATCGGCGATGTATGCCGCTCTTTTCACCGAAAGAGTCAAAACGTTGACGTTGGCGGGTGCGCCCATCGATTTTCATGCCGGTGATTCCGCCATTACCCAAATGGCGCAAACACTGCCCATGTCCTTTTACCAGTCATTGGTTGACATGGGCGGCGGATGCATGCCGGGTGCATCTATTGTAACCGGTTTCAAGCTGATGAACGCTTTTGACAGGTTTGTCGGCGACGATATGAATCTTTTTGCCAATATCAACGACCCAATATACGTGGAAAGGTATCGGCGTTTCAGCCAATGGTATCAGTTCACCCAGCCTCTTGGCGGCCGGATGTACCTGGAGGTGGTCGATCAGTTGTTTAAGCAGAACCAACTGATCAAGGGCCAGGTGAAAATGTTGGGCAGGGCGGTGGATTTGTCCAGAATCTATCAGCCGCTCTATCTGATTGCGGGCACCAAAGACGATATCACACCGAGCCCGCAGCTCTTTGCAATCCGCGATTACGTTTCCTCGCAAGTGATCGAGGAGAGGCTTGCCGAGGCCGGGCATATCGGTGTATTCATGGCCAAGAATGTGATCAAAGATGTCTGGACGGACATTTTCAAGCAAATCTCTAAATTGAACCTCCCGGACACATTCGATATCAGTATCCCATCACTCGGGAGCATACGACATGGGGCGGTACAAACCGCCTGATGCGTGCTGTTGCATGCGTCAAACTTTGGACTTCTTCGGATATTCTCTCTTGTGTGGGGCCGGGGCTCTTGCCGTGACCGCCCCGGCCCCACATCGAATCATCTGGACAATTGCCAAAGCAATATTAATGCCCGTGTGTACTCGCTGACAGACCGGTCAGCGAGCAGTAAAATACTGTTCCGCTACCCTCAATGCGTCCCAACGGCACCTTGAGGGTCCGATCTGACACTTCTGCCGTTTTCCTGGCTTGTCGTATACGCTCAAAAAAAGAACAGCTCATATCCTTTCTCTTGTCATTGCTTCTTGCGGTGAGAAAGGCGATATCCTGACGCTTAAGCATTCTTTTTCGCGAGCAGTGCTTCCAGCAAAAGTTCCAGCGTTTTCCAGGCGGTTCTCAGGCTGTGGCCCGCAGCAACCCATCGGCTCAACTGGTTCATGGCTCCCGACAGGGCCTCGGCGGCAGCCTGGCTGTCCGGGATGGCGATCACGCCTTCAGTCTCAAGATTCATGAGGACGGAATTCAAGGAATCGGTGGTGTGCTCCTGGTCCAGCCTGTTCCATAACTCGGTACCTAAAATGGCAGGCGCCTGGCCGAGAATGATGCTTTGATAGGCACTGTCTTGAGAGACCTCCAGAAAGGTTCGACAACCCTCCATGAGCGCTTGCCAATTGTTGGGCGCCTTTTCGGCGGCTTCCAGAATGGCGGCGCCCATCCTGCCCAGGAGTTCTTCGACAATTTTTAGAAAAAAAGCCTGTTTATTGGCGAAATGATGATAGATCGCCCCGCGGGTCACTTGCGCCTCTTGGGCGATATCGGCGAGCGACAGGCCGTCGTAGCCCCGTTCCACACAGTGACGGATCGCGGTATCCAGAATCCGTCTCCTGGTTTGTTGTGCTTCTTCAAAGGTTTTCCGTGCCATGCAAATACTAAATCACACTCTTGACATAAATACAAACTGTATGTATGTTTTTTCAAAACATACAATGTGTATGTAAAAAGGAGATAACCATGAACATAACAAGTTTTTATCCCGTGTTGATGACCCCGAATGTGGCGGGCCTCAGGGATTTTTACTGCGAAAATTTTCATTTTTCCATTGCCTTCGAAGCGGATTGGTATGTAAGCCTCAAGAAGGTCCAAGAAGGGCACGTGATTGAACTGGCTTTGCTGGAAACCGGTCATCCGACCATTGCTCCGGGTTACAGCACGAAAGCCCGGGGGGTGATTCTGAACTTCGAAGTCGAAAGTGCACGCGAAGAATATGAACGTCTGGTTCATCGGTGTGGCATCAAAGAATTGATGCCTTTGCGCGACGAGGATTTCGGGCAAAGACATTTCATGATACTGGATCCCGCGGAAAACATCATCGATATCATAGAAAATATTGCTCCCAGTGCAGATTTTGCGGATCAATACACTCAAGACGACAGGTGATGCAACCTATAACCAAGTACCCGTACCATTAACCAAGTACCCGTACCATCTGTAGGGGCGAACCGTGTGTTCGCCCCCGTGTGCCGCATGGCGGCTTTTTGCAACGACGACGCGTCGACATCGAAGCAGACACCGGAAAAGGTAACAAAATGATGAGAAGGAAAGAAAAAGAGATCAGTGAACGGTCTGAAATCGAAACCATCATCCTTAAATCAATCGTGTGCCGTGTGGGACTGTCCTGTGACAATATCCCTTATATTGTCCCCATGTGTTTTGGTTACCAGGACAACGCGATTTATGTTCATAGTTCTTTGGAAGGATCAAAGATCGCTATGCTGCAGAAAAATAACAACGTATGTTTTGAGTTCGATGGCGATACAGAAATAGTCCAAGGCGACCAGGCGTGTGCATGGGGAATGCGCTATCGGAGTGTTATCGGTTTCGGGAAAGCATATTTTCTGAAAGAACCCGATGAAAAGCGCAAAGCCCTTGAAGTGATCATGGCTCACTATTCGGATCTTTCTTTTGAATTTCCAGAAAAGTCAATCAACCGGACGGCTGTGATCAAAATAGCGATCCAAAGCATGACCGGAAAAAAGTCCGGAATGTAAATCCTTCAGCCTCTTTTAGGGTAATGGCTTGTCTTCCGACTGGGCGCAATGCCACCATTTTTGCCGGGGTGGCCGCTTGAAATTATAAATTCGTGTTGATCATACCGCAAGGTTCGGATGACTTGCAGCCACTGGATCTTTCCCTTGACCGCGCTGACGAACTCGAAAAGGTCGAAAAATAGATGCAAGCGATCTCACCCATACCTGTATCGTTCTTGATCGAAGTGAATAACGCTTTTGGGGTTGGCGCGGACCACTCACCCGAAGCGCCGGCGTTTGAAAACACGAAAGTTGCATTATGAATGCGTGGATGACGAGAACCGCATTCACTATGGCATTTGGGGTTTCCCGTGAGCATTCGTGTAGGAGAAATCTTTATCTTCCGGTACAAATTCCTGAACCAATTGTCTGGCATAAAAAAAACTGAGCAGTTTTGCAGCGATCACTCCGCAGGTTGCCAGGGCGATCATGCCGAAATCGACGCGCGATTGGTTGTCCACTGCTAACCAAGTGAATACCGCAAAAGCGATCACTGCGATTTCGATCGAGGCCATGCTCGTGCCCGCCAGGGGATAGCGGAGGTAAAACATGCCCCCGCCCGGAACCAGAAAGGCCCATAATCCGGTTTTAAGCTTATTTTTGAAGGTCAACCGGCACGATGCACAGCGCTTTGCGCCTTCCGCTAAAATACTGGTGCACTTCGGACACAGGCAGACGCGCTCTTGGTGTTGGCCGTTTTCTGTTGTCAATGAAGCTACTTCTGAAAGCAGGACGCGAATTTTCTTTTTTTCCGTGCGGCCGAGGTGGTGAAAAAATTCCCTGCGTCCCTTTTTGTAACGAATTTCCAGAGAGTTGCCTTTGATGTCCAGGCCGACGCAGTCCGCATACATAATCTGCGACATGGCCCCGCGAGGGGTTCGGTTGAAGCGGGTGGGGATGTGCAGAATACGACGATCGGTGAAAATCAACAGCGCCCTTTTAAAATACAGGAAGGCCGGACCGATAAGATCTTGTTCGATTGTGGAAACAGGGGAGTGCCCGGTGGTCATACATCGGACGTATTCACCAACTTGCAGGAAGGGTCTGATGAATGTACTTTTAACGATTAACCGGCGCTGCCGTTTTTCGATCGCGCTTTTATACAGCCCCTTGTGATTGCTGAAGATTGTCTCGCGGTCCACAGGGATCGTGAAGATGGTCACCGGGCGTATGCAGGTGTTTGGTGTTGCCGTGTTGGGTCGCGTGGCAGTCGGCGCTTGAATCATGGGTAACTCCAGCATGGTCGATGAGAACTTGGGGTGTTCGCAATTGGTTGTGCCTGGAAATGCACAAACAACTATCCTGGTGTTTGTCAGCATAATCCATGCCGGTTGTTTTATTATTTAAAATAGACGCCCGTAAGGGCTTTCGGGCATTCCGAGCAGGATATGTCCGCTTTCCCATGTTCATTTCTGTGAAATGGGTGTGTATTTGCGTGTACCCCCTGGATCACCTCGCCCATGCCAATCCCTAAAGCTGACCTGATTTTCACGATAGAGATTCACGGGTTTAAACGCCGGAATGGCAACCTCATCCTTTGGTGCTGATTTGGCGTTGCATATCGGGCTACTGCGGCTTATGTATAATGATCGTCCAAATTTCCGGCTACGCGCGGGCCTGCCAGTTGCGGCCTGCGCACGCAATACTGCAAAACAACGTTTGTCCATAAACAAGGTGGCGCGGTTTGTCCGTCGCGTCGACATCCGCGCCGCTCACGCATAGGAGGATCCGATGGAATATGTCCGATTGGGCCGCACGGGCCTGGAGGTTTCGCGCATCTGCCTTGGCATGATGACTTACGGCACATCTAAATGGCGCTCCTGGGTGCTCGATGAAGATGATGCCCGCCCCATTGTCAAGCGTGCTGTCGAATTGGGGGTCAACTTTTTCGACACGGCCGACATGTATTCGGGCGGTGTTTCTGAAGAACTCACCGGCAGGTTTTTGCGTGAGTTTACCCGCAGGGATGAAGTGGTCATCGCCACCAAGGTCTTTTTCCCGGTCGGTCTCGCTTTCGGCGGCGGCTTTGGGCAAACGGCGTCGCAGCCGCCCAATACGCACGGTTTGTCGCGCAAACACCTATTTGCGGCCGTGGATGCTTCGCTCGGACGTCTGGGTATCGATTACATCGACTTGTATCAGATTCATCGGTGGGATGATCGAACGCCCATTGAAGAAACCATGGAAGCCCTGCATGACTTGGTGAAGTCGGGCAAAGTGCGTTACATCGGCGCGTCCAGCATGTTTGCCTGGCAGTTCGCCAAGGCCCAGTATCTGGCCCAATACCGCGGCTGGACCCCTTTTGTTGCCATGCAGAACCACTACAACCTGATCTACCGCGAAGAAGAACGCGAGATGATTCCTTTGTGCCGCGACATGGGAGTGGCGCTGATTCCCTGGAGCCCGTTGGCCAGAGGTTTTCTGGCAGGCAACCGCACGGCGCAGGACGAAGCGTCCGGAAGCACCCCGCGCGCCAAGACGGATGCGTTTGCCCGGCAGCTTTACTACCGAGAGCAGGATTTCGCGGTGGTCGACCGCCTCAGCGAAGTTTCGGCCGCGCGCGGCGAAAGCAATGCCCGCATGGCCTACGCCTGGCTGCTGCATCAGCCCGGTCTGACAGCGCCTATTGTGGGCGCCAGTAAAATCGGTCATATCGAAGACGCCGTGGCCGCCACTCAAATGACACTCAGCCCGGAAGAGATAAGACAGCTTCAGGAACCCTATACGCCGCATCCGGTACTTGGTCATTTTTGACACATTATCTCGAAGCCGAACGCGTTTTGCGGCCGGCGGCGTTTTGACCGTGTGGAACCATGGACGACTGCAGGTGAGACCATCAGAGGGGTTTATTGCCTTCACTAAAGAACTGGTCGCCCAGAAACAAAAAGGGCATACGTCTGCCTGACAGATGCAATTGAGATGCGATAGTGGGCTGCCGCGTGTTCGATCACTACTTAACAGAAAGGGTGATAGCGCCACTGCTCGGTAGCCTGGGTGTGCCGGATCACCACTGCACCTTTTTTTCCATTTCGATAACGATCTTCTTCTTATTCATTGAAAATTTCCCAAGAGACCACCACGAACCGGTTACTGACAAAAAAGTCAATTTTTTGTGACACTTTTCGGCCATTAATTCACCAAGATCATTGCTACTTTACAGGAGCCGAAACGCGAAAACACAATCTGATGATTCGCCCGTGCAGGTATATTTGATGAGCGTTTCCTACACACCCAGCATCGTGGCCTCAGCCAAGAGGCATACACGCCCGGGCATGAACACAGGCCCCCGATGGTGCTGTTCTTCATGGCGCCTTCGGCCTTTTGAAGACATATGCAATTTTTTAATTGCATATTGACTTATTTTGGGATATCAACACTGAAATTCCTCTATATCAATTAATAAGCAAACCACGACTTAGTCTTCACAAGGCAAGAATGCCTTAGCGGTGGTGTTCCTTCAATGTCTCCCGAAGACATTGCTGAGGAGGAATTGCACCCATATTTTCAACTGATTGCTCCAAAATCACCACGATCCTTTGAAAATGCAGCAGGAGGAATAAGAACAGCCGATTCTAGTGATAAAAACAACTGTAAGGAGGCTATTAGATAGCGGATAACCTCCATTTTACCTTAACTGATTCGGATACTGACTCTGGGATAGCGCATCGTGATCTCGATCTTGGAAAACAGTTGAATGCCTGTTGAAAAAAAATATTCATGGTTCGTCTGTGGTATCTTTTTGGCCGCAGCTATCATTATTTGTACCATTTACTTCAGCCGTGATACTTATCCCCCCACAGATAAGATGCTTCAAGTTCGTTACAGTCTGACCATTCAAAACACGAACAACATCCCCATCGAAAATGTTTCGCTGCAGGTGCAGAGGCCTCTGGAGCAAACTGCATTTCAAAAATGCAGGAATGTTAATGCCAATTATAAATTTCAGGAAATCGGAAAGGGTATAGATAACCGATTTCTTCTTTTCAAATGGGATCTTTTTCCGCCTTTCACTAGCAGGATTATCAATATTCAAAGTGACTTAGATATCTGCTTCAAAGCCAATAAAACAGTGGCCCCGGATATCGAAAACTACCTCCGTACCGTCCCATTAATAGAATCGGATCACCCTGAAATCAAAGGCGTGGCCAATCAACTGCGCGGCGACACGGATTATGAAACCGCTAGAAAAATTTACGATTGGGTCGGGCAAAAATTGATCTACATCGGATACATCAAGCAAAACAGAGGCGCACTCTACGCACTGAGGCACGCCAAGGGAGATTGCACCGAATTCGCCTGCTTGTTTGCCGCCTTATGCCGGGCCAATGGGGTACCTGCACGGGTGATAGGTGGGTTTGTGTGTCCAAATAACGCTGTACTGGATTTAAGCGATTACCATAACTGGGCTGAGTTTTTTGCTGATGGGAGATGGCATCTTGCAGATCCCCAGCGGAGGCAATTCATGACGGCAGCCGACACTTACATAGCCTTCGATAATGGTCATGCACTGGGAAGTGGATCCTTCGCGGTGGTCTCAGGTGCAGTTGAAAATGGTCTTAAGATCAGGCTGAGCAAGTAAAACAATTTTAATCGGAAGAGGAGTGCTCATGAAACGGCATGCCAACCTAAGCAGGGTTTGGATGGTTCTATTCTGGTTTGCCTGCGCATTGAAGTTGTTCGTCATGACCCCCCCTGATTGCTTGGCCTTGTGCGCCACCGTAAAAATCGAGATCAAACAGGAGTTGACGCTTGAGCGACAAGCCTTTGATGCGCACATGCGGATCAACAACGGTCTGTCTCATGCTCCTCTGGAGAATATAGCCGTCAGCGTCACATTCGCCAACGAAGCAGGAGAACCGGTGCTTGCCTCTTCCGATCCTGGCGATACGACGTCGCTGTTTTTCATCCGGACCGACACAATGGATAACATCGAGAATGTTCAAGGCACGGGCACGGTCGCGCCGGAAACCTCCGCCGATATCCACTGGCTGATCATACCCGCACCGGGAGCCTCCAACGGGCTCGAAAGCGGGACTTTATACTTCGTCGGCGCGACATTGACCTATACTGCGGTGGGGCAGCGTGAAACCGTCGAGGTAACGCCCGACTACATATTTGTAAAGCCCATGCCGCAACTGGTACTCGACTATTTTCTTCCCACTGAGGTTTATGGAGATGATGCCTGGAGCAGCGCGGTCGAACCACCGGTTCCCTTTTACCTCGGCCTGCGGATTAAGAATAAAGGATACGGTTACGCGCGTGCATTGAAAGTCGAGTCGGCCCAGCCGAAAATCGTCGATAATGATATGGGGCTGTTAATCGGCTTTCAAATTGAAGGCAGTACGGTCAACGGGCTTTCGGCCACGAACAGCCTGTTGGCGGATTTTGGCAATATTGCCCCCAACAAATCCGGCGTGGCGCGCTGGATCATGAGCGCCACGCTTTCCGGGCGATTCGTGGACTTCGGTGCGGAATTTTCCCATGCCGATGAGTTTGGTGGAAAGATGACGTCACTGATCGGCGAAGATGATGTTCGCACCCATTTTCTCGTTCATAGCGTAATGGTGGATAGTGAAGGCCGGGATACCATCGAAGATTTTTTGGCCAATGACGACGATATCTTCCGGGTATATGAGTCCGACAGCATCGAGACCAACGTGACGCATCAATCCGCGGATTCCACCCTCGCGCCCAATCCCGGGGGCGGGTACAGGATGACAACGCCACCCACCGCCGGGTTTATGTATGCCCGTGTACCCGACCCGACCCATGGGGGGATGCTGGTCAAAGAAGCGATCCGCTCGGACGGCAAACGCATCAAGACAGCCAACGTGTGGCTATCTAAGACCCGTGCGGGCAGCGGGCCCTGGCAATACTTTCTCAATATCTTCGATCACAATACGCCGGGCGTCTATACCGTGAGTTTTCAAAGCGCGGCGGATGTCCCCCAGGCGCCGGTCATTATGTTTATCCCCGAAAGAACGCGGATCGAAGGCCAGCAGCTATCTTTTATCGTGGAGGCCTCAGACCCCAATGGCACGGTTCCCGTCCTATCCGCCGAAAGACTGCCCGTCGGCGCCGCATTTATGGATCAGGGCAACGGCAGCGCCGTTTTCAATTGGGTTCCGGGCGTGGGGCAGGCAGGGCGTTACATCGTCCGCTTCATCGCCACCGACGGCGTCTTGGAATCTTCCCGGCAAGCCGTCATCCGTATCTTCTCCCAGAGCGATACCGACGGCGACGGTATGCTGGACAATTGGGAACTCGAGCAGTTCGGCACCTTGGACCGTGATGGTAACGGAGATTATGACGGGGACGGTATCTCCGATCTGGAAGAGTTTATCAACGGCCTCGACCCGACCGAAGCTCAGAGCGTGCCCAGTGTACCGGAAATTGTGGCCCCATATTATGGCGATCATGTCGCACTGCTGACGCCTGATCTTGAAATCGTCAACAGCATCGACCCCGAAGGGGACGACTTCAGCTATACGTTCGAGTTGTACGCGGACAACCAATATCAAACGCTCGTTTCGGCCCAAGGCGATGTGGTGCCCCAGAGCGGAACCACCACGATCTGGACGGTCCCGGTGGGTTTGAGCGATAACGCGTTTTACTATTGGCGTGTCAAGGCAACCGATGATACCGGCAGCAGCGATTGGGCCTATGGACATTTTTTTACGGACCTGCAAAACGATCCGCCCGCTGCGCCCGATATCAGCTTCCCGTCCGATGGCCTGATGGTCGATAGCCAAAGTCCGGTTTTGGAAATCGTCAACGCCAGGGACATCGACGACGATCTGCTGACATATGATTTCGAGGTTTACACCGACAGCGGCATGGGAACCCTGGCGGCATCGGTTAGCGGCATCGCCGCCGGTACCGACCACCGCACGGCCTGGACCGTCGATACCCCACTCGACGATGAGCACATCTATTATTGGCGGGCCATCGCCCTGGACGACCGCGGCGGCCGGACCATCGGCTCGCTGGTATCCTTCCACGTTGATACCATCAATGGCGCGCCCCCCGCGCCCGTTATCGCAAGCCCCTTGAACGCTGCCGAGCTAGCCACCGGTTTCACAACCTTGGTCGTTGACAATGCGATCGATCCCGATGGAAACGAGCTGGTCTACTACTTCGAGATCGACACCGAACCGACCTTCAATACACCTGGCAGGATCTCCTCGGGACTTATATTGCCCATGGCGCAAACCACGCAATGGTCGGTTGATGGTCTAACCGACAACACGCGTTATTACTGGCGTGTCAAATCCAGCGACAGCGCGGCCGAAAGCCCATGGTCCATGGCCAACTTCTTCATCAATGCATCCAACGAGGCCCCGCCGATTCCTGAATTGAAGAATCCGGGCCGGGCCGCTTGGGTCAACAGTCGCACGCCCACCATGAGCGTTCACCCAGTAAAGGACATCGACCAGGACAGCTTAAAATACCGCTTTGAAATCTACACCGATTCGGAATTAACGCAACCGGCGGGATACGCCGAAGTGGACGATCCGGTGTGGCAAGGGGTTTCGCCCCTGCAGCCCAGCACCTGGCATCACTGGCGCGTACAGGCCGTGGACCAACACGGGATTCCCGGAGGTTGGTCCGAAACCAGCTCCTTCTACATAAAAGAAAACGGCGCCAACCAGCCGCCGCATTTCAGTTTCATAACGCCAGGCGAGGCGATCCATACCAATGCGCAAGGCATCAGTATCCGCTGGAGTGATAGCGATCCGGACAGCAATGCGAGCATCGCGCTCTACTACGATACGGACGACAGCGGCGAAAATGGCGTGCTCATCGCCGGCGGCATCGCGGAAGATCCTGATGGCACCGAAGACTACTACACCTGGAACATCAGCGGCCTGGAAGGCAGCTACTATATTTATGCGGTGATTGCCGACACGCTTTCCAGCCAAACGGTCTACTGCCCGGCGCGGGTGAACATCGATCGCACGCCGCCCGATGTTTCCGCGACACCTGCCGGCGGTTCGTTTACCCAACCCGTGCAGGTTTCACTTTCGGCCGACGAAACCGCCACGATTTACTTTACATTGGATGGCAGCGAGCCCGGTATCGATTCGCAACACTATTCCGCCCCGCTGACCATCTCACAGCCTACCACGATCCTTTTCATGGCGGTCGACAGTGCGGGCAACCCGTGCGCCGTCGTCAACGAATCATATGCCTTCGAGGCCGCGCACATCACCGTCACGGCCAGCACCGATAAGGGGCGCGCCCTCAATGGAATCCAGGTCTACGCCTTCACAGCCGCCGGAAGCTATGCGGGAATAAATATGACCACCGACAGCAGCGGCGAGGTCCATTTCGACCCGGCCTGGTTCGTCTCAGGCAACTATAAATTCCGCATCGACTATCTCGGCAGCCAGTTCTGGTCCCAAACCGTGGCCTTGCCCAATACCCGATCCGTACCTGTTGTGGTTCCCGAAGAAGCGGTTACGGTCTCGGTCAATACTGCCGCCGGTGCGGCAGCAGGCGTGCGCGTCTATATCTACAGTCAGTCCGGCGCCTATTTGGGCTATTATTTCGTCACCGATGCAAATGGCCAGGTGGTTTTTAACCTGCCGGTGGGCCTGACGTTCAATTTCCGCGCTGACCTTTACGGCAATCAGTATTGGAGCGGTGCCACCACCGTCGCTGCGGGGGGCACCAATGTCGCGCCAGTCAATGCCGGCGGCGGGCTGATGCAGGTTGAAGTCAACAAGGCTGCCGCTCAACCCATGGCGGGTATCCGGGTCTATCTCTACAGCACCGGCGGAACCTATTTGGACCATTATGCCAATACCGATGCAGACGGCCGGGTTGGTTTCAACGTGCCGGCCGGCGGGTATAGGGTTCGGGCAGACTATCTCGGTTACCAGTTCTGGAGCGGCGATACCCAGATGGTGACCGACACGCTGGTTACTGTCGCCATCCCGCATCAGCAAATTCGGGTGTCGGTGGCGGCGCGATACCAACAAGAGAACGACCCTCTCGGCGGCATCTTTGTCCATCTTTTTTCTGCCGCCGGAACCAATATGGGCATTGTGAAGCAGAGCGACGATCAAGGCCATGTAATCTTCGATCTGCCGGAAAAAGCATATAAGGTTCGTGCCGATTATATGGGGCGGCAATTCTGGTCCGATGGGTTTACTTGGCAAGATGTGGCGGTGCCGGTACCCATGGCCGAGGCCATGGTGACTGTCTCCGGCGCGGGATACCCGTTGCCCGGCGTAAGGGTCCATCTCTTCACCGAAGCGAGCAACTATCTGGACCGCTATCTATACAGCGATGCCAACGGACAATGCACCTTCAGGGTTCCGGAAGGGGATTATCGCTTCAGAGCCGATTATCAGAGCAGCCAGTTCTGGAGCGGCCTGGTTTCGCTTACCGCGGACCACCTCCGGGATGTGGGCATATCCACCGGCGGTGGTTCTTTCACCTTCACCATCTTGAAAGGCGCGAGCCAACCGCTTACCGGCGCGCAATGCCACCTTTTCAATGCCGATAACTGCTATCTCGGCCTCCAAGGCGCAACCGACGCCAACGGACAGGTGACTTTCAATCTCTCCAACGGAAGCTACAAACTGCGGGTCGATCACCTTGGCTACCAGTTCTGGAGTGATGAGGTCCAGGTGCCGGCTGTGATGTCCCATGAGATGACCGTGGCCCACATCCCGGTGGATGTAATGGTGCGCATGGCCGGCGAGTCTTCCCCAAATGTCAGAGTCTATTTATATAAGGAAGATAGCGCCTACCAGGGGAGCTATCTGCAAACCGATACGCAAGGCCGCGTGCGGTTTAATTTGCCGGCCGGCGTAAAATATTTGTTCCGGGCCGATTTGCTCGGCAGCCAATATCGGAGTGGTCCAATCGAAGTACCCCAAACCGGACCGGCCCAAGCCACCATCGATGCGGGCGGCGGCAGCCTGCAACTCACCGTGCAGGATGGTTCGTCCAACCCCATGGTCGGGTTGACCGTCTTCCTTTACAACGCCAGCGACACCTATCTGGGTCAGCAGCAAACGACAACGTCCACTGGGGCCGTGAATTTCAAGGTACCCCAAGGCATTTACAAGCTCAGGGTCGATTACCTCGGATACAGCCACTGGACCGATGCCATCCAGGTATTGCAAAACGTCCAACTCCCATTGACCATCGGGCATCAGCCGGTGGCGCTGACGGTTCAGACGCAATTCCAAGAGGTGGATACACCGCTGCCCGGCGTCCGCGTTTTCCTGTTTACGCCCACCGGCACCTATATGGACCGCTACCAGGACACCGATGCGGCCGGTCAGGCCGTTTTCAGCATGCCAGCCAGGGATTACATGGTGCGCGCCGATTACATGGGCCGCCAATACTGGTCGAGCACTTTCAACGGGAACAGTGAGGTCATCACCATCCCCATGGCCGACGCCCGGGTCAGCGTCACGGGCGCCGGCCTGCCCAAACAGGGTGTCAGGATCTACCTCTACTCCGATGCCGGCACCTACCTTGGGGTACAGACGGATACCGATGGCCAAGGCGTTGCCGCTTTCCATCTGCCGGCAGGCACTTACCAGTTCCGCGCCGACTACCAGAGCAATCAATATTGGAGTGGCCCGCAAGCATTGACCGCCGATCAGACCAACAACTTGGTCGTCGCGGTGGGCGGCGGCGCTTTCATCCTCAACGTGCGCAGGGATGCCGCGACCCCCATTGCCGG
This sequence comes from Desulfatitalea sp. BRH_c12, assembly GCA_000961655.1. Classification (GTDB taxonomy): domain Bacteria; phylum Desulfobacterota; class Desulfobacteria; order Desulfobacterales; family Desulfosarcinaceae; genus Desulfatitalea. The sequence goes on from LADR01000008.1 coordinate 554,507, forward strand.
CGTGAGTTGCTATGTGTTCAATGCCTCTGGAAGCTATATCGGCATGCTGGGCGCCACCGATGACCAAGGACAGGCCTTCTTCAACCTGGCCGACGGCTCCTTCCTCTTTCGCGTCGATTACTTGGGCTACCAGTACTGGTCACAGCTGGTTGCGGTGCCCGATGTCTTCACCGCGGCCATCGACATCCCGCATGAGCAAGTCATTGTCACTTTGTCCGGCAGCTTTTCGGGAGCCAACGACCCCCTGGGAGGTTACCCGGTTTTTCTATATACGCCGTCCGGCAGTTACATGGGCATGAACTTCGCCACTGACGTCGGTGGCCAGGCCATCTTCAGCCTGCCGGACCAGGAGTATAAAATCCGGGCCGATTACCTGGGCGGTCGATACTGGTCGCAACCCTTCCGTTTCCAGAATACCGAAATACAAATTGCCCAAGGGGCCGTCGAAATCCATGGCCATAACGGTGCCTCTGATTTTGCCGGCGTAAGGGTCCACCTGTTCACGCCCGCGGGCACTTACCTGGGCAGGTATCTGGTCACCGACACCACCGGCCGGGTCACTTTTGTGCTCCCGGCAGGCGGCTATCGTTTCCGCATGGATGTCGACGGCACTCAGCATTGGACCGGCGACACCCAAGTCGTTGCCGACCAGACCGCCCGCGTCGAAATTGATGTGCAATAGAGCCCTTTTGCCGGCGCATGCAGTGGGCACGGGCCCGCTCGCGGTCTATGAGGAAGAAAGCGGAATTCAAATGAAACGAGAAAAAACACACTTTCGTCACTGGCCCATTCTGACGGTTGTCTGCCTGATTTGCCTGACGCCGACCCTTTGGGCCGACAACTTGCCAACCGATCCGAAGCAGGGAAGCAGAACCATCAGCCCGGCCCTGGCCGCATCGGTACCGGCCGCCATGGCGGGTCTGAAGGCAAAATCGATCTTTCTGATCGATATTCGGCTGCCGGCCGAGTTTGAGCAGTACAGAATTCCGGGTTCCCTCAACATCGCCCCGCATGCGGTCAAGGCCAAAGCCTTTCTCAAGAGCAAACCCATCGTGCTCGTCAATGAGGGGTTTGCCTTGAGCCAATTGGCTGCGGCCTGCGATGCGCTCAACCAAGCTGGTTTCAAGCCCACCATCCTGGCTGGTGGGCTATTGGCCTGGAAGGAAAAAGGCGGACCGCTTATTGGCGATCCTTTTGCGATACAACGGCTGAGTGTCGCAACGCCTCAGTTATTTGCTCAGGAAGCAGGCTGCGTACATCACCTGATCATCAATGCTTCGGATCCCAAAGGCCCCGCCGGCAGCGCCCACCTGCCGAGTGCCAAAACCATGCGCCTGATGGACAATCCAAAAGGGGCGGCGCAGTTAAGGGCATTGCTTAAATCAAAGAGTTCCGACCCATTTCTAACACTTTTGATATCTGCCGGAAACGGCCGGGAGAACGACCGCATTCAGCGCCAACTCGCCAAGGCCGGTATCCGCCAGGTTTACTTTCTGCAAGGCGGATGGGAGGCCTACACGCAGTTTAATAACGACCGACTGCTGGCCGGACGCCCCAGAGAAGATCGCGAAGTCACTACCGGCGCTTGTAAAACCTGCAGCCAGGAAGAGAATTAACGAATATGGACCGGAGCCGAATGACCATGAAAAACCACCACACTGCTAAATCTACTGCCCAGATAGCTGTTTGTCTGATCATGCTGTTGCTCGGTTTCGGACCAGGCGCAATGGCGGCTACCAACGTGAGTGGCACGATCGCCGTTGATACCACTTGGAATTTGGCGGGCAGTCCGTATATCGTAACCGGCAGCATCACTGTTCAAGGCGTAGACGGCGCTGACGAAGTAACCACACTGACCATTGAGCCGGGCGTGCAGGTGCGTTTCAATGCCAATACCTACCTTTTTATCGGCGATAGCAATGGAAACCCTGGCGCGCTGGTAGCCCAGGGAACGGCAGCCGCACCCATTCGCTTCACCGCCAATTCAACAACCCCCTCAGCGGGTTTCTGGCACGGCATTCAACTTCGAAACACAGTCCATGATGCCACCACACGCATGGAGCATTGCACGGTAGAATATGCCGGCAAAAATAATTACGGAACAAATGCCTTACAGATTGAGAGTGCATCTCCGACAATTTTTTCATGCCTATTCACCAACAGCGGCAATTACGATCTATACTTCAGCGGCACTGTCGGTGGTTCCATTGCCAATTGCACGTTCAACCATGGCGTTAATTTTGGAGGCACGGGCCAGGTTGCCTTTAGCGGCAACACAGTGAACTGGAACAACAGCTATCCTGTGCAATTACCGGCCGATAATGTGAGCACTTTCGTTGCCGGCACGACATTTTCCGGTCTGGAAACCAGTAGCGCGCTGCAGGTGACCGGAAGTTATCTCACCATGGATAGCACTTGGAAATCAACTATCCCCTACGTTCTGGGTACCATGTATCTGCGAGGACTGGACGGCAGCGATGGTGTCACCACGCTCATCCTTGAACCGGGTGTTGAAATCCGGATGAATAGCTCAAGTTACTTCTTTGTTGGTGGCAACAGCGGGAACCCTGGTGCGCTGGTGGCCCATGGAACGGCAGCCGCACCCATTCGCTTTACCGCCAATTCAACTACCCCCTCAGCGGGGTACTGGCGCGGGATTCAGCTTCAAAATACGTCCTACGACACCACCACTCGTATGGAATACTGCAATATAGAATATGCGGGCATCGCCTCTGGTGGCGTGCATGCGCTGCAAATAGAAAATTCAGCGCCCACTATCGTGTCGTGTCAATTCACCAACAGCGGCAATTACGATCTATACTTCAGCGGCACTGTCGGCGGTTCCATTACCAATTGCACGTTCAACCATGGCGTTAATTTTGGAGGCACCGGCCAGGTCGCCTTCAGCGGCAACACGGTGAACTGGAACAACGGCTATCCTGTGCAGCTGCCGGCCGATAATGTGAGCACTTTCGTTGCCGGCACGACATTTTCCGGTCTGGAAACCAGTAGCGCGCTGCAGGTGACCGGAAGTTATCTCACCATGGATAGCACTTGGAAATCAACTATCCCCTACGTTCTGGGTACCATGTATCTGCGAGGACTGGACGGCAGCGATGGTGTCACCACGCTCATCCTTGAACCGGGTGTTGAAATCCGGATGAATAGCTCAAGTTACTTCTTTGTTGGTGGCAACAGCGGGAACCCTGGTGCGCTGGTGGCCCATGGAACGGCAGCCGCACCCATTCGCTTTACCGCCAATTCAACTACCCCCTCAGCGGGGTACTGGCGCGGGATTCAGCTTCAAAATACGTCCTACGACACCACCACTCGTATGGAATACTGCAATATAGAATATGCGGGCATCGCCTCTGGTGGCGTGCATGCGCTGCAAATAGAAAATTCAGCGCCCACTATCGTGTCGTGTCAATTCACCAACAGCGGCAATTACGATCTATACTTCAGCGGCACTGTCGGCGGTTCCATTACCAATTGCACGTTCAACCATGGCGTTAATTTTGGAGGCACCGGCCAGGT
>LADR01000076.1 GCA_000961655.1 Desulfatitalea sp. BRH_c12
TCAGCCAGGTAGGGTGGGCACCGCCCACCATTGTCTTATGTCGATCGCCTCTGTGATTGGCCGTATTCAACGTTTCAACGCTATGTTCGATCCGGTGTCTATCCAATCGCTTGGGCGGGATCAGTGTCAGAAACCGAAGTTGTTTGCGGGCAATAGTGGTGGGCCATGCCCACCCTACATTCTTTATGGGCGATTGGGGCGTGCTCTTTGGCAGGATCCTTCGTTGGCCGTGTGATCAATGCGGGATAATTCCCGTGATACTGCCGATGATCAGCCAGGTAGGGTGGGCACCGCCCACCATTGTCTTATGTCGATCGCCTCTGTGATTGGCCGTATTCAACGTTTCAACGCTATGTTCGATCCGGTGTCTATCCAATCGCTTGGGCGGGATCAGTGTCAGAAACCGAAGTTGTTTGCGGGCAATAGTGGTGGGCCATGCCCACCCTACTTTCGGGATTGGCACGGGGGAGGTGATCCGGGTGGCGCGGACCACCCACCCGGATCACCGGGGTTTTCCTACGTCATCCCACACCCGTATCTCACTTGACCGAAGTGGATAACCAGATTTTAGTATATCCGTGAGTAAAAGAGGTTTTGCTTTGGAGGGTCGCTTACAGCGGGGAAATCCGACGGTTCGGACATTTCCCCGCTTTATGGGCGATTGGGGCGTGCTCTTTGGCAGGATCCTTCGTTGGCCGTGTGATCAATGCGGGATAATTCCCGTGATACTGCCGATGATCAGCTTGGCGGCTGTTTCGATATCCACTTTGGCGGTATTGATGACCAAGTGGTAGAGTTCGGCGGCATCGAAATCTTTTTTGCCCAATTTGCCATAAAGGTTGGATCGGCGCCGATCTTCGGATTTCACCTTCTGGATGGCGCGGTCCAAAGGCATATCGTAGTTGTCGGCCATGAATCGCGCGCGGTTTTCGAAGCTGTTGACCAGCAGGACATGGAAGGCGTCCGGGTGGTCGTTGAGGATATACTGGCTGCCGCGGCCCAAAATGACGGCATTGCCCTCTTCGGCGATCTGGGAGATCAAGATCACCAGATAATCGATATAGATTTGCTCGTCGATATAGCCGCGTTCGTCTTTGAGTACCCTGTCGACCAGGGGCTTGGATACCATTTTGTTGATAATACGCGACAAACGGCCCCCGGCATCCTTTTCGACCGATTCAACCCAATGGGGCGAAACCCTGGCCATATCGGCAATGGTCTGGATGATATCCTGATCCGCATACGTATAGTTCAGGGCCTCGGCCACACGCTTCCCCAGTGTTCTGCCGCCGGCGCCGAACTGCCGCGAGATGGTGATGACAGCCATTCAATCCTCCTTTTCCTCCTAAGGGCATTAAAGCGTTTAAAATGATATCTCAAAGTCGTTGCGGCGGAGGTACGATCAGGGTCGGTAAATCCGAATTTTCCGCGATGGCCCGAGGAATGCTGCCCAGCCACCTTTCCACCCACTCCGTTTTGCTGGATGATCCCAGTGCGATCATGGTAGACTGGCACTCTCGGGCCGCCTTTTCGATCTCCACCATGGGATCGCCGATGTATACATGCGCGCGCGCTTTGAGGCCGTCAGCGGACAGGCGGTCGCAGATGTCGTCCAGTTCTTGGCGCACCTTTTTGCGAAGGGATTGCACGGCCATGGACGTATCCCCTTTGAGATCCTTTGGATTCGCTACTTGAATGACATCCACCTGATTGATCACAGCGCCTAAACGGCTCAGGTAGTCCACGGCGCGCCGACTGGCCGGAGACCCATCGAACGGCAGCAGCACTCTTTCAAAGGGTCGATCCAGGACTTCGATTTTATCCGGCAGTGGCTTGTACACCAGCACCGGCACCGAGGTACGCCGCAATAACTCGATGACATCCGAGCCAGAGTATAAATGATCGATCAGCCGTTTGCGCGCGTTGCCCACGACGATCAAATCGGCCGCTTCTTTTCGCGCGGATTCGAACACCTGGGTGATCAGATTTCCCACCACGATGTAAACGCCCACTTCCATGCCTTGCTCGAAAAGCGTTTCAGCCCAGTCGATGAAGCGGATGTTGGCCGTTTCGCGCAGCTTGATCTCCTCACTTTTCTGATATCCCAGCCCGCGGTGCATACCCACCTTTTCTCTTTCGATCACATTGACGAAAACAACGTGATTCAAAGCCGCCTTACGCAGGACCAGCAGGCTTTGCAGCGCGTCAAAGCCAAGGTCGTCGAACTTGGTGACAAACAATAGTTTTCTAATTTCCATTTGCGGCGTTCCCTTCAGGCGCCTGACTTACTAGGGCAACTGCGATCGTATGGCATCAGCCAGTTCGTTGGGTTCGACCGGCTTTTCGAGGTACACTTCCGGCTCCGGTACGGGGGCGCCGCCGAACTCCGTGAGCGCCTTCTGAGACCGCAGAAAAGATCGTTTGGCAATTCCGGACAAAACGATGACCGGCAGTTTTTTCAGCTTGGCATCGGTCTTGATCTCGCGAAACAACCGCACACCACTTTCCTTGGGCATCAGGACATCCAGGATCACCAGATCGGGATGCTCTTTCTTGATAATCTGCATTCCCTGTTCACCGTCGGCCGCTTCCAACGGGATATACCCATTTTCCTCTATGACTGTGACACTGAACAAGCGGACATCCGGATCGTCGTCCACCACCAGGATTTTCTTACCCATACGTTTTCCTCCTTGGTATCGCTATAAGTGTATAACCTGTTAAAGAAGGCATGCGCGTGCTAAGCGGTTTTGACCTGTGCCCTTTCTCCATGATAATCGCATTTTCGTATTTTCCTATTGTCAGAATTTCTCCCGCGTCCCGATGCGTCTCACTCGGGTTTCGAAACCGCATACGGCAACCTGATGACGAATGTGGTGCCCTTTCCTTGTTCGGATGCAACCGTGATCGTGCCGTTGTGCTCCTGGATCAGCTTACGGGTAACCAACAATCCCAACCCCGTGCCGCGATGGCCCTTGGTGCTGAAAAAAGAGGTAAACAGTTTTCGGCGGACCTCCGGACTCATACCCGTGCCATTGTCGATGATTTCGAAACGGATATAGCCGTCGCTGCAGCGTTGCGTGCGGATCCGAACCTGGTAGTGCTTGCTGGTATCATGGTCGAACAGGCAGGCATCGACGGCATTGGACACCAGGTTGCTGAGGCATTGATGCACAACGGCAGGGTCCATGTAGATCTCATTCATGGATGGATCCAGATCGGTGACCAGTTCGACGTGATATTGTTCGGCCAGATGTTGCATCATATCACAGATCTCCTGGACGATCCGGTTGGGCTCGCAGGGTTCGAATTCAAGCGCGCGCTCTTTGGAATAGGAGAGCAGGTCCAGGACCAGTTCCGATGTCCTCACGATATTGCGCTGGATCATATCCCAGCCTTTGGTGAGCTTTTCCTGATCATTTTTGGCAATGCCGAGGTCGACCAGGTATGAGCCGCCTTTGAAGCCATGCAATATGTTTTTGATCCCGTGAGCCACGCCCGCCACGGTCTGGCCGATGGCGGCCAGGCGCTCGGCATGCACCAGTTCGTCCTCCAGGCGCTTGATCTCCCGTAAATCCTGAAAAAAGAAAACGGTTCCCATCACGTGTTCTTTTTCTGTCAAGGAGGTGACATACAACCGCACAGGAATACACTGTTGGTCCTTGCCGCAAATAGTTTGCTCCTGCCAGAGTGCTTCAGTGCCGGATTGGGCTCGCCGGATCGGTATCGCCATAATGTTTTTCAGCGAATCAGGAAGCAAATCGGTGATTTTTTGCTTGCGAATCACTTCTTCAGCCGTATACCCGAAAATGCGTTCGGCCCCCGGATTGAAAATGACGATGTTCAAATCTTTGTCAGTCGCGACTATACCGTCATTGGAACTGCGGATCAAGCGTGTTAGGAAGTTGGACTGCCGCCGCAGTTCTTCAGTGGCCTGTTGCACCTTCTGTTCAAGGGTGACGGTATACTCTGCAAGTTGGCGCTTGATCGAAAGTCTTTCACCGGCGCGTTGAATGGCCACGGCCAATATCTTATCGCGAATCGGTTTGTTGATGAAATCGGAAGCACCGAATTTGAGCGCCTCGATCGCATTGTCGATGTCGCCATGCCCGGTGATGATGATCACTTCCGTATCCGGAGATACTTTTTTGATGTGTTTGAGGACTTCGATGCCGTCCATGCCCGGCATTTTGATATCGGTCAGGACCAGATCGGGCGACTCTTTGCGAAAAACCTCCAGCCCTTCCTCGCCGCTGAGGGCACAAACGACCTTATACCCGTCGCAGCGCAAGGTGAGCGAGAGCACGCGCACATTGGCCTCTTCATCATCGATAATCAATATTTTTCTGATGATTTCATTCATGTCATCGCCCTGCGACAGGAAACGTCAAGATAAAAACCGTGCCCTCGCCGGCCCGGCTTTCGATGTCGATACGACCGTCATAATCCTTGATGATGCCATAGCTGATACTGACCCCCAACCCAGTGCCCTTGCCCACCTGCTTGGTCGTAAAAAATGGTTCGAACAGCTTCTTCTGGACCTCCGGGCTCATCCCGATCCCGTTGTCTTCAACCGCTGCGACCACATTTGCATTTTCGGCATAGGTGCGAATGCGTAAGCGCTTGGTCATGGATTTATGTTCGGGCTGTTCCGCTTTCTCGTCCATGGCATCGATGGCATTGGATACCAGGTTGATGAAAACCTGCTCCAATCGATTGTGATCCCCCATGATGGGCGGCAAGTCCGGCGCAAAATCGAGAATCATTTCGATCCGGTGATTCTTGATTTGATGTCCGAGCACCTTGAAGACATCCGCGATCGGATCGTTGAGATTGATTTTACTTTTCAGCACTTCCGATTGCCGTGCAAAATCACGCACGTGTTTGATGATGCCGGACGCCCTTTCCACATTGGCACTGATATCGTGGGCCATGGCGCGCAAATCATCCTCTTGGATCGACTGCCCTTTATCAAGCATCTTCAAGAAAAAATCGGCACAGATCTGGATGACATTGAGCGGCTGGTTGATTTCATGGGCCATCCCGGCCGCCATGACACCTAAAGTGGTCATTTTGCTGGCCTGAATCAACTGGGTCTCTTTTTCGACTGTTTCGGTAATATCGGTGGTGGTCGCGATCAGGACGTCGCTTTCACCATACCTGGCATCGCTGACGTTGATATTTACAAAAAAAGGGGTGCCGTTTTTACGGTAGTGGCGGCGTTTTGAAAACAAGATGGATTGTCCGATGGGCAACTGGACGATGCCGTTGCGGATATCACCATCCTGCGGGGTGCCCAGCTGCAAAAAAGACATGCCTTCAAGTTCGCCGCGGCCATAGCCGTAACATTCCCGAACCCTGTCGTTGATGTCCAGAACTTGCAGTGTATCGCGTGCTACGATAAAAATGGGGTTGGGGTCGTTGTTGAACAGGGAACGGTATTTTTCTTCCGATTTGACGTACTGCTCCCGCAGACGCTCTCTTTCTTCTTCGGCTTTTTTATCTTCGGTCTTATCCCATAATGTTTCAATGGCACCGACGATGGTGCCGTCGGGCAATTTAAGGGGTGCTGCGGTAAACCAGAGCCAGCGGCCCTCTTCCCCGACCTGGGGAAAAAAAATCTCTGCTTCGCACGCCCCCTCGATCAAAGCCGACGCTCGCCACTGGCTGCCGTAAAGCGAGCGGATTTCGGCTTCGTCGGTCTGGTCGAGAATGACATCGGCCATGGTCGGGCGTTCGCGCTCCCAGAACGGGGCCCACTGGCGATTGGTACCCACGATTTCTTCGGACGACCATCCGGACATTTTTTCCAAAGCCTTGTTCCAGTGCGTGACAATATGGGCCTTGTTGATGACAAAAGTCGGAATGGTGCTGCCCTGGATGATTTGGGACTGGGTGCGCTGATTTTCGATCAGGGCCAGTTCGATTTCACGCGAACGGTTGTTGCGCCGGCAGATGATTTTTTCAAAGCATTCAAAGCTCTGCTGGAACAATCGTTCGACCGCCAGCGGATCGTGCTTGTTCTCCTGAAATGCTTGCGACACGCTGAGCTGCAGGCTTTCGACCTGAATGGTATCCCACAGATAACGGGCCTGGAAATGATCGATCAGGTGGACATGTTTCGGTTTGATCTTTTGAATGGCAGCCGCCAGGTCCGGGTCATTGGTGATTTCCAAAATGACCTGCAGCTGATCGAATCGGCACAGTTCGGAATAATCGGTGGCTGTATAAATACCTTGGCTACGGGCATAAACCATCCCCGCGGCATCGGGCCGGATATCGGCCACCCCAATAATCGTTGGTTTCTGTGGCGCCAGGTCCTGCTCGATGAAAAAACGCAGCAATTTAAAACAGAAACGGCCGCCGCCCACTATCGCGACATTGGCGCCGCGCAACAACCCAATGGTTTTTGGGAACTTGCCACCTGTCTGGGAAACGCCTTCGTTCATGCACTCTCCCGTTGCTGATCAAAAAAAGAGCCAAGTCACGATCAAGAAACATGGCAGCAAAAATACCACCGCATATTTAATAATATAGCCAAAAAAACTGGGCATGGGCGTACCGGCTTCTTCGGAAATCGACCGGACCATAAAATTAGGCGCATTGCCGATATAACTGCAGGCGCCGAAAAAGACGGCGCCGGTCGAAATGGCCTTTAAATAGATGGCATTTTCCGACATCAACAACGGCACGGCCTGCGCTTCGGTCATCCCGCTGTAGAAGCTTCCCAGGGCGGTGCTGAAAAAGGTCAGATAGGTCGGGGCATTGTCCAGGAAGCTTGAAAGGGCTCCTGTCACCCAAAAATAATGCACCGGATCATTGACGCCCTCGACGATAAACGCCAAAGCGCCCTCACTGCCAGCCTTCAAAATTAACAGACATGGAATCATGGTGATGAAGATGCCAACGAACAGGTAAGCCACCTCTTTGATGGGAAACCAGGTAAAATCGTTGTCCTGTCGGATCGACGACTGCGTCAAAGCCAACGAAAGCACGCCCAGTGCAATGAGAACAAGATCGCGTGTCCAGCCCTGGATCTCCCTGTGCACCCCTAGCGTGTTGATCTCGCCCAGATCGGCAATGCCGCTGAACAGCACCATCGCGATGATACCGGCCAGGAAAAGGAAGTTGATTTTGCCATCGATACTCAAGGGAACGCGTTCGGGCGTTTCGATGAGCGACGCTTTGGGGGGGATGCGTTGTTCGCTCTGTTTTTCTTTCTTGTAATTGTACGTGTCGAGGATGAAATAGATGCTTAGCAGCAAAACGGTCATAAGCAGCATGTGCGGCAAAAGATTGAAGGTCCAGAAAAAACTGACGCCATGCAAAAATCCCAGAAACAAGGGCGGATCTCCTAAAGGTGTGAGTGCACCGCCAATATTGCCCACCAGGAAAATAAAAAAGACCACCATAAACGTTCGATTGCGGCGGTTTTTGTTTGCCCGTAAAAAAGGACGGATCATCAGCATGGCCGCGCCGGTCGTTCCCATCCAGGAGGCCAGCAGGGTGCCGATGGCCAGCATGATCACATTGACCAGGGGGGTCCCGACAATCGTGCCGCGCAAAATAATGCCACCGGATACCGTGTACAGCGACCATAACAGGATGATGAAGGGCACGTAATCGGCCAGCAGAATATGCGTAATTTCATAGACGGCCGCATTTTTGAAGGCGAAAACAAAGGGTATCGCCAGGGTCAGCGACCAAAAGGCGGCAATTTTACCAAAATTGTGGTGCCAGAATTCGGGGCGCACCAATGGCCAAAAGGCGATGGAAAGCAGCATGCATGCGAACGGCACGCAACTCCACAGGGGCAGCAGCGTGCCGATATCGCCGTGGCCGTGCGTGGCCGTATGCGATTCGGTCGCCTCGGCCTCTGCCGTGCGGCTGTTGGGATCGATCGTTGCCGTGTTCGCGCCGCTGTGCGGGTCGGCATCTGAATTGGCGGGGGCGCCATACGCTTCGGCCTGCCACAGCCAAACAGTGGAAAAGGTCATTAGGATCAAACAAAGAATTGACTTAATTGACATTATTACATCCGTTTTGCTTTGATAGGGCTATGGCTTTAAGGGGAATGACCACATCTTTTCAGGAGCATTGCCGCAACGGCCGAACGCAGATGGCGTCGCGACACCCAAGCGTGTGTGCTGCATCACCTGCAACACAGCTGAGTTGACCGAATGCTTTTTTTTAATTGAAGCGTAATAGATGAACCCGGTCTGGGTCAATAATTATCGTGGGTTTGTAGAAAAACCGTCTTTTTTCGCATCCGGACGCCAGCTATGATGCATCAGAAACAGACCCCATACCATTTACCCGTGTGGACACTGCGTGCTGCAGGGGTAAGCGGCCCTTTTTCACCAGACCGTCAAAGGTCGGCGGATCGGACCCCTTTTTTATGGGCAGTCGGCCAACGGTATGGGAGATCGTGCCTCCCGACGGGCACACGATGCCGGCTTTTACGGGCTGCATTCGGGTGCCTTCGTCCGGCCGGTGCATGTCACCGGCCGGACGAAGGAATGGCACGGCTTATTTGTCTTTGGCCAGTATCGCTATCGTGTCAGCGATTTCCTGTTCGGATACCGACCGGCGCAACTGCTCCATGCGGGTCATTACTTCGGCAAAGCGCACCCCCTCGGCCGCGCTGATCCATTCCAGTTGCAGGCGTTCGGATCGGATGCCGCGTTTCTCCATTTTTTTGCGAACTTTTTCGATACGCTTGACGGTCCACTGGTTGGCGTTGATGTAGTGGCAGTCGCCAATGTGGCACCCGCTGACCAGAATGACCGGCGCGCCCATCGCAAAACCTTGCCAAATGAATTTTTCATCGACGCGGCCCGAGCACATTGTGCGGATCAGACGGACATTGGGCGGATATTGCAGCCGCGAAACGCCGGCATAATCGGCGCCGGCATACGAACACCAATTGCAGGCGAAAGCCAGGATCTTCTCTGCCGAACGGTCGGCCAACAGCGTGCCTACCTGGTTGCCGATCTGCTGGTCGGTGTAGTGATTCATGGTAATGGCCCCGAAAGGACATTCGGCGGCGCAGGTTCCGCACCCGCTGCAAGCCGCCTTGGCCACTTGGGCCGGCATCTTCTTCTTGGGGTCGACCGTGATGGCGTTGTAAGGACACACTTCGGCGCACTTGCCGCACGCCTTGCACAAAGCCTGATCGATTTCGGAAGTAATCGCTTCGGCGGCAATCTGGTCGGCCTGCATCAAGCGGATGGCACGTACGGCGGCCGCCGAGGCCTGGGTAACGCTCTCTTTGATGTCCTTGGGGCTTTCAGCGCAACCGGCGTAAAAGACACCGCGTGTGGCGGCATCCACCGGCTGCAACTTAGGGTGGGCTTCGAGGAAAAAACCATCCGAAGTCAATTGCAGTCCAAGCATCTCCTGCAACTTGTGCGTGCTGGGCGCCGGCTCGACGCCAGTGGCCAGCACCAGCATGTCCAGATCATAGTAGTCCAGCGTACCGCCGGTGTTGTTCTCCACGGCCACGCGCAGGCGGCCGTCGGCCATCTCCTCCACATGTCCCGGCAATCCGCGCACATAGTGCACCCCCTGGCGCCGGCTGCGGGTGTAGAGATCTTCGAAGCCTTTGCCAAAGGCGCGGATATCGATGTAGAAGACTTTAACGGCCATGTCCGGGTAATGTTCTTTGAGCACCAGCGTACTTTTGACCGTATTCATGCAGCAGATATTGGAGCAGTACGCTTTGCCGCGCCGCGCCGAACGGGACCCCACGCACTGGATGAATCCGATGGATTTGGGCCGCTTGCGATCGGTGGGCCGCAGCAGATGGCCCTGGGTGGGACCGCCGGCATTGACCAGGCGCTCGAATTCGAGACTGGTCAGCACGTTTTCAAAGCGGGTGTAGCCGTATTCGTCCAACACGCGCGGGTCGTGCGGCATCAGACCGGTGGCCACGACGACGGTACCCACACGCACGCTGAGCGTCTGATCGGACATGTGGAAATCGATGCACTTTTTCTCGCAAGCTTCCAAACATTTACTACACACCACCGGGTTGTTGCCCAGGCACTCGCTGGGGTTGAGCACATAGGCTGAAGGCACTGCCTGGGGAAAAGGTGAGTAGATAGCGCGCCGCGAAGACAACCCCATGTTGAATTCGTCCGGACGGACCACCGGGCAGGCCTTGGCGCAATCGCCGCAGGCCGTGCACTCTTTTTCATCGACATAGCGCGCTTTTTTGACGATCTGCACATCGAAGTTGCCGACGTACCCTTTGATACCCACCACTTCGCTTAACGTATGAATCGTAATCCGGGGATGCCGACCGGCATCCGTCATTTTCGGACCCAGGATTCAGATGGAGCAGTCCATGGTGGGAAACGTCTTGTCAAGCTGGGCCATGACCCCGCCGATGGACGCTTGCTTTTCCACCATCACCACCTCGTAGCCGTTGTCGGCCATATCCAGGGCCGCCTGGATACCGGCCACACCGCCGCCGATCACCAGGGCGCGTTGGGTCATGGGCAGTTTGGGTTCGACGAGCGGCGCAAGATCACGCGCCCGCGCCACCGCCATCTGGACCAGGTCCAGCGCTTTAGCGGTGGCGGCGGCCGGATCTTTCATGTGGACCCAGCTGCACTGCTCGCGCAGGTTAGCCATCTCCAGCAGGTAGGGGTTGAGCCCGGCGGCGATCAGCATCTGGCGGAAAGTCGGCTCGTGCAGGCGCGGGGAACAGGAGCCGACGACGATGCGATTAAGATTATGTTTTTCGATATCGTCACGGATTTCGCGCTGGCCCGGTTCACTGCAGGCATAGCCGATGCCCTTGGCAATGGCCACGCCAGACAGGCCGCTTACCGCGGCGGCGACACCGTCGCAATCCACGGTCTGCGCGATGTTCAAACCGCAGTGACACACATAGACGCCAATGCGTGGGTCAGATCCGGTCTGGTAGGCGGCGCTCTGCGAAATTGTGGAAATGGGTGTGGTCATGGCATTTTCCTAAGCCGGCGACGCCGGCGTTGAAAGTGGAAAGCAAAAAGTGCTTTTCGTAATTGTTCGATGTCGTGCGAAGATGCGTCAGGCCCAGTAGATACTTTTGGCGATGGCGCTGGTCAGATCGATCATCTCCATCTTCAACGCTGCGCCACGCAAGGTGTCTTCCATGGCGCAGCGCAGGTGAATCTGGCACTTGGGGCAGGCCGTAATCATCACATCATTGCCATCCCGTCGTGCGCGCTCCAACCGTTGGACTTGCATCATTTTGCTAAAGGCATCGCAGCCGGTCCAGGCGCTGTTGCCGCAACACATGCTGGGCGCTTCTCCAGCAGCGATTCTTGCCTGGCTCGGGTCGTCGCCGCACAGGTACTTCAAAAGCTTGCGCGGCAGGGCGGCCTGCTCGGCGAAACGGCTCTGGCGGCACGCGTCCTGAAAAGTCGCACGTCCTCCCAGGGGTTTGAAGGCCACCGCGCCTTTGCCGATCTCCCTCTCCAGGTAGGCATGCATATGGGTGATTTTCAGCGGCAGATCGATCCCGTGCCGACTATATTCCGTCTTCAAAGTATAACTGCATTCGGGGCATGCCGTGATCAACTCTTCGGCGCCGCTCTCGGCGATCGCGCGGGCATTGAGCCGCGCCAGGCGCAAGAAGTTGGCCCGATCGCCCGACCACAGCAGGTCATGTCCGCAACAGCGTTCGTTTTCCAGCACCGCCGGTTCCACATCGAAGAAGTTGAGCAGGCGCAAACTGTCTTCGAGAATGCGACCGGTCTGTACACCCAGAAATTTGCGAAAGAAGATATCGAAGTAAGAGGCGCAACCGCCGAAGAAAAGGATGGGGCTCTGCTTGCGCGTGCGGATGGTGTCGGGCAGCTCCCGCCAGCGGCGCGGCGCCAGTTCCTCGGAAGTCATGGCGCGCATGATACTCTGAAAAAAACCACCGTGCGCCGGCGCGGTGGAAACATCGCGGCTTCGGTAGTAAACGCGCATATCCTTGATGAACTCGGGAAAATTGACGGCCGACGGACAGCGTTCGTAGCACACCCCGCAGGTCAAGCAGGCGTTGACCGCCGCGCGCATTTCAGGGCTGTCGGCTCTTCCGGCAATGATCTCGGCGGCGACGAACCGCGGTGAAAAAGGTTTGCCGGCCAAAGCCAGCGAGCAGGCCGAAGTACATTTGCCGCAATCTTGACAGGCGAAAATATCATGCGCGGCGACGATTGCTTCAGGCGTTTGGGCCGGCTCTGAGTCGCCGCGACGGAAAGAGGCCGGTATGGGACTTTTGCCCAGTTGCCGGATACGGTCGGTGAATTCTTTGAGAAAGGCCAACAGCGCGTCCGGTTCGTCGGGCAGAAAATTGCCCAGTTGCATGCGGTCCTGTCCTAATCCCAATAACTCCAGAATCTGGCGGGTATCGGCGGTGTTCTCCACAGCCGAAGCCGTTCCGGTGCCGTAGCGGCACGAACCGGGGCGACAGCCCAGCAGGATGACGCCATCGGCGCCCATCTCGAAAGGTTTGAACAGCAGGGCCTTGGTGATGCGGCCACTGCAGGGGATCCGCACCATCTTGATCTCCAGGGGAATATCGGCACGCCGGTCCTGCAGGGTCTGATAGGCCACATGCGGTCCCCAGTTACAAAGAAACAGTACAATTTTGAACTCTTGCATAACTCAGCTCCCGCTGCCGGCCACCAGCAGCTCCTCCAGGGTCTGTTCCAGGTAGATCTGATCACGGAAAGGGCTGTCGGCCGCATTGGACGGGCAGACCGAAATACAGTTACCGCATCCCTTGCACAGGCCATCATCCACAACGGCGGTAATGCCGCCGTCGGCACGCTTTTTAAGGCTGACGGCCTGATAAAGGCAGGCGTTCAGACAGCGTCCGCAACCGCGGCACAAGCCCTCGTCGACCACGACTGAAAACCCCCGGCTCTGACGCGGTCCGCGAGGCATGGTTGCCGCTGCCAGCATGGCAGCCGCTTCACCTTTGGTGCGCTTGGATATTTGAATACCGGGCGGATCGGCCAGGAAAAGGCCCGAAATGGAAGTAGTGCACGGATACATATAGGGCACGCCCGTGACCTCGGCCTTTTGCATCTGCGATTGCACCTTTAATTCAGGCAGGTCTTCATGCTGCCGGTAAATGGCGATGCTGCGCGATTTTTCGCCCAGGATCACGGCTCCGACCGAAAAGACGCGCGCACCGTCCGCGCATCGCGCATGAACCCGGAAATTTCCCAGGGTACCGCTGATCGCTTCGACTGTGGAACCGTCCACGGCGAAAATGCCCGCATGGACCGGTGTTTCACCCAGCGGTTGGCTGGCCGAACCGAAGATGAGCACTTCAAAGCCGGCCTGGGCCAATGTCAGCGCTGCGCTGCTGGCGGCCTCGGTCTGGCCGATCACGGCGGTGGTGAAATTGTAAGAACGCGCCGGGGCGGGAAATGGCAGCAACTTGCGGGCGCGTCCGACGCTGCGTTCGATAATGCCTTTGAACATACGCTCGGCATTGGGCGTGTCTTTCTCGATCAGGCGCAGCACCTCGCCGCGCAGATTGCAGGTTTGCACCATCGACCGGCTGATACCGGTGCCGTTGAATAGCCCGCGTTTGAGGCGGCTGCGCTGGTCGGTACAGGCGCTGCAGACGAAATTGAGCGGACAACAGACACACGAGGCCACCACCAAGCGGGTCAGGCCTTTATCGCGCACGCTGTCCACGATGCGCTGAATGCCTTCGGCCACGCAGGCCGAGGGCAGCACTTCGGCGTGCACGATGTCGCAATGACCGCCCAAATTTTGCATGAAGGCGTCCATGGCAGGCGACCACCCGAAAGAGTCGTTACAGCGGCAGGCGAACACGCCGATGCGGATCTCCTTACCCAAACCGGGATCGGGCGGAACGAAAGCCACCCCCTGCCCTTTCAGTCGCATCCCGTTACGCTGCAGCAGCACCATGGCTTTGGCCGCCGCCGAATAGCCGCGCAGCATCATGGCATGCACATCGGTTTTGGCGGTCGGCGGACCGTACGCCCGGATCACGTCTTCGCCGTTGATGCGCGGCGCCAGCTCCGGATCGGCGATGATCAGCACCCCGGCATTTTCCAGGAACGTCCGGGCGTGGTCATCAGGGCGGATCGCCTGGTTGGACGCACAGGCCGGCAGGCAGGCCAGGCACTCGGCGCAACTGCCGCATTGCAGGCAGCGCTGCGATTCCGCGGCGGCCTGCTGTTCATCGAAACCGGTAGCCACTTCACTGAAATTGCCACGGCGCTGCAGCAGCAGCAGCTCAGGCATGATCGCGCGCGCGCGCAGCGGCAGGTCGGCGGGGATCGGATCGAAATCACGCTCCGCCGCCCGCATGGTCGCCGGGCGGTCGGCTCTCAAGGGCA
>LADR01000024.1 GCA_000961655.1 Desulfatitalea sp. BRH_c12
GGCCAGCCGCCTGGGCCAGGGCTTGCAGCCGTCGCCAGCCGGCCTGCATGGCATCGGCCGGCGGCATGACCGCGTAGTGGCGCTGGGCGCGTCCTTCGTTGTTGACCAGCGTGCCGGCCGCTTCAGCGAAGGTGGTGGTCGGCAAAACGATATCCGCGGCAGCGGTGGTGCGATGGGGTAAATAGTCCAGAACGATCACGCGGCGGGCCTTTAGCAAAAAGGCATCGACCGTTGCGGCATCGGCCCGGCGGTACAGATCGTTCTCCAGGATCACGACCGTATCGGCGTCGCCCTCGGCCACGGCCTGGAAAGCATCGGTCAACACACGGCCATCCAGCAATGTGCTCCCCATGCTGTTGCACTCGGGCACGCAGAGAAAAAGGGATGCGGCGCGGCCCTTGCGCTTCAGGCGCCAGGCGATGTCGGCGGCGGCTTCGATCAGGGCCGGACCGCAGGTGGTTCCGGCGATGATAACCGGGTTCTGCGCCGTGAGTAGCGCCGCAGCCGCTTGTTCAACCAGCGCGCCGGCAGCCGCGTCGAGCGCCTTGGCAGGCTCCGGATTGTCCCCCAGGGCGGCCCAGATAGCCGTACCCAGGTGCACCAATGCATCGGGCGTGGCTTGCACGCTGAGAAAGGCTTCCGGGTCCAGGCGGGTGGGGGCGGGCGTGGCGATGAACAGATTGGGCCGATGCAGGTGCAGCAGTTTGCGCACGGCCCCGTCATTCCAGGCGGGCAACTGGAACCCGCTGGCAGCCGCGGCGGTCTTGCGATAGCGCAGGCGGCGCAGGTTGAGTGCAACCAGCGGTGCCGTCTGGGTAACATCCTCGCCCAGCACCAGCACGGCATCGGCCAGGCCGAGGGCCTGCAAGGTGGCCGAGGGCACCGCTCCCTGGCGCAAGACACTCTCAATGGCCTGGAGCGCAAGGCGCTCGCCAGAGGCGACACCGTCGTAAAAATGCTCGGCCCCCACCAGCTGCCGCAGGGCAACGTTGCCCTCCAACGAGGCGCGCGGTGACCCGATGCCCACAATACCCTTGCTTTCCGACAAAAACGCGGTGACCCGCGCAAGCGCATCCGCTTCTGCGATGACCTGCGCCTCCACCGTCCGGTTCTCACGAATCCGCGGCTGCCGGATGCGGCGCGCACTGTTGACGAATTCGTATCCGTAGCGGCCACGGTCGCATAGAAAATAGCCGTTGATTTCATGGTGGTAGCGGTTGCGCACACGCCGCAGCAGGCCATAGCGCTCGCCCGGCAGGATGTTGCAGCCCAGACCGCAATGCACGCACAGGCTGGGCGCCGTCTGCAGGTCCCACTTGCGCGTGTAGTGCGACGCCTGGGTGCGGTCGGTGAAAACGCCTGTGGGGCATACTTCGACCAGGTTGCCGCTGAATTCGCTCTCCAGAGCGCCGTCCTCGAAACGTCCGAAATAGACCCGGTTGCGGCTGGCGAACGCTTCCAGATCGCGGCCGCCCGCATAATCCCGGTAGAAACGCACGCAGCGGTAGCACTGGATGCAGCGGTTCATTTCATGCGCGATGAAGGGCCCGAGATCCTGGTTGCGGTAGGTGCGCTTGTTGAACCGATAGGTGCGGTAGGTGTGGCCGGTCATGACCGTCATGTCCTGCAGGTGGCATTCGCCGCCCTCATCGCAGACCGGACAGTCATGCGGATGATTGATCATCAGCCACTCGATCACCGAGGCCCGGAACTGCACGGCTTCCGGGTCGTCGATGGCGATGCGTGTGCCTTCGGCGGCCGGGGTCATGCAGGCCATGATCAGCTCGCCGCGCTGGTCTTTCTCGTCGCGGAATTGCTTCACGGCGCACTGCCGGCAGGCGCCGACCGATCCCAGGGCCGGGTGCCAGCAAAAGTAAGGCAAGTCGAAGCCCAGCGAGAGACAGGCTTGCAGCAGATTTTGCCCCCCGGCAACGCTATACGCCTGTCCGTTGACGTAAATGGTCAGCATGGTCACTTCCATGGGCAGCGCTGTTCGCGGATGTGGCGTTCAAAATCCTCCTCGAAGTACTTCAAGGCACTCTGCAGCGGCTCGACCGCCCCCGGTGCCAGAGCGCAGAACGTGTTGCCCGGCCCCAGCAGGTGCGTATGTTGCCGCAGGATCTCGATGTCGCCCGGTTCGCCGCGGCCCTTTTCGATGGCGGCCAGAATATCGGTCAGCCAGGGCAGCCCTTCCCGGCAAGGGGTGCACCAACCGCAGGATTCCTGAGCGAAAAAGCGGATCAGGTTATGGACCAGGCCCACGATGCAGGTACGGTCGTCGACCACGACCATGGTGCCGGTGCCCAGGCGGCTGCCGGCTTCCTGGACAGCGTTGAAATCCATGGGCACATCCAGGTGGTCGGCGGTCAGCAGATCGGTCGAGGCCCCGCCGGGCAATACGGCCCGGAAGCTGACCCCATCGCGCATACCGCCGGCATGCTCTTCGAGAATTTCACGGATGGTCACTCCCAGCGGCAGTTCCCAAGCCCCGGGCCGGCGCACTTTGCCGCTGGCGCCGTAGATCTTGGTGCCACCGTCGGCGCTGCGGCTCAGCGACCGGAACCATTCCGCCCCGTGAAAAATGATGTGGGGCACATTGCACAACGTTTCAACATTATTGGCGATGGTGGGTTTGCCCCACAATCCCACGACCGGTGGAAACGGCGGCTTGGAGCGCGGTATGGCGCGCTTGCCTTCCAGGGCGTTCAACAGGGCGGTCTCCTCGCCGCAGATGTAGCGGCCGGCGCTTTCGTGCAGCAGCAGGGTCAGACCGAACCCCGATCCGAGGATGTTTTCTCCCAGATAGCCCTTGGCCTGGGCTTCAGCCAGAGCGACTTGCAGGCCACGGTAGGCTACATCGTAATTGGCGCGCAGGAAAATGTAGGCCACGCTTGCTTGAATGGCATAGGCGCTGATAATAATGCCTTCGATCATCTGGTGCGGATCACCTTCGAGCAAAAAGCGGTCCTTGAAGGTGCCCGGTTCCATCTCGTCGGCATTGACCACCAGGTATTTGGGCTGGGGCGCATCTTCGCCCATGGGCACGAAGCTCCATTTGCGGCCGGTATAAAAGCCGGCACCGCCGCGTCCGCGCAGGTTGGACTGCTGCACGGTCTCGGTGACCTCGCTCGGACTCATGGTCGTCAGTGCCTTGCGCAGTGCCTGATAACCGCCGGCTTTCTCATATTCGGCCAGGCTGAAGGGTCCGCGGCCGGGGAGCATGTTGCGGGTCAGGGGTTTTTCCATGGTTTCCTTCCGATTGGTTAGCCCATGAGCCCATTGCCGGGGCCCGCTGGTCCGTTTTCTTTTGTTGGGGCGACCACTCTATCCGCCCCTGCAGAGTGCACGTGACCGCGTGCGGCTGCACGAAGATGGCGCTTTTGGGCTACTCGTACTGCGCCAAAATCGCATCGATCTTGTCGGCATCCAACTCACCGTAAAGCCGATCGTCGATCATCATCACGGGCGCGCGGTCACAGGCGCCCAGGCAGACATGCGGCAGCAGTGTGAAGCGGCCGTCGGCGGTGGTGTGCCCAAACCCCGCGATGTTCAAGCGGCGCTTCAATATTTCCAGAATGTTGTCGTAGCCCATGATCCAGCAGCTGACGCTGTCGCAGAGCAGGATGACATGGCGGCCGACCGGTTGCCGGAATATCAGGTTGTAGAAGGTGGCTACCGAATCCAGTTCGGTGGTGGTCATGGCCAATGCTTCGGCCACGTCGCGCAGGCTGTCGTCCGATATCCAGCCGCGGTGGCGCTGCACGATTTTCAGTGCTTCGATGGCGGCGCCGTCCAGGGACGCGTAATGCTCCGCGACGAATTTGATCTCTTCTTCCTCCAGGGGTGTCAGCATGACGATTTGGCTTCCTTTCGCATTTTCCCAGGTTCTGTCTTCAGCGGTCCACGTCGGACATGACGTAATCGATATTCCCCAGTATGGCCAGCAGATCGGGAAGCATCAGGCCGCGGCACAGGTGGGGCACAATTTGCAGATGCGGAAAAGAGGGCGTGCGGATCCTTACGCGGTAAGCATGGATGTTGCCATCGCTGATCAAGTAGTAGCTGTTGTTGCCTTTGGTGCCTTCGACGCTCGCGCAGGCTTCGCCGGCCGGGATGACCGGTCCCCAGGTCACCCCCAGAAAGTGGGTGATCAGGGTTTCAATATCCTGCAATGTGCGGTGCTTGAGCGGCGGCGTGGTCAGCGGATGATCGGCCTTGTAAGGCCCGGCCGGCATCTGCGTCAGGCACTGCTCGACAATGCGCAGGCTCTGACGGATCTCTTCGACACGCACCAGCGTCCGGTCGTAGCAATCGCCTCCGACGGCGGTGGGGATATCGAAATCGAACTGGTCGTACCCGCTGTAGGGTCGCTTTTTGCGCAGATCCCAATCGATGCCGCAGGCCCTCAGATTGGGACCGGTGACGCCCTTTTCCAGGGCCTCGTCAAGGGTCAGCCGGCCGATCCCGATGGTGCGCATTTTAAAAATACGATTGCGCAGGATGATCTGCTCGTATTCCTTGAGGCGCGGCCGCATGTAGTCCAGAAAGGCGCGCACAAGCGTGTCCCACCCCTTGGGCAAATCCTGGGCCACCCCGCCGATGCGGAACCAGCTCGGGTGCATGCGCCCGCCGGTGATGGCCGTAATGATTTGATAAAAATGCTCGCGATCGTTGAACATGTAGAACACTGGCGATAACCCGCCCAGATCCTGGAAAAAGGTGCCATACCAGACCAGGTGACTGCCGATGCGGAACAGTTCGGCCAGCATGATGCGGATCACTTTAACGCGGTCGGGCACCTGGATGCCGGCCAGTTTTTCTACGGCCATCACATAGGGCAGATTGTTCATTACGCCCCCCAGGTATTCGACCCGGTCGGTGTAGGGAATATAGGTGTGCCAGGTCTGGCGTTCGCCCATTTTTTCGGCCGCGCGGTGATGGAAGCCGATTTCGGGCATGGCATTGACGATCTCTTCGCCGTCCAGTTGCAAGGCGATGCGAAAGACGCCATGCGTGCCGGGATGCTGAGGGCCAAGATTGAGGAACATCGACTCGGTCCCATCCTGCCGGGGGGTCAGCCCGTGATTTTCCGGCTTGAAGCGCAAAGCCTCCTCTTCTCTGATCTGTTGTTCGACCGGTAGCTCGTAGCGGCCCATCTCGGTCGCGCGCGCGGGATGCTCCTTGCGCAAGGGGTGGCCCTGCCAGTAACTTGGCATCAATATGCGGCGCAGATCGGGATGTCCGTTAAAGGTGATCCCGAACATGTCCCACACCTCGCGTTCGTACCAATCGGCGGTCGGCCAGATGCCAGTGACCGACGCCATGTGCGGGTGATCGCCAGTCAGCGGCACTTTGATGCGCATGTCGGCATTGCGCTCGCAGGAGAGCAGATGGTACACCAGGCTGAAATCGCTGGCGGGCTGCGTGGCCCGGTGAATGCGCCGGCGCTCGTCGATGGCTGTCAGGTCGTATAGTGTGCGGAACGCATGCGCAGCGTCGTTCTTGAGAAAACGCAATATTTCAGGGGTCTGTTCCGCGGCGCACCATACGGTGGGGATGCCGTCGGCGGTCGTCTGTCGCTGGCCGACGGCGTCGCCGAAGCGATCCCGCAGTGCATTCAGGGTAATATCCGGCTGATCCATAAGCGCCATGTTATACGCTGTCCGGACAACGCAAGGTTGTGGTTTTCAACCATTCGGCCCGGCGACTGGCGCGCGTGGAGGGCATCGGTTGTCGGTACACGCCCTGCGGTCCGGCGGTCCAGCTCAGTGGGCGCCGTTCCGCGCCAATACCGGCCTGCAGCAAGGTCAGGCCATGCATGAAGCTCATCGGGCTTGGCGGACACCCCTGGATGTAGACATCCACGGGCAGAAACGAATCCACCCCCTGGACCACGCTGTAGACATCGTACATGCCGCCGGAATTGGCGCACGATCCCATCGAAATCACCCAGCGCGGTTCCATCATCTGTTCATAAAGGCGCTGAATCATGGGCGCCACTTTTTTAAAGACCGTGCCGGCGATGATCATTAAATCCGCCTCGCGCGGCGTGCCGCGGATGACCTCCGCGCCAAAGCGCGCGATATCGAACCGGCTGGTGAGACTGGTGGCCATCTCCACGTAACAGCAGGACAGGCCGAAATTGAATGGCCAGACTGAATGCTTGCGACCCCAGGCTACCAGGGATTGCAGTTTGGTAAAAACGATGTTGCGGCTGAGCGCATCTTCCAGGGATGCGGCACCGATGCTGTGGGGCGTTGATTTGGGGTTGCTTCGTTGCAAGTGGCTGCCTTTCTATGCGAAGAGGGTTGTCAGCGATTCGTTCCCGTTAATGACCAGGGTGGCATGCCATCAGCACCAGCATTTGTTTGTGAGCCGGTGCAGGGAACGAAAATAGAAAACCGGACAGGTGTTGAGTGACTCTCTCACGTCAGCGTCGGCCTTTGATATAATTTTCAAGTTGATGGATGATTTCTTCCTTGTGTTCGATGATCGCCTTGACGATGTCGCCCACCGATATGAGCCCGATGAGCCGATCTTTTTCAAATACCGGCAGATGACGGACTCTCTCGTAAGTCATCAGCTGCATGCATCTTTCAATATCTTCTTCCGGCCCAACGCTGACCACTTCTACGGTCATGATTTCGTTAACGGGCACATCCTTGGAGAATTTGCCTTTCAGAACGATTTTGCGGGCATAGTCGCGTTCCGAAATCAATCCTATGACCTTATCGTTCTCCATCACTACCAAGGCCCCGACATTTTTTTCGGCCATTTTCTGCAAGGCCGTATAAACCGTCTCCTCCGGCGTAATGGTGTAAACTTCGGATCCTTTACCCTGTAGTATATCGTGGACGGTGCGCATTTTTTTATCTCCACGTTTGAATTGGAAGCAATCTTCGAGCGTCTGCAAGAGTTGACAAGGATGGCATTTAAGCGATTACTTCATCCCCTCATCTCTTGGTTCCCCATTCCAGGGCTCCGACCCGCCATAGGTAAAAAAGGGCCAGCAGCAGGAAGCCGACAAAGATGAGCATTTCGATGTAGCCGAACCAACCCAGCTGACGGACGCTGGCGGCCCAGGCGAAGATGAAAATGGCTTCCAGATCGAATATGACGAAGAACATCGCCATCAGGTAGAATTTGACATCAAAGCGGATGCGGGCCGTGCCAGTGGGCAGCATGCCAGATTCGAACGGTTCCCCGGTCGTTCTTTGCCAATGGCGCTGTCCGAGCAGTGCGGACAACCCAATCATGACAATCACCAGGCCCGTGGCCGCCAGAAGAAATACCATCAAGGGCCAGATGGTGGCTATAGATGTCACGGGATCATTCACATCCAATTGCTTCCTGCTTCATTTTTGGTGCTGTGGCGCCTGTCAGACGGCGTTTATGGTCTTAGGCCAAGGCATGAGTCACTTGAATACACAGCTTTGTAGCGCAATCAAATACGGTTTTGAACCCATATAACCCATAAAAAGAATGTAAGCCTTTATAAAGAATGTAAGCCTTGTCGGCCTTTGTCTGACGGCGTTAACCGGGCAACAGGATAACGGACTAACCGTCCGACGGGAACGCACCCGATCCACATTTCGGCGCTTTGCTGGTCGGCACTGTCGAAAAAACGGACCTGGGCTCTGGTGAAAAGCGATTTCAGGGCAGTCAGCCCACGTTCCCATGGCAATCCGCGCCCGATTACGGCCAACTTGCCGATATCGGAGTAGTGCTTGGCCGCAAATAGGATTTCCTCCCACACGGCGCCCAAGGTAAAGCCTTGGAAAGAAGCCAGTTCGATCAAGAGATGGATGCGGCCTGTTGTGGCGATCTGCCATTCCAGTTGGGGTACCATCTCATCATAGTCTTGCTTGTACAATTTTCCGTTAATGACAATCCGAAAAACACTGCCACCAGGCGTTTTATCCAATTCGAGCCGCTCTAAGCCGATCGTCATCGTCACCCCTTTTCCTTTGAATTCTTGTCGAACAATCTTCACCCTGCGCGCGCAGCAGCGCAATGGGTTAAAAACCCCATTTGAATGCCACCATACAGTGGGGCCGGCGGCTACGTGATCGAAGAAAATACATCTCCCGCCGTATTGTTAGTGGGCCGGCCATTACCTATTTTTTGACAAGATATCTGCAAACAGGACGAGGTTTATGAATATCTGCATGTTCACCAACACCTATCTCCCGCATGTGGGCGGTGTCGCCCGATCGGTGGACTCTTTTGCCGAGGATCTGCGCGGGATGGGACATCGCGTTCTGATCGTTGCGCCTCACTTTCAAAAAAATGCGGTTCACGATGATCCCTGGACAGTGCGCCTCACCGCCATCCAGCACTTCAATGGCAGTGATTTTGCCGTGCGCATTCCCCTGCCTTTCGTCGTTGAGCGGGAAATCGAAGCATTCGCCCCCGACATCATTCATAGCCATCATCCCTTTTTGCTCGGCGATACGGCTTTGCGGGTGGCCCGTCAGAAGGGATTGCCACTGGTTTTCACCCACCACACCCTTTATGAAAAATATATCCACTATATTCCGCTCGAGTCGGACAGGCTCGAATCTTTTGTCCTCAGTCTTACGACCTTGTATGCCAACTTTTGCGATAGAGTTATCGCCCCCAGCCGGAGTCTGGCCCGCCTGATTCGTCAACGCGGTGTGCGCACGCCCATCTCGGTAATACCCACGGGTGTGAATGTCGATATGTTTGCGCGCGGCAGCGGGCACGGGTTTCGCAAGAAGCATGGCATACCGACGGACGCCCTGGTTGTCGGGCACATAGGACGCCTGGCCGCTGAAAAGAATCTCGATTACCTGGTCGAAGCCGTGCGGTTGTTTATAGGTGATCATCCCCACGCCGTTTTTTTGGTGGTCGGAGACGGTCCGCGTGGGGAGGCGGTCAACGGCGCCTTCGACCGGGCCGGATTGCGGGACAAGCTGTTTATGCCCGGTTGCCAGACCGGTGATGCGCTTGCAGACGCTTATCGTGCGATGGATCTTTTTGTGTTCGCATCCCTTTCAGAAACCCAGGGCCTGGTTTTGGCCGAAGCCATGGCGGCCGGGTTGCCTGTGATCGCCTTGGATGCTTCGGGCGCGCGCGACATTGTCAAGGAAGGCGTCAATGGGCGTCTGCTGCCACGGACCGCACCATCGGGCGCATTTGCCGCCGCCATCGAAACGGCCATCGCGGATGACCGAATGATGCAAAGATGGCGCGCTGAAGCCGTAAAAACGGCGCATAGACATGCCCGGCAAGTAAGCGCGCAAAAGTTGTCCGATCTTTATGCAAAGATCCTGAAACGGGACAACCCGCAAAAGGGCAGGGAAGAACTAAGTGCTTTGGACAGCCTGACCTCGCGCATCAAATTAGAATGGGCGCTGCTTTCCGGTAAAATCAAGTCGGTGGTCGAAGCCGTCCCCGCCGCGTCCTCCGATGAAATCATCTGAGCCGATGCCCCTTTCGGCATCACACGCCCGGTGAGCCGGGCGGGTGTACGTCACCGGGGGGCACACGCCCGGTACACGGATGCATGGCGCGAAGCGGCGTTCAGTGGCTAATTGGCGCTTTCTGTCCGGTTCAATCGGATTTTCTGAGAGTCATCCACCAGGCGCTCGGGCTCGAATCCAGGGACCCTGATATCGACCACCGGCACCGCGCCATCGCGCCAGTCACATGTCAACTGCAGCGTCACCTCGCCGTCTGAACAGTTCAGGGACATCGCGACACTGCCATGCGGGGTCAGGGTAGGGCCATACCCGATCGTATGCCGGCCTTGAACCCATTGGGGCAACACGCCTGAGCCAATGATCAAACGGTCGCCTTCTTCGCGCACGAACATGTTGCGGATCATCATCACCCATTCGGCCGCAGCCCAGCCATGCTGACCGTCGCCCATGCATCCGCCGCCGCTGAAAGGATGGCAGGCTTCGGGCCAGTTGCCGGTCGGCGAGGCGATAGCGGCGACAGCCTGCAACAGGTCGGCAAATCGGCCGTCCTGCCCGCGCAAAAGCGTTTGAGCCAGGGCCAGGGTCAAGTAAGGGTTGATCCCTGAGTGGATCATGTCTTGGAAAAAGCCGCCACCCACAAAATGGTGGGTCATCAAATGCTCCAGCGTCGTCCAGATGCGCGTGTCGCCAGGGGGCGTAAGCTGCAGTGGATAGTCCGCTGCCATGGAGCCGATCGCTCCGGCATCCATGCGGCGGTAAGGGGAAGCAGGAATGCCGCCCCAGCTTTGATGGTCGTCGATTTTTGCGATGCACTCTTCGATGCATGCATAAAATGCGTCTGCTGCTGTCGCCAGTTCGCCGGCGAGGGTTGGCCAGGCGCTTGCGGCAACGACTTGTGAGGCGGCGCGCAAGCCGGCAACAGCCCAGAAATCGTCCCAGAAATAATAATCGTTGGGCCCCAGATGCTCCGCGCTGAAACCGGCCGGCAACAGGCCGGCATGGGGCTCGGCAACTGTGACCGGTATGCGTTTGGTCATGATCCAGCGGGCACCCCGGAGCATGGCCTGGCGCCAGGCGTCGGGTACCTTGCTGCCGGTCAATTGCTGGTAGCGGCCAATGATCCAGAGCACCTGCCCATTGGAATCCCATTCGCCTTCCTGAGACAGAAAATAGCCGTCGCGCCGTTGTTTTTCGATGAAGCGTTGCAAGTGCCGGCGGGCCCGCGTCACCATTCCCAGACAAAGCAAAGGGTGCAGCATCAGGCAGCCATCTCTGAACCAAAAACGCTTGTATGTGAAAGGACCTGGGTATATCTCACCGGCCGACAGCATCGCCAGTGTATGTACGGCGTTGTCGTAGAGCATCTGCAGATGCGGATCCGGCAGCGTGGCTTTGCATGGAATGGCCGAGTCGTCGCTCTGTATGTCGTGGCGCCATTTACGGGTTTCGCGTCGGAAATCCTTGGTGAGCGGCACCGTCAGCCCCACCGTCTGAGGCACTCCGGCGGCCACTTTGAACACGGCCGCCGATGTGGCCAGGCCCAATGGGCAATGCACATGGTGCATCCGCGCTTTTTCCCAGGCAAACAGCATGTTGGCTACATCGCCATGTTCGTAATCGGAAAAAAGGACCTGCCAGGGCGTCCGGTCCATGGCGACACGCGTGGATTTGTTGACCACGAAAGCGACCTGGCTGGTATCAAAGGCGATATTCTCTATGAAGCTGATCCCTTCCGGGTTGTACGGACGGACCGACACAATCAGCCGGCCCCCTTTTTTGGAGCGGGCTTCGATGCGAGTATGCAAGACGGGCGAGCCCCCCTCGCGTTTGAGCCACGCTTTGCTGACCAGGCTGCCGCCGGCATTTTCGGCTTGGGTACGAATGCAAAACCGAGGCTGAAATGTTACTTGCTGATCCACATGGCGCAACTTGGAGGGCACAATATCCGGCCCATCCGATTGCAGCAGCCAGAAGTCCAGTGACCACCCGTTATATAATGGCGTCATCAGGCCATGCGGATCAACGATCGGATAGACCGGAAGATCGGGTCGACCGACTGCGGTCCAGCTGCGCTGGGTTAAATTGACATGACCGAAGGAGAAAGCGCGCGGAACAAACGAGGGGTCTTGCGGGTTGAACTGTTTTTCGATCCAGTAGGGCCAGATCCAATCCAGGTTGTACTGGATCACGCGGGCATTGATCAGGCCGCGCGCCTGAAAGATGATCCCGGCGCGCAGCAATTCAATCGGTTCCTGCACCTCGGAGGGTTGTGAAAATCCCCGCAGCCTGGCAAGCAGCCGGACGGGGTCGAGGATGTTATAGGCACGGGCCGCCCGCCCGATCAGAAATTTCCATGGGATCCAACGCAATAACATTGATATCGCTCCTAACCGGCTACGCCGGCGGCTTTAGTGTGTAACGCAACCTTCGCGATGCGCACCTGGGGATGTGAGCCGGACGGGTGGTTAGCGATACCTTCAGCCGATTTATCCCCCGATACCTTTTTTCCGTGGTACACGCTTCATGCATGCGTGATAAAGCGTTTACGCCGGGCTTTGCGGAGTTGACCTTTAGAATCTGATGCTCTTTGATGGTGCCGGAAATAGAAAGCAGCGTACCATATGGGGGTGGGGGCGGCATCCGGCCCAGCCCGTATTTTACTAAAAAAGATCGCGTATCCTTTTCTGTTTACGATTGCGCGTGCTGGATTTATAATCCAGCCATAAATGGTCCGGCGATCGTTGGAGTCGAGGGTTCGCATGGTTGACAACATAGTTCTAATTCATTTCTCAAAGACAGGAGATACAGTCATGTCAAAATCAAAGGATAGCCGCAAGGAAACCAAAAAAAAACCCGCCCAGACGCCCAAGGAAAAAAAGCGCGCCAAGCAGGACAAAAAGAAGGAATAGTCGGGCATCCGGCCATTCTCGGTGGGGCATGCGCATTGCTGCCCGGTCAATCCTGGAATCCACCGGGGATCGCCGTGTCCGGAATATACGTGGAAAGTGCGTTCAAATTCCCAGATAGGCCCGGCGCACCGTTTCGTCGGCCAACAGGTCGGCGGCCGGCGCGCTCAGAACGATGCGTCCGTTTTCCATCACATAGCCCGATGGGCCACGCGCAAAGCCAGGGTTGGCATTTTGTTCGACCAACAGGACGGGCGTGCGATGTTCGGTAGTACATAATCCAAGTCTTGTTTGATCCGGCGCGTGTCGGTGCGTAGAAAAGCGCCCATATCGCCCTCAAAAAGGATGTCGCCGGCGCGCGGCGGCACCAGCCCGCAAACAGACATCGGCGTCGTGCTCTTGCCCGCCCCGTTTGCGCCGATCAAGGTCACGAGGTCGTTCTGCGCTACGGTCAGTGACACCCCATCGAGCGCGCGGATGTTGCCGTAATATGTGTGAACGTCCCGCAATTCCAGCATGAGCGATTCCTGTCCTTGCCGACAACATCCCCCCTTGCTGTTTTCTACTCTCATGCTCCCGACCGATACGCCTTGATCACGCTCGGGTTGGTACTTACTTCGGCCGGCGTTCCCTCGGCGATTTTTTTGCCGTAGTCAACGACATAGATGCAGCAGCAAAACCGGTTCAGTGTGACTGTGTCCCAGACAAGATCGACCGATAGCGCTAAGCACCCAGAAATATCCTTGATGCCTGGCGACCGGCTGTATATAGAACGGGGCGAACGTTGGCGATGCATGAGAGAGCAGGACGCAAACAGCAGGAGGAGTCATGGTCAGAAAGATTGGATTGCTTGTCAAGCCGGACCCCGATGCCCGCAGGCATGCCGACGCACTGGAAGCGTGGTTACAGGAAAAAGGGTGCGTTGTCGTGCGCAAGCCGAGCGTGTTACCGCTTTCGTCCGCGCCGTCGACGCACGTCAGCGCGCCGCCGGACCTTTTTTGCGTGATGGTCTTGGGGGGCGACGGCACTTTTCTGAGTGCCGTGCGCTGGATGGGCAACAACCAGGTGCCCATTATCGGGATCAAATTCGGCCAGGTCGGTTTTCTGGCGGAAGCGGCCGAAGAGCAGATCTTTTCGGTGGCGGCGCTGATCGTCGACGAGAACTTTACGACGCGTCCGCGCATGCGCCTGGATGTTGAGGTCTGGCGAGGGGCCGAGCGTGTCAAACATGAGACCGTTTTTAATGATGTCGTTATCAATAAAGGGGCATTGGCGCGGTTGGCGCTGATCAGGACCCTGGTGGACGATCGGTATCTTACCGATTACCGGGCCGATGGTTTGATCGTGGCCACCCCGACCGGTTCCACGGCGTATTCGCTGGCGGCCGGCGGCCCGATCATGCACCCGGCCTTGTCCGGCATCCTGATCACCCCCATCTGTCCATTCACCTTGACCAATCGGCCTTTGATTGTGCCGGACACGGCCTGCATCGAAATTCAGCTTGCGGAAAAGTCGGCCGACATCATGCTCACCTTCGATGGCCAAGTCGGTCTGCCCCTCGACCATCAGCACCGGATCCTGGTTCGCAAAGCGGCCGTGCCGGTGAATCTGATCACCCTTCCGGAGCGCAACTTCTTCGACGTGCTGCGGACAAAATTGCGCTGGAGCGGTAGCCGCCAGTAGAAAAGGCCTCCCTTAACAGGGTAACCGCATTCGGAAATTCAGCTCTTTAAGACTTCTCACCCTATTGTTTCGAAAAAAAGCTGCCGTACACCACAGGTGCGGACCCGAGGGGAGCAGCCCCATGCGGCACTTTGTAGGGGCGAACCTTGTGTTCGCCCGCGTTCGACGCTCAGCCTTGATCAAGTGGATCGATGGTCGTACGCACCTGGGCGAACACAAGGTTTGCTCCTACGAGTAGAACGATGTTCCGTATCGGTGATCAAGCCACACGCAAATGCGGTTACCCTGCCCCTTTAACCACGCTTGTTGACTTCGCACGGTTCTTAAAATATAAAAAGAGGCATGCCTGAAGGGGTCTTGAAAGTGCCTGAAATCCTGATGTTCGCTCCCACTGCGGCCGTGCGTCATATGTGCATGTACCGGGTTGTGGGTGGGCTGAGGGAATTACGAGGTCACACCATGCTGAAGCCTCGCCATATTCTGATGTTTTTTCTCTGGGTGTTGATTGGCTGCGGTCCCGAGACAATCTTCGTGCGGCCGGGTCTGGATACGCCGGCTTTGCATGTTTCCAATGGGAACCAGCTGCTCGATCAGGGCAAATGGCAAGATGCCTGCAGAGAATTCGAACGCGCCAGGGATTTGGACCCTTTTTACACGGATGCCTATATCGGCCTCGGTATTGCCGTGGGTGGCCAGGGCGATATGGCCGGCGGCTTGAAAGTCTTGGATTACGCCAGGGAACTGGCGCAAAACGAAGATGATCTGGCCAGAGTGCAATACGGCTACGACCGGCTGCGTGGCATGACCCCGCCTTAGGCGCGCTGACGCGACAGGCCCAGGGCCGGTCGCGCCTGAGATGCCGGGCGCACCCGATCCATCTTTATACTTAGCGAAAAAGTGATCCGCGCACGCCTCAACGAGATCCCATCTCCGCCCGCAACTGTCCGCAAGCCGCCATGATCTCCAACCCTTTGCTGTAGCGCACCATACTGGTGAAGTGCTTGTCAATCAGGTACGCTTGAAATGCTTGAATCCGCTCTTCGGAAGGTCTTTCAAACGCGCTGCCCGGATATGCATTGAATGGGATCAGATTGATCTTGGCTTTCACCGGGCCGAGCAGTTTTGCCAGGCTGCGGGCGTGTGCGATTGAATCATTTACATCCTTGAACAAAATATATTCAAAGGTGATCTTGCGGCCTTTGGGCAACGGATAGTGCCGGCAGGCCGCCAGTAGTTGGGCGATGGGATATTTGCGGTTAATGGGCATCAACTGGCTGCGGCTTTCGTCATCGACTGCATTGAACGACACGGCCAGATTGACCCGCGTGTCGCGTCCCAAGTCGGCTATCCGCGGAACCAGGCCGGCAGTGGAAACGGTGATGCGGCGTGAAGCGAATTTCATGCCCCAATCGCTGTTGGTCAGAATCTGGATGGTCTCTACCAGGTTGGCGTAGTTGGCCAGCGGTTCGCCCATGCCCATGAAAACCAGGTTGGTCAATCGGGCGGGATCCGCCATCTGCTTGCGCACCTCCCATACCTGGCCGACAATTTCGGCCACCGTCAGGTTGCGGGCAAACCCGCCTTGACCGGTCAGGCAAAACCGGCAGCCTTGAGCGCAGCCGACCTGGCTGGAAATACACAGCGTATGATGGTCGCGTTCGGGAATCAGCACTGTCTCCACCGTTTGCCCGTCGGCCAGGCCGAAGAGGAATTTGCGCGTGCCGTCGTCGGCCGACCGGATCTGCGTGACCGGCAAGCGGCCGTACACAAAATGCGCCATCAGCAGATCCCGAAAGGGTTTGCTCAGGTCGGTCATCTGCTCGAAGCCATCGGCCAGGCGCATATAAATCCATTTAAGAATCTGGTCCGCGCGGAAAGGGCGCTCGCCGTGAGCCTCAAGCCATTCTAAAAGTGTTTTTTTATTGTAAGTTTTAATATCCTGGTGCATGTGAGGCCTGATTGTTGTATTGGACGGGGGAATTCGCGTCGTATCGTCAATTGTCTTGTTGCTCCCCCTAATTATTGATGTTATAGCTCGCCCGCCGGGTCATCCTCGGAGTGCGTTTTCTTTTGCTTGACTTATCATCTAAATCAATTTATTTTCAAGGTTTTATTGGTATGATAAGAGTGTGAATGGGCCATGTTTGACAACCTGAGTGAAAAACTGGAAGCCGCCTTCAAGCGCCTCAAGGGCCATGGGACGCTGACGGAAAGTAACATTTCCGATGGTTTGCGAGAAGTGCGCATGGCCCTGCTGGAAGCGGACGTGCATTTCAAGGTCGTCAAACAGTTCGTGGCCGACATCAAAGAACGCGCGCTTGGCAAGGATGTCATGACCAGCCTGACCCCTGGTCAGCAGGTCATCAAGATCGTCAACGAGGAGTTGGCGCGTTTGATGGGCGGGCAGCACGAGGGATTGAACCTGGGCGGGACCCATCCGGTGCCCATTATGCTGGTCGGGTTGCAAGGTTCGGGCAAGACCACCACGACCGGCAAACTGGCCGTGATGCTGCGCAAGCAGGGGCGCAAGCCGTACTTGGTGCCGGCCGACGTGTACCGCCCGGCGGCTATCGACCAGCTGCAGAAACTGGGCGGCCAACTCGACATGCCCGTGTTCGATTCGCGCACCGACATGGATCCGGTGGTTATTTGTCAGAAAGCGCACGTGGCGGCGCACAAGGCCGGTTGCGACATCGTTTTGCTCGATACGGCGGGCAGGCTGCATGTCGATGAAGACCTGATGGGGGAGTTGAAGGCCATCAAGGCGGCCGTTAAGCCGGCGGATATCTTGTTGGTGGCCGATGCCATGACCGGTCAGGATGCCGTCAACATGGCCAAGGCTTTCGACGATGCTCTGGATATCGGCGGCGTGGTCCTGACCAAAATGGACGGTGATGCCCGCGGCGGTGCGGCATTGTCGATCAAGTCGATTACCGGCAAAGCCATCAAGTTCATCGGTGTCGGCGAAAAGCTCAACGATCTGGAAGCCTTCCATCCGGATCGCATGGCCTCGCGCATACTTGGCATGGGCGATGTCCTGACCATGATCGAAAAAGCGCAGTCAGTGGTCGATGCCAAGGAAGCCGCCGAAATTGAAAAAAAGCTGCGTAAAAACCAGTTTACCCTCGAAGATTTCCGAAATCAGATGGTCCAGGTGCGCAAGATGGGCTCTTTGACCGATCTGATGGGTATGATTCCGGGAATGGGCAAGCTCAAGCAAATGAAAAATTTCGAGGTCGATGAGTCGGAACTGGTTCATATAGAAGCCATCATTAATTCGATGACGCCCCAGGAGCGACGCCAATACAACATCATCAATGGCAGCCGGCGCCGCCGCATCGCCATGGGCAGCGGGACAACGGTGCAGGATGTCAACCGCCTGTTGAAAAATTATGCGCAGGTCATGAAAATGATGAAAAAATTCAACAAGGGCGGCATGCGCAGTTTGGGGCGTGGCATGATGCCTTTT
Source organism: Desulfatitalea sp. BRH_c12 (assembly GCA_000961655.1). Classification (GTDB taxonomy): domain Bacteria; phylum Desulfobacterota; class Desulfobacteria; order Desulfobacterales; family Desulfosarcinaceae; genus Desulfatitalea. Next base: position 17,505 of record LADR01000024.1, read on the forward strand.
TAAGCTTATGATTCAAAGGAGAATGAGTTAATGGCAGTAAAAATCAGATTGGCCAGACACGGTGCCAAAAAGAGACCTTATTATCGTATTGTCGTGGCGGACAGCGAAAGCCCGCGAGACGGCCGTTTTCTGGAAAACGTCGGCACCTACAATCCGTTGCGTGAACCGGCGGAAGTGACCTTGAAAACTGATCGGGTGCAGTATTGGTTGCAGCAGGGTGCTATACCTACGGACACCGTTAAAAGCATACTGAAGACCCAGGGTGTTACCGCGCAGGCGGCCCAGCCGGCTCAGTAGGCTCAGTAGGAAAGCGCAGCTGTGTGAGCCACATCGCCGATCCGGGAGGGAGTGCTATGAAAGACCTGGTCAAGTTTATTGCGCAGGCTCTGGTGGACCATCCGGAACAGGTTTCGGTGAACGAGATCGAGGGCAACCAAACGTCGGTATTGGAGCTGAAAGTGGCCAAAGATGACCTGGGTAAGGTTATCGGCAAGCAGGGACGCACCGCTCAGGCGATTCGAACCTTATTGAGCGCCGCATCAGCCAAATTAAAAAAACGCACGGTCCTTGAAATCATTGAATAGCACCAACGCCCCGGACGACCTCATTCACATAGGCAAGATCATTGGTGTCCACGGCGTCAATGGTGCGGTGCGAATGTACCCCTATGCGGAATCGAAAGAGTGTTTCGCGCCCGGCAACACGCTGGTGATTGTGGATGCGCACGGCGCTTCGATCCCTTACGAGATCATCCGGTCCCAGGCGTACAAAACCATAATGCGCATGACGCTGGCCCGCGTAACCACGCGCGAGCTTGCCGAAGCTTTGGTCGGATCGGATGTGTTCATTGCGAAAAGCGCGCTGCCGCCGCTGGAGCCGGACACCTATTACTGGAGCGACCTGATCGGCATCCGTGTTTACACCGCGGCCGGCGAACATCTGGGAGAGATTGCGCAGATCATTCCCACGGGGGCCAATGATGTTTACGTGGTGAAAACGCCCGCGGGGTATCCGGTTGGCGAAATACTGATACCAGCCATCGCCTCGGTGGTGCTCGATACCGATGTCGAACAACGTCGCATGACGGTCGAACTGCCGGAAGGGCTACTGTAATTTCGCCATGAAGTTTGTTGTATTGACCATTTTCCCGGAACTGATGCAGGCTTTTTGGGACAATGGGATCATGCGCCGGGCGGTCGACGCGGGTGCCATCGCGGCGGAAGCCGTCAACATCCGGGATTTTGCCGAAGGTCGCCACAAGGTCACTGATGACCGGCCATACGGCGGTGGATGCGGGATGGTGATGAAGCCCGAACCGCTGGCGGCGGCTGTGCGGGCCGCGCGGCACAAGGCACCTGCAGCACCTGTTGTGCTGCTCACGCCGCAAGGGCGGCGTTTCGATCAGGAAATGGCGCAGCAATTGGCCGCCCATCCCGCATTGATCGTCGTCTGCGGACGCTATGAAGGCATCGATGAGCGGGTTGGCGAACAGTTTGTCGATATTGAAATTTCGATCGGCGACTTCGTGTTGACGGGCGGCGAAGTGGCTGCCATGGCTGTGATGGATGCCGTCACGCGGCTGCTGCCCGGTGTGTTGGGCAATGAGGATTCGGCCGAGCAGGACTCGTTTTGTCACCAACGACTGGATCACGCACACTACACCCGGCCGCCGGAATTCGAGGGGCGCACCGTGCCCGAAGTGCTGCTTTCCGGTCATCACGACCGGATCATTCAATGGCGGCGAGCGGATGCCTTGTTGCGTACTTTCGCCAAACGGCCGGACCTGTTGCGCGCGGGAACGTTGAGCGCCGAGGAGATGGCGCTGTTACGAACATGGCATCGTGAAATTGAACGCATCATACGAAGCGCGCCTGGCAGTGGCGCTGGTTCACCATCCGGTGGTGGATAAGAACGGGCAGACCATAGCGGCAGCCGTTACGTCGCTCGATTTACACGACATTGCCCGGGCGGCCAGAACCTATGGAGCGGATCGTTTTTATGTAACGACCCCTCTGATGGATCAACAGGCCCTGGTGGCCAGCATCATCGATCACTGGGTGCGCGGGGCGGGGGCGCACTACAATCCGGACCGGCGGGTCGCGCTGGACCTGATTCGCCTGCAACCGTCATTGCAGGCCGTGCGCGACGATATGGCATCCCTGTATGGTCGACCGCCGCAAACGGTGGTCACCAGTGCCCGCATGGCAGACAGTGATATCGATGATGCCGGACTGCGTACCCTGGTCCGCAAGGGTGGCCCGTTGCTGCTTATTTTTGGAACCGCATGGGGGCTGGCACCCGAGCTGATCGCGCAGGCCGACTTCAGGCTGGCGCCCATCGAAGGCCGCGGCGATTACAACCATCTGTCCGTTCGGTCGGCGGTGTCGATCATTCTGGATCGCGTGTGCCGATGACTATGATTGGACAACAACGCATTCGACCACTTAAGATTTAACGTATCAACGAAATAAGGGAGACACGAAATGGAAGCGATCAGACAACTGGAACTGGAGCAAATGCGGATGGATCTGCCCGATTTTTTACCGGGTGACACCGTACGCGTGCACGTCAAAATCAAGGAAGGGGACAAAGAGCGTATCCAGGTGTTCCAGGGCGTTGTGATCTCCAAACGCAAAGGCGGCATCGGGTCTTCTTTCACTGTACGTAAAGTGTCCTACGGTGTGGGTGTGGAGCGTGTCTTCCCCTTTCATTCGCCGATCATCGACCATGTCGAAATCGTCACCCGGGGCCGCGTGCGCCGCGCCAAGATCTACTATCTGCGTAAACTGCGCGGCAAAGCGGCGCGTATTCGTGAAAAACGGTTTAATTAGTCCGCTGTCCGGGGCTATGGTGTGGGACACCCGGCCGGTATCACCGGCCGTGCGTCTGGGCGTCCTTGACCGGACCCAAGTCCGGTCCGGATAGCTGCGGCTGAAGGCACCTCCGGCCAACGCCGCTGACGAAAACCCTTTCACCCCTACATGCGCGGCAGATGACAGCGGACTTTTGGGCATTTGAAAAAGGCGCGATCGCCAAAGGCTATGCCAGGATCGCCGGTGTGGATGAAGCCGGTCGCGGTCCCTTGGCAGGGCCGGTGATCTCGGCGGCTGTGATTCTGCCCCCGGCTTTCGACACTGCAGGTGTCAACGATTCCAAGCAGTTGACCGCGCTTCAGCGGGAACGCATCTATTCGCGCATTTACGCGGATGCCGAAGCGATTGGAATCGGCATCGTGGATGCGTTTGAAATTGATCGCATCAATATCCTGCAAGCCAGCTTGCTGTCGATGGTCATGGCGGTCGAAAATCTTCGACCCCGGCCCGAATACCTTCTCATCGACGGGATTTACACCATTTCGGCCGAGTTCCCCCAGCAAGCCATTCCCAAGGGGGACGCCCGCTCAGTTTCCGTGGCGGCCGCTTCGATTGTGGCCAAAGTCACCCGCGATCGCCTCATGCAGCGTTACCATGAGGAGTATCCCGAATTTGGCTTCGACTGTCACAAGGGCTATGCCACCCAGGTCCATCGCGATGCCATCGCCTGCCATGGTCCCTGCGCCATACACCGCCGCAGCTTCAGAGGCGTCTGCGAATACTTGCCCTGCAACGGTCCCACAGACGGGGCGCCGGATGTCTAAAAACCAACTCCAGTACGGCCACAGTGGTGAAGATCTGGCCGTGCAGTTCCTGGAGGGGCAGGGCTATCGTATTCTTGCCCGCAACTACCGAACCCGTATGGGCGAAATCGATATCGTGGCCAGGCATAAAGACGTTATCGTTTTTGTCGAGGTCAAGTCTCGGCGTTCCCTGGCGTATGGAGATCCCAAATGGGCAATCACCCCGGCCAAACAGCGCAAAATTTCCATGACGGCCCTGGCCTATCTTAAAGCCCGGGGCACCACCCAAACCAAAGCCCGATTCGATGTTGTCACCGTGCAGCCCAAAGACGGCCGTCCGCACATCGAGGTGATTCGCAATGCCTTTGAACTCGCCTATCCATAAACGCTGCGCTCCCGGGCTCTACATCGTCACCACGCCGATCGGCAACCTGGCTGATATTACGTTGCGTGCTGTGTCCGTATTAGGCGGCGTAGATCTGATTGCCGCCGAAGATACACGTCACACGCGGCGTCTTTTGGCCGCTCACGGGATCGACAACCGCCTGGTCTCTTATCATGAGCACAATGAGGTGCGGCGCACCGCCGACTTGGTCGAGCGCCTTGCGCAAGGCGCCGCGATCGCAATCGTTTCCAATGCAGGTACACCCACGGTGTCCGATCCCGGTTACCGCCTGGTCCAGGCCGCTGTTGCGCGCAATATCACGGTCGTCCCCATTCCGGGTGTATCGGCCGCCATCACCGCCTTATCGGTCTCGGGGCTGCCCACCGATCAGTTCATCTTTGTTGGATTTCCGCCGCGCGGGCAGAGCAAACGGCTTGAACAGCTCAAAAACCTGGCGCCCTTGCCGCTGACCCTGATATTCTATCAATCTCCGCAACGGCTGCTATCGTTTCTGCGTGAGTTGCAGCAGATAGTGGGTGACCGTTATGCCGTGTTGGCCCGTGAAATGACCAAACTCCACGAAGAGTTTCTGCGCGGTCCGCTATCGCATATCATCTCAGAACTGGACCAGCGCGAGACGGTCAAAGGCGAATGCACGCTGTTGATATCTGGCGCAGCCCCCGCTGCCGCCGCCGCACCGCAGGATATCGATGCCGCTATCGATGCGTTCCTCTCCGATCAAGACCGTCCGCTGAGTGAAATTGCGCGCGAACTGGCGACGAAATTAAACGTCAGCCGTAAGCAGGTGTATGAACGGGCATTGGAAATCAAAAAATTGAAATAGTAATAAAAAAATGCGTTATGCAGTTCGCTCCAATAAGACGCAGGTATTAGGTGTCATAAGAAGGTTACGTTATAATTTTTAGAACCTTTTAACAAAAGCATGCGCGTAAAAGCGTCCAACATGGGGAGGTGGCATATCAAATCGACAGAATGCCTCCCTTTACACTTTAAACTTTACACTTAACACATCGCTCATAATCACTTGAGCGAACATAGACACACATTGAATGAACCTACGCGTCGATCAAACCCCGACTCTGCACCCTGTCGTCCTGGCGGTCCCATTGGCTGACCAGCGCCTGACCGGACGGGATAAAGTCGCGGCTTTGCGCATGCACGCCCGGCGCGCGGCTGTTTTGTCGGCCCGCTATGCGGGTTTGCCGTTGGGCGTTCTCGAAAAAGATGGAGATGGGGTGCCTCTGCCAAGCAACGGTATGTACTGGTCTCTGAGCCATAAATCGGCCTTCGTGGCGGCGGCCGTTTCCCCGCGGCCAGTGGGTATCGACCTGGAAAAAATCAAACCCGTCGGTCAAGGTCTCTATGAACGGTTGGCCGGTGACGCCGAGTGGGCCTTGGCTTCGACCAGGGATCCGGCCATTTTTTTTCGCTACTGGACAGCCAAGGAGGCAGTGCTCAAAGCCGTGGGCAAGGGCCTGGCCGGTTTGTCGCGATGCCGGGTGGCCTGCATCATCGATGCGCACCATTTGCGGCTATGCTATGAAAACACGCCATGGACGGTCGTTCACCGCCATGTTCCACCGGACCACCTGGTGACCCTGACGTGTGATCATGTCCGGCTCGTCTGGCACATTGAAGAGGCGTTGTAGGCTGAAGCTGAAGATAATTCGACACTCTTAACTGAAAGGAAATGGCGATGCACGTTACCTTCTATGGCGCGGTTCGTGAAGTCACCGGGTCCATGCATTTGATTGGAACCGAGGATGAGTGCGTCCTGCTCGATTGTGGTCTGTACCAGGGACGGCGTAAGGACGCCGCTGAAAAAAACAGGGTGTTGCCCCTGGATGCGGCCATGGTTGGTAGTCTGGTGCTCAGCCATGCCCATATCGACCATTCGGGGCGGATTCCGCTGCTGGTAAAAAATGGCTTCGCCGGGCGCATAGCGTGCACCCGCGTCACCGCGGACGCCTGCCGTTATCTGCTGCTCGATTCGGCCCATATCCAGGAACAGGATGCCGAGTACCTCAATTACAAGACGGTGCGCGGTGCGTTGTCTCAGGGGCCCAGTGTCAATGGCAAGCCCATGGGCCCGCGCCAATACGAGCGTCTGAAAAAACTTCTCAAAAAGAATCGCAACCATCTGGACACTGTAAAAATCGCCGAACTGGCCGCCAAGTACCGCCTGCAGATGGTCGAGCCATTGTACAGCGCAGCCGACGCTGAACAGGCCTTGGGCCATTTCGACGGTGTTCCTTATCGCACACCGGTTTCCATTGGCAAATCGATGACCTGTACTTTTTACGAAGCCGGTCACATCCTCGGATCGGCGATCAGTATTATTCGGCACACGGCCAATGGCCGGACCCGCACAATCGGTTTCACCGGTGATCTGGGGCGTTTTGATAAACCCATCCTGCGCGATCCGACTTTCCGCTTCGAAGAAGCCGACCGCCAGATCGATTTGCTGATCATGGAAAGCACCTATGGCGACCGCGATCACGATCCGGTGGTCGATCTGAAACCGCAGTTGAAAAAAGCGCTTAATGACACGTTCAACCGCGGCGGCAGCGTTTTGATACCCTCGTTTGCCTACGGGCGTACCCAGGAACTGCTTTACCTTATCCACGAACTCTACGCCGAAGGGGCGGTGGCGCGCATGCCGGTCTATGTGGACAGCCCCCTTGCCGCCAATATGACCACGGTCTTCGGCGAACATCCTGAAGTGTATGATCGCGAAACCCATGAAACCTTTCTGCAGCGGGGTCTCAATCCCTTTGACTTCAAACAGGTGCATTTCACCCAATCCGTCGAAGAATCCATGACATTGATGCGCGAAACCAAGCCCCACATTGTCATTTCGGCATCGGGCATGTGCGAGGCCGGCCGCATTCTGCACCACCTGCGTTACAAAATCCACGATCCTAAAAATTCGGTTTTAATCGTAGGGTTCATGGCGCAGCACACACTCGGCCGTCGCATTCTGGAACTGGGGGAGGCCTATCACGCCAATGGCCGCAGCGGCCAAGCGCCAGTCGTTCGGATTTTGAACAAAGAGTATCCTTTAAGGGCGCGGGTTTTAAAGCTGGGCGGTTTTTCAGCGCATGCCGATCGTGGCGAGATGCTGCGTTTCCTTAAAAATTCAAATCTGCAGGTCAAGAAGATTGCCGTGGTTCACGGTGAAGAGAACCAGAGCACCGCTTTTGCCGGTTTGCTGCGCGAAAACGGGTATGACGCAACGGTGCCGATGGTCGGGCAGACATGGGAGATCGAATAGCGCAACGCGGGCTCAATAAGAAGTGCAGGCACTGCCTGCACTTCCGGGCTTTTTCAGCGGTCGCATCAACCCTTCACGCCAGCGTTTCCCCCATACGCCATTGGGCCGGTAAGGCAGTGCAAAATAAACGATACTTTAGGCTCTTGCGATTCGGTTAAGATTTGCGCAACAGGCGTCGCAGGACAGGGATGCCGAATCTTCCACCGCGGGGCGGGGTATCGGGTTTGCGCGTATCAGTTGAACCGTTATCGGACGGGATGGCGCCCTTTGAGCATCGGTTCAGTCCGGCAATGCGTTGTTTCATGCTGTCGGCCAAAGCTGGTTCGCTGGACAGGTGTTGATAAAAAGCCAGGGCATGATCGGCATGATGCGCGAATGCCATGTGTTTGGCCAACGCCACCATAATGGCGAGAATGGCCTTGGGCGACGGCGATAGCGCGCGCGCCAGCTTTTCGGCGGCACCGACCGCTGCTTCGGGTGCATACAGGCGCACGAGGCAGTCGGCTACCCCGTCGAGGTACTTTTTTTTGCGCGTGCCATTCAGGATCTTGAAATATTCCTGCAAGGCTTCGCTGTAGGCGCCCACCCGGAAAAAGGATTGGGCACAGACCAGCGTGTCTGTTTCGGTCGCCTTGTCTCCCCAGCCATCGCGGATGCGCATGACTTCATCCGCTGTCAAAGACCGCATTTTCCGGGCATCGATGGTGTTCATTTCTTCGTTGATACCCACGATTTGGGTCTGGATGGCCGATCGTAAGGCGGGATCGATGGTTTGAGACGTGAGAAGACCTTCGTAGAGTCGGATCGCCTCCTCATGCAGACCCTGCGAACGGTAGGTTTCGGCTTCCTTCTTGGTCAATACGGTTGTAAGTTTACCCACCATCACAACCTTTCTCAAAAATGGGGCCGAGCGCCGCGGCATTGTGTCCAGGAGGGCGCTCATCGCAGATTGGAGCGAAATTAATAGTGAATCTTGGTGGTTATGTCAATAGATGATGAAATCAGACGTTTTTTCCGCTAAGTGCAAACCTGCCCCGTTCCCCGTTGGGGCGAACCTTGTGTTCGCCTGCGTCCGACGCACGGGCATCCTGAGCAAAAACGCACCCTCATAAAACACCCCGGGCGCACACAAGGTTCGCCCCTACAGCCTGAACGACGTTCCTGATCTATTCGAATGGCAGATGTCGACTTTCAAACGGGCAACCGGTAATCACACGGGCCAAGCGCGTCGTGTGTCCCGGATCCCATAGGTCTTTTGTCATTATTGGGAAGGTTTGGTAATTTTCAGTCAGTTGTAATTATTCGCGTTGACTTGAGTTCCCAATCCTTCTACACCATCGAGAGTTTTCGGGGGGAGGAGCGCACGATGAGTAAATTGATGACGACAAAGGAAGTGGCCCAGCACCTGGGCATCAACGAGAAGATGGTCTACACCCTGATTTCCGAAAAGGGGTTGCCAGCCTCCAAGGTGACCGGCAAATGGGTGTTTCCGCAACATCTGGTGGACCAGTGGGTCGAGGCGCATACGATCAACCTTCCAGCGAGGACCGGCGTGATGCCGTCCAACGAGGGGTTGCTGATTATTGCAGGCAGCAACGATCCGCTGCTCGATAAGACCATCGGGCTTTTCAACGGACAATATACGGACCGCCTGGCGGTTTTCGGCAATCTGGGCAGCTTGGGCGGTATTCGTTCCCTTAAACAGGACTTGTGTCACATGGCGGCCAGCCACCTGCTGCAGGAGAACGGCAGCGACTACAATTTCGAAGTCGCCGGCCAGATACTCAATCCAATGCCGGTGGTCGTCAACTTTTGCCGTCGGCGTCAGGGGCTTATTGTGGCCAAGGGAAACCGATTGGGTATCCGCTGCACTGCGGACCTCGCGCAACCCGGACTGCGGGTGATCAATCGCAAACTGGGGACCGGAACGCGGCATTTGTTTGATCGCGAACTCGAAATGGCCGGGATAAAAGGTGCGCAGATAGAGGGTTACCAGAACGAAGTGCAACGCCACATGGACGTGGGGTTGGCCGTGCTGATGGGAAAGGCCGATAGCGGTCCCGGCATTCAGCCCGTAGCCGAGACGTTGGGGTTGGATTTTGTGGCGTGGCGCTGGGAGCGATACGACCTGTTGATCCAAAGAGAGCATTTTTTCGATCAGAGTGTGCAGTTTTTTCTGGGGTTGCTGCATGAGGAGCGATTTGGTCAGCTTGCCGCCGGGTTTCAGGGATACGATACAAGCGTCAGCGGAAAAATGATCTTTTCCTCTTCGGGCCAGAAACAGGAGATTAAATCGCGTTCTGGACCTGGCAGCGCGCCTGGCCCTGCGCCCGCAGGTGCCCCCGCTGGACGCGCCGACCACGAGCGTTGATGCCGCTAGTGCGCAGCTCATGAAAGAATAGGCCTTGTTCGCCCATGCGCAATGGGGCCCAGTCTGATTTTTATCCCTTCGCAAGGCTGGCGTTTACCCGAGTACCGGTCATGTTTCGGCAGAGGGGCTATTTAACAATATGCACCGGCACCGGGGATTTGCGTAAAACTTTCTCAGCAACCTGCCCCAGTTCCTGATCGGATGCCCCTAGTTGGCCCTGTCCCCGGCTGTTCATCACGATCAGATCGGCCTTGACCTGATCGGCCATCTTGAGTATTTCGCGGGCCGGATCGCCCATGACCAATCGTAATTTTAAGAATGGACAGGCTTTAAGTTCTTCTTCGCAGATCCTTTCAAGCTGTTTGCGTGCTTTTTCGATCTCCCAATCTCTAAAATTATTCAGATGATCGGCACTTGGATAGTTGCCGTAAGCCGGAAAGTAATTGCACAAATCCACGGCTACGTACATGAGGACCACTTCGGCATTGTACTTCTGGGCCAATGAAATCACGTGCCGGCCCGCTTTCAATGAAGTCGCCGATAAGTCGGTGGGCCATAAAATAATGTTGACCGGCATTGTTCACCTCATTTCTGTGGAAGGATTACAGGTTCAGTCCAAACATGGGACAGCTGGTAAGTTCTGTCAAAGCGACTATGCCTCGAGGAACCAATAGAAACGGCGCCCATACAGGTCCGGGCGCCGTTGTTTTGCAGGATGAGAGCCGGGGTGCTACTTCACGCGACCTTCGCGCCAGGCTTGAATGAGACTATCGTAATCCACGGTTTCACCTTTGGGTTTTTCGTTTTCCAGTTTCGGTTTGGGGGAGCCGGGTTGTTTCAGCCAATAGGATTCATCCTTCTTCTCATTGAGTTTAGGCCCGCACTCACCTTGGGTCTTGGAACGGGCGATACGCTCCATCACCCTGTCCATCTCTTCGGCCAGGTTGTTCATGGCCGTATCCACGGTCACTTCACCGGAAACCGCTTCGCCGATATTCTGCCACCACAACTGGGCCAACTTTGGGTAATCGGGCACGTTGGTGCCGGTCGGGGTCCAGGCCACGCGCGCCGGGCTGCGGTAGAATTCCACCAGTCCGCCCAGCTTCGGCGCACGGTCGGTGAAGGATTGGTGCCGGATGTCGCTGTCGCGAATGGGTGTCAGGCCCACATGCGATTTTTTCAGCGAGGTGGTTTTGGCCACACAGAATTGGGCAAAAAGCCAGGCGGCCTTGCGGCGTTCCAGCGGGGTACTCTTCATGAAGGTCCAGGAACCGCAATCTTGATAGCCCAGTTTCATGCCTTCTTCCCAATAGGGGCCGTGGGGCGATGGGGCCATGCGCCATTTGGGCGTGCCGTCTTCATTGACCGTGGGTCCGGGTTCGACCATGCTGGGTAGAAAAGCCGTGTACCAGAAGATCTGCTGGGCGACCGTTCCATTGGAAAGGAACGGCAGGTAGGTGTAGAAGTCCATGCCCAGGGCGCCCGGAGGAGCGTACTTGCGCAGCCATTCCATATATTTGCGCAGCGCGTACTTGGCTGCCGGGCCGTTGGCCGCGCCGCCGCGCGCAACGGTTGCACCGACCGGACGGCAGCCTTCGACGCGGAGGCCCCACTCATCGACTGGTTTGCCGTTGGGAATGCCTTTGTCGCCGGCGCCGGCCATCGAGAGCCACGCATCGGTGAACCGCCAGCCCAGATCGGGAGCCTTCTTGCCGTAATCATTATGGCCGAAAATGGCTTTGCCGTCGATTTCGCCAACATGTTCGCTGAAGAACTCGGCGATGTCCTCATAGGCCGACCAGTTGACAGGAACGCCCAGGTCGTACCCGTAAATTTCTTTGAACTGCTTTTTGAAATCATCCCGCTTGAACCAGTCGTAGCGGAACCAGTAAAGGTTGGCGAACTGCTGGTCGGGCAGTTGGTACAGCTTGCCATCCGGGCCGGTCGTGAAGGATTTTCCCATGAAATCATCCACATCCAAAGTAGGCAAGGTGACGTCCTTGCCTTCGCCCGCCATGAAGTCGGACAAGGCTACCACATACCCATAGCGGGAGTGGGTGCCGATCAGATCGGAGTCGTTGACCCAGCCATCGTAGATATTCCGGCCCGAGGCCCACTGCGTCTGCAGCTTTTCGATCACGTCGCCTTCCTGAATCAGGTCGTGAGTGACTTTGATGCCGGTGATTTCTTCGAAAGCCTTGGTCAGGACCTTGGATTCATACTCGTGTGTCGGAATGGTCTCGGAAACGACCTTGATGTGCATGCCCTTGAAGGGCTTGGCCGCGTTGATGAACCACTCCATCTCTTTGAGCTGTTGCTCCTGGGTCAGCGTGGATGGCTGGAATTCTTTATCGATCCATTTTTTGGCTGCAGCCATGTCCGCACCGGCCGGCGTGACAACCAGCGCTAACAACCCTGCTGCAACCCCTCCCAGAAGCAGATTGCGGGCCGCGCGTTTTTTTACTTTGCTAAGCATAGCTCTCCTCCTTTGGCCTTCAATAGTTGGCGGGCAACGATAGTGCCATCGCAGGCGTGAAAGCCGTTTGGCGCCTGGCGATATGCCTCATTTCTACTTTTACCCCCATCTCATCGCCACGAAAATCCAGACAGCGGATATCGGCAGCGCCATCCATAACGATAAATCGGTCAGCCCAAGCCAGGCCAGGTGGATGTAGCCTGTGCCAAGCAATCCGATGAAAAAGCGCGTGCCGCGGGTGGTCGGAAAGCCCAAAAACCCCTTGCGTTCCACCGTGGGTGACACAAGTTCCCACACCAGCATGCCGCAGATCATCAGCAAAATGATCAGGAAGAAAAGAGCGGTCGGCAGTGTCCACGCCATCCAGTCCAGGCTCATGGCGCCTCCCTTACACGCGGCCCAGGGCAAAGCCCTTGGCCATATGATTGCGTACGAACCAGATCACCAGCGCCCCCGGCACGATGGTCAAGGTGCCGGCGGCCGCCATAAGGCCCCAATCAAGTCCTGTGGCACTGATTGTACGGGTCATGGTGGCCACGATCGGCTTGGCATTGGTGACAGTCAGTGTCCGCGCAAACAGCAGTTCGACCCAGCTGAACATGAAACAGAAGAAAGCGGTTACACCCACGCCGGCGCGGATAAGGGGGATGAAGAGGGTGATAAAAAAACGCGGGAAGGAATACCCGTCGATAAAAGCGGTTTCATCGATTTCGCGCGGGATGCCTGACATGAATCCCTCGAGGATCCAGACCGCCAGCGGCACATTGAACAAGCAGTGGGCCAAGGCCACGGCAATATGGGTGTCGATCAGGCCGACGGTGGAGTAAAGTTGGAAATAGGGCAGCAGAAAGACGGCGGCCGGCGCCATGCGGTTGGTCAGCAGCCAGAAGAACATCTGGCCGTCGCCCAGAAACTTGAACCGCGAAAAAGCATAAGCGGCCGGCAAAGCGAAGGACAAGGAGATCACGGTATTCATGGTCACGTAGATCAGTGAATTGATATAGCCGGAGTACCATGCGCGATCGGTAAAAATTTTGATGTAATTCGTAAAGGTCAGGTTCTTCGGATAATACGAAAAAGAGCTGAGAATGTCCGCATTGGTCCTCAGCGACATGGTGAGCATCCAGTAGATCGGCAGCATCAGCAATACGAAATAGACCGCCAATGCGATATATCGCTTGCGGTTTTTCATCGTTTTTCTCCTTTGCCGACGTTCAGCAGTACCTGGTAGAAAATAAAACTGAGCAGCAGAACGATCAGAAAGTATATCAATGAAAAAGCGGCTGCCGGCCCGAGGTCGAACTGACCCACGGCGATTTTGACAAGGTAAATGGACAGGAAAGTGGTCGTGTTGCCGGGGCCGCCACCGGTCAGCGCAAACGGTTCGGCATAAATCAGGAAGCTGTCCATGAAGCGCAGCAGTACGGCAATCGTGAGGACGCCGCGCATTTTAGGCAATTGGATGTAGCGGAAAACGGCCAGGGCCGAGGCGCCGTCGATTTTGGCGGCTTGGTAATACGCCTCGGGAATGGCTCGCAGCCCGGCATAGCACAGCAGCGCCACCAATGGCGTCCAATGCCATACTTCCATGGCCATCAGGGTTATCCAGGCATAGATCGGTCGCGCAGTATGGTCGAAGGGCACCGAGAGAAGATCCAGGCCATTGACAGCCACCCCGAACAGGCCGATGTCCGGCCGCGTGAAGATAATCCAAATGGTGCCGATCACATTCCAGGGGATCAGCAGGGGCAGGGCCAAGGTTATCAAACTGGCCGAAACGCCCCAGCCGCGCTTGGGCATGGCCAGCGCAACGAGGATGCCCAGCGGGATTTCGATCAGCAGAACGAGTCCCGAGAAGAGAAACTGACGCCCCAAAGCATCATGCAGGCGCGTGTCGCGCAGGACCTCCTCGAACCATTCCGTGCCGACAAATACGGCATTTCCCGGCCCGAAAATATCCTGGACGGAGTAATTGACCACGGTCATCAGCGGGATGATGGCGCTGAAGGCCACGATCAAAAAGACCGGCAGTACCAGGAACCAGGCTTTGTTGTTCTCCCATTTTTCCATTTTGCTTCCTTCGCGCCTGCCTTATTCCACCAGGCGGCCATCGGCAAATAGCCGCGTTTTTTCCGGTGGAAAACGAAGCCAGGCCTTCTGTTGGGGCACAAGGTGCTCTTCGGGCACGCGGGCCCGGACCATCTGGCCATTGAGGGCCAGGGTCACGATTCTCGAGGCGCCCTGATCTTCGACGGTCAGGATTCCCACCGGGAAAGCGTCCGCCACGGCTTGGGCATGCAGTTCCAGGTGCATGGGCCGGATACCCAGTTCCAATTTGCCGCTGGCCCTGCGCGCCAGGTTGGCTGTGCGTTCGTCCAGCGGTATCATGGTGCCGTTTACCCGTGCGAACAGTCCTTCGAGCGTGCATGGCAGAAAATTCATGCCGGGACTGCCGATGAAGTAACCGACAAATTTATGCTTGGGCATTTCGTACAGTTCTTCGGGGGTACCGACCTGGACCACTTCGCCCTCGTACATCACCACGATGGTGTCGGCAAAGGTCATGGCCTCGACCTGGTCGTGGGTGACATAAATCATGGTCAAATGGAAACGTTCGTGAATTTCTTTCAGCTTGCGGCGCAACTGCCACTTCAAATGGGGATCGATCACGGTCAGCGGTTCGTCGAACAGGATCGCGGCCACATCGCTGCGGACCAGGCCGCGGCCCAGTGAAATCTTCTGTTTGGCATCGGCGCTCAGGCCGGCCGCCTTTTTATTGAGCACGCTGTCCAGATCGAGCATCTCGGCCACTTCCCGCACCCGCTGGCGAATCCGGTCGGCGGTAACGCCTCGATTTCGCAAAGGAAAGGCCAGATTATCGAAAACGCTCATCGTGTCATACAACACCGGAAACTGGAAAACCTGGGCAATGTTGCGTTGTTCGGGAGGCAGGCCGGTGACATCGCCGCCATCGTACAGCACCTTGCCTTGGCTGGGTTTAAGAAGGCCCGAGATGATGTTGAGCAGGGTGGTCTTGCCGCATCCGGAAGGGCCCAGCAAAGCATACGCACCCCCATCCTCCCAGGTCATGTGGATGCGTTTGAGGGCATACTCATGCAGCGTCTGGGTTTTGGGCCGATAGCTGTGGGCGACTTCCTGCATATCGATACGCGCCATGGGGTATTGCTCCTGAGTAAGGCATCATGCGCGGCCTGTGTGATCCGGTGCGGCCGCCAATTGGCCTTCTGCATCGTAAACGAACAGGTGACAAGGATGGACGTAAACCGTGATCGAGCTTCCGATTTTGAAGTGATGCACGCCGGTTTTCTGGACCACCAGACGCGTATCGCCGTAACGAACATGGATGAATGTTTCGGATCCGTTTATTTCACAAAGATCGACGCGCGCACCGATAGCCACGGCTTCCGGCGACGTGCTTTGCAGTGAAAGGTGGTTACAGCGCACGCCGAAGGTGTATGGACCGGCGGGCAGATGGGCCATGTGGCTGCTGAATGGCAGCCGGATAGCAGGGCCGAGCAGCGCCTGGCCGGCTTCTGCCCGCCCTTGGATAAAGTTGATCGGCGGATCGGAAAAGATTTCGGCCACACGGGTAGTGGCCGGATGCCGGAAGACTTCCGGCGTGGGTCCGGCCTGCAGCACGCGACCTTCATCCATGATGACGATATTGCCGCCCAGCATCAGCGCTTCGGCCGGTTCGGTGGTCGTATAAACGACAATGGTAGCCTTGCGCAGCGCGAAAATCTGCTGCAATTCCACACGCAGTTCTTCGCGCAATTTGTAATCCAGATTGACCAGCGGTTCGTCGAGCAGCAGCAATTGACTCTCTTTGACCAGCGCGCGTGCGATGGCCGTTCGCTGCTGCTGACCTCCGGAGAGTTCCGCGGGCAGGCGAAAGAGCAGGTCGTCGATATGCAGCATGGCGGCAGTGTCGCGCACGCGTCGATCGATCTCACTTTTGTTCAGGCCGGCCAGTTTGAGCGGAGAGGCGATATTGTCGTAGATCGTCAAGGACGGATAATTGATAAACTGCTGGTACACCATTGCCAGACTGCGTTTGCGGACCGACATACCGATCACATCCCGGCCATCGACCAGGAGGCGTCCCTGGGTGGGACGGTCCAGGCCGGCCATGATACGCAGCAACGATGTTTTACCGGCCAGGGTACGGCCGAGGATCACATTGCGCGAGCCGGGAGCGAAATGCAGATCGATATCCTTGAGATGGACTTCCCGACCGACGATCTTGTCAACATGTTGGAGCATCAACCCCATGGCGTGCTCTCCGGTTCATGTGGCCGAATTCCGGCGCCGTCTTGATGACTGTCGACCCGACGAGGTTTGAGGCGTCAGCCTTGTCATGGAAATGTGAACGGTGGCACTTCGATGAACGCGTAAAAAGTCCGATTGCCCGTTTTCCGTATTCCGGCGAGGGGCTTCTGTGGATGTCGGATCACGGACCTTTAATGAGCTATGGCATTTATAGCAGTGCCCAAATCGTTTCGCAAGTGAAAATATTTTCGTAGTAATGATAACAAGTGATCGGCTATTGATCGATTGCGAACGTCTGTCGGACTCAACCGGCCACGAACAACTGCACATCGGCATGGCTCAGCACTTCGGTCATGGATGCACTAGGCTGCTGATCGGTGAAAAGCGCATCAATTTCATTCATATCCCCGAGACGTACCATGGCATTGCGGCCGAATTTGGTGTGGTCCGCCGCCAGGAAAACTTTGCGCGAGTTGTCGATAATGGCCCGCGCAGCACGCACTTCACGGTAATCGAAGTCGAGCAAGGCCCCGTCGTGGTCGATGCCGCTGATGCCGATGATACCGATATCCACCCGGAACTGCTGGATGAAGTCGATGGTCGCCTCGCCAATCAGGCCGCCGTCGCGGTGACGCACCAATCCGCCGGCCACGATCACCTCGAAATTTCGATTGGACGAGAGAATGGTGGCCACATTCAAATTATTCGTGATCACGCGCAAGCGCTTGTGGTCGACCAGCGCTTGCGCAACGGCCTCGGTCGTCGTGCCGATATTGATAAACAGGGAGGCATGATCAGGGATCTGTTCGGCCACCATGCGCGCAATTTTACGTTTTTCGTGGAAGCAAATAATTTTGCGCTCGGTGTACGCCACATTTTCGGTGCTCGAAGATACGCCCGCCCCGCCATGGAAGCGCTGGATGAGCCCGGCCTTGCTGAGAGAATTGATGTCGCGCCGGATGGTTTGGGGCGTGACGCCGAATTCGCGAGCCAGGTGTTCGATGGTGACAAAGCCCTTGGACTTGAGCATCTGCTGAATCCGGGCATGCCGGTTGGATAAGCCGGTTTTATCGCCGGCCGATACGCTCTGTGCGGATTCCGGGTCGGGTTTGGGCATTTGTCCCTCAGTGAAAACCTTCATGGACCTCCTGACCAACGGTGCAGGCATAAAGTTGAAATATGATCAGAAAATGTTCGAATTCGAAAGAACTCAGGTGACAGCTCCATTCCTATATGGTATTAACCAAATGAATCATTTCTTTCGTGTTTGACTTTCGGAAACGGTCAAGAACGTTCTGACCATGAAGATGATTGTACATTGTATCTTCAAAAATTGAAATGTCAAATGGGGCGAACGACGATCAAACCTCCCTGAGAAAAGAAAACAGATAGGCGGCGTTCGTTTGTCCTGCGGGGGAATTGCATGCAAACCCAAGTGCTCATAATCGGCGCCGGCATTACCGGCGCGGGCGTGGCCAGGGATCTGGCCTTGCGGGGCGTGCACTGTATCATCGTCGAAAAACAGGATGTCAATGCGGGTGCATCGGGTGGCAATCATGGCCTGCTTCACAGCGGTGCCCGCTACATTGCTTCTGATCCTGCCTCCGCTGTCGAGTGCCAACGCGAGAATCATCTGCTCAAACATCTTGCTGCCCACTGCATCGAGGCCACTGGGGGGCTGTTCGTTGCCGTGGCGGGTGATGACGAAAACTACATCGCCGATTTTCCCTCGACCAGCCGCAGGTGCGGGATCACTGCCCATGAAATAGACCTCAAAGAGGTGCATGAGCTGGAACCGGCATTGTCCAACCGGCTTATCGCGGCCTACGCCGTGAACGATGCCACCATCGATCCGTTCAAATTGTCGCTGGATACAATTGCCGATGCCCAATTGCACGGCAGCCGTCTTCTGCGGTACAGCCGCGTGGTCGGTTTCGAAATTGTCCATGGCCGGATTCGCGCAACCCGGGTCAAAGATGAATTGACCGGCCGTGTCCTATCGATTGCAGCCGACATCGTGGTCAATGCCGCTGGGGCCTGGGCGGGGGTGGTGGCCGCTCAAGCTGGTGCGCCGATCCGGATGCGTTACTCCAAAGGCACGCTGCTGGTCACGCAGAATCGCATCGCTTACCGGGTCATCAATCGGCTGCGCAAAGCCACCGACGGGGATATTCTGGTGCCGGGCGGCACTGTATCTATATTGGGCACGACCAGTGAACGCGTTGCGTCACCCGATGTCATTTACCCGGAGATTCACGAGGTGGATGCCATTATCGATGAGGGAGCGGTCATGCTGCCCCAATTGGCCGAGACCCGCTTCATCAGGGCCTATTGCGGTGTGCGGCCGCTGTTGGAAGAAGCGGGCAAACGCGGCACCGATGATCCGGACGATCGTGCCGTGAGCCGCGGGTTCGCATTGATCGACCACTTGGCAGGTCCTGAAAAATTAGCCAATTTTGTCACCATTACCGGCGGCAAGCTGACCACCTATCGGTTAATGGCCGAAAGAACAGCCGATTGGGTGTGCCGGCGCTTAGGGATCCAACAGCCCTGCCGTACCCATCGTGTGCCGCTGCCCAACACTGTGGACGCGCGCTGGACCGAGCCCGGACTGGCGCCCAATACCTGGTTGCGCAGCCACGCGCCGAACGATGCGCTGCTTTGCGAATGTGAAATGGTGCCCCGCAGTGTTGTCGAGCAGATCGTGACGACCATTCGCAAACAGGATGGCCGGCCGAGCCTGAAGGCAATCAGCTTGCGCAGCCGCATCGGCAAAGGCCCGTGCCAAGGAACCTTTTGCAGCCAGCGACTGGCCGCTTACCTGTACGATCGCAACTATCTGGCGGGCAGCCAGGGTATTGTCGAGTTGCGCGCCTTTTTGCGTGAGCGTTGGCGCGGGCAGCAGCCGCTGCTGTGGGATACGCCTCTGGCGCAGGCCGAATTGCTCGAAGCCATGCATTGCGGCCTTTTCTGCCTGGAACTAGCCGCTGAAGGCGGGGTAATCGAAGGATTAGACCATGCCTGACAAAGAAGAAACCTTATGTGATCTGATCGTTATCGGCACCGGATTGGCCGGTTTATCGGCCGCGCTGTTTGCAGCCCGGCGCGGGATTGATACGGTGCTGGTGGGACTTACCGGCGAAATCGGGTTCGCAAGTGGCCTGTTGGATCTTCTGGGAGTGCATCCTGTGGCCGATGGGCGGATGGTCAAGGACCCATGGCGAGCGCTCGAACGCCTGCGCCGGGAAGAGCCGGGGCACCCCTATGGTAAAATAGACAACGATGTCATCCGCAAATCCATCGCCGATATGCTGGCCTTTCTGGCCGAAAGCGGCTACCCCTATTGGTGTGATTCGCAGGCGAATCTGCGGATGGTGACGCCGGTCGGAACATGCAAGCCCACCTATGCCGTTCCCCATACCATGCAGTACGGCCCTGTCGCCCTGGCGCAAAAAACACCATGTCTGCTGGTGGATTTCGAAGGCCTCAAGGGCTATAGCGCGATCCAGATCGCCGCGAAACTGAGCGCCTGCCACCCCCACTTGAGAACGTTGCGCATCGCCTTCCCGGAAGGCCGCGGGGAACTGTACACCGAGCATATGGCCCGAGCCCTGGAAACGACAGCCGTGCGCGCCACGCTGATCGAGGCCATCCGGCCGCACATCGGTGACGTCCTGTGTATCGGCCTGCCGGCAATTCTGGGTATTTATGATACGGTTCGCGTTCTGGAAGATCTGACACAAGGGCTTGGGCGGCCGGTTTTTGAAATTCCCACCATGGTGCCGGGCGTCACCGGCGTGCGCCTGCAGGAGCTGTTTGGCCGCCGGTTACCGGCATTGGGCGTGCGCTGCCTGATGCAGCAAAGGGTTTGGAATACCTGGCGGCGTACAGACGGCCGCTGGTCGTTGGCGGTTGGTCAGAATACGGCCGAACGAACCGTCCGGGCGCGCAGCGTCATGCTGTGCAGCGGCCGTTTTTTCGGAAAAGGTTTGTGCGCCGACCGGCACGGGATCCGTGAAACTATTTTTGATGTGCCCGTGGTGCAGCCCTTTGATCGGACCCTCTGGCACAACAAGGATCTGCTGCATGCCCCAGGGCATCCCATCAATCGCGCCGGGCTGGCAGTCGACCACCGGTTTCGCCCAACGGGCGATCAGGGGCGGGTTGTTTTCCCCAATCTTTTTGCCGCGGGTACAATTCTGGCCTATCAGGATTGGGTCCGTCAGAAATGCGGCAGCGGTTTGGCGATCGCCACCGCGTACGCGGCGGTTGCAGCATGTCACGAGTATTTAAAGGAAGTGGAAAGTGCAAAGTAGAAAGTGGGTGGTATGTTGGCGGTTGGGTTCGCGTACCGAAACAACCCTATTTTAATTGTGTCCTATTTGTCATATGCATGCATTATTAACTTTTTGTTGGTTATCCATTTCGCGCCAGTGACTAATTGCGTTTTTGGCACGGAGGAGGTGATCCGGGTGGGTGGTCCGCACCACGTAGGTGGCGCGGACCACCTACCCGGATCACCGGGGTATTTCTACGCCACCCCATGCTGTATCTCTCTTGACCGAAGTGAAGACTTTTTTCAAGGATAGTATTTCTTAACTTTTCTCTTTCAATTGTCTCTACTTCCCCAGCCTGGGAAAAGGAGGATGCGATGGGCAACTACATCGGCTCCCTGGATCTTGGCACCACCAGCAATCGTTTCATCATTTTCGACACACGCGGCCGCATTGTCGGACTGGACCAAAAAGAGCATCGACAGATCTTTCCCCAACCCGGTTGGGTCGAGCACGATCCCATGGAAATCTGGCATAATACGGGCCATGTCATCCGCGGTGCGTTGGCCAAGACCGGTTTGAGCGGTCGTGACATCGCGGCCATCGGCATCACCAACCAACGCGAAACGACAGTCGTTTGGGACCGGCGCACTGGACAACCGTTCATGAATGCCATTGTCTGGCAGGACACGCGCACCGACGATATTTGCCACCGGTTGATGGAAGAGGGCGGTCAGGATCGCTTCCGCGACACGACTGGGCTGCCCATTTCGACCTACTTCGCCGGTCCTAAGGTGCGTTGGATTCTGGATCATGTGGATGCCGCCGTCCAGGGTGCGCATCGGGGCGAAGCGCTGTTTGGTACCGTTGAATCGTGGATCATCTGGTGGCTCACCGGCGGTCCGGACGGTGGTGCGCATGTCACCGACGTCACCAATGCCAGCCGCACGCTGCTGATGGATCTGCGAACGCTGGCTTGGGACGCGTCGATTCTAGATATTATCGGTATCCCGCCGGAGATGCTGCCACGCATTGTACCATCGATCGATCCGGACACCTGGGGCACGACGCGCAAGGATGGGCCGCTCGGCGATGAGGTGCCGGTGTGTGGCGCTCTGGGCGACCAGCAGGCCGCCCTGGTCGGGCAAACCTGCTTTGCGGTCGGCGAAGCCAAAAACACCTATGGCACAGGCTGTTTTTTGTTGCTCAACACCGGCACCGAGCCGGTTGCCAGCCGCCATGGCATGCTCACCACGGTAGCGTATCAAATGCGCGGCCAGAAGCCGGTCTACTGCCTGGAAGGGGCCATCGCCATCGCCGGCGCACTGGTGCAGTGGCTGCGCGACAATCTGGGCTTCATCCAGCATGCCGCTGAAATCGAGCCGCTGGCACGCAATGTGGCGGACAATGGCGGTGCCTATATCGTCCCGGCCTTTTCAGGCTTGTTCGCGCCTTACTGGCGTTCGGACGCCCGCGGCGTCATTGTTGGATTGACCCGTTACATCAACCGCAACCATATCGCCCGGGCCGTTCTGGAGGCGGTGGCTTACCAGACCCTGGATGTGGTCGAGGCCATGCGCAAGGATTCCGGCGTTACCCTGAGCACGCTGCGTGTGGATGGCGGCATGGTGGCCAACGAATTGCTCATGCAGTTTCAGGCCGATATCCTCGGTGTGCCGGTAATCCGTCCCAGGATCACCGAGACCACGGCCTTGGGAGCAGCGTCGGCGGCCGCTTTGGCCAGCGGTCGTGTCAGGGGGCTGGATGAGCTGAAAGAAAACTGGGCCATGGACAAGACCTGGCAGCCGCAAATGGCGCCCGAGCAGCGCGACCGCGGCATCGTAGGGTGGAAAAAGGCGGTCGAACGCACATTGAACTGGATCGATTGAGCCTATGCAATTTTCCTTTGCCACGGCGCAAAACATTCTTTTCGGGTGCGGCAGCCTCTCCCAGGTTGCCGTGCATGTCGCCCGACTGGGGCAGCGCGCCCTGCTGGTCACCGGCCGCGATGCGGCGCGGACCGCGAGCCTGTCCCGGTATCTCTCGGCAGCCGGGATCGATTGGATACCTTACAGTGTGACGCGCGAACCGGAGATCACGCACGCGGTCGCAGGCGCCGAGCGGGCACGCCGCGAACGATGCGCGCTGGTCATCGGTATGGGCGGCGGCAGCGTCATGGACACCGCCAAAGCCATCGCGGCCCTGGCCACCAATACCGAGCCGGTCGAAACATACATAGAGGTCATCGGCCGTGGGCAACCGTTGGTACACGCCCCGCTGCCCTGCATTGCTGTTCCCACCACCGCTGGTACGGGCAGTGAGGTGACCCGCAATGCCGTGCTCAAAAGCGCGCGCCACCAAATTAAAGTAAGCCTGCGCGATTCACGCATGCTGCCTGTCTTGGCCCTGGTGGATCCGGAATTGACCTTGTCCGTGCCGGCGGCCGTTACAGCCGCTACAGGTTGCGATGCCTTGACCCAACTGCTCGAAGCGTTTGTGTCGGCCAAAGCCAACCCCATGACCGACGCCTTGTGCCGCGAAGCGCTGCCGCGCGCCGCCCGGGCGCTTCCCCAAGCGGTCATGCATGGCCAGGACCTGCAGGCGCGCAGCGCAATGGCCCTGGCCAGCCTGTTCAGTGGCATGGCCCTGGCCAATGCCGGTCTGGGGGCCGTGCACGGCATCGCTGGTCCGCTGGGAGGCATGATCGACGCACCCCACGGCGCCATTTGTGCGCGTCTGCTGCCCTATGTGGTCGAAGCCAATGTGGCTGCCATCAAACGGCAGACGCCTGACAGTGCCGCGCTGGAACGCTTTCGAGAGGTGGCGTGCATGCTTACCGGATCGCCGGCGGCCGATGTTGCAGATGGGATCGCATGGCTGTATGGCCTGATCGCCCGATTAAACATCCCCGATTTAGCTCACTGGGGACTGGTCACGGGAAAAATTCCTGATTTGGTGCTCAAAGCGCAACAGGCCAGCAGCATGCGCGGCAATCCCATCGCGTTAACGGATCAGGAGTTGGGGGATGTTGTAGAAAGGGCCTTGGGGCGCTAATTTCGTCAGCCCCTTTGACCTGGTTGGCCGCTGGTTTTTCAAACCGGGCGATTCAGTATCGATGCGATCACGGAGGCACAGTAAAATGCCTGTTTTCTTCTGTCGGGCGATGATTCGCGCAGGCTTGATCCTTTTGCTCATTGGGGCTGGGGGCCACTGCGCACATGGGTCTGAGCCCACGCAAACCGTGCGCAACTCCCTTGGCATGACATTCGTGCTGATTCCGGCCGGTTCCTTCATGATGGGCAGCCCTTCTGACGAGCCTTTTCGGGACCAAAGCGAAAAATACCACAAGGTGCATCTGACGCGACCTTTTTACATGCAAACCACTGAGGTCACCTTCGGCCAATGGCGGGCGCTGATGAGAAGCTTTTTCGGACTGCGATGGTCGGGTCCTGAAAAGATGCCGGTCACGAAAGTTTCATGGCACGATATCCAGAAATTTTTGAAGAAATTAAACAGGATAGGGGAAGGCCATTATCGGCTGCCGACGGAAGCCGAATGGGAATATACGGCGCGTGCGGGCAGTACCACAGCCTACGCCTGGGGGGATAGCATCGATTGCTCCATGGCCATGTTTGCCAACAGTCGGTTCGGAGCGCAAAACTGCATCGGAAAACACACGGAACTGGCGCCGGACGGCCCGGCAACGATCCAAAGCTTTGCTCCCAATAAGTGGGGATTGCACGACATGCACGGCAACGTCTGGGAATTGGTTGCAGACTGGTTCGGGCCCTACCCTGCCGTGGAGGTAAGCGATCCGCTGGGGCCTTCCAAAGGCACCAACCGTGTTCGGCGCGGGGGTAGTTGGTACGGTGCCGGATATTTATGCCGCTCTGCCAATCGGGCCTACTCTCATCCAGGCACTCGCGAAGTCACCATCGGTTTTCGCGTCGTGCGCGAACCGTGAAAACGGCGCCCACTCTGAAGGCGCCTTTTCCTGGCAGACACATCCAGACGATCCCTGATTGTTAAGCTTGGGGATTGCTTTGTTTGAACAACAGCCCTTTCAGCCAGTCGATGCCGAATGTGAGCAGGGCGACGTCATCTGTTTTGAGCTTTTCGACAGTGGCTTCGTCGACTGGCATGCGTTTGAGAAAACTGCTTTCAAAGACGAACTGCCGGAATGGATCGATGTTGTAGCTGACCATGAAGAACATTTTTTTGGCCTGCTCAGTCAACTGAATATTGGGCGGAAAAGAACGCTTGCGTACCACCAGGTCGGTCCAGGCGGCATTGATCTGGTCGCGCAGGTCCACGCCCTGATCCTGCCGCCATTCGGCTACGCTCCATTCGTTGTTTTCTTCGAAACCTTTGCAATGGGGTTCATGGATAAAGAAAAAGAAACCCTCGTCATCGGCCCCTTCCTTGTGCTGAAGGGCGGCTACGCCCAGCGGATAGTAACGGCAGGCCGTCGGACGGTCCTCGTAGATGATACAGCCTTCACCATCGCGTACAAAGGGGCAAGAGCTTTGTTCATCGTCCAATTGCTTGAGCGTGACCATGGGCAGGTCGGTTTTTTCCAGGAGATGAGGCTCGGTGTAAATGGCCAAAAACTCATCCGATGGTAGCCCCAGACGGGTTTTCAGGCGTATGATGTCATAGGGGGTCAAGATGATGTTGATGCCCCGGCAGCATTGTGTAAAGCAGGAGACACCGGGGTGGCATTTAAATTGAAATCGGCTATTGTTACCGAGCCGCATCGGGTTGATACGGGCATCGGATGGTAGATTGGCAGCGCTCATGATCGATTCCTCTCGTTGGATGATGTGGCCAGTGCCTCTGCGGTACTGCGCCTTTGCAAATGCCCGAGATCATAGCCGAGCCGCGGGTCGATGTCAAATTCAACGTCTCGGTCTTCGCTCGGTCTTCCGGTTTTTTGGCGCTATAAAAAGTTTATTGGTTATGCAGTTCGCTCAAGTGACTATCGGCGAAGTGTTAGGTGTAATGGTTGATCAACATAAGACAATGGTGGGCGGTGCCCACCCTACCTGGCTATTGGCGAAGTGTTAAGTGTAAAGTTTAAAGTGTAAAGGGAGGCATTCTGTCGATTTGATACGCTCACCTCCTGATGTTGGACGCTTTTACGTGCATGCTTGTGAAAAGCAACGGACAGAATGTAGGGTGGGCATTGCCCACCACTATCCCCGCAAACAACATCATCGGTTCCTGACCCTGACCCCGCCCAAGCGATTGGATAGACCCCGGATTGAACATGGCAATAAACGTTGAACGAGCCAATCACAGAGGTTGATCAACATAAGACAATGGTGGGCGGTGCCCTGGGCGGTGCCCACCCTACCTGGCTATTGGCGAAGTGTTAAGTGTAAAGTTTAAAGTGTAAAGGGAGGCATTCTGTCGATTTGATACGCTCACCTCCCGATGTTGGACGCTTTTACGTGCATGCTTTTGAAAAGCAACGGACAGAATGTAGGGTGGGCATTGCCCACCACTATCCCCGCAAACAACATCATCGGTTCCTGACCCCTGACCCCGCCCAACCGATTGGTAGACACCGGATTGAACATGGCACTAAAAACGTTGAACGAGCCAATCACAGAGGTTGATCCACATAAGACAACGGTGGGCGGTGTCCACCCCGGATCACTGGGGCTTTGACTTTTCACGTCACCCACACCCGTATCTCCCTTGACCGAAGCGGAAACCAGATAAGTTTATTTTCAGGTGTCCAGACCCCTGCGCGCCGGGTCAGTGGTCCCCGCCACCATCCATTCACTTTGCGTTGCCAATCCCGAAGGCAGATATAATTATTTTGTGCGGGCGCTCAGCAGTGCCTGAACACGGTCCAACTCCGCCAGGGTAAGGGCGTCAATGGCAACGGCCGGTCGCAGAAAAGAGCCTGGGCTCATGAACTTCAGCATTAGGGCGATGAAATGAAGTTCATCCTCGAAATCGTTTTTGGAATAGGCTTTCAGCCGCCTGAAGCGGCCGTTGCGAGTAAATTGAAAAAAGAGGTACTCGTCCTCATCGACCGTACAACCGCGATACCCACCGGTGTAGGCCCGCAGGGCCATAATGTGCATGGGACATTCTTTCAGTGTGGCGTGATACGCAACTTTCGGTTCCACCCGCCGGCACACCGCACCGTGCGGGATTCCCGAAGTTGAGTGTTCTTAAACATCATATCGTCGGCAACCGGACAGCTTCCGGCAACATGCCGCTGTTAAACTCATTTTGATATTGAAGCACCTTTTTAATGTAAAGTCGAGTGGCGCGGTAGGGGGGCACGCCACCGTATTGCCGCACCCGCAGAAGGCCGGCATTGTATGCAGCCAACGCCAGGCGCACATCCCCGGCATATCGGTCGAGCAGCAGGCGCAGATAGCGTACGCCGGCATCAATGTTCTGACCGGGGTCGAAAATATCCGTAACGCCCAGTGATTTGGCCGTATCAGGCATCAGCTGCATCAAGCCCCGGGCGCCGCGATGCGATACAGCCAGTGGATTGAAGTTCGATTCTGCTGCAATGATTGCCCGGATCAATCCCGGATCCACCTCATAATCGACAGCGGCTTTCAGGATAGGGGTATTGAACGGGCCTGCCGTTTCCCAGAAAAAGCCCTTATCGGTCAAAAGTGTCATCGCCGCGGCATTCGATTCCAGCGGCCCCCTGTCGACGATCCATTGAATGTAAGCGCCTGACCTGTTAGCGAGGGCGGAAAATGAGTCGATGACCAAGCGATGCTGCTGACTACAGAGAACCGACGGTATGCTCAGGATGATTGCAAGGGTGTAGAACAGGATGCCATGTGTGATGCTCTGGCAAATAGGGTTGGTTTCGGGTAGCGCAAACACCCGCATCCTGAAAAAGGTTTTTTTGTTAGATGATTTTTTCATTTTTTTCCTCCCACGAGTCGTACCGTGTCGCCGTGCCTTAACAACGTGAGGGCCAACGATCGAAAAGCGAAGGGAAGGGGGGATGCCGCTATCATCAGAACCGTTATGAAAGGGGGCCGGCAGCGAGCGAGAGAAGTTGCAGGTGATGGTTCGTGAGTTACGGGGCGTCAGAACAACGGAGCGCTCATCAAATGAATTTCCGAATGGACCTGAACGGGGTCAGTTCGCAAAAGAAATACCTTCTGCGAGGGCGCCATCCCTGGACAGTAGGTCCGGACAGCAGTTAACGGGTCATCGGCTGTACCGTCCCGGAACGGCATGATCGCCCTCTTTGAATTGAAAATCCACATAATGGATTCCGGGCAATGAGGTAAGGGTATAGGTGACCGCCTGAATGTATCCTGTAGCGCCGGTCGAACCCATTTGCTGCGTGAGCTGTTCATCCTGGCTGATGTCAACGAAGGCGGTATCGCCGAGCACCTTGAGAAGGATCACCTCGGGTAATTGCGCCTGTCGGAACAGGTCGTTCAGTGACTGTACCAACTTTTCAGCCGTGGCCCTTTCAATAATTTTGCGCGGCAACGGCCTCTCATAGGGCCCCGGATACCATACGGCCGGTCCCAATTGCTCGGCCAGTTGCCGTGACCACTGTTGCAGTTCGGTCTCGCTGATCTTCAGGTTGCTGTTTTCGTTCTGCAGGTCGTTGAACTCGGTCTGCAGGCGGCTGATCTGTTCTTTGAGTTGGCTGTTTTCGTCACTAATCGCCTGGATGGTGGCCTTGCTCTTCTCGAGGGCCGCGTTCAGTTGTTTGGTTTTACCGTCCCCACAACCTGCATGGATGACCAAAACCAACACCAGCCCAAGCCACAGGCGGTACATTGATCGCATGCCATCAGCCGTTTCTTCCGGTTGATTCAGTTGCCGAATTGGCTGGGCGCCGCTTGCGGCTTACTGACCGGATGCCCGTCGTTTTATGTAGTTTGCTGCGTCCTGGCTGCCCATTTCAGCCGCTTTCGAAAAATATGCCTGAGCCTCTTCCGTGCGACCGGAGCGCATCATCAGCCATGCGCGTCCATAGTGGTAGCGGCCTTCATTCGGGCGCAGGGAAATGGCCTTGTCAATGCTGGTCAACCCCTGATCATACGCGCCCATTTCTCCCTGCGCCAAGCCGGTATCAAAATAGGCTTCCGCGTTTTGCGGGTCAAGGTTCAAGGCTTTGCCATATGCCTGAACGGCAGCAGGGAAATTGCCGTAAGTAGACAACATGCCGCCGCGATCCATCCAATACGCGACCGTGCCTTTCTCCGTTACCGAAGGATTGTTGTATTCGGCCTGGCCTGTTTGCGCGACGGCAAGTATGATCAAGAGTCCAAACAGTACAATAAGACCGTTTCTGAAAAAAGCATTCAATGGCCGCATAGGGTGCTCCTTTGTCATGTCCCGCGCGCGAGAGTCGCAGTCGTCCGCCTAGTGTCGCCTATCATTTTGCAAGTGGTCATCTATGATCTATATTCAACACAAACCAGTGGGCTTTGACAATAACATTTTAGAGGCAACCGACTTTCGGCCATTGAGAGGATTGCACTTTCAATGGGCGCATGCTTTCATACAGCGCGATGCCAACGGCGGTCGACAAATTCAGGCTGCGAATATCCGCACGGATGGGGATCTGAAACGTAACATCCTTGAAGAGCTCAGTAATTTTTTCGGGCAAGCCGCGTGACTCCGAGCCGAAAACCAGGAAGAGACGCTGCAGACGGGGGATCTGCCAGTACGTATGCAGGCCGCACTTGGTCAACAGCGCCATTTCCTTGTCAAGCGGCTGCATCTGCCCCATAAAGGCCTCGAAACTGTCCCATACTTTCAGCGGTACTTTGGGCCAGTAGTCCAGGCCGGCCCGTTTGACCTGGCGGCTGTCCAACGAAAAGCCGAGTGGACGAATCAAGTGCAGTGTCGCGCCGGCGCCCAGGCAAGTGCGACCGATATTCCCGGTGTTCCAATGCACCTCAGGGGCAACCAGCACAACGTGGCGTTCAAACATGTGCTCATCGTTCGCGAAAGAAGGAATGGCGTTCATTGCCGGTTGCCGCAATGTGGACAATACAAGAAATGGTCATTCACGTCGGCACCGCATGCACCGCACTTTTTGCCAGACGGTGGCTGGATTGCCGGGTGTTGCGGTAGATCGCCCACGGGCTGTCGGCAGTGGCGGCAATACAGAAAAGGTTTGCCCTGCTTGATGCGGATCAGAGGAATGAAAAACAGACTGATATAGTAATCTACCTGCTGCCTGACCGCCTGGTGTAAGCCACACTGCGGACAACGCCTTGGCGCGGAATCGATGGTCTTCGTTTTGGGTTGGGTTCCTGCGATTAAAAAAAACATGGTTGTTGCGTGCCCTGCATAGCCATTTATATATCTGAAGTTTCGGGGCGCACCCGTACGTTCACCTCGTGATGCTCGATCCCGAAAGTTGAGTAAGTGTTCTTTATGGTTGAAAACCTATGCACAGTCAATAGTCCCGAAAGTTACCGCATCCTGGCAGGGCCGTTTACGGGAAGCGCAAGGCAATTCTCCTTGGCAGTGCGGGATTGTCGGATTCTGCTGTGAGAATCATTTTTTCAATGGGCAAGGCTGGTTTCTGGATCAGGATATTAAAGTTTCTGACGATATGGCCGATTTTTTCGTTTGAATCTTTGTCGATGGGCCTTATGAAATGTCTAAGCGCTTTCGCCGCTGCCATATTGTCATTTTTTTCCATATCCTTATGTTTAAAGGCGTTTAGCAATTCTATCCTATTTATGGGCAAAGGAGCGTGCGATGGTTCCACAAAAATTGGCTCAGGCAATCAATGAACAAATTAAGAACGAAATGGAATCGGCCTATTTGTACCTTTCGGCGGCTGCTTATTTTCACTCTGTCAGCCTCGATGGCATGGCGCATTGGATGCGTTGCCAGGCCCACGAGGAGACGATCCATGCCATGAAATTCATGGATCACCTCATCGATCGAAATGCACCGGTCGCCTTGCTGGACATGGTTCAGCACAAGACCCAGTGGGCCAAACCGCTCGAAGTGTGGCGCGACGCGTATGCGCATGAACAGTTCATTACCTCTAAAATCAATGAATTGACGACCATTGCCCGGGAGGTGAAAGATTACCAGTCCGAACCGATTTTGGCCTGGTTTACCGCCGAGCAGATCGAAGAAGAGGCGACCAGTGCCAAGATCGTCGGTGAGATGGAGATGGTGGAAGGGAGTAAAAGTGCCTTGCTGATGCTCGATCGCGAAATGGGTGTGCGTGTTTTCCCGCCCGGATCGCCTTTCGACCCCTCCGCATATGCGCAAGGCACCTGATATAGACCCCGACAGGGGCGGGGTAACCCGCCCCCTGAAACTGCACGGCCAATCCTATCGAAACTAATCAACGGCGGTAGGTCTATTTTGGCCGTTCCCACCCGCCGCCCCAGCACAATGCCCCGTTCCCCGTAGGGGCGAACCTTGTTCGCCCGCGTCCGAGCGGGGACATCCTGAACAAAACGGGCCTATAAAATGCACCGGGCACCGGGCGAATACAAGGTTCACTCCGACAGCTTTGAACGACGATTTCAGATCTATTCGAATGGCGGATGTCGATTTTATACGAATATGGTTATGCAGTTCGCTCCAGTAAGACACAGGTATGGGGTGTCATTTAGGCCGTTCTAAAGTATTTTAATAAAGACGGCGATATTCATGACAGCCTACGGAATTGAGGATGGAGCATGTCCGATCTTACTGACCAGGATCAAATTTTCGCCGAAATAGCATTGCAAAAGCATATGATTGCCCAGGACAAACTTGAACGTGCCTTGCTGATTCAGCGTTGCATTGCCAACCGGACCCAAGTTTATATGCCGATCGGATCCGTGCTCGAGAAAATGGGCCTTCTCGGTAAATCAGAGATCGATCAGATTCTGGCGTTTCAAAACGTGAATTCCTGCGAATCGGCGGACGCTGTTCCCATTGATAATGTTTTGGATACGAGTTGCATGGACGCGGTCATCGATGTCGTGGTCTCTCCCGACAAGATGTCGGCTGACATTATTCCGACCCAGGAAAATCAACCCGGCCCGCCCCTGGAGGTTGTCAAGGAACTGCTCGTCGCCTACGGGATCGCTTTCGGTATGGTGAGCGATACGGAGTTGGATGAATACTTGAAAAAAAGTCCTTTGCCCATGACGCCTTTCACAGTGGCGCGCGGTGTACCGCCCGAGCAGGCCCAACCGCCGGAAATCCGCTACTACTTCGATACCGACCCATTGCGCATCGGCACGTTGCTCGAAGACGGCACCATGGACTGGAAAAATCGCGGAGATATTCCGCAGGTGCAGCCGGGAGACTTGCTGGCTGAAAAGGTCGGCGGGCATCCGGGACGCTCCGGGACCAATGTGCTGGACGTGGAATTGCTGCCGGCGCGGGTCAAGGCGCCGCAACTCAAATTCAGCAAAGGCGCCGAGCGGTCTGAAGACGGCCGCCAGATACTGGCCAAAGTCGCCGGAAGACCCAACATAGGCCCCGACGGCCGTATCGGCGTGTGCGCTGTATTGCCGATTGAAACCGACGTCGGCATTGAAACCGGCAATATTGAATTCGACGGCAACATCGAAGTGAATGGTGGCATTGCTGATGGGTATACGGTCAAAGGCCGGAGTCTGAGTACGCGCGAGATTCAGAACGCCGGCATCGAACTCACTGAGAATCTGGTATGCCTTGGCGGCATCTATGGTTCCAAGATCATCGTCGGCGGTCATCTGAAAGCAAGCCACATTCACAACAGCACCATTGAAGTAATTGGCGATTTGGTCGTGGAAAAGGAAATCTTCGGATGCACCATCACGGTGAACGGCTGTTGCATGATTGCGGGCGGCAAGATCATCGCTTCCCAAATTGCCGCTAAAAAGGGCATCCAGGTCAAAGATATCGGCACGCCCGCCGCGCGCCCGAGCAATCTTACGGTTGGCGTCGATTTCAAATTCGAACGCGACATGCTGGCATGCAAGGGGGCGTTGGCTGAATTCGAGGATCGCCGGGCGCAAGCCACTGAGGCGTTAATGGCGCTGAAAAAGCGCATGGACCAACTGGATGCTGAATTGGGCCAGGTGGCCCAAGCGCAAGATGGCAGCATGGTCCAAAAAAGGCAGCTTGAGGAGAAACTGAAAAGTGCCGCCAAGACGCTCACTTCTGAAAATCGTGCCCGGGTCGAAGGGCTGATCGCTGATCTGGCTGCCAAGTATGATGCCCTTGACGCACGGGTAAAGGCGATTATGGCAGAGGATGACTTTATCCGCGTGCAAGTGGCCGAGCAGTACAACAATGCCAAAAATATGGCCGAGAAGATCGAGGAAGTCAATGCACAGATCAGTGTCTTGGAAGAGGCCGCTAAAATAGACACGGGCATTCCGGTGGTCAAGGTTTCTGGGGTGATCTATTCGAAAACGACGGTCAGCGGGCCGCATAAAAAAGTGATTATACCCCAGGAAATGTATGGGGTGCGCATTGCCGAAGTCCAGGAAGACACCAAACTGTTCCAAATGACCATCTCCAGTCTCAAGTAGCCGGCAATCTGATGCCCGCAGCGTCCACTGCGAAAATCCGGGTTTGGCCATCTCGTACGGTGGCGGTGGCGTTTCGATAGCCTGTGCTTTGGAGGTGGGATAGTCCGTTCGCCCTTACGATAAAAAACGCCCGCTCCATAGAAGGGAGCGGGCGTTTCAGTGACGGCAAACTTCAATTCACCCGCAGGCCTGCGTTCCACCCTCACCGGGCGAGCGGGCCAACGGGTGAACGCCTAATACATATCATCCATGTCTTCCTCAGGCATGCCAGCGCCTTTTTTCTTCTTAGCCGGTTTGTCGGTGATCATGGCTTCGGTGGTCAGCATCAGGCCGGCCACGGAAGCGGCGTTCTGCAGGGCAAAACGAACCACCTTGGTCGGGTCGATGACACCGGCGGCAATCAGGTTTTCATAGGTGTCGGTCGCGGCGTTGAAGCCATAGTCGTCCGTGCCTTCCAAGACCTTGTTGAGCACGACTGCCCCCTCAAATCCAGCGTTGACGGCCAGTTGACGCAGGGGCTCGGACAGCGCGCGCTTGAGCAGGCGCAGTCCCAGTTTCTCTTCACCTTTGACATCCACATTATCCAGGACGGCCGCGCAGCGCACCAGTGCCACGCCGCCACCCGGCACGATGCCTTCTTCGACAGCGGCCCGGGTCGCGTTCAAGGCATCTTCGACACGTGCTTTCTTTTCTTTCATTTCAGTCTCGGTAGCGGCGCCGATATTGATCACGGCCACACCGCCGACCAGCTTGGCCAGACGTTCCTGCAGTTTTTCGCGGTCGTAATCAGAAGTGGTGTCCTCGATTTCGGCACGGATCTGTTTCAAACGACCTTCGATGGCTTCTCGTTTGCCGGCGCCGTCCACGATGGTGGTGTTGTCCTTATCGATGCGCACCGTTTTGGCGCGGCCCAGATTTTCGACGGTGATGCTTTCCAGTTTAATGCCCAGGTCTTCGGAAACGACCTGGCCGCCGGTCAGAATGGCAATATCCTGCAGCATGGCCTTGCGACGATCGCCAAAGCCGGGTGCTTTGACGGCCGCCACTTTAAGGGTGCCGCGCAGCTTGTTGATGATCAGGGTGGCCAAAGCCTCGCCGTCCACATCCTCGGACAGAATCATCAAGGGTTTGCCCATGCGCGCGACCTGCTCGAGCAAGGGCACCATATCCTGCATATTGGAGATTTTCTTTTCACTCAGAAGAATGTAGACGTCCTCGAGAACGGCGATCATTTTCTCGGAGTTGGTCACGAAATAAGGGGAGATGTAGCCGCGGTCGAATTGCATGCCTTCGACCACTTCAAGCGTGGTTTCCATGCCTTTGGCTTCTTCGACGGTGATGACACCTTCTTTGCCCACTTTCTCCATGGCGTCACTGATCAGCTGCCCGATGACTTCATCGTTGTTGGCTGAAATGGAGCCCACCTGCTTGATCTCGTTTTTGTCCTTGGTGGGCTTGGACATTTTCTTCAGTTCGGCAATCACGGCCGCGGCGCCGCGTTCAATGCCGCGCTTCAATGCCATGGGATTGGTTCCCGCAGCGACCAATTTCTGGCCTTCGTTGTAGATGGCCTGGGCCAGAACCGTCGCAGTAGTGGTTCCGTCGCCCGCGGTATCGCTGGTTTTGCTGGCTACTTCCTTGACCATGCGCGCGCCCATGTTCTCGAATTTTCCCTCGAGTTCGATCTCCTTGGCCACGGTGACACCGTCTTTGGTCACCAGGGGGGCCCCATACGATTTCTCCAGGACAACATTGTTACCCTTGGGTCCCAAGGTGACTTTAACCGCATTCGCGAGAGCATTGACCCCGTTGAGCATCTTTTCACGAGCCTCATGCCCATAACAAATCATTTTCGCTGGCATTCTTTCCAACCTCCTCTTTGGTTTCGCGAACTATTCCAGAATTCCCAGAATGTCATCTTCGCGCATAAAAATATGTTCCACGCCGTCTATTTTGATCTCGCTGCCGGCATATTTTGAAAACAGCACCCGATCGCCTGCCTTGACTTCCAGCGCCGTGCGTTTGCCGTCATCGCCCATCTTGCCCGAGCCCACGGAAATCACTTTGCCTTCCTGGGGTTTTTCTTTGGCTGTGTCAGGAATGATGATGCCGCCGGCCGTTTTTTGTTCTTCCGCCACGCGCAACACCAGAACCCGGTCGTTCATCGGTTTGATCTTCATTTTTCTTCACCTCCTGGGGACTGCCTCCGGTTCAGTGGCGTGCCATCCGGATATATGGCAGAGCACTCTACCCGAAGGCCATTTTAAGTTTCGGTCAATCTGCATAAGGAAAAAGGCCAAGAATGTGAGTGGCCGCGTCTGACATCCCTTTTCCAGCCGCATAGCGTGTCCGTGAAACGTGAAGCTATTCGGCCGTTCATTCGCGGCGTGATTTTAAGCACCGTTTAAGCCTTGTCAAGAAACCCCATTACGGATTAGATAAGGAAAATTATGTTCTGGAATCAGGTGCGTAGAGAGGTATAGAATCGCCGCCTTAAAATCAGTGCCCGATCGGCCTCAATGAAGAATGGGTTTGCAAGGATTAAAAACATGACCCGGGGGGCACCGTGGACGGCGCTCCCTCGATACGCCAGGGTATTTATCTGAATTTTGGCAGTCAATGAATCGGTGTGGGATCCAAATGCGCGACCGATGTAATTGTACAGGAGATTTTATGATCGTAGGTATTCTCAAAGAGATCAAAACGGAAGAGAACCGGGTCGCTATGACGCCGGCAGGCGTCGAAATGGTAAAACAGAGCGGCCACACGGTTCTGGTCGAAAGTAATGCCGGCACGGCCAGCGGGTTTGTCGATGAAGACTACCTGCAGTCCGGTGCCGAGATGGTCGGCGCGGCCGCCGCTATCTACAAGCGCGCCGACATGGTCATGCATGTCAAAGAGCCGCTGCCCGAGGAATATGATCTGATCCGACGCGATCAGATCGTGTTCACGTATCTGCACCTGGCGGCCAACGAGACCCTGACAAGCGCCCTGATCAAGGCCGGTTCGGTCAACATTGCCTATGAGACGATCCAAAAGCCGGACGGGAGCTTGCCGTTGCTGACGCCCATGAGCGAAGTGGCCGGACGGATGTCTGTGCAGCAGGCCGCCAAATATCTGGAAATGGCATACGGCGGCCGTGGTGTGCTGCTGGGTGGCGTGCCGGGTGTGGCGCCCGCCACGGTGCTGGTGATCGGTGGCGGCGTCGTTGGGATGCACGCGGCCAAAATGGCCTGCGGTCTGGGAGCCCAAGTCTATCTGCTGGAAAAAAGCCTTCAGCGGCTGCGCTATCTCTCCGATATCATGCCGGCCAACTGCTTTTTGCTGGCGCCCAACCCGGCCACCTTGCGGCAATTGGTGCAAGCGGCGGATGTCGTCATTGGCGCGGTCTTGATTCCTGGCGCCAAGGCGCCCCACCTGATCACGCGTGACATGCTCAAAACCATGAAAAAGGGTTCGGTTCTGGTGGATGTGGCCATCGACCAGGGCGGCTGCTTCGAGTCGTCCCGGCCGACCACGCATGCCGATCCCATCTACATCGAAGAGGGCATTGTTCATTATACGGTGGCCAACATGCCCGGTGCGCTGGCTAAAACCAGTACCCTGGCCCTGACCAACGCCACCTTGCCGTATGCCCTGGAGTTGGCTGACAAGGGCTGGCGGCGGGCCTTTCAGGAGAACCCCAGTATGCAGTTGGGTGCCAATGTCGTTCAGGGGCAGGTGACCTGTAGGGGTGTGGCCGAAGCTTTCGGTTTGGCGTATACGCCCGTGGATCAGATGCTATGAATGGATTCCCGCTATGGGCCGAGATCGATTTGGCCGCGATCGCCCACAATGTCCGGGAACTGCGCCGCATCACCCGGCCATCGGCGCGCCTGCTGGTGGCGGTCAAGGCCAACGGCTATGGCCACGGGGCCGAACAGGTGGCCCGCACCGCCTTGCGGCATGGCGCCACCGATCTGGGTGTTGCCCGCATCTCGGAAGGCATCGCTCTGCGCCGGGCCGGAATATCGGCCCCGATTCTTATTTTTGGCTACACACCGGCCGATTGCGTAAGCGACTTGTTGGTCCACCAACTCGTCCCGACCGTCTCTTGCCTGCAAAACGCGCGTGACCTGAACGCCGCCGCGGCCCAAGGCGGCCGCCGGCTGCCGGTCCATATCAAGATTGATACGGGCATGGGCCGCCTGGGGTTTGCCTGCGATGGGCTGGGTGGTCAAGAACCCGGACAGGCGCAGCAGGCAATCCGGGAAATGGCCCGCATGCCGCACTTGACCCTGGAGGGCATTTTTACCCATTTCGCCGGGGCGGACCAGGCCGATCTGCGCCACGCCGCCCGACAATACGCGCTTTTCACGCACCTGACGGCCACGCTGGCGGCTGACGGTTTCCATTTCGCCCTGCGGCATGCCGCCAACAGCGGCGCCATCCTGCAGATGCCCGACACGCACCTGGATATGGTCCGCGCCGGTATTGCCGTGTATGGCCTTTATCCTTCACCGGAAGTGGATCGCGCCATTATCGCCCTGAAACCCGCTTTGGCCCTCAAAGCCAATATTGTCCATCTCAAACAGGTGCCTGCTGAAACCTGCATCAGCTATGGCTGCACATATCGGACGTCTCGGCCGACCACCATTGCCACGGTGCCGGTGGGGTATGCCGACGGCTACCGCCGCGGCCTCTCTAACATCGGTTATATGCTGGTGGCCGGACGGCCGGCACGGATCGTCGGCCGTGTCTGCATGGATCTGACCATGATCGACGTAGGCATCGATTCGCAGGCCCGCGTTGGCGACGAAGTGGTCCTGATCGGGAGCCAGCAGGGGACCGTGATCAGCGCCGAGGAGATGGCCGCCACGTTGGGGACCATCCACTACGAAGTGGTCGCGGCGCTCACTGAACGGGTGCCCAGGGTATTTCTGAATGAATCAGCGTAAGGTTAATTACAAATCTGGTTATCCACTTCGGTCAAGTGAGTACGGGCGTGGGGTGCTGTAGGGAAACCCCGGCTCACCTCATCCGTGCCATCTGGAAAGTGGTATCAAAAGAATGCACGTAAAAGCGTTCATCGTGGGAATGGACGATACCAGCTCCCCGTTTCACGCTACAGCTTGAATGAATATTCTTGAACGATTCGAACGGCAGATGTCGATTTTTACGGATTAAGTGAGGCTAAAGGCAGGCGGGACAGGCCGCTAAATCGCTTTATGGCCCGCCCCGCTGCGGGGGCGGGCCATGTGAATGGTTTTATTGGGTGAGCGGGATGATCTGCAAGGTGACGCGCCGGTTTTGAGCACGGCCCTCGGGCGTGTTGTTGGAGGCAATCGGTTGGTTTTTTCCATAGCCGGCAATGAGCAGTCGCGCGGGCAGAACGCCTTGACCTGCCAAATACTCGGCCACACTGCGGGCACGGCGTTCGGATAGCTGTTGATTGTACGAATCCGATCCCACGCTGTCGGTATGGCCGATAATGTCAATGGAGGTTTTCTTGTACTCGTTGAGAACGAGAACGACCGAATCGAGTGCTGAGTAAAAACTGGCATTGATGTCGGACGAATCGGTTTTGAAGGTGACATTGCCGGGCATATTGAGGATGATCTGATCGCCCGAGCGTGTGACGCTCACGCCCGAATTGCTCAGACGCTCGCGTAACTTGGCTTCCTGGACATCCATGTAATAACCTACGCCGCCGCCGGCCAGGGCGCCGACGCCCGCGCCAATCAGGGCATTGCGCTGCCGATGTTTGTGATTGGTCGTGATCATGCCGATGGCCGCCCCACCTAGCGCCCCGATGCCGGTGCCAATGGCCGCTTTGCTGACTTGCTTTTCCTGTGTGTATGGATTGACTGTGCTGCATGCGGAGAAGACAAATAGCGCCAATGTCAACAGGATGATGGGTTTCAAGTTTCTTCGAATCATGAAAAAGTGCCTCCTTTAAGGTCATTTTCAGCGCGTCGTGTTGCGCCGAAGCGTTGTACCAGATCACCGTATCGCAAACCTTTGCCGCCGAATATATCCAGGGCGCTGCCCACGGTGAAGTCTATATTTCCTTTGCCCAGGCCGGCAATGGCCTGGATATCCTGCTCTGAATGAACGCCGCCGGCATAGGTGATGGGCAGGCCGGTCCACCGCCCTAACAGAGCCACCAAATCGGTTTCGATACCCCGGCAGCGGCCTTCCACATCGACCGCATGAATAAGGTATTCGGAACAGAAAGGCGCCAGCCGATCCAGCAGGCGATGAGAGATCGTTTCGCGGGTAAATCTCTGCCATCGGTCGGTAACGACGACATAGGCGTTGCCGCGGCGCCGGCAGCTCAAATCAAGCACCAGGCGCGCGGGGCCGATGTGCCGGCTCAATGCCTTCAATCGGGCTTCATCCACATTGCCATCGTGAAACACCCAGGAGGTCACGATAACGGCCGCCGCCCCGGCATCCAGCCAGTCGGCCGCGGTGTCCAACGTCACGCCGCCACCCAATTGCAGACCACCCGGCCACGCCTTCAGGGCCGCTTGCGCGGCTGATTGGTTTCCGGGGCCGAGTTGAATGACATGGCCGCCGGGCAGACCATCCGCGCGGTAGCGCTGAGCGAACCACTCGGCCGGTTTGCCGGTGGTGAAGTTGGTCTGAACGGCCGCTTCATCGACATCCGACAACGTGCCGCCGACAATTTGCTTGACCTTGCCCTGGTGAAGGTCGATGCAGGGGCGAAATTTCATGACCGGTGATTCCTTTCGCGGGCGGATCGAGAATCGGTAAAGAAGATCCGTCGGCAAACGATGCCAATTGACACAACCCGGTATAATGCATGGATGCCCGCGATCCTGCAAGGCAAAAGATAGGAACTTCGTATCCACACGGGATGAAGGGGTCGTAACCGCCGATGGGCATTGGTGCGTGCCCGCACGACCCAGGGCAGCCATCGCACAGCCGTTATGCGTTTGCCGTGGCGATCATTCCGCAAACCTTGAATTCACTTTCGGGTTCCAAACGCCGGTGAGCAGGGCGTGTTGCCCGCGCCACACGCCATTGCGCTCAAGTGAGGCTAAAGCGTGGGGTTGGGCCGCAAAACCGCTGGCGCTCAAAACAGTGCGGCCCAAAACACACTACGCGCACCTTTGTAGGGGCGACCGGCGGTCGCCGCAGAAAAGCCCATGGCTGACTGTGGCGCGGAAAACACGTCCTGCTCACCTCATTACGTGCCAATCCCGAAAGTTGCGTTGAAGATTTTGTCGGAGACCCTATCATTTTGGTTGAAGACAGAATTGTTGCCGATGAAAAGGATGTAAACATGAAAACCATTCTCAATACGGCCGTGATCGTTGCGGCGGTTATGATTGCTGGCTGCGGCCCCACGTATCAGGCGCAACCGCTTCCCTTCAAAGCGCCGGCCGCTTATAGCAACATGGTCGAACATGACGGATTGCAGGTGGGCGGGCAGGCCTACGCCGATTCCAAGCAGGCCCAAGCGGCATTCGGGTTCGATATTCGCGCGGCCGGCATGCTGCCGATTCAGCTGGTATTCGACCATAGGGGCGATGCAGATCTGACGATCAATCCCGGCCAGACCTTCCTGCAAGACACTGAAGGCAATCTGTGGCCCATCCTGACCGACCGGTTCGCCTACGAGCGAGCCACCAAGTATTCTCAAACCAAAGAGACTTTCCAGGCTGGTGCTTACAAAGGGTTCCTGGGCGCGACGGCCGGTGGGTTGATCGGCGCTGCCGTGGGTATCGTATCAGGCCAGGATGTGGCCTCCGCAGCTGGCAAGGGGGCAGCGGTAGGCGGCGCGGCCGGCGCAACCATCGGGGGGGCGGCCGGGTATGCCGCCAATGACGCACGGTCCGTCATCATCAGCGATCTGCGTGAAAAATCGTTGCAGAACAAGTCCATTAAGCCTGGCGATCTATCGCACGGCATCATCTTTTTTCCGGGCGAAGCCAAATCAGCGAAACAGCTGCGCCTCCAGCTTCAGGATGAGCAAACCGGCCTAGCCACCACGCTGTATCTGGATTTTCAATGACGCCCGTTGGCCTGTTAGCCATCGATGAGCCGGGGGGCAATAATATGCGAATGGGCAAACGCATCCGTAGGATCACGAGACTATGCGGTCTTGGGCCACCATCTCTTGTACCACATCTCGCAGCGCGGGGGGCAATGGCCGCCATTTGGGATGTAGGGCTTTGTCCTCGAACCATGTAAAATCCACGGCATCGTATTTGGCTTCGATGACGAATTGATCGCGGTCGCCGTAGGTAGACGCGGGATAGTATTCCACGTAGGTCATGCGCAGGGGATCGATTTGGAATCGGGCGGCCACGGTGGTGGCGATATGGCTGGCGCAACTGCGCACCGAGATATTTCTGAATTGCGGGGTGGCCACCGGCAGATCCGAGACAACGACCATAATGGGTTTTAAATGGGCCACTTTGCGATGGTCGCCCTTGCTTAAATCCAGGATGCGCAAACGGCATTTACCGGCCGCGAGTTGATACACCCCGCCGAATCCTTCCCAAGCAAAAATATCGTCATACATCATCATCGATACCGTCCTTGTGGGTGTTTTGGGATGCGGCGCCGTGCACCGGTTTGATTCATTTTAAACATGGTGCGCGGAAAGTCGAGGGTGTGGAGAGGCTTGACCGATGGGGCGCAAGAGCAGCCTGAATCAATGCCTGAGCGCTTCGACGCATCGCTGCCGGTTACAAGCGTCGTGTCAGCGTTCCATAAAGGCGCAACAGTTTGTCCGGCAGTTCGCGCACCTCGGCAATGACATGGTGGTGAAAACGGCCATAGAGATCGTCTAAGCGCGCATCGCTGCCGATGTTGACGGTTATGGCTTTGACATGCACGTTGCGGGTGCGGGCTTCCTGGGCCGCGCGGCGCGTATCGGCAATGGCATAGTCCGCTTTATAGCCGATGTCGTTGGGAAATCCGTCGCTGACCACAATCAGCAGCCGCACGCGTGTGGGAACGGTTTCCAATTGCGCGGCAGCATGACGAATGGCGGCTCCCATGCGCGTGCTGCGTTGCGGCCGTAAGGCCGAAATTCTCATGCGGACGGCAGCGCTTAACGGTTCATCGAAATCTTTAATGCGGAAGTAATCCACCGAGTGTCGGCCGGTACCGGAAAATCCTGCAATGGCATATGTGTCGCCCACAACCTGCAGGGCCTCGCAAAAAAGCACCAGGGCCTGCTTGGCGACGGTCAATACGGTGTCTTCGCCACCCGCCACCGGATTGGCTGTTGAGCGAGACAGATCCACCAGCAGCAAGACCGCCACATCGCGCTCCTGCTTGAGTCGTTTTATGAACAGCCGGTCCGAGGGAATGCGGCCGGCGCGTTTATCGATGGCATAATCGATCAGCGCACGATAGTCGAAAGCATCACCTTCGGGCCATTGGCGCAATATGAGCAAGCCTTCGGGCTTGAGA
Organism: Desulfatitalea sp. BRH_c12; assembly: GCA_000961655.1. GTDB lineage: Bacteria > Desulfobacterota > Desulfobacteria > Desulfobacterales > Desulfosarcinaceae > Desulfatitalea. The sequence goes on from LADR01000024.1 coordinate 60,156, forward strand.
AACGCGAATGCGTGCCGCATGCGCGCCACCAGTCCGTGATGCCTGCGTACCGTGGCACGATAGAAGCCATCACTGCTTTCGGCTGGTACCGTGCTTTCCTGGACCCGTGCGTGATCGCGCAGGTAGTCGCGTAGCTGTTCATCCCATTCGGGATAGAAAACGCCCGGGCGGCCGTTGTCACCGGCTTGCGGCGCCTCCAGACCGGCCTCTTTGAAGAGCGCAGCCATGGCGGCCGCATTCACAATGAGGGCGCCCGCGGCAGCGGAGGATGACGTTCTGGACAGTACCAGGGTTCGGATATCTTCGACCGACAGGTGTCCGTTGTGTTCGCTCAATGTTTTTTGCAGGTCGGCCTGGTAAACTTTCACGTCATGCTCGGCCAGTGTGACCTTGATCCGATAGGCTGTGGCCGCCTGCTGCGCAAAAGCCGCACGCACCAGATCCCAGCGCAGCCGTCTTCCAAAAGGCGGGACCAGACGATGGTAATCGTGTGTGGATGGTTTTAGATGCGCTGCAAGCAGACTGTAGGCGGCGCACAGGCAATGGGCGCTGACTTCCACCCGGCTGGCGACGGTCACGCAGTTTTCAAAGAGACGCACAGCCGCCGCTACTGGAAGCGGGCCGTGGTCAGCCGAGTGCGGCATGTGCAGCACGAGCCGGCCGTACAGCGGCGCTAACGGATGGTCCCACGTCTTTTGCATCTGTCTTGCGTCGGTTTCGGCACGCAAAATCGACAGGGCTTGCTGCGCCAGACCCGGATAACGATATGCCATGCAGCGGACCAGCCGGGCATGCTCGAACAGCATGAAAAGATCTTCGGCCAGATCGGCATGCTCAAAACAGCGGAACAGGTGCAGTGCCTGACATGATTCGTGGGCTGTATCGCCGGATTGTCCGGCAATACGCCCGGCCACTTGCGGATACTGATCGGCGGCCCGCTCCAGATCCAATGTGAACGTGCCGTGTTCGAAATAGCCTGCTTCCAGGCGTACCAGAAGTTTGCCCAGATGGCGGTTTTTGGCCTGCGTGGCGTAATGGTCGATTTCGTCTGACAAATAGATGGTGCGTCCATCGGAGCAGATCCAGCACCTCGTGTCGCCATCGGCTGAGGACAGGTCAGACACCGGCCGGATCGCAATAGCCCGTCCCAGGCGCGCAGTGAGATAGCTGCTAAGCGCCCCTTTGAGGTCGGATAGGGGAACGGCAATCTGCAGACGCGCGCAGGCCTCCTGCGCTTCTTGCGAGGAGAGACTGATAAAGGCTGCGCCGGACTCTCGGCAATGGTCTCTTTTTTCAAGCGCTGTGTCGATGAAAGCGTTCAGGTCGGCCGCGCCCAGCATTGCCAAGCCTTTTTGCATGCCTTCCAGGAACAGGTCCACCCACTGGAGATCGGCGCGGACGACACGGATGAGAGCGCAGATTTGAAATGCCCGCCGATGTGGTGCCAATTCGCGCACGGCCTTCGGCAAGAGGTAGACCAGGCGGACGCTGTGATTGTAGCTGATGGGTTGGGCGAAGGTTGCCGCCAGCAGTTCCAGGTAGAAATCGGTCGCGGCCTGTTCTTGGTTGGCGAGCAGCTCGGACAGTACATCCAGCGGTTCGTTGAGGGTGTAGGTGCCTTTTGCGAGCATGATGGTCACGGTGGCGTCGAAACGTGCCAGCAGGGCCGGACCACCGATCAGAATCGCCACCAGGTGTGTCGCCAGCAGCCGCGCCAGTGTTGGCCCCTTTTGGGCTGCCTGATGCACCCGCTCGATAAAGAGCGGTACTTGCGTTTCCGCATCGGCGGCGATCAGGCGCAGCAGGCCGTCGGCCATCGCTCGGCCCAAGCCCGGTTCCTGGGACAGCGCCCAGATGGTTTCCGTGACCAGCCGATCGAGCGTCGCACCGGTCGGAAGAGGGGTCAGCGTGGCGACCCGTCCCCTGACCCATTCATATGTGTCCGGATCGGCAATGCGCAGCTGTTCCAAGGGTGCCATTGTGCTCATCATGTGTATCGTGTTTCCGCTCCCGCCGGGAGCGTAATCTCCCCGTAGGACTATCTACAATCTGATTATCCACCTCGGTTAATTGAGATACTGCGTGGAGGTGACACAGAAAAACCCCGGTGCGCAGGGTGGGTGGTCCGCGCCACCATCCATTCGATTAAGTGAGGCTATAAGGTGCGCTCCGGACGGGCCGCAAACTCGCTGCGCTCAAACAGTGCGGCCCCATGTCCTGCGCACACCTTATGCCTCACTAAATCTCATGGCTGACGTGGCGCGGACCACCCACCCTGCGCACCTCCTCCGTGCCAATCCCGAAAACGCCAAAAGCCGCTGGAGTGAACTGCATAACCAGATACTCAAAAAAGATCTTCGATCAGATCATGCAATGTTTCCTGCAGCCGGTCGTCGTCCGTCAGCGGCAGGCACACCGCCGCACGGCAGGCCTGGTCCGGCGCAATACCGCCGCGGATCAGGTGGGCCGCATAGATCAGCAAGCGCGTACTGGCGCCCTCGGTCAAACCTTGTTCGCGGATGTTGCGGATTTTTCCAGCCAGCGTCACCAACCGTTCGGCCATATCCGCGGCAACCCCACCTTCCTCGGCAACGATGCGCGCCTCCAGTTCGGGCGCTGGATAATCAAACTGCATGGCCACGAATCGTTGGCGTGTACTTTGTTTGAGATCCTTGAGCACCGACTGGTAGCCCGGGTTGTAGGAAATGACCAGCATGAAGTCCGGATGGGCCACGAGCACCTCGCCTTTTTTATCGATGCTGAGCATGCGCCGGTCGTCGGTGAGTGGGTGAATCACCACGGTGGTGTCCTTGCGCGCTTCGACGACTTCATCCAGATAGCAAATGGCGCCCATGCGGACCGCGCTTGTCAAGGGGCCGTCCACCCAGACGGTTTCATCGTGTTGGAGCAGGTAGCGGCCGAGCAAATCCGAGGCAAAAAGGTCCTCATGGCAGGCGACAGTGACCAGCGGGCGTTGCAGGCGCCAGGCCATATGCTGCACAAAACGGGTTTTGCCGCAGCCGGTCGGCCCCTTGAGCATTACCGGCAGTTTGGCCTGCCAGGCCGTCTGAAAAAGCCCGACTTCGTTGCCGGAACTTAAATAGAAAGGTTCTTCAAGGATACTGTAAGGTGAAGAGGATGTCATTTTCTCTTTCCTGTCGCTGCCCGAATCCAACCATGGCAGCCCTGAATTGAGATTTTTCTTAACACACAGCGGAACGCATGGGATCAAAGAGGTAAGTGCGGCGATTCCCTCATCCGTGCCAATCGCGTTCCACGCCAACATTGACATTCCGATTGAAGCGTATAATATGAGGCAGTTTTGCCCGCCGCCCGCCGGATCCGCATGCGACCCCAGTGGCGTCCATTTAAAATCGAAAAGGTCACCATAATCTCGATGGATTCTAAAAACAACTCCGATCCCATCCACCGCCTGACATACGAAGATAAAGAGATTCTTCTGGTCGGCACCGCCCATGTGTCCAAACAGAGCGTCGAACTGGTCAAATCCACCATCGAAGCGGAAACGCCGGATACGGTGAGCGTTGAACTGTGCGCCGGCCGTTTCCAGACGCTGCGCCAGAAGGATACATGGCAGCAGATGGATATCGTCAAGGTCATCAAGGAGAAGAAAGCCTTTTTGCTGCTTGCGAATCTGTTGCTGGCCGCGTTTCAGAAACGCATTGCCGCTAAGCTGGATATCCGCCCCGGGCAGGAAATGATCCAGGCTATCGATTCGGCCGAGGCGCAGGGTGCTGCCGTGCATTTGGCTGATCGCGATGTGCGGGTGACCCTGTCGCGCACCTGGCGCCAGATGAGCTGGTGGGCGCGCACCAAGTTGTTGTTTCAGCTGGTGCTTTCATTCGGGGATGCGGACGAGATCAGCAGTGAGGAGGTCGAGCGCCTTAAACAGGAGGATATGCTCGAGTCGATTCTGGCCGAGGTCGGCCGGTCGCTGCCCGCGATTCGCAAGACGTTGATCGACGAGCGGGATCAATACCTGGCCGCCAAAATTCGCACAGCCCCGGGCCGCAAAATCGTGGCCGTCGTGGGGGCTGGTCATGTGCCCGGTATCCTTCGATATTGGGATCAGCCGATTGCGTTGGAGCAGTTGGAACAACTGCCACCCAAGGGGCGCATGAGCGGCGTGATCCAATGGTTGATCCCCGCGCTCATCGTGTGCCTGATGGTGTTCGGATTCTATAAAGGCGGTCTGAATGTGGGCGCCGGAATGGTGATCTGGTGGGTAGGTGCCACGGGCTTGCTGGCCGGGCTGGGGGCGATCGCCGCGCTGGCGCACCCGCTGACCGTGCTTTCGTCGATTGTGGCGGCGCCGTTTACCACACTGCATCCGTTGCTCGCAGCGGGCTGGGTATCGGGCCTGGTTGAGGCCCTCTCACGCAAACCCCAGGTGAAGGATTTTGAGAACCTGTCTGTAGATATTCAGACTTTTCGCGGTTTCTGGAACAACAAAGTCACCCGCATTCTGCTGGTGGTGGCTTTTACCAACCTGGGCGCCGCCATTGGCACCTTCGTTGCTTTTCCGATGATGATGAGAGCGCTCTAATGTTTCCCGCCTTGCCAAGCGGCTGGCCGAGCAATTTTTACCACGCGCCGCTGGGTAACCCGCCCATGGTCCGTATAGGTCATCATGATCGTGTGCAGGCGATGTTCGGCGAACAGCTGGATGCACGCCGGGTAAAGCTGCCATTCCAGCGCCAGTCCCTTTGCCTTGATGCTGTCCAGAGTATCCTCTTCTGAGATGGGGAAACATTTCTGACCGATGATAGGCCCCGAATCCTCGCCATAATCGATGAAGTGCACTGTACACCCCCCAATTTTGCATCCATAGCGAAATGTATCGCCGTAGCCGTCCACGCCGGGAAAGGCGGGCAGCAGAGCAGGATGGATGTTCATGATGCGGGGATGGGCAGGGTCGGTGTTGAAACGATCAATGAAATAGGGCGTCAGGTTGCGCATGAAGCCGGCCAGCACGATCAGGTCCGGCGTATAGTTTGCTATTTTTTCCAGCAATTGGGCTTCGGCAACGGCGCGGGTGAGAAGAAAACCATCCACCTTGGCGCGAGACGTTTCAGGCCCGAACAGGTGCTGTTTGTGTCGGATTTCGTCCGGATCGAAATCGTCCGGCGCCACCGAGGCAGCCGCCGCGTGGCTGCGGATAATTGCGCCATAGTCGATCACAAAAGAGGCGATGCCTTGGCGCTGCGCGCGGGCAAGCCCTCCGGCACCAGGGTTGTCCGATCCGACAAAAACGACTTCGCCGTCGATGCGATTGGATTGGCAGGCATCGATGATCGCCTGCAAATTGGTGCCGCCGCCTGAAACAAGCGCGCCTATACGTATCTTGGGGGCCATCCCGATGCTCCTTCAATGGGGGATTGCGATGGATTGTCGCTGTTGTCTGAGCAACGGCTATCAAACCTCTGGCAAAGATGAAAGCGCAAAGTGACATGATGCGAGAACGGCGCGTCTATTCCCGATCGCCTAAAGTCTGCCGGTATGAGGGCGATAGTTGTGTAGACCCTTTCATCAGGTGGGAATGAATTTTCATGGATGCTTATGTGGCCCGACAGCCGATTTTCAATCGTCGCAAAGCAATATTCGGTTATGAATTGCTGTTTCGCGATTCGCAAGCCAAATTTAACGAGGGAATTGACGGTGACGAGGCGACTTCCACGGTGCTGGGCAACAGCCTGTTCGGCATTGGCATGGAAAATTTGGTTGACGGGAAAAAGTCTTTCATCAATTTTACCCAGAACCTGCTGATCAAAAAAATTCCGCTGCTGCTGTCCAAGTCCGCCATTGTGGTCGAAATTCTGGAAGATGTAAAGCCGACGCCGGAAGTGCTCGAGGCCTGCCGCGAAATGTCTCGAAAAGGCTACACGCTGGCCCTGGATGACTTTACCTATGCGCCGGAACTCGCGCCTTTGCTCGAAATCGCCAATATCCTCAAATTGGATTTCCAGGCGTCAACCCTTGCGGAAATCCGGACGCTTGTGGGGCTGGTTCAAAAATACAGCCATCTGCGATTGCTGGCCGAAAAAGTTGAAACGTACACGCAATTTCAAGGTGCCAAAGAGTTGGGTTTTGATTATTTTCAGGGATACTTTTTCTGCAAACCGGAGATCGTCAAGGGCAAAGAGATTGCCGGTTCGCAGATGAGTCTTCTGCAGATCATGGCCGTGGTGAATCAACCGGATTTTGATTTTGGCAGCATTGAAAGACTGATCGCGCGGGATGTGAACCTCTCATACAAATTGCTGCGCTACATCAACTCGGCTTTTTTTGCCACAGCCCGCGAAATCGCCTCGATCCAGCAGGCTCTGGTGTATATGGGCGAAGTGGAAATCCGGCGGTTTGTATCGTTGGTGACCATGTCCCACCTGGCGCAGGGCAAGCCGGATGAATTGATTCGCATGTCCTGCATTCGCGGCAAATTCTGCGAGTTGCTGGGCAGCATGACCCGCACGTCGGTTCCTCCTGATGGCCTTTTTACGCTGGGTATATTTTCCCTGATCGATGCCATCGTGGATCAACCCATGGAGCGTGTGATGCGGGAATTGCCGCTCGCCGATAACATCAAAAGCGCTCTCGTCCATCGCAAAGGCGAGTTGATCGGGTATCTGGGACTGATCGAGTACTATGAAAAAGGCCAGTGGGCCATGATGGGTCGCGTGGCCGACGCCCTTCACCTGCCACAGGCGCAATTGCCGGAACTATACCGGCAAGCCTGCCAGTGGTCTGCTTCATTTTCCTCTGTGGGATGAACAAAGCCTTGATTGCCGTGGGTTGAGGTTTTAAACTGCGCGCCCAAGTGTCAAAACTGTCAAAACTGCCATTTGGTTGACAAGCGGGAAGCTTCATATTATTTTGGCGGAACGTTTCAAATCCTCCTCAGAAAGGAAGAAATATTATGGCAAAAGGGATCCTGGATGTCGGCGACAACAGCTTTGACAGCGAAATCCTGCAAGCAGAAACACCAGCGGTAGTCGATTTTTGGGCACCATGGTGCGGACCGTGCAAAGCGATCGGGCCTATTGTTGAAGATCTGGCCGGTACTTACGGGGATCAGGTCAAATTCGCCAAATGCAACGTGGACGATAACCCGGTCACGCCAGGTAAATACGGTATTAAAGCCATACCCACGCTCATCTTTTTCAAGGATGGCAAAGTGGTCAATCAGATCACGGGTATGGTGGCCAAATCCAAGCTGGAAGACACACTCAAGGGAATCCTCTAACCCAAAGTCCCGCCTTTGATTCCATAAGCAAGCAGCAGCGGCCGCTTCGGGACCCGGCCCCTGCCGCCATTTTGTCCAACAGGCTACTGGCACGCGCCGGTCGGCTTGGCCCCTATACGAGCAAAATTCTATGAACCTTGTAAATCGCGTAGTACCTTTTCTGGCTGTCCTGTTACTTTTATCAGGATGCGCCTGGTTCGGAAAAGACGGCAATGAAAAACAGGCGCCCGAATTGGTCCAGGAAGGGATAGCGTCCTACGACCGCGGCAATTATAAAGACGCACTGGCAGCCTTCGGGCAATTGAAGGATTGGTATCCTTTCAGCAAATATGCCATATTGGCAGAGCTTAAAATCGCCGATTCCCATTACCATCTGCAAGACTATCCTGAAGCGATCGCTGCCTATGAAGAGTTCGAGCGCCTGCACCCGCTCAATGAAGCCACACCCTATGTCGTTTATCAGATCGGGCTGTGCTATTATGAACAGATCGACAGCATCGACCGGGACCAAACCGCCGCCCGCAAGGCCCTGGATACTTTTCGGCGTCTGTCGCGCCAATATCCGAACGATTCTTTTGCCAGGCGGGCGGAGGGCCATATCGTGCCCTGTTTGCAGAACTTGGCCGGCCATGAATTTTATGTCGGGCAATTTTACTTTAAACAGAAATTTTATGGTGCTGCTTTGCAACGCTTCCGGGCCGTGGTCAATCAATATCCGGATGTTGGCTATCACGCCCGTGCCCTCCAGTACATAGCCGAATGTGAAGCCTATAAACCGCTGAATAATCTGGTCGCCCAATAAAAATGTTTACAGATGACCCAAAAGGATGTATCAGACTCTTTTTCATTCTACTAGCATCCGTGCCCGGCGCGGAATATGATGGAAGCGGAGAACATAACCATGGCAAAAATATGTGAGATCTGTGGAAAGAGGCCGATGGTGGGCTGTAACGTAAGTCACGCTCACAATGTTACCAAGCGCCGTTTTAAGCCCAATCTGCAAAGCGTACGCGCTGTTGTGGAGGGTAGGGCCCAAAAAATGGTGGTCTGCACCAGCTGCATCAAAGCCGGCCGTGTGGTAAAGGCAGCCTGAACCACGCTCCGCACTGTTTGCGCATCGTTTAAATGGATCGGCGGTTTTGCTGTCGGTCCATAGTCATTTCCGGCCTGTTGAAAAAGCTCTTGGCCCGTACTCACTACCCTCGTTATCATGCCGGTGAAGCCGGTTTGGTCAGCGGGCCGTGGCGCGTGGATTGGGCCAAGCCAGCTCTATCCCGAGACCTTCTTTCAGTGTACGCTGAAATTCGCTCAAGTGACGCGAGGTGTTGCGGACCTGACGCGGCACCAGATCTTTGCGCAGGCAGAAAGCAGCCAGCGCGCCTGCAACTTCTCCAATATTCCATTCAACCGGATGCAGACGATAGCACCCGTTGGTGATGTGGGTGGTGCCGATATTCTTACATGCCGGCAGAAGGTTTTCCATGCGAATCGGAATCAGGGCGCCCAGAGGTATCTGGAAGGGCCAGCTGCTGATATCCACGTATGCCCGTTGGCGTGTACTCGGGTGTAGATCGATCCGATAGCTGCCGATTCCGACACTGTCGTAAAACTCTTCGGCGCCCTGCAGTGATTGGCGGGCCTCGACGCCCACATGCTGCTCGAGCACTGTGAACTCGGCGCGAATGCGTCGGCTTTCGCGTACATAGACATGCTTGGCCAGACCGTCCGTCGTTTCGACCACATCCCCGCGCAGACGCAGTCCGTGGTAGCCGTAGCCCCCGTCATGACGCGGCGCTTCGGTCTGCATCCAGTAAAGCAGCGACAGGCTCAACTGGCGCGCACCATCCAGGTGGCGGCGGCGTTCCTCATCGGGAACCCCGACGATTGGGCCGAGCCAATAATCATTCTGCGGCCAGTTCACCAGGGTGATGTCGCTGGAATACATGCCGGCCGGATAGTGCCCCTTGTAAAAAATACGCCGGAAATGCCAAAGATCGTTGACGTCCAGATCGGTCGGTCCCTCGAAGATCGACTGGCGGCGGACATCCAGTGTGGTGGGATCGACAAATACCCATCCGAGTTGTTTTTCCGGCCAGAAATCGGCTTGATAACTGCTCCAGAAATCGTAATCGCGCGGCCTGTGGATGGTGAAATCGCCATCCGGCAGATAATCCATGGCAAAACACCAGGTGATCGATTGCTGATCGAGCGGGTCTGGTCCATCGGGGAGCGCATGCGGTTCACCGGTCTGGGCCTGGCTTTCGGAGCCGATGACGTGTTCGACGTCCGCCAAAGCCAGCAGATCCCCCAGTTCGGTCGCATCCAGAACGTAAGCGGCCCGTATGACCACATTGTCCTGGGTATAAGTATCGAGCATGTGGACCACCCGCACATGATCGCCATCCGTCTCGACCGCGATAGGTTTGTGACGCAGCAGGACATCCAGCATCTTGCCGGATTGATAGGGGGCTAGCAACGCGTTTAATGCGGCAAGCGCTACGCGCGGTTCGTGGCACAGGGGGCCGACATTGCCCTTGCCTGGATTGAAGCGCGCATCAAAACGCGCTTCGGGCAGCAGGGGGTAGTATCGGCGGTAATACGCGCGGATGTTTTTGCGCAGAAGATGGTAGGTTGCCGTGCGTCCGGTGCCCTCGATCCAGGGGTGCTCGTCGGGGGGGACGGCTTGGGTGGTCAATTGTCCGCCAATCCAGTCGGTCTGCTCGGTGATGATGACTTTTTTGCCCAGGCGCATGGCGGCGAGTGCGGCCGCGATCCCGCCAAGCCCGCCGCCCACGATGAGGATGTCGGTCTCTCGTTCCCGATTCATGTAATTGTCCTTCCATTGGGGGTTGTAGAGGATGCCTGCCAACGGTGGCTTGCAGGGGCGCGTCTACTCTGAAAGCAGCCGCAATACGGCCTCATTGTTCATGCGCGCGCGGGCTTTCATCTCCTGCAGGGCGGCATCGATATGCGCGCGCAACTCCTTGCGGCTGCCCCATGCCCGGTCGATGTGGGCGATGAACATTCCGGCGCTAATGTTCTCCAAACCCAGCGCTTCGAGGCGAAGTTCTTCGAGGAATCCGGTGATTTTGGTGGCATATGGCAGCCCCATGAAGGGAATATTGGCCAATGCCGAAAAAATTAGAAAATGCAGGCGCATGCCGACGGCGAATTCAAAATATTTGAGCAGGGAAATATACTGACCGGGCGTATACTCGCCCTTGAGCACAGTGGCGCGCTGGGCATGGCGCATCTGGGCCACCACGCCGTGGCTGTGCTGCACGTCGAAAGAGCGCAATTCGAGGGGGAAAAACACCACCTCGGTGTCAAAGCGGTCGATTAGAAAGTCTGCCGCATTGGCGACCAGCCGATGGTAATGGGCGATATCGATGTCCGGCGCTGCAGGCCCCAATTCGCGTACCGACAAACCTATCAGCCGGCCTTGCAGGTCGAACGCTTCGGTGCGCTGCAGGTCGTCCTGGTTGATCGGTTCGGCCTCCAGAAGCACGGCCGGGTCCGCGGTCAGCAAAACTTCCTGTTGGACGCCGATTTCATCGAACAGGTGCAGGCTTTGCCGGTCGCGCACCGTGATAACCGCGACCTGGTTCAATGCATCGCGCACTTTTTCACGCACCGAGCGACTGGCCAGAGGCCCTGCACTCACTGCATAGATCATCACCGGTACGCCGACTTCATGCGCCAGAAGCACTTCGCGCAGGTATACTTCCGCCTCGGCGTCGTAAAAAATGCCCCCCCCGCCCAGGATCAACAAGTCGAGCTGCTTGAGCACTTCGATGGTTTCCCGGCGCGAGCGTTCTCGGGACTGCACCGTATGTTCCACGGCGTGACTGCGCAGGGTGTGCTCGGCATTCCGTGAAAAGACGGTAATTTCGGCTGGTAACGAACGCCGTATCTGCATGATGATGGAGGTCAGAATGGCCTCGTCTCCAAGGTTTATGCCACCATACGATCCTGATATGCCAATTTTTTTTGTTGCCATAAGGGAGCCCTCTCCAAGTTTCTTTTTCCATGAACGCAACGATAGACCGGTGGCCGATAGAGAAAAATGGAAGCCAGCGTGTATTTGGCGTGTGCGGATACAGTAAATACCTTGCCCGCTGGACGTGGTGGTACGGGCCTCGTCCTTGAGGCCATTGTGGACCCTTGCAGATCACGCCGCACGGTTCCATTTTATTCGATTGACTTAATCAATCGATTGACTATATTTTATCCCTAAACAAAGGATACATGGTGATGGGTGCAGAGGGAAAAAAGAGCAAGGACAATGCCCGCGAACGATTGCTGGAAGCGGGCTTGGACGTTTTTGGGCGATTCGGGTACGAACAGGCCACCACGCGGCGTATCACCCGGCAAGCCGGCGTCAACATCGCTGCCATCCCATACTATTTCGGCGGTAAGCAAGGGTTGTATGGTGAGGTGGTGTCCTACGTGATCGGGGCAATCGTGTCTCATCTCGAAAGCACTATACAGGAGATCGACCTGCAAAAGGCCGCCGGTCCACCCAATGCCTCCCAGGCGTTGGCGTTGTTGTTGAACTTGTTGGCGGTGATCATTGAATTTATGATCGGTTCGCCGCAGGCGCAGCGTTTTGCGCGTATTATCCTGCGCGAACAGCTCGATCCATCAGATGCCTATGACATCATTTTCAAGCGTTTGATGTCGCCGGTCCTTGATACGCTGGCGGGTTTGATCGCCGCTGCCACACAGACCCCTCTTTCGGACGCATCGAAATTGCGCGCGCTTGCGCTGATGGGGCAGATCATGGCTTTTCGTTTCGCCCGCGAGACGGTTGTGCGTGCGCTCCATGCCGAAGGCTACAGCGCCAAAGAGACTGAGACGATCCGTCAGATTATTCTGGAGCAGACCGAAGCCGCCATTTTGGGGATAAAAAAATAGAAAATAGAAGAAAGTAGAAAGTTCAAACGGGAAAGTGACGGAATGCTGTCATTTGGTTTCATTGCCGAAAAATATGGGCATGTGGGATGGAGTGGGGTGCCATGCGACGCGCGGTGAAAATTATTCTGGCAGGAGGCGTGATCATTGCCATCGGCATTGCCGGCATGCGCTGGTGGACCCAGATGCGGGAGGATGGGGACAGCGATATTGTCCGGCTCTACGGCAATATCGATATGCGCGATGCGCAGTTGGCATTCAATGAACAAGAGCGCGTGGCCGAGGTTCTGGTCGAAGAGGGTGACCGCGTGGAAGCCGGACAGGTTCTGGCGCGTTTGCACACCGATCGGATGAACGCTGCCTATCGTGAAGCCGAGGCCCAGTTCGCCGCCCAGCAGGAAGTTCTCAATCGCCTGCAAGCTGGCACACGCCCCCAGGAGATCGCACAGGCGCGGGCTGAAGTGGCGGCGGCGCAGGTGCGCGTCGGCAACGCGCAGCGCAGCTTCGAGCGTATACGGAAAACGGCCAGTGCGGGCGCTTCGAGTGAACAGGCCCTGGACAACGCGCGATCACAACTCGAAACGGACACGGCCCAACTCAGGATCCGCGAAAAGGCGTTGCAGTTGGCTGTGGAAGGACCGCGGCCGGAGGATATCGCCGAGGCGCGCAACCGTCTGGCCGCTGGAAAAGCTGCCCTGGATCTGCTTGATATCCGGCTGGCGGACATGGTTCTCAAATCGCCAGCGCCGGGCGTGGTACGCAGCCGGATTCTGGAACCCGGCGAAATGGCCGATCCCAGCCGTCCGGCGCTGACCTTGGCCTTGACCGATCCTAAGTGGGTGCGCGCGTATGTGCCCGAACCCGATCTGGGCCGCATCCGGCCGGGCATGTCGGCGCGTGTCATCAGCGATTCTTTTCCGGAGCGGCCCTTCGATGGCTGGGTCGGCTTTATTTCGCCCGAAGCCGAGTTCACCCCCAAGGCCGTCGAGACCACCGATTTGCGCACCAAGCTGGTGTATGAAGTGCGGGTCTATCTGCACGATCCGCAAGACGAACTGCGTCTGGGCATGCCGGTCAGCGTTTTTGTGGCGCGCAACCCTGCCGCGGGTGGGAATCCGACCCGGACCACGGCCCAGCCCGCCACATTCGAAAGCCGTGAACGATGGCGACGCATTCTGCCGTAGCGCAACATACCGATCATCCCGGCGGCAATGCGGTGTTGGTCGTCGAGCACCTGGAAATGGCCTTTGCGATGAAAAAGGGCACCTCGTTACAGGCGCTTAAGGATGTGTCCCTGCAAGCTCGCGCCGGGCAGGTGACCGGCCTGGTCGGTGCCGACGGCGCCGGCAAAACAACCTTGATCCGAATCGCAGCCGGCTTGCTGGTGCCCACAGCCGGATCGGTCACGGTGTTGGGTCTGGATAGCGCACGCGACAGTATAGCGATTCAGAGCCGCGTGGGCTACATGCCCCAGCGCTTCGGATTGTATGAGGATCTGAGTGTGCGGGAGAATATGGACCTGTACGCCGATCTGCAGGGGGTGCCAATGTCCGCGCGCGGCGAACGCTATCGTCGGCTGCTCGACATGACCGGTTTGGTTCGTTTTACGCAGCGCATGGCCGGCGATCTTTCCGGGGGCATGAAGCAGAAGCTCGGCTTGGCTTGTGCGTTAATCAAATCGCCTGAAATGCTGCTGCTGGATGAACCCACCGTCGGCGTGGACCCGGTGTCCCGGCGCGACTTGTGGAAAATCGTTTACGCGCTCGTGGCGGAAGAGGGCATCGGCGTGCTGCTCTCCACGGCCTATCTGGATGAAGCCGAACGTTGCCACTTTGTGGTCGTGCTGCACGAAGGCGAAAAGATCGCCGACGGTGCGCCACATGAATTCCAGAAGGACGCGCGTGGGCGTGTTTTTCTGATCGATCCGCCGTCCGATGTGAAGCCCCGTCGCATCCAATCGCTGTTATCCGGTCGCCCCGGCATTCTGGACGCCACCATTCGTTCCGGACGGGTGCGCGTGGTGACCGCCACAGGGGGCCGGATGGCGCTCGACGCGCATCTGCCCGCACTGTGGCGCACCCGAATCCAGCAGCCGTCACCGTCGTTCGAGGATGCCTTCATGGCGCTGATTCCGCGTGCACAGCAGCCCTTGGATGCCATTGCGGCCGCATCCGAAGTACCGTCGCCGCGCAGCGATGAGGTGGTGGTGCGTGCGCGCGGCCTGCGCAAGTTATTCGGTGATTTCGAAGCGGTCAAAGCCTTGAGCTTCGATGTGTATCGCGGGGAAATTTTTGGCCTGCTCGGTCCCAACGGCGCGGGCAAGAGCACGACCTTCCGCATGTTGTGCGGTCTATCCAGCGTCAGTGCCGGTGAAATCAGCGTGGCCGGCAAAGATTTGCGCCGTTCGCGTTCGCCGGCGCGCGCCCGGTTGGGATACATGGCGCAACGGTTTTCATTGTACGGTCAGCTCAGCGTGCAGGAAAACCTGCTTTTTTACGGCCGCGCTTACGGTCTGGCCGGCCGGCCGTTGCAGCAGCGATTGGCATGGGCCTACGCGGAATTCGGACTGACGCGTTGGCGCGATCAGACCGCCGCGGAACTGCCCGGCGGCTACAAGCAGAGATTGGCCATGGCCGCTGCCCTGTTGCATGCGCCGGAGATTCTCTTTCTGGATGAACCCACTTCCGGTGTGGATCCGCTGGCGCGCCGCGAGTTCTGGCTGCGCATCAACGGGTTCGCCGAGCAGGGTGTCACCGTGGTGGTCACGACCCATTTCATGGAAGAGTCCGAGTACTGCGACCGCGTGCTGATCATGTCCCAGGGGGAGAGCCTGGCCATGGGTACGCCTGCTCAGATACGGGCGCTTGCCCGGTCTGAAGCAACCCCCGAGCCGTCCATGGAAGATGCTTTTATCGCCCTGGCCGAGGGGGCGATTACACCCACCCCACCTATCGGAGATATCGTATCGTGACTTCCGGCGCCCTTTTCCGCATGCGCATGCGCGGCATTTTGCGCAAAGAGATCCTGCAGATCCGGCGCGATCCCAGCAGCATCGCCCTGGCAATCTTTCTTCCCATGGTGCTGCTGTTTCTCTTCGGGTACGGGGTGTCGCTGGATGCTGAAAACGTGCCCCTGGCCGTGGTGCTCGACGACCACGCAGGTCCTGCCCGCGATGTGGCCGCGCGTTTCAGCGGCTCGCGTTACTTCGACATCCATCTGGCCACTTCCCTGGACGAAGCGCAGCGCTGGTTGGATGCGCGCCAAGTGGAGGGTATCGTGCACCTGCAAGACGATTTTTCAGCGAGGCTGGCCACCGGACAGGTGGCGCCGGTGCAGGTGATCGTCAATGGCGTGGATGCCAACCGCGCCCGTTTGATCCAGGGATATGCCCGCGGTGTGCTGCAAAAATGGGGCGCGCTGCGCCAGGCCCGTGGGGAAGCGGCTGCTGCCCCGGGTGTACGGGTGGTGCAGCGCATTTGGTTCAACGAAGGGGCGGTCAGCCGGAATTTCCTGGTGCCTGGACTGATCACCCTGATCATGACCTTGATCGGCATCTTGCTGACGGCACTGGTCGTGGCACGCGAGTGGGAGCGCGGCACCATGGAAGCATTGCTGGTCACGCCCGTCCGGCGTATCGACCTGTTGTTGGGCAAGGTGCTGCCCTATTTTATTCTGGGCATGCTGGGCATGGGGCTTTCGGTGGGCGTGGGCGTCACATTGTTCGAAGTGCCCTTTCGCGGCTCGATCGGAGCCTTGCTCCTGCTCAGTTCAATTTTCATGATGGCATCCCTGGGCTTCGGATTGCTGATCTCAGCGGCTATCCGCATCCAGTTCGTGGCCGCCCAGATCTCAATCGTGGCTGGCTTCCTGCCGGCCATTTTCCTGTCGGGTCTGCTGTTCGATCTCGAAAGTACGCCGCGGCCCATCCAGATTATGAGCCACATCGTGCCCGCCCGCTATTTCGTTGAAATCAGCCACACCCTGTTCATGGCCGGCGATGTCTGGCCGGTCCTGCTGCCCAATGCGGCGGCTTTGACTGGCATGGCAGCCTTGTTCATGACGTTGGCGTATCGCAAGATCAGCAAAAGACTGTAGGGTGAGGTGCCGGGACGCAGGCTTCTATGAAGTTCAAATGGATTTCATACAGTCGCCTGAAACGCAAAACCTAAAACGCCTGAGAGTGGATTTTTTTTCGATAAGAAATGGGACCTTTAATCCATGAGTGCTTTGCGCCGCATTGCGGCCTTGATCGTCAAAGAATTTGTGATGATCCTCAAGGACAAAAAAAGCCGTTTCGTGATCATCGGCCCGCCGTTGATCCAGTTCTTTGTCTTTGGGTATGCGGCCACGTATGATCTGAAAAATGTGCGCTATGCGGTTTTCGATGAAGCGCGCACCGCCGAATCGCGCGACCTGTTGGCGCGGCTGGATGGCTCTGACAGTTTCGAACGGGTTGCGACGCTTTCTGCTGCGCACCAGATCGATACCATGATCGATCATCAGAAAGCCCGCCTGGTCGTCCACATCGGACCGCGCTTCAGCCGCGACTTGTACAATGGGCATCCAGCTTCCGTGCAAGTGATCGTGGACGGCCGTAACTCCAATGTGGCGTTGATTGCGATGGGCTACATTGGCACCATCGTGGAGGATTACAACCGGAGTCTGGTCGAACGCGGGGTGCTCGAAAGGGGCCGCGCACCCGGCGTGACACTAATCGAGCGCGCCTGGTTCAATGCCAACCTGCAGAGCCGCTGGTATATCGTGTCGGCCCTGGGCGGCATCATCAGCATGGTGGTGGTCATGATCCTGACCAGCCTGTCGGTGGCCCGTGAGCGCGAGTTCGGCACTTTCGATCAGCTTCTGGTAGCGCCCTTCACCCCCGGCGAAATCCTTGTCGGCAAAGCCTTGCCCGGTATGTTTTTCGGCCTCATGGACGCGCTGCTATTTTCGGTGGGTGCGGTGTTCTGGTTCGGCGTGCCGTTGCGCGGCAGCATCATCGCATTGCTTCTGACCTTCATCTGCTTTATCATCGCTGTTGTGGGGGTGGGGTTGCTGGTCTCCTCGCTGGCCAAAAACATGCAGCAGGCCCTGCTGGGGTCATTCGTTTTTATGATGCCTGCCGTCATCCTGGCAGGTTTCACGACGCCCATTGAAAACATGCCCGACTGGCTTCAGACAGGCACCCTGATCAATCCTTTGCGCTACGTCATTGTGGCATTGCGCATGATTTTCCTCCAGGGTGCCGATACGGCCGCGGTTTGGCCGCAGCTGTGGCCCTTGATGACCATGGCCATTTTAATGCTGCCGCTGGCCGGGTGGCTTTTTCGACATCGTGCGCAATGATGAAGACTGGGTTTGTCGGAAGGTATTCAGTCGATTGTATTTGGTATGATGCACATTTCTGCATAGATTATGGAAGATAAGTAAAGGAGCAACAATGAAAATCGCGTTCCTGATGGATAAACTGCAATCGATCGATCCGGCATTCGAAACCACCAGCCATTTGATGTACGAATGCAACCAGCGTGGCCACAATGTCTATTTTCTGGAACCGCACGATATTTACATCCGCCGCAATGCGGTGGTGGCCCGCATGTACAACATCACCGTCTCTGCCGGTATGGCCATGCCGGAGTATTGGCAGGCCTTGATCGAATGCCTCAAGAAAGAGGATCGTATTTTCGAGACGGTCACCGAGTTGGATGCGCTTTTTCTGCGCAAAGATCCTCCCCTGAATTACCAGAGTCTGGAGTTCCTTGCCCCGGTGGGCCACAAAGTCTTCATGATCAACCGCACGGATGGGCAGATCATCGCCAACAGCAAGTTGTATGCGCTCAACTTTCCGAATAGTATTCCAGAAACGCATGTTTCGCGCGATCCCAAACGCCTGATCCGCATCATCGAAGGGTTCGGCGGCGCGATGGTCGTCAAGCCGCTGCAGGGTTTCGGTGGGGAAGGGATCATCAAAGTCAGTACACGCGATCGCGAAAACCTGATATCGCTGATTCATTACTACACCCGAGCCAGTCATCCTTACGAGGAGCGCGTACCGATCATGGTACAGGAATATCTCGAAGCTGCGCGCGAGGGCGATGTGCGCATTCTCATGCTCGATGGAGAGATCCTGGGGGCAATGCGGCGGGTACCCAAAGAGGGTGAGTTCCGCGCCAACGTCAAAGCCGGCGGCACCGTCATGCCGCATACGATTACCCCGCAGCAGCAGTTCATTTGCGCGACGATCAAGGATCGTCTGAGCCAGGACGGCTTGCATTTTGTGGGGATCGATGTGATCGGCGACAAGCTGATCGAAATCAATTGCGTGTCTCCGGGCGGCATTCCCCGCATCAACATGCTCGATGGGGTGAAACTGGAAACCAAGGTGATCGATTTCGTCGAGCGCAAAGTTCGTGAACGCGCCGCTGAACTCGACGCATCGACCGGCGAGGCACGCGCTCAGAACGTCCCCTGAATTGTCAAAGAGGTTTTCTATGACCGAGTTCGAACGTCACACCAGCGCTTTGCTTGAGAAAATCAGGCAAAACGCGCCCTTGATCCACAACATCACCAACTGGGTCGTCATGAACAGTTCGGCCAATATTCTGCTGGCGCTCGGCGCCTCGCCGGTGATGGCGCACAGCCCGCAAGAGGTCGAGGAGATGACCGGCATGGCCGGTGCGCTGGTCCTCAATATCGGAACGCTGCAGGCCGATTGGGTAGAAACCATGATCCTGGCCGGCCGGACTGCCAACCAGCGCGGCATTCCGGTCGTCCTCGATCCGGTAGGGGCGGGCGCCACGGCCTTGCGCACAGCTTCGGTCAAAAAGATCATGCAGGCCTGTTCGGTGGCGGTCGTGCGCGGCAATGTCTCGGAGATCCTCGCGATCGGGTCCTCGGCGGTCAAAACCAAGGGGGTGGACTCCGCGCTGGGAATGTCCGATGCCATCGTCGACGCTGCCCGGCAGATGGCCCTTGATCACCGTTGCATCATTGCCGTTTCGGGAGCGCAGGATTGCATCACCGACGGCCAGCGGGTCTTCCGGGTCCACAATGGTCAGGCGTTGATGACCAAGGTAACCGGTGGGGGATGTGGATTGTCGGCCGTGACGGCCGCCTTCTGCGCGGTGGCTGACGGGGACTATGCGGCCGCGACAACCGCGGCCTTCGCATTTTACGGGCTCTGCGCGGATATGGCCATTCGCACGAGCGACAAGCCCGGCAGCTTTTTTGTGGCTTTTCTGGATTGCCTTTATTCAGCCGGCGCGGACGAGATTCGAAAATATCTCAAGGTCAGCGGGAATGGCTGAGACGGCTTCGCCGAAGTTGCGCAGATCCCCAGTTCAGGACAGGGTGCATCGCCCCTGCAAATGCAATTGCAATATCTCTTCCAGTGCTTTCAGCGCCGTGCGCGATTCATGGGCCAGTGCCGGATCGGCCAGATCTGCTGGCGACAGTGTCTCGCGGTAGTGGGCATGCACCCACGCCACCAGCGCGGCGTGTAACTGCTCGTCAAACAGGACGTGCGGATGGACGGCCGCCAGCTCCTCCGTCGTCAACACCACGCGCAGACGCAGGCAGGCGGGGCCGCCGCCGTTTTGCATGCTCTCGCGCACATCGAAGTAGTGGACAGCGGTCACGGGGGCGTCATCCGCCGTCAGCAGTGAATCCAGATAGGCTTTCACCGCAGCATTGCGCCGGCATTCCAGGGGCGCGATCAGAGCCATGCCGCCAGCCGGCAAAGTCACCAATTGCGCGTTGAACAGGTAGCTTTCAACCGCTTGCGCCACACTCACCTGCGTGCGTTTTACGCACATCCGCTGCAGGTTGCGCCCCAGCATCCGCTCCAAGCGCGCGATCACCGCAGGCGTATCCACAAACGCATCCTCATGATAAAGAAAGGCGGTTTCATTGGCCACCGATATCACGTCATTGTGAAACACGCCCTGGTCTATCACCGCCGGGTTTTGCTGCACCAGAAGGACTTTTTCAGGGGCGAGCCGATGGCGGCGGCAAGTGGCCTCGCAGGCTTCTTTGGTCTGCCTGGCCGGATACCTGGCGGGCAGCCGGCCATCTTGCGCTGTGCGTCCATAGACCAGCATCTCCACTCCGGCCTCGCCGTGGCCGGGTGCAAAGCGCACATGATTGGCAGCCCCCTCGTCGGCGAATAGGGCCTGCCGCGGCAAGGGGCGGTGATGCACGAACCGCCTCGGATTGGCAAAAATCTGCCGCAGCACCTGTGCGGTACCAGCCGGCTCCAGTGAACGGTGCAGCGTGGTGGCCAGATTGGCCGGCGTAAAATGCACTCTGCCGTCCTGGGAATCCGCACTGGGCGTGACGGTGGCCGCATTGGCCGCCCACATGGCCGACGCCGAATACGCATTGGCCAGCAGTTGCGGGTGGGCGGCGGCCTGATCAATGATTTGCTCTTCAGAGCCGTCAAAGCCAATCTGTCGCAGAAAGGAAAAATCCGGTCGCGGTTGCGGCGGCAGTACGCCCTGCTTCACACCCATCGCATGCAGCCGGTGCATCTTGGCCAGACCCTGCAGGGCGGCCGCTTTGGGTGAAGAGACGCTGCCGCGGTTTTTCTCCGAGGCCAGGTTGCCGAACGACAACCCGGCATAATTATGCGTTGGTCCGATAATCCCGTCAAAGTTGACCTCATAAGCGTTCATTGTTTTCCTTCACTGATGTCCTGCTTAGCCCACAACCGTATTCCGTTTAACCCTCCAACCCCGGACTGGCCGTCTGAGGCATGCGCACCCTGTCGATTTCCATTGACGCCACCGGATAGGCGCAGTAGTCGGCCGCATAGTAAGCGCTCGGCCGGTGGTTGCCCGACAGGCCGATGCCGCCGAATGGCGCTGTACTAGCCGCGCCGGTCGTCTGCCGGTTCCAGTTCACCAACCCGGCGCGTACCTGCCGGCGGAATCGTTCATACAGGTCTGCATGGTCGGTGAAAATGGCTGAGGTCAAGCCATAGGCCGTGCGATTGGCTTCGCTGATTGCCTGGTGAAAATCGGGCACGCGAATGATTTGCAGCAGCGGTCCGAAATGTTCCTTGTCCGGCCGCTGATCCGCGTGGGTCATATCGATGATGCCGGGCGAAAGAAAGGGCCGTTTTTCCTTCAACTGTGTCATCGCCAGCAGGATGTCTCCACCTGCTGCTCTCATGTCCTGCTGGGCCTTGAGCAGTTTCTGCGCCTCGGGCATGCTGATGAGCGGCCCCATGAACGGTTGGGGGTGTTCGGTGTAGGCGCCTATGCGTATCCGGCGGGTCATTTCCAACAGCCTTTGCAAAAATGCATCGCCTTTTTCATCGTCGCAAACGATCACCCGGCGCGCGCAGGTGCAGCGCTGGCCGGTGGTGATGAAGGCCGACTGGACGGTCAGGTATGCCGCCGCTTTCAGATCTTCCACCGCCCACACCAGCAGCGGGTTGTTGCCGCCCATTTCCAAGGCCAGGATCTTTTCGGGCCGGCCGCCGAATTGTGCATGCAATCTTTGGCCGGTCTCGGAACTGCCGGTGAAAAACAGGCCGTCCACCTGCGGATCGGCCACCAGGGCGGCGCCGACCTCTCCGGCGCCCTGCACCACGTTCAACACACCTTCGGGCAGGCCTGCCGCCTGCCAGCACCGTACGGTCTCCTCGGCCACCAGGGGGGTCAGTTCACTGGGTTTGAACACGACCGTGTTGCCCGCCAACAGGGCCGGAACGATATGCCCGTTGGGCAAGTGGCCGGGAAAATTATAGGGCCCGAGCACGGCCACGACGCCATGCGGGCGGTGCCGCACCACACTGCGTACACCGCCGACCATGTCTTCGCGTCTGCCCGTGCGTTCAGCATAGGCCTTGGCCGAAATCGTTGTTTTGGCGATCATGGCCGCTACTTCCGTGCGCGCATCCCAGAGCACCTTGCCGGTTTCCCTGGCAATGGTCACGGCTATACGTTCTTTGTTCTTCTCCAGGAGGTCGCCGAATCGAGCGATCACCTCCAGACGGTTCATCACCGTTTTGGTGCCCCAGTCGAAAAATGCGCGGCGCGCGTTGCGTACGGCCGCCGCCACCTCGGTGGGGCTGGCCGCAGGGCCTTCCCAGATCACCTCTCCGCTGGCCGGATCGGTCGATCGGATTGTCTTGGCGATTGTCTTTGGCATCACTCATCTTTCACACACGCCGGCCTGCACCGGCACTTTGGGGGGTGGGAACTGGGGTGCAAAGCGGACGTGAGCGCCTTTTTCTACGCGCAGGCGCTGCGCTGTTTCCGGCGACAGGGCCACGCTGCCGTCCGTATTCTGCTGCAATTCGTCGAGCACGAATCGAAGGTCATGCAGGATCGTGTTGCCGATCATGAAACGTTCATCCGACTGCACTTGCCCCACGGCGGCCACTTCGGCCCTTTGGCTGCCGCACACGGTGGCGATGCGCATACGTTCGGCTTGCAGGGTCGGCCCCGCATCGAACACATCCACATAATCCTCGTGATAAAAGCCTTCTTCTATCAATATGCGCGCCGCTGGTTCAGACGGCGGATAAATCCGGCCGATAACGGCCTGTGCCGCCGGCGGCAACAAGGTCACGTAAATGGGGTAGCGGGGCATCAGATCGGAGATGAACTGGTTGCCCTTGGTGGCATTGATATAATCGGCCTGGTGGTATGGCATCTGGAAAAAATGCCGCGCCAGGTTGTTGTAAAACGGGGAATCTCCGCCAGGCTCCTGTACGCCGCGTATTTCGGAAATCACAGTCTCGGAGAACAGGTCGGGAAACTCCGCCATCATGAGGAAACGGCAACGCGACAGAAACCGCCCCAGAGCACTGCGGCGATACTCCGCGTGCAGAAACAGCGAGCCGATCTCGGTTGCACCGGTGAAGTCGTTGACCATGTGCAGTACCTTCTGGCGCGAATAGATGCCAAGATCGGCGTTGGCCTGCACGAGGGTCGACAGCTTGTAGCTGTAGAACGGATTGAACAACCCCACATGGGCCTTGATGCCGGTGGTCCCCACGATACGGCCTGAGCCCAGGTCTTCGAGCACGAACAGAAAAGTATGCTCGTCGGGCCGCGGCGGCGTGCCGGCGAAACTATCCACCGCGTGCGCGATCTTGCGGTGCATGACCTTGTCATCCTGGGGCAGCGACGTCATCCCGAAACCCGCCAGCTTGGCCAGCTCCATCAAGGGGGCATGGTCATTCAACGTGACCGGGCGTAATACCAGTGTCTTCATTTTACAATCGCTCCTCTCCGCTGGCCAACCGCATCAGCAGCAGCGCACTGATTTTGGCACGTTCGGCCAGACTGTCGAGCAGGGCATATTCGCGATCGCTGTGCAGATTGCCGCCGCGCACACCCAGTGTGTCCACATTGGGCAGGCCTGCCGCGGCCAGATTATTGCCATCGCAGCACCCGCCCGTCGCCTGCCAGGTCAGCGGAACCCCCAGCATGTGCCCGCATGCCGCCACCGCCGCGAACAACTTTTCATTCGCAGGGCTGATCGGTTTGGGCGGGCGCGCAAAACGGCCGTGTCGCTGCAGGGTGATGCCGTCCCGCTCGAGAAACAGGTGGTCCAGCCGGTCCAGTTTTTCTTCGAGCCATTGCTGGTCTGTCACTGTCGATACGCGCACGTTGAAGCGCAGAATCGCCAGATCGGGCACCATGTTCACTGCCCCGCCGCCCGCCACCTGGCCGGGATTGATGGTAACCCCCTCGCGCAAATGGTTCAGTGCAAACAGCGCTTGCGTATATTCTGCCAGCGCGACGATGGCGTTGCGTCCAGCATGGAAATCGCGACCGGCGTGCGCCGCCCGCCCGCGCAGCACGACCGTAAAGTTGCCACTGCCCTTGCGTGCGCCGGCGAGTGTGCCGTCGGCCAGCGCCGGTTCATACAGCAAGCCCACCTGGTTCCGCCGGGCACACGCTGCCAGCAACCGCGCCGAACCGGGCGATCCGATTTCCTCATCCGGGTTGATCACGACTTCCCATCCGATCCCCGCCGCGTAAGGGCTGCGCTCGAGGGCCTGCAAAGCCGTCAGCATGACCACCAGCCCGCCTTTGAGGTCTGCCGCGCCGGGGCCGTTCAAGCGGCCGTTTTGACGGCGTGGTTCCTGGAAAGGGTGATCCTTGCCGAATACCGTATCCATATGGCCTCCGAGAAACACTTTCAGGGAGGCCTCCGGCCGTTTGACCAGGTGCAATACTTTGCCGAGCTGAAGTGCCTGCAGGTTACCGGCCTCATCGACATGGTCCACAGGATCGCATTCGAGTACTTCCATCGTGCCCCCGAGCACGGAGAACGCCTCCTGCAGCGCCGATAGCATGCGCGCCAATCCCTCCCGATGGGTAGTGCCTGAATTGATGCGCGACCAGGCCGCCAGGCGCTGCGCCATTGGCGACTGTTGCTGCTCGATCCAATCGAGATATGGGTGATAACGGTTCATAAGCCGTCTCTTCCCGGATCATCGGCTTATGAAAGCCGAAAGGTGACTTAAATCTATGTATTGCGCACAAACTCCGCAATGGCCGACCGCAGACGCGTCATTCCCTCTGCGAGATCGTCGGCAGTGATGGTGAGCGGCGGTAGAAAGCGAACCACGTCAGGGCCGGCCTGCAGCACAAGGACGCCATGTTTGCGGGCGATTTCCATCAGGTCGCCGGAGCGCCCCTGGTAAAAATCGTCGAGCACAGCGCCGATCATGAGCCCGCGCCCGCGCACTTGTGCGAAGATCGCATGGTCATCGTTGATCCTTTTCAGGGCGCTGTGTAATTGGAGGCCTCGGGCGTGCACATTGGCCATTACTGCCGGGTCGCACACGTGCCGCAAGACCACCCGTGCTGCCGCGCAGGCCATGGGATTGCCGCCGAAGGTCGATCCGTGGGAGCCGAACTGCAGCACCTCCGCGACTTTAGCGCCGGCCAGCATCGCACCGATCGGAAATCCGCCGCCCAGGCCCTTGGCGCTTGTCAGAATGTCGGGCTTTACGCCCTCTTCCCACATATGGCACCACAGCTTGCCCGTGCGGCCCATGCCGCATTGGACCTCGTCCACTACCAAAAGGGCATCACGGCGGTCGCAAAGCGCTCGCACGAATTTCAAAAATCCCGGTTTGGCGGGTATCACGCCACCTTCGCCCTGTACCGGTTCGAGCATCACTGCCGCGGTTTTGGGTGACATCCGATTTTCCAGGGCGGCTTCGTCGTTGAAAGCCTCGCAATGCACGAATCCCTCTGGCAAGGGTTCGAAACCATCCTGGTATTTCGGTTGTGCCGTGGCCGTCACCGTGGCCAGGGTCCGGCCGTGGAACGCCCCCTTGAAGGTGATGATTTCGCGTTCCCGTGGACTTTTGCCGCGCTGCGCCGCCCATTTGCGGACCAGCTTGATGGCTGCTTCGTTGGCCTCGCTGCCGGAATTGCAAAAGAACACCCGGGTGGCAAACGCTGATGACGTTACCAGTTCCTGGGCCAGTTTTACCGCGGGTTCGGTGAAGTAAATGTTGCTGGTATGCCACAAGCGGCGCGCCTGCGCGGTCAGTGCGTCGACCAGGGCCGGATGCTGATGCCCCAGCGTATTGACGCCGATGCCCGCGCCAAGGTCTATGTGATCATGGCCTTCAAGATCGAACAGCTTTGAACCTTTCCCGTGAGCGATGATGGCATGCCGGGGTTTGTAGTTGGGTACATAATAGCGATACCCGGCCGCGACCAGCGCTTTGGTTCGTGAATTGGTGCGATCATCGTCATTGCGGTCCATGCGTCCTCCTATGGCTACGATTTCGCCAGGCTGCGATCCACACATAAGATAAGCTTTGTACGCGTCTTTTCATTGTCCGCAAGGCCACAAAGAAGATAGGCGGCGATGTCACGCAAGCGTTCGCGATTTCATGCGCATGACGGATGCTTTAGGCGGGGGGGCAAGGGGCACACACAGATGTGAGGAAAGGGAAAACCCCGCGCGGCCCAAAGGCCGCACGACTCATTGACGCAGGTTAGCCGATCGTGCGTTTGACGATGCCGAGCACTTTGTCGGGGTCGAACGGCTTGGGGATAAACCCGACCGCGTCCTTGATGGCATGATCGCCATCGATGCCGCTGATGACCAGCACCGGCGTGTCGCGCAGGTCCTTATCCTGACGCAGTTTGCGATAGAAGCGCGGCCCCCAGTCGCCCGGCATTTGCAGATCCAGCGTGATCAGGTCCGGCTTTTCTGATCGTACCCGCTGCAGTCCTTCCATGCTGCTCGAGGCGGTGCAGACCGCATACCCGTTGTCTTCCAACAGCGCCTGCAGATATCTGACAATGACCGGATCGTCATCGATGACCAATATTTTCTTTGTCATGGAGATCCCTCCACTTTCATTTTTTGACATGGCACTCCCCGCATGTCACAGGCCCTGTCCGCTGCTGCAGGTGGCACCCCTTGCAGTTCCAGTGAAAGGCCTTGCGTAAGCCGGGCACGGTGCCCTTGTCTTCCTGTGCGTGGCAATCGGCGCAGCTTTGATCTTCGGATGATTCGTCTTCTATTTTACGGCCGTTGTCATCGAATAGATGGTGACAGCGGGCACAATCGTCGATGCCGGCGGTGTCATTGTGATCGTCGTGGGCAAACACGGCCGGCGGGCGTATAGGGCAGTCGAAGGCGCTGCTGTCCACCGCACGCATATCCTCCTGCGAGTAGACATTCATTGCCGGCAAAACCATGACCGTCAGCAGCAGCAAAACGAAGACACCTGTTTTTACCATCTTGCTCACCCCGTGTTGTTCCTTCTATTCGGACCCGTCCGGTTTTTCCATGCATTCATAGATGATATCGCTGAAGAATTTGATCTCCAGATCGATGCCATGATGATGGACGATGTCATGTAGACCGCTGTGGCAATTATGACAGGGCGCGATCAATGTGTGGGCGCCACGGCTTTTGGCATCGAAGAGTTGTTCGGCCTTGACGCGGTTGCCGGCCACGCGCGCGTTTTTATACGGAGGTCCGCAGTTGATGACGCCACCGCCGGCCCCGCAGCAATAATTGTGTTCGCGGTTGGGGTGCATTTCGATCAAATTATCGCAAAGTTGATGGACCACGTAGCGCGCTTTTTCATGTAAGCCGCCGCCGCGCACCACATTGCAGGGATCGTGCAGGGTTACCGGATGGCTGTATTTGCGTGCGATTCTGAGTTTGCCGGTTTTGAGCAAATCGTAGTAGAACGCAATGGCGTGGACAATCGGCACCGGCGGTTGCGCCCAGCCCAGCCAGCGGTTGCCGGTGTCGTACACCGAACGGAAGGCATGGCCGCACTCGCCCATCACGATCTTTTTGACTCTCAACCGTGTAGCGGCTTCGAAATGGGTTCGCTTGATGCGTCCCATGATTTCATAGTCACCGGTGAACATGGCCATATCGCTGTTGTCCCAGCCGATGTCGGAGGGCATGGTCCAGTCGACGCCCGCCACGTGCATGATGGCGGCGGCCTGGTAAATCAGCTGTGCCTGGAATTTGGGTTCGGGAGCGATAACCGAATACATGATCTCGGCCCCCTCCTTATCCAAGGGGATGCGCAGCGAGGGAATTTCGGCGCGCGCCTCGTCTTCCTGCCATTGCAGGGTGTCGATCCATTCGTCCTCTTTGACCCACATCTGGTTCATGGTGCTTGCATGGCTGTGGGCGGTATCCTGCAGGTAAAGCGGCGTGGCGCCCAACTTATGGATGATGCGGCGCACCACGGTCATGAGATAGGCGATATCGATGCCGAACGGGCAGAAGGCAACACAGCGCTTGCACAGGTTGCACTCGGTATGCGCAATGCGGACGGCCCTGCGGATGAAATCCGTATCCACTCGGCCTTTGTTTTTGACCATTGGCCAAACGGTCTGCTTTACTTTGCCGACCGGCGAATAGTGGGGGTCTCTGTCTCTGGAAAGAAAAAATTGGCAGGCTTCCGAGCAGAGTCCGCAATGGATGCAGGTGTCCATATAGGCCTTGAAGCGCGCGCCGGTTTCGCCTTTTAAAACGCTGTTGATGACCGCCTGGATCTTCTCCGGCGTGAGTCGGGACAGAGCCGCCTCGACCCCGTCATCCATAATTTCGGAAGGTTCTTTATGGCGTTCGTTCATGGTTTTTCCTGACGATTGCTTCGCATATTGGATATCTTTTCACTGATTTTATTCGAGGCTACCAGTCGCGGGCATGTCTTACGGCTCCGAATTCCGATCCGATATATGCCCTGGTCAACCATCCGGATAGCATATGGCGCAGTCGTGTAAAGGGAATCAACGCCAGCAGGAGCTCGCCGCTGACCATGTGCGCAATGGTCATCCACGGTCCCGCCGGCCATTGATGATAGGCCAAAAAGCCGGTGACGAATGGCGCGGCCGTCAAGACCAGCAGCAGATAATCGGATGCGTCGCTGACAAAACGCACTTCAGGGCGCAGCACGCGTCGCAATGCGAAAAAGAGGCAGGCGGCCACGACAACCAGCGTCATGACGTCCACCACCGCGTCGGGCAATGTCCACCAGCTCAGGTTCCAGGCTTCATCCCAGAGCACCACGTGGGATACGATAAACACGGGGGCTGCGATCAGGCTGATGTGAAAAATGAAAGTAACCCCGGTCAAAATCGGATTGCGCCGCCACCCCATGGCGAAAAAGGGAATCAGCCAGTGCAGGATCGAACGCAGGCTGTAGCGCAGGCTCATGTAGGAGAAGATAAAAGGTTCGCTTTGGCGCACCTGCCGCAGCATGCTCAGCAACCGATAACATAATCCGCCAAAGAAGAAAAGGAAAGCCGCCCAAGCCAGTGGTCCGGCCACAAAGGCGTATAAACTAGTCATAGGGATCGTCCTCCCTCCGCAGCATGACGCTTATAAGAAGATCCGAATACCGCCGCAATTTAGAGCCGGCTTTGCTGGAGGTGATACGCGCTTTCTCATGCATATTCCATAAAGGGTTAACGTTCAGAACTTTTCGACAACTTTCCGGCAATACCCGTTCTGATTCATTGTGGGCAGCAGGAGGCGCCGTCCGTCCGGACTGAAAAACGGCTCCCAGTTCCGTTCAAACGCATGCGGCCAGATGCGGTCGTCGACCGCGAACGTGAAGGCGCCGTCCATTTCCACCTTGACGGCGACGCTGCCGCTGCCATCCGGCGCAAATACCGGCGGCCATGCACGCTCGAAGCGGTGCTGCCAGGGTTTGCCGTCGACCACGACCGTCCAGTGATCTTTTTCTTTGGCCAGGGCGGCGATGTGCCGGCCATCCGGGCTGAAGGTCAGATCGCTGACCATGCCTGCGAAGGTCACCGGCCAGGGATGGCCGTCCACAACCACGGTCCAGCGTCCGAAGGCGGTGGCCGCGATGGCTGCCAGGCGCGAACCGTCGGGACTGAAACGCTGCTGCCATAGTTGTGCGAAGGGCCGCTGCCACAGCAGTTCACCATCTTGAGCCATTTTCCAGTGGCCGTCCTTACGCACCGGCGCCACCACGTGACCGGTAACCGGATCAAAACTGGGGGCCCATACACACGTGTATTGTTGCGGCCAGGGTTTGCCATCGACCACAATGGTATAGTCGTACAGGCTTTGGCGCACTTCGGCTGCCAGGTGCTGCCCGTCGGGGCTGAATACCAGGTGCCACACATTGACAAAGGTGCTGCCCCAGGCGGTGCCATCGACCGCGGCGCTGAAAGTGCCTTCCTGAAAGGCCTCTAACTGTCCTGAATCGGCAACCTTGACCTGGACGGCGCCGGCGGTGCGGTCGCCTGAGGGACTGAGTGCAGAATAAGCGATGGTACCGAAATCGTTCGGCCATACTTCGCCGTCAAGGGCCATGGCATAGCGGCCCCCTTGCTGAATGGCGGCCGCGATATGCTGCCCGTTTTCACTGACCAATGGGTGCCAGATGTAGTCGAAACTTTCCGGCCAGGTTTGTCCGTTCACGGCCAGCGTCCATTGGCCGTCCGCCGACACCAGGGCTGTCGCACGGCTGTCCGGTGTGAAGCGCAACCGCCAGATTTTATCGAAAGGGGTATCCCAAAGGGCACCGTTTACACAGACATTGAAGGCTTGGTCATCTAAAGCAACGATTGCGGCAACGGATTCTCCGTCCGCACTGACCTGATATTCTTGTACCTGCAGGAAGCGCTCGGTCCAAGATTTCGTATCAACGCGCTTTTCACCGATAGACCAGTCCCACGCCGAGCTGACGACCATTATGCCTCCTTGGATGGGCTGGATTCATCGTCTGCAGCGATCGTTTACGCTGCCTGGGCAAGGACGTTAAGGAGGGCGATGAATACCATTCATGTCTCAGGGTGGATTAAGAATGGGGAGATGTCAAGGCCAAAATCAGAAGGAACTTTCATTGTTGAAAGGGTGCACTCCCGCGGGCGGCGTGCTGATTGACCGGGGCAGTCGAATGGTGAAAAGCGCGCCATTGCCGGGACTGGACACGGCGCTGATGCTACCCCTGTTTTTCTCCAGGATGCGGCTGGCAATAAATAGCCCCAGTCCGCTGCCTTCTTTTTTGCGGCTAATGAAATAAGGCGTGAAAATCTTGTCCAGGGTGTCGCTGTCCATGCCGACGCCATTGTCGCCAACCGTGAAAAAAAGGTGATCCGGATCGACATGGGCTTCCAACGTGATCACATGGCGTTTGCGACCATCCGGGTCGGTTGTGCACGCCTCGACGGCGTTGTCCAGCAGATTGGCCAATATGGCCTGCAGCATGCCGGGGTCGATTTCGGTTTCTTTCAGATCGTCGACGGCAGTGGCGATCAACGCGATGCCGTGGCGCTCGATTTTAGGTCGGATCTGGTCGGCTACATCGCGTATAAAGGTGCCTACATCGATGCGCTGCCATTTCAGATCCTTTTCCTTGGCATAAAAAAGGATGTCGTTGACCATGTTGCGGATGCGGCTCATGACCACGCGCACAGTATCCCAACCTTCTTTGATCTGGGCCTGATCGTCTTTGGCAAAACCGCGATCCACCAGGTACATGCCGCCATCCAGCCCGGTCAGCAGCCCCTTGATGGCGTGAGAAACCGAGCCGACCATCAACCCGAGAGACGCCAACTGTTCCTGCAGCCGGCGGATTTGGGTGACATCCGTGGACATTTCGATGACATGAGTGATCGTGCCGCTACTGTCTTGCAGGGGCGCGGTCTGAACGAGCATGCGACGGATGGCATCCTGGGGGCCGGAGGCCTCCTTTTCGCAATGGTGGGGCAGGCCATCTGCGAAGGTTTCGGCCACTGGGCATTGCGGGCAGGCGCTGTCACGTTGCTGGTAAACTTGATAGCAGTGTGCCCCGGACGTGCTGCTGAAATCCTCCCGGAAGCGCCGATTGGCTTCGATGATGCGCAAATCGCGGTCCTGAACGGTGATATAGCAGGGCGCTTCATTGAAGAGTTGTTGATAGCGTTGCTGTGCCGAACGCAGGGCGTCCTGCAGGCGGCGGATTTCAGCGACATCGGCCGCGATTTCCACCACCAGTTCGACCCGCCCGGCGGCATTGCGAATGGGTGCGGTGTGGACGACCACCGGCGACTCGCTGCCGTCCGGGTAGGTGAGCGTCGTACTGATCCGCTGGCCCTGGCCGCTGCTGAAAGTCGCCTCGGCCGGACAGGGTGTCTCTCCGATGTACAGGTCAGCACTGGCGCGGTTCGCGGGGGGGCCCATCTTGTCGATGAAGCGTTGATTGGCCGCGATGATTTTTAGATCCGGCGAATGGATCGAAACCATGCAGGGCAAGTCGTTGAAACAGGCGATGCCGCCATCCAGGTCGCCGGTGATGTTCTGCAAGGCGGAAGTCAGTCCTTCCAGGGTCTGGCCGACCGCGGCGCGCCGTTCGGCGGCAATCAGCTGGGCCGACTTTTCTTCGACCAGTTTTTCAAGATCTTCGGTGTAGTCCCGTAATTGGCGGCGCATCCGGATTCTATCATTGGCGCGTTTGAGGGCGATCTCCAGCGCATCATCGTTGATCGGTTTGGTGACGAAGTCGGTCGCTTCCAGCTTCAGGCAGCGGATGGCCAGATCCATGTCCCCATGGCCGGTCAGGACGATGACCTCCGTGTCGGGTGATTCGTGTTTGATCCGTTGCAGCAGTTCGATGCCGTCCATCACCGGCATTTTGATGTCAGTGATCACGATAGGCGGCCGCAGTTCGTGGAAGATTCGCAGACCCTGCCGACCATCCGCAGCAGCCCGGACAAGGTACCCCAGATCGGCCAGAGCGATCCCCAGCACCGTGCGAATGCCTTCTTCATCGTCGACCAGCAGGAGTGTGGTGTCCATGGTATCGAGGACTCTATAGCCGTCGTATCGGAAACGGTCGCGGATTGCCCGACCCATTCGGCCTGTATCCGTAAGACCCCGGTTTCCAGTCTCGCGTGATGTTTTTGGACTTAGCTTTCTTGAACGATACCACTAAAATGATAAAATAGACAAGTGGGTCGTTGCCTCCCTTGCCTCCCCTGATCTACCGGGCGTATTGCCAGCCGGTACCTATCATACAGGTGGCTGCAGGAGACGGGTGCGGCAGCGGCTGCAATTGACATCGAAAGTGGAAATCGGTTGCCCCTGGCACACAGCCAAAATGATTTAAATTGCCGCGGGGGTATGCTAAGGATGAATCCTTGGTAGCTGTAAGATGGTGCCGGGTTTGGTTTAATGGTAATAGTATGCAGCGAGGAGGATTCCATGTCGGAAGATGGCATTTATGCGGCGGCTCAGAAGATTCGGTTGGACCTGGTCACCCTGTTTCACAAAGCGATCGAGAGCAGTATCGCGCCATTGAATCTCAAAATGGACCCCGAGATCGGACAGGAAATTCGGGAGAGAATTGCTGTATTGATGTTTGACGAGATGGTCAACGACATGCCGATGGTGCCATATCTGTCCGTGTGGGAGGATGGCGCCAAAGAGATCGCGCATGCCTACATGAGCCCCAAAATTGTGGAAATCAGCGGCTATTCGCCGCAGGAACTGCTCAGTGTCGGCTATGTGAACATCGTCCAAGGCGATATCATCAGCTTTTACCGGGAGCAAGTCAGTGCGGAGGAAAAAGTGAATCCACTACCTGAAGCCCGGAATAAACGGATGGGCGGGTTTCTCGAGAACCGCCATTGGGAGGGGTGCTACAAACTGGAGACCAAAGATGGTCGGCAGATCTGGGTCATCGATCGATCCACCATCACTCGTTTCCGGAACACCGCCAAGGGCAATGTCATTTGTCTTTCGTGTGGCGTTTTGCTGGAAAGCACCGAACTGCTCGAAAGAAAAAAGTAAGTTTCAGCCCAGCACCTGTCCGACCACAGCCAGAAGGCGGTCGGGATCGGGTGGTTTTTCCATGTAAGCCTGGGGAGGCGGCAACGGTGTATCGCATTGCGCATTGAGCATGGTGATGTAATGCCTGAAGGCGCTCTCCGTCACGGCCGATAGCATGATCACCGGAATGCACGCCAGTTGCGGATCCTCCTTGAGCGCTTTGTACAGCCAAGCGCCCCCGTCGCCGGGCATCATTACATCCAGCAGAATCAGGTCCGGGTTCAACTGGCGGACTTGGGCCAAGCCTTCGCGACCGTTGCGCGCGACCACGGCATGGAAGCCGCTGGTCTCAAATAGCGTCGACATGAAAATGCGCATGTCCAATTCATCATCCACGATCACAACGGTGCGTTTAACCGGGGCGTTTTCTGCCATATCTTCGTTTCGGCTCTCTTCACCTTCTACGCTGAGGTGTCGACCGTTTTGTCCAATCGATTGACAGATGCGACCGGGCAGGCCGACCGCAGAACGACCTGTTCGACGGTGCTGCCCAGCAGTGCTTGCTCTGGATCGATTTCGCGTGTGTGATGGGCCATGACGATCAGATCGGCTTGGCGCTCGCGGGCCTGCTTCAGAATTTCCACATAGGGAACGCCTTCCCGCACCATGACCGTAACCTTTTCATACCCCTTGAGTTGAGGCAAATAGAGGTTTTCAATCTTGCCGCGGACGGTCGCGATGTGGGCTTCGATCTCTTCCTGAGATTTGATTTGTCCGACTTCCGTGCCAGCCAGATCTACAGCATGAAAGATATGCAGATTGGCGTCGACCTCCCTGGCCAGTCGGGCCGCCCACAGGAACGCGGCTCCCGAAGCCTTTGATAAATCGATGCCCACGACGATGTTCGAAAAGAGTTTCCAACAGGTGGTGCAGGGCCGGCTGATGATCACCACCGGGCAGCGCGCGCCCTTGGCGACTTTCTGCATCGTGCTGCCCACCACATTGCGAAAGCGTGAAGCGCCGATATCTTCCGGTCGGGTGTGGGCGCCCATGACGATCATGTCCACATCTTCGTCACGCGCTTTGCGCAGGATCTCGCGATGGGGCACGCCTACGGCCGCCTCCAATGTAACGTTTTCGGTGTCCTTGAGCAGGTCGGCATACGTGTTGCGCATTTCTTCTTTGACCCAATCGACATAATCGGGATCGACTTGTTCTCTTTCCCCGGTGCGCACATCGGTGACAAAGGGGCTGAAGCCATGCGTGGGAATGCCCAGCACATGAAAGACGATGAGCCGCGCATCCCATTTGAGCTCCAGATCAAATGCGACTTTGGCCGCATTGTCACACACCGGCGAAGCGCTTGTGGCAAACAGGATTTTTTTAAACATGGTTTGGCTCCTTAAGTTGGCACGCTTTGGGTGTGCCGTGAAAGCTGAGTTCCCAGGCAATGCTGTCGATCAATTCAAAAAGGCTGTATGTGGTGTCGAAAGTAAAAACATCCATCCGGTCTCCGAAAACCACATGCCGCAGCACCCCCAGGCGCAAAGGCATATCCAAAAGAAAATCCAGTGCCAATGAGCGGATTTCGTGGGGCGAATCGGTCTGGGCGGCGCTGAACCCTTTTAAGGAGTTGTAGATGTCGATGCGGGCGCGACCCGGATGGCCGACCATTTCGATGGTTTTGGTCAAAACGAGTGCGTCGAAGGCCTGCCAGCGGCAGTCTTCGGCAGGGGCTTGCCGGTACTGCTGCAGCAGCAAAGGATAGAGTTCTCCCAGCTGAATCAGGATGGGATAAATTTCAAACAGGTGAAAATAGGTGCGCAGCCGGCATGCATCCGCAAGCAGCACCTGATGGCCGAGATAGGCCAAAGGGGCAACGACGATGGTGCGGCCATCGGTCAGCAAGCGTCCGTCCGGTTGCAGGTGCACCTGGTTCATGATCGACCTTTGTTTAGTCGTAATCGTCAGATGTTGAATCGGTGACCTGCCCGAACCGATTCAACGCATCGACGCTTTGAAAAATCGACACTATTACTCTTCTGGTCTCAAATGTTCGGGTACGATGACCATTTTCAACAACAACGGCTTTAAAAATGACCAGCGGATGCCGATGTGGTAAATCTCTTCGAGGTCGCGAATGGCATCCCAGCAGTTGTGGCAGGGCGACACCACAAGCTTGGCGCCGGTGGCCAGAATCTGGTCGCGCTTGACCTTCAGGCCCACGTTGCGCTGTTCGCGATAGCGTCCGATACCATTCAGTCCGCCGCCGCCGCCGCAGCAGAAATTGTGTTCGCCGCAGGGTCGCATTTCGCGAAAATCCTCGGCGATGTAGCTCATGATCTCGCGGGCGCACTCGCGCAGGCCCGCATTGCGGATGTAGTTGCAGGAATCCTGATATGTCACCGGCTCCTTGATCCTTTTGGCCGGATCGATTTTGAGCTTGCCGGTACGCAGGGCCTCGGCCACCCACTCCACGTAATGAAAACTCTCCACCGGGGTTTGGCCTGTCTTCAGACCGGCCCAGTAAGGGCCTTCAATCACCGTGGCGCGATAGGCATGCCCGCACTCGGTGACCACCATGCGCTTGGGTTTCAGGCGCTCCATGGCGGCATAGACGCTTTCCACCTGCTTTTTGCAGCCGACCCAGTCGCCGGCGAACATGGCCAGGCTGGTTTCTTCCCACCCTTCGCTGGGTACCGTCCAGTTTTCGCCGGCCAGGTGAAACAGGATGGCCGCTTCTGCGAGATCTTCGGGGTAGTGCTTCACCTCGCGGGCATTGACTGTGTAAATGATGTCGGCGTTGGGCTTGTCGACTGGAAATTCCAATCCCGGCCAATCCTCTTCGTACTCTTCGCACATCCAGCCGCAGGTCTCCACCCAGTCGTCGGTGGTCACATCCATCTGGGCACGGTAGATGCGGTGCATGCCCGAGCCGATCTTCAACTCCCAGGGAACGAATCCCTGTGAGAAAAGAAGTCCGCGCAGGTAGCTGAACATCACTCCCATGTCGATGCCGAACGGGCAGTACATGCCGCAACGGTTGCAACAGGTGCAGCGCGACCAGGCCGTATCCATGGCGTAGTGCATGAAAGCATTGTCCACCTTGCCTTTGCGACGCACCATGTCGCCGAGGGTGGATTGGATTTTGTACGAGGGCACCTGCGTGGGGTCGCGGTCGTTGGCCAGGTAGAAGAAACAGCTGTCGGCGCACATGCCGCAGCGCGCGCAGATCTCCAGCCAGGTGCGCAGCCGCGACTTGAGCGACTTTTGTATGGTGGCCCACAAAGCCGGGGTGTCCACATCCAGCAGCTTCATTTCCTCATAATACTGCTTACCGCTCTTGTCCGCCAACAGGGCCTGCAGTTGTTCTACAGTGTCCACGGGGGTTTTATTGCAAAGAATTCCTTCGGGCATAGTTTATACCTGTATGTAAAAAATTTTGAATGGATACTACCAGGGCAGGCCCTGGCTTTTCATGCCGCCGCGCTTGATCCCATAATCCATGCCAATCTGGGCTCTCGACAGGAAAAAAAGCAGTGCGTGCGACAATTTGGTCAAAGGCACGGCAATGAGCATGATTTCTCCGGATAGTATATGCGCAATCAACCAGAATGAATAGTCGCCGATCTGGTGGTAAGCCAGAAAGCCCGTAAAGAACGGCGTCACCACGATCAGCAGCAGCGCGATATCGTAGAAGGTGGTCAAGATGCGGACTTCAGGCAATGCGATGCGTCGCAGCATGATGAACAAGGCCGCGATCATCATGGCCACCGTCAGCGTGTCGGCAACCGGGTCGGGAAGGGCCGGCAGTCGGAAGCCCCAGCGTTCTTCAAGCAGCAGATTGTGACCCAGCAGGAAAATAGGTGTGATAATGATGCCGATATGAAACACGAACACCAGCAGCGTGAACCCCGAATAGAAGCGCCAGCTGTGCGTGCCATAGGGTATCAGCCAACTCACGATCGACCGCGCGGCGCCTTTGACGCCGTAGCCCGTGTGGTGCCCGTAGCTGACCCTGTCCAATTGCCAGTTCAGACCTCTGATGTACCAGACGAAGCGCCAGATCAGTCCGAAAAAGAAAACACTGAAAGCGATCCAGGCCAACGGGCCGGTGACAAACTCATACATGCGCGACTCCTTGCATGATATTCACTATAGTCGTTCCGTAAACGTCCCTGGCCGGGACTAGGAAAAAAGACAGCATCGTCACTCCTTGTCCCTGCCGTTTAGAAAGCGCCAGAATGCCGGCAGCGCCAGCAACGCCATCAAGATAAGGATATAGAGTATATTTTTCGTGTGGAGCATGAACTCCTGAAAAGTATGAATGGTTTCCATGAATAACCTCCTGATTAATGCGCATCATAGTCCGGATGGGTGTACAGGATCGGCATGCGCGTGACGATGAACCGGAAAGCGAGGACGCCGAGGGTGACGATGAACAGCGAAATGCCAATCTCCATCCAATGGGGGAAATAGCGGTCTTCGGACGGCAGGTACCAGTTGAATGCGATCAGGCTGATGTTGAGCCGGTTGACGACAATGCCCAGTACGGTCCATCCGGCCGTCCAGCCGATCAGGCTGAGGTTTTTATCACGCACTCCGATCGCGTAGCCAAAAGCCGGAAGGGCGACGAACCCGAGCAGTTCCACCAGGTACCAGGCGCCAAAGCCGGTCGCCAGGTAGTGCCAGTTGTTGTCGGCCGCGATGCCGATCACCTTGACGACGAAGTAGCCCGCCAGAACCCAGGCCGCCGCCTTGCCGAATCCCAACATCACATCGGCCTTGGCCGCCAGGTGCTCGGCATCCATTTTGTCCTTGAAGTAGCGATGCGAGAGCCCGCCTTCGAAAATCACCATCGAAAGCCCGGCGATGATGCTGGTGACGAAGAAGTAAATCGGAATGTAGTTCGAATACCACAGCGGATGCAGCTTGGCCGGAGCGATCAGAAAAAGCGCGCCCAGCGAGCTCTGATGCAGGGTGGACAGGATCACGCCCAGGATGGTCAAAACGATCGTCAGCCTGGTCACGATTGCGCGCGCGCGCTTCAAGCCCAGCCACTCCATGGCCGCCGGTGAGTACTCGATGAAGAGCACCGTCAGATAAAGGGCTACGCAGGCGGCCACCTCGAACAGCAGGGAGGTTGTTCCGCGCGAGACCAGAAAAGGGTACGGCAGCCGCCAGGGCTGCCCCACATCGTAATGCAGGGCCAGCACCACCAGGGCATAACCGAGAAAACCGGTCAATATGGCGGGACGCACCGCGGCATGGTACCGTTTCATGCCGAAAATGTAGACTGCGGCCGAGGTGACGTATCCGCCGGCTGCCAGGGCTACGCCGACCAACAGGTCAAAGGCGATCCATAAGCCCCACGGATAGTAGTCGGACAGATTGGTAACGGCACCCAATCCGAGCGTAAATCGCATTACCGTTATGATCAGCCCCATCACGACAATGAGCCCGGCGACCACGTTGAAAGGCGTCAGGTAGCGTTGGGGAGAGCGGGTTGCGTCATTGACCATGTTGATGTTTCCTCCTACTCCTGCTCCTTGGCCTTCTCAGCGGCATCCAGGGCTTTTTTGACTTCGCGTTCAATGGCGGCGGCCTTGTCCTGGTCCGCTTTGTCCAGGGCTGCCTTAAGCTTAACTTGTGCGTCGGCCTGCGTGCGGGTCACGGCATCGGTCACCGCGACTTGCTGTTCTTCGGCGGCTATGCGATCCTTGCGCTTGGTGATCGCATAAATGCCGGTCAGCAATACCGGCCACAATCCGACCACTATCGGCACTGCCCCCAGTGCGCCGGCGGTGAACTCACCGGCGGCCCTGGTGCCCAGATCTTCGCGCAGGCCCACCTCGCTGAAAGCCGGGCCGGAAAGATACAGCCAACTCGTGCCGCCCATTTCGTGTTCGCCGTAAATGTGATCCACATAGCGGTCCGGATAGGCCTGAATACGGCCGCGGGCCACTTTGAGCAGTTCGCTGCGACGGCCGAAGACCAAAGCTTCGGTCGGGCAGGCTTCGACACACCCGGGCAGTTTGCCTTCGGCCAGACGCGGTTGGCACAACGTGCACTTGCGAACTTTGGGATCGAAGGCACTGTCATACTCATAGGCCGGAATGTCGAAGGGGCAGGCCACCATGCAGTAGCGGCAGCCGACGCACACTTTGGCATTGTACACGACCGGACCTTCGGGGGTCTTGGTGAAGGCTTTGACGAAGCAGGCCGATGCGCAGGCCGGTTCCAGGCAGTGGTTGCACTGTATTTTGACAAAGGTGGGCTGCACGTCGCCCTCGGGTTGAAACCGATTGACAATCGTGTAGGCTTCGGCCGTGGTGCGGCGCTTGTTTTCGAGCACGGTCAGATCGTCGAAAGGCCGATCGGGTTGGGGCAATTCGTTGACCGCGTTGCATGCGGCCTCGCATTTTCGACAGCCGATGCATCGGGTGATATCGTGCAATACGGCGCTAGCGTCCGGATATCCTTTAAACTCTTTATTAGAGGCGGCCTGGGCCTTGCGGGCGATAGTACTGGTTACCCCTGCGGCACCGATCCAGCCTAAAAATGTTCTGCGTGAAATCGACATATATAGTTACCTCAGTTATTTATTCTCCGATGACGCGCGTTTGGCATGACAGCCGGCGCAATCACGGTTGTCCGGTTTCTCGATCCCCATCTGATCGTGGCATCGAAAACATTGTTCATGAAAAGCCGCCATCAGGCCTGGCCGATTTGGATTCAGAGCATCCGAGGTCCTCCCATGGCAGGCCCCGCACTGCGGCGGTTTGAGCGATGGCGGACTGTTGTGGTGGCATCCCTGGCAAAGGGTGGTCGGCTGCACATGGAATGCATTGGCCAGCCTGTGATCGCGGGTCAGTTCGGCCAGTTTGAGCACGATCTTACGATGCGGCATCTGAACTGCTTCGAATTGTTCCACAAGATGACCGATGGGCACGATCTCGGGGATGTCCTGCATGTCCGGCATGGTTTGGCTCTGCGACCGCGTCGCCGCCAGTTCCGCGGCCAGACGTTTGACCGCTTCGGGTTCTTGCGGGTACTGCTCCCCAGCATAGGGCACATGGCAGACCTTGCAGGAGGTTTGTGCCGACCAGACCCGCGCTTGCGGAATGCTGGCATGGCAACCCGCGCAGGCAGGCTTGGCCTGTTCCGCGTTGTGGCAGCCGACGCAGCTCATGGGGGCATCCGGCTGATGCGTGGCCTGCGCCAGTTTGACATTTTTACCGTCCACATGTCCGGCCAGCGTGTGGCAGTCGGCACACGCGGCCAGGGAGGCATGATGGCAGGTGCGGCAATTATCGGTATAGCCTTCATGGGGTTTGTGGGCAAACGGGGTGCGGGCCATGCGTGCCTGCAGCGGCGCGTCCGGATCCGGCATCTTGTCGGCGTGCGTCTTGACCAGGGTGATATCCGGCTGATTGCGTTCAATGCGCGGGGGATCGGCAACCTTTTCGATCAAAGCCTGCTGTTGGGGGCTATGGCAGCCGGCGCATTCCAGGGGGCCGGCGTTTTTTCCCTCGGACCGCTGCTGGCGGTGGCATGCGACGCAGGCGGTATGCGCGGCAAGGCGGATAGAGATGCGGTTGTCCTCCGTCTGATCCTTGTGGCAATAGACGCACGACGATTCCTGACCCTTTTCATAATAAAGGGTTTTGGTCTCGGCATTATACTGGTGGTGACAGCGCTCGCATTTGTTGTCGCTGGCCTTGACGTGCCGATAGTGCAATGAGTGATCCATTCCAATGGGCTGCCAACCGCTTAGAACCTGCGCATCCTCCACATGACACTCGCCACAGGTCACCGGGCCGGCGTCTTTTTGCTGCGCCCGGTTCTGTTTATGGCAACTGATGCATTGATCGTGATAAAGATCCATGACTTGCCGTTTGTCAGTATCTTCTCCTGTGCGCTGGAACTGGATGGACAGCCGCTTTTTCTCCGCGTTCATCGGGTGACAGGCGAGACAGTCCTTTTTCTCCTTGGCCAGCGCTGCGGTATGCTGGTCGTGCAGAAAAGTCACGGGCGGCCTTTCCAGTGGACCGAAGGCTTTCAGAGTATCGATCACGATAATATCGGACCGAGGTTGTTCTGTGATGTCCGATTGCCTGGCCGCGGCCAACATGACGAAGATGCCGGCCAACCCAATGAAGGCGGCACCCCATAGAGGAGCCTTGATGTGTCGGTTCATACGCATGCCCATCGTTACGAGTCCTTGATAGCAAACACAGTGGTCCGTGTAGTTTATGCAACCGGCACGGGGTTCAGCATTCCGGCCGACATATGGTCGTCGAGCAAATCTTGCAAAGTCGTGCTGTCATAGATATCGAAGGCCGCTGTTTTAACCTTTTGCCACATGACTGAGAACGCACAATTGCCGGCAAACGGACAACTTTGCTGCGATATGCAGGCCACACACTCCGTCAGGGGTGGGTCTTTGTGCACGTACCTGAGTACATCACCTACGGTGATTTCCTGCGGGGATTTGGCCAGAACGTATCCGCCATAAAACCCC
The DNA here is from genome assembly GCA_000961655.1 of Desulfatitalea sp. BRH_c12. Classification (GTDB taxonomy): domain Bacteria; phylum Desulfobacterota; class Desulfobacteria; order Desulfobacterales; family Desulfosarcinaceae; genus Desulfatitalea. The sequence continues at coordinate 102,104 of LADR01000024.1, forward strand.
CTTTTGGATTGGACCAATCCGCTGCCCTTGAGTTGATGCAGAATCACTTCCAAAAACCGATGCGGGATGGCTTGCGCAGTGGCGATCGCCGAAATTTTGGTTGGACCCTGGCCGGAACGCTTGGCTAATTCATACACAGCGCGCAAAGCGTATTGACCTTTTTTGGGCGGGACAAGCATAGGCTCCATCAACGATTTTCAAGTCAAATCCTTTTCTTGACTTTTATAGTCAAGATGCTTTTGCGCCGTCAAGGGTTTTTTATCTGAGTCGGCTTCATCGAAATGAAAGTTGGAAGGTTACACGCTTTTGCGTGAACTTTTATGAGTATTTTACTCATGTTTTTATTTTTACGGCCGAGATACTGCAGATGGGGATTGTCGAGATACCAAGCGCAACATGCGGAGGTCACTGGTGGCGGATAAACCAACCTACGAAGAACTCGAGCAAAAGATTGGGGAATTGGGTGACATCTTAAAAAATATGACCGCGTCCCATGCGCAGTTGCAGCAGGCTGAATTCAGTTATAAAAATTTTGTCGAAAATGCGGTAATTGGAATTTACAGGGCCGATGAAGAAGGCCGTTTGCTGATGGCCAACCGCAAGATCGCTGAAATGTTTGCGTATGCCTACACGCCTGAAACTCCCTCTATCCACGATGTGCGCCAGTTTTACGCTGAGCCTGCTCTCAGGGACATTCTGATCGAGGAGATCAAAGGCACGGGCTTTTTCAGATGCAAGGAAGTGGCCTTAAAGAAAAAGGATGGCATGCCGATCTGGGTCGAAATTCAGGCGCGCACCATCACTACCCAAGATGGCAAAATGATCTATGAAGGCGTAGTGCAGGATATCACCGAGCGCAAAAAGGCCGAACGGTTAAAGGCCCAGTTGATCCAAAGCCAGAAAATGGAAGCCATTGGCCAGTTGGCGGGTGGTATCGCCCATGATTTTAACAATATTCTGGGTGCCATACTGGGATACGCCCAATTGGCGCAACTCAATACGCTCGACAATCCCGGCCTGCGCAAGCACATCGATCAAATATGCGTTGCCGGTGAGCGCGCCAGAAAACTTGTGCATCAGATACTCGCTTTCAGCAGCCAGGTCAAAACCGAAAAAATGCCGATCGACATGCGGCCGGTCATCGTGGAGGCATTGAAAATGATTCGGCCTCTGATTCCATCGAACATCGCCATTCGCCAAGATATCAGGGCTGCATCCGGAACGGTGATCGCCGACCAGACACAGATTCACCAGGTGATTATCAACCTGTGCACCAATGCCTACCAGGCCATGAAAGCCGATGGTGGTGTCTTGTGTCTGGGACTTGATACGATTTGCATTTCGACTCCCGAGATGTCCTATTCTCAACACGTGCCCTGCGGTCGCTATCTGCGGATGACGGTTTCCGACACCGGCCGCGGCATGGATGAACGGACGCTGAGCCGCGTATTCGATCCGTATTTTACGACCAAGGAGATCGGCGAAGGCACCGGTATCGGTCTTGCCACCGTTCACGGTATCGTGCAGGAGCACGGCGGGGTCATTCAGGTTCACAGCACACCCAATAAGGGCACGACCTTCAAACTGCTTTTTCCTTTAGCCGAAAGCAGCGCCCATCCAACACCTTCTCCGCAGATGGCCTTGCCGTGCGGTACAGAGTCGATCCTGCTGGTCGACGATGAAACCTCGCTGCTCGAAATAGGCCGCGAACTGCTGGAAAAGTTGGGATATGCAGTAGAGACGCACTTGCATCCGCTGGAAGCCGCAGCTGTGTTTCGCAGACAACCCGAAAAATATGATCTGGTCATCACTGATATGACCATGCCATGCATGACCGGTGATCGATTCGCCCAAACGGTCAAAGCGATCCGGCCGGATATCCCCGTGATGCTGTGCACCGGATTCGGCTACAAGGTGCCTTCGGAAGCGATTGAAAAAGGCTATTTCAAACGCGTTCTCATGAAACCCTTGACGCTGGCCGATTTGGCCGTCACGGTGCGCGCCCTTCTGGACGAGGTGCGGGATGTGCACCATCATTAATCATTTTTCTGTTGCGAGCGGGACTTCTGCGTCAGCGGCAGCCGGATGGCAAATGCGCTGCCCTGGCCCTGCTGCGAAGTGACTTGGATGCTACCTTGATGCATGTCGACTATCTTGCGCGAGAGCATCAATCCGATACCTGTTCCGCGACTGCCTTTGGTGGTAATGAATGCTTTAAACAACTTTTCACGCACGGCTTCGCAAATGCCCCCGCAGTTGTCCTTTACATGGTATTCGATGCCGTCAGCGCATGCCGTCACCCCAATGTCGATCAGCGGCTCGCTGCAATGGTCGTTTTCAATGCAGGCATCCAGCGCATTGCTCACGATATTGAGCAGGCAGCGATAGATGCTGTCGGCTTCCATCTCCACCATGGGCAGTTCCTGCGCGCAAGCCAAGCGCAGGCGGATGTTGTTTTGTTCGGCGCGCGCGCATATCAACTCATAAACCGCCTGCAGCGGATCGCGCGGGTCGGTCGGTTCGAGGCGGGGCATTCCGGGTTTGGCAATGTCGAGCAGGTCCAGAGAGAGTTGCTCGATGCGGGTCACGTTATCCCGGACCATGCGCCATCCCTGGGTCAAGTAGTCTCTATTGTTCAGGGACAACCCTTTTTCGACCACGAAGACGCCGCCTTTGAGACCGCCGGTAATGTTCTTGATGGCATGGGCCAATCCCGCGGTGGTCTCACCCATCGCGGCCAGGCGTTCAGCATGGATCAGCCGATGCGTTTTCTCTTCGACGAGTCGTTCGAGATTTTCCGTGTACTCGCGCAATTGCGTCCGCAGGTGAATGCGCTCGCAGGCCCGTTTGAGTGACACTTCCAGCAGGTTGTCGTCAATCGGTTTTGCGATGTAATCGGTGGCATTGTATTTGAGGCTCTGGATGGCCAAGTCCATATCGCCGTGCCCGGTGATCATAATGACCTCGGTGTCGGCATCGCGTTTTTTCAGCTCCCGCAACAACGCGATGCCGTCCATGCCCGGCATTTTAATGTCGGTGATTACAATGGGCGGATGCAAGGTGTCGAACAGTGCCAATGCCTCGTGGGCATCGGAGGCTGAATGGACTTGAAAGCCCCGGTCGGTCAGAGCGATATCCAGGACCTTGCGAATGCCCTCTTCATCATCTACCAGGAGAATGTTTTGGGTCATGTCGGGTCCGCCGGAATAGGAAATTCTATAATAAAACAGGCGCCGCCGCTAGGGTTCGGCCGCGCGTAAATCAGGCCGCCACACTCTTTGATGATGCCATAGCTGATCGAAAGTCCGATTCCGGTGCCTTGTCCAACTTTTTTAGTCGTGAAAAACGGTTCGAAAATTTTTTCCAACAGCGCATCCGGAATGCCTTCGCCGGTGTCGCATACGCGCACCGTGACCTTGTCCCCCTGCTGCGCCGTGGATAATGATATGGCATGCGGCCCGTTCTGACCCGCCGCGCAACAGGCTTCGATTGCATCGCGCGCATTGACCAGCAAATTGATGATCACCTGTTCCAGACGTGCCGGATCCCCCATGATATCCGGCAGGTTCGATCCGAGTTCCCATGCCATATCGATGCCGCGAACTTTGAGTTGCTGGCTGAATATGTCGGAGGCCTGTACAAGGATGTCGTTGATCTGGATTTTTTTCAGGTCCGGGTCTGTTTTGCGTCCGAACTGGCGCATGTGACTGATGATTTTGGATGCGCGGTCTACATGCCGGTCGATTTCTTCGGCCAGGGTCAGCAGAATATGATCTTCGATCGGTTGCTTGTTGCGCAGCTTGCGCATGAAAAAACTGCTGGCCGTTTTGATGACCGATAATGGCTGATTTAATTCGTGCGCCACGCCTGTAGCCATTTCTCCCAGTGTGGCCATCTTGCCGGCCTGGATTAGTTGCTGTTCGGTTTCCAGGCGCTTGGTGATGTCGCTGACCGTTACCAGCAGCACTTTGGTTCCCCCATATTCGGATGGCGATACGCGGATGGTGACGTAGCGCTGCAGGCCATCTTTGCTTCGCTGTCTGGCCCGTTCGATCACCGTGTCCGTGTGGACGTCCAGCAATCGGTCGGCGTCGCCGGGGTCCCTGAACAGCTCCCTGAACGAGTGCCCCAACAGTTCATGGCGTCGATAGGTGTAAACGGAGGCGACGCTCTCATTGCATTCCAGAATGGTCAACCGATTGGGATCCAGCGCAAACACGGGAATGGGAATATTGCTGAAAATGGCCCGGTATTTCTTTTCCGATTGGGCCAGTTTTTCTTCGAGGATCTTACGATCGGAGATATCCAGGTTCATCTCCATGGCCGCCACGATGCGACCTTCCGCATCCTTGATGGGTGTTGTGCGTACGATCCATTGCCGCAGGCTGCCGTCCCTGTCCACGGCGGTCTCTTCACTGTTGTGCGACAACCCATCGGTAAACGTTTTTTCAACCGGGCAGGGTACACATTTACTTTGTCGGCCTTTGTACGCCTGGTAGCAAAAATCTCCCGGACGTGGAGAAAATCGGTCGGCAAACTCACGATTGTAGCCGATCAGGCGATAATCGCGATCTTGCACGGTAATAATGCAGGGCACCGTTTCGAATAGATTCTGGTACTCGTCGCGCTGCTGATTGAGCGCTTTGGCTTTGTCGCCGATCGCTCGCCCCATTTGATTGATCGCATCGGCCAGTTCCTGTAATTCATCCTGTTGGTGGACCTGCACCACGGTGTCGTAATCGCCGCTTTCAATTCTGCGGGCGCCGCTGATCAACCGTTTGACAGGCACGGTGACAAATCGAAAAATGATGATGACGATCATCAAACCGGTGGCCCCGAAAATGCCCGCCGCCAACAAGATGAAATTGCGTCTGTGGGCCACAATTTCTTGGTCCACGCTCTTGAGGGACACCACCAGATCCAGGGCGCCCAAGACCTTTTTGTCAGCCGGGTGCACGTGGCACGCGTCGCTGGCGCAACCGGTTTCGTTGTAGACCGGACTGATGATGCCCATCTGGCGGTAGCCGTCGGCTGAGCGTGTCATTCGCAGGCGCTGGGCGAGATTCAGAAACGTTTCGGGCGGCTCAGCCTTGTGACAAATGAAACAAGCTTCGTCCTTGATGTTGGTCTGTTGTTCCAACTCGTCGGCGTGGTTCGAAAATTTAATGCGGCCTTCTTTATTATAGATGCGGATACTTTCGATATCGTTCTGGCGGGCGACGTTGTTGATGATATGCTTGATATCGTCGCGGGAGTTGATCATCATCGCATAGTGCGCGCCCAGTCGTATGGTATTGCTCAGACGGTCCACATTGGCGGCCAGATCCCCCCTGAACTTGCTCTCGATATACCGAAGGTGGAAATAGCCCCAGAAACACAGCGATACAAGGAGGATGGCCCCCACGCTCAGCAGCAGTTTGGTAACAAGGCTGTTGTGCAGTTTTGGGTGAAAGGCGCTCATAGGTTACTTTCGCGTTGCGGGCGACACGATGTCCTGTGGTGACCTTAACATTGTTGTTTTCGTATACGCCGGGAACTCTTTTTCAGGATAACCGAATATCGGTAAGGGGTCAACGAGGAGCCAGAAAGTTCAGCGGCTTAATTGTCTGCGTACCCATGTTTTTAAAGGCAAAACCCTTGTCATCGATCAGCGGCCATGGTATGGACGCGATGAATCCAGACCTGTGCCGATGCCGGATCACCGGCGCGGCCTCATTGATTTCGGGAGGTTGACGCTATGGGCCCTGCCAATCGTTTTGCGCCTTTTGTGGCACTTATTGTTCTCTTTGCAGTCCTGCAACCGCTGCTGATCGCCGTCGATCTGCAACAGACCCCGGCCAGGGCAGCCAAAGCATTCATCCGGGACTACTACTATCTCGATCCGGCGATGCAAAAGTGGCTCTGCACGGATCCGGCCGAAAGCCGCGAAGCAGTTGACGCATATCTGCAATTCAAAAAGAACGAAGCCGCTCAGCGCGGGTTCGATGTTTCTTATACCAGGCATTTGTTCACCAAACTGCATGGGGAAACGCTCAGCCGCGAAGAAGACTCGGCCCGCGTTCACATCTCAGGCACTACCCGCGTGGCCATCAATCCGGTGTTCATGGTGATTGGAAAGTTGTTCGGTCTCGGCCGCGATTATCCGGTGGATGTCACGCTGGAATTGATCAAACAGAACGGGCGCTGGCGGGTGTGCGGCTCGGCGTTGTGATGTGTATCGATTCGCATTCTTGAGTTTACCATTATCGGGTAACCATTGGACAAGAGGGGCGGGGCCCATGTCGGCAGCGCCCCTTATTTTTTTTGGTTATGCACTCCGCTCCAGTGATTATGGGCGAAGTGTCAAGGACTTCCCCATGTTGCACGCTTTGACGTGCATGCTTTTGGTATCTTATGACACCTTATACCTGTGCCTACTGGAGCGAACTGCATAACCATATTGTTTTTAAAGGCGCGGAGCGAAAATGTGATGAAAGACTACCCGGAACAAGTCGACCAATGGGTAAAACGCCATGGTGTGCGCTATTTCGATGAAATGACCAATCTTGCAATCCTGATGGAAGAGGTTGGGGAGGTGGCGCGGCTCATGGCGCGCATGTATGGCGAGCAGAGTTTCAAGGGCGCTCACCGCACCCGGGAGGACTTGGCCGATGAATTGGCCGATGTTATGTTTGTACTGACCTGCATAGCCAATCAGACCGGCATTGATCTGACTGCCGCACTTGCGCGCAATCTGGACAAAAAATCCCAGCGTGATCACCAGCGCCATTGGAACAATCCCAAATTGAAGTAGCTTCATGCATGGCTGGTCATTCTTGCCTTGCCGCAAATGGTGGTTAAGTTATTGATACGATTAGACCGAATCACCGAATCAATGATCCGAGGAGGAACAACATGAGCAAGACATCGGGTGCGAATACCAACGATTGTATGAACCAATGCGAGGATAAATTTGTCCGCTGTACGGGTCACATGCCCTCCGGATGCATCGAGGAGTTGAGGACATGCCGCGAGAGCTGCCGGTTGCAGCAGAGCAGCTGATTTCCGCTCGACCCGTTCGAGACTATGATAGGTGAATGACCGTACAACCGGTCGTCATGAACACATGGCCGCTCGAAAACTCACCAAGGGCCCAGGTTCCATCGAACCGGGGCCCTTTTCTGTTCTTAGTGGGGCCTTAGTGGGGCCGGTCCTGCATACACTCCATGTCGAGTTAATCTCATATACGCGGCGTACCCTTTCGGTGACCTCTTACGTGTGTCAATTCTGGAGGTCGGTGTTTAACGACACCCATTGTGTCTTAGTATTGGTTTTATGGTCATGCAGTTCGGCGTTTCAAATCACGTTCCGATCGCGCCAGATTGCAGGAGGTGCTCAATGAAAAAAGTGATCATGCTGCTCTTCATCCTGGGTGTGGTGCTCATTGGCGGCTATCAGGTGTCATCAAGCAAGGATCCGGAGAAGCCGCCCGAGAGCAGTGCAACCCACACTGAATCAGCCGTCTTTGCCGGGGGTTGTTTCTGGTGCACTGAAGCGGATTTTGAAAAGGTTAACGGGGTGATATCGGTCGTTTCCGGGTACACGGGCGGCCGGGCGGCCAACCCGACTTACGAGCAGGTATCGGCGGGGGGCACGGGCCACATTGAATCCGTAAAGGTGATCTATGATCCGCAGCGCATAAGCTATGAACAGTTGTTGGGCGTATTTTGGCGCCATGTCGATCCTACCGATGCCGGCGGCCAGTTCGTCGACCGCGGCGATCAATACCGCAGCGCTATTTTCTACGCCGATGACATGCAGCGGCTTTCGGCCGAATCTTCCAAAAAACAACTGGATGCTTCAGGTCAATTCAACCAACCCATTGTAACCGAGATTTTGCCGCTGGGTCCCTTCTACGAGGCTGAAACATACCATCAGGATTATCACAAAAAGAATCCGATCCGCTACCGAGGCTATCGATCGGGCTCCGGTCGCGATCAGTTCCTTGCAAGGGCTTGGGCCAAGGACAGATTCGCATTGAAAGAGGGCAAGATGAATGCAAACACCGATTTCAATACCATTCCCGATGCTGAGGCATTGCAAAAACGGTTGACGCCCCTGCAGTATCGCGTTACCCGGCAGAACGACACTGAACCGCCCTTCGACAATCTTTACTGGGACCATCATGGCGAAGGTATATACGTGGATATCATTTCCGGCCAGGCGCTGTTCAGTTCGACGGACAAATACGATTCCGGGACGGGTTGGCCGAGCTTCACCCGCCCGCTTGAACCGGACAATGTGATCGAAAAAGAAGATCGCGGGTTTTTCATGACGCGGACGGAAGTCCGTGGCAGGCAAGCCGACTCCCACCTGGGACACGTCTTCGAGGATGGACCCCCGCCTACCGGATTGCGCTACTGCATCAACTCAGCGGCACTGCGATTCATCTCCAAGGAGGACCTGCAAAAAGAGGGCTTCGGGCGCTACCTGGCGCTTTTTCAAGATGAGACAAAGTGATCGTCGGCCCGTTCAATCCGGGGCATAGTTGTAACTATCCAACAACAGGCGGTCTTGAAGACCGCCTCTTTGTAATTGAATTTAAGGTTCCGCCCGCTGCTGGAGTGAGCCCGAGGTGAAAAGCTCCTGAGGCCATGCAACTAGTAGCTGCTGTAGCACAATCCGTCCTGATATCTCGGATCGTCCAGGCGTTCGGATATATTCACCCTGAAATAATCCCCGATCGGCTGGAGGATCTCGGGGTTTTGCGTCCATACCCGGCGCGCCGCCGAGAGCACCACATCCAACCCGCTGCGGGTCATTTTGCCCAGGGGTTGCCGGCAGGGGCCGGAGGGCATGCCCAACAGGCGCATCAAGGTTTTGACGGCCAGCGGATTGCGGGCGCGACAGACCACCGCTTCGCCATGGGCCGTGCGCTCTTCCGTTTTGACAGTGACCAGATCGTAGAGCGGTGCAACGGCTTTTAACAGGGCTTCGGCCGCCGGCCGATCGCCGCTGTCCAGTTTTTGCGCCAATTGCGTCACCGCGTGTGGCGCAATGTTGCTGACCACCGAGATGACACCGGCAGCGCCAATGGCAGGATCGGTCATCATCTCGAATGTCATGCTGTCGTCACCGGAAAAAATAGTGTAATCGGGCCCGCAGCACGCACGCGTGCGGCGCATGTTTTGCACGTCGGCCGTGGCTTCTTTCACCGCGCTCACATTAGGGTGGTCTTCATACAAAAGGGCCAGATCCTCAGGCAGCAGTTGGGTGCCAGTGCGTCCGGGAATCACATAAGGAATGATCGTCAGTCCTGAAAACCGATTGGCAATGGGCGATACATATTCACGGCGGATTTCGAGCGAGCTGGGACCATTGTAATAAGGGTCCATCAATAGCACGGCATCGACATTTTGCCGGGCGGCATGTTCCGTCGCGTCCATGGCCTCCTGCGTATTGTTGCTGCCGGTTCCGGCGATGCACAGGCAGTGGCTTTTGCTCAAGCGCGCCACACATTCAATCACGGCATTGTGTTCGTTCCAATCCAGCGTCGGGCTTTCGCCGGTCGTGCCCACAGCCAGAATACCCGTGGTGCCGCCCGCGATTTGAAAGCCCACCAATTTTTCCAGTCCCTCATGGTCCAGCTTGGTCCCATCCTGAGTGAACGGCGTCACCAGGGCAGTATAACATCCGGGTTTCATGCTTCCCCCTCTTTTGTTTATATATTGTGATTCCGGGTTGGGTGGCGAGTCGTCCGATCAGGGCCGGCAACCGATCCGGTGCCGGCCCCAGCGTTTTAATCCAATAGTGGCTGATGCCGCAACTTCGGCACAGCTTCTCTGACGGAAAGACGATCGGATGGGCGGCGTCGCGCGCAGGCCGACCGCTTTGAATCGCGGGTGTGGTGATGATGCTTTCATGCATTAAAATTAGAGAAGCCCCGTCTTTGTGTCAAGCGCTTATTTGTGCAGGCCCGAAATACCTTGACAAGTGCAGGCCTGCATCATAAGCGAGTGAGATCGCTTGGAGGATAGGGCGAATGTGCGCGGCGGTTCTGTTTAGCCTCAACGGCAAATTTATCGGGCGGCCCCTTGGGGTAACCGAGTAGTGATAGGATATGTCAACGATGATCAAATCAAACAATATCGACGAATATATCGCCATGCAGCGGCAGGCTCTTGCGGGTAATTCCGAATGCGGCACGACCCATTACAATCTCGGCGTGGCGCTGATGGGCAAAAAGCAGTATGCCGAGGCGGAAAGATCATTTCACGCCGCGATTGAATGCAGTCCTACTTTGGCCGAAGCCTATGTCCAACTGGGCGGCTTGTGTCTGAAGCGCGGCGATCTGGACGGCTGCCTGGACTGGAATACGCGGGCGGTGAAGGCACGGCCTGGTTTTTCCGAAGGGTATGGCAATATCGGATTTGTCCATATGCAAAAGGGCGAATTGGAGGAGGCCATCAAGGCTTTGCGCAGGGCGACCGCATTTAATTTCCGTTTTGTGCAGGGGTATACCACGCTGGCCACTGCGCATTTGATGCGCGGCGAAGTGGACGAGGCTATCGAGGCCTGCGTTCAGGCGCTCAAAGCGGATCCGAACTTTCCGGTCGCGCACAACAACCTGGCCATCGCTTACCTTGAAAAGGGCCATCAGGAAAAGGCCAAAAAGCATGCCATGCAGGCTATGGCGCTGGGTTACGAGGTCGCTCCGGAGATCCGCAAGGAATTGGCGTTGGATGTGTAGCCAACGTTTATTGGATTCTTTCCAGTGTGACATGAAGAGGTATGCAAAATTAGGACCTTAGTGGAGTGTTTCGTGGGTCAGCCACCCACGGCCGTCACAGCTGAAACCCCCCAGTGGGCCCTGCCCCTTCCTACGGACCGGCATATGCCGGCATTTGACAGCCCATCTGACATCACTTACGGCGATTATTTCACGGCGGTATGCGACTATTTGTCACCCCAACGCGTCCATCACCTTTTGGGGGCGGTCGCGCGCGTGCTCGAACGCCGCCTTGCCAGCGAGCGGTTGGCGGGCATCCGTATCCATCTGATCAAACATGGTGCTTTTTACCATCCGGCGCTGCTCACCTTCGATGTGGGGGGCGATTTGGTTTCCCTGGTGGTCAATGTGGCGGTAAGCAATACGGGACGCTGCCGTTTGCCATCCGAGACGGCCTGTCTGCAGGCTCTCGAGCGCGATTTTGCGGAAGACTGGATCCCGCGCGTGTTCGACAGCGGGATCGGATGCGTTCCCGGCCAGCCCCCTTTGCCCATGTTTGCGGCCGAATGGTTCGCGGATTTCCATGAGCTTCATCGGATCAGCAGCCCGGATGATCATCAAGCCTGGGCCGTCTGGGACGCGGTTCGCGGTCCATGGCATCTCGATGAAACACAGGTGGCCGCGTTTTTTCGCCAGTCCATGGCCATCCTGACGTGCTATTTCGACCCGCATACCCTATGTGCCATTATTGATTGGCATCATGCGGCCGGCGATTTCGTTGTTCAGGAAAACGCTGGCGCCCTTGCGGTGCGACTGATCACGGTCCGGCGGTACGCGCCGCTGTTCCAACTGCATGCCGATGATTCGGTGGGGTTGGAAACCTTGCTGGATGCCCTGGCGGTTTTTTTCATGAGGTCCTCTTTATGGATGCGACTGGATCGCGTGGATGGCGTTGGCGCGCTGGTCTGGGCCGGCGACCACACGGTGGCGCCGATGTGGCAAGGCTTCATACAGGGGCTCGAAAGTATCGCGCGGCGCAACGATTTTCCGGTTTCCTTTGTAGAAGGTGTGCGACACTATTTCGCCAGACATCAATGCAATGACTGGCAAGAGATTGGCGAGGCAATTGTCGGGCGCTGTGCGGCCGATCTGCCTGAAGCGGCCCTGATGAGCGCTCATCTGGGTGCGCATGTCGCGGTTTTGCGTCAAAGCATCCATTCGTCGGTTCTTTGAATCGGGTTCGCCCCTTCGACGGCTTCCTGCGCAGCGATAGTTGGATGACTCGGCGAACAACGAAGGAACGAACCACCGGCAGGGCTTTTTTATTGACAAGTATGATCAACCTCAATATATCTCGAACCTTTGATAAATCATATAATACCGTAGATATATGGTGTGGCCACCAGTTTCGATAAATACTGAAAAAACAACGCTCAACGAATACGAGAGGAGGTGACTTTTTTCACATTAGCCTGTTTGTTCTGAGTAGCATTAGAATTCGTTACAACAACCTTATGGAGGAAAAAAATGGCAAAACACGAAACCCCGATGTTGGACCAGCTTGAATCCGGACCGTGGCCAAGCTTCGTGTCTGACTTGAAACAGCAGGCCGAAAAAAGGGCTAAAAACAAAGAAGGCATCGAGTTCCAGATTCCCACGGACGTGGTCGAGGATCTTTTGGGCATTCTCGAACTCTCCTTTAAGCATGGCCGGACCCACTGGAAACACGGCGGTATTGTGGGTGTATTCGGTTACGGCGGCGGCGTCATCGGCCGTTATTGCGACCAGCCCCAAGCCTTCCCCGGCGTGGCGCACTTCCACACCATGCGCATCGCCCAGCCTGGCGGCAAGTTCTATACCACCGCTTTTCTGCGTCAACTTTGCGACTTGTGGGACCTGCGCGGTAGCGGCATCACCAATATGCATGGTTCCACCGGCGACGTCATTCTGCTGGGTACTACCACTCCCCAGTTGGAAGAAATATTCTTCGAACTGACCCACAAAATGAATCAGGACCTGGGCGGCTCCGGCTCCAACCTGCGCACCCCGGCCGACTGCATTGGCCAGGCGCGTTGCGAGTATGCCTGTTACGATACGCAGGACCTGTGCTACGACCTGACCCAGGAATACCAGGATGAGTTGCATCGCCCGGCTTTCCCCTACAAATTCAAGTTCAAGTTCGACGGCTGCCCCAACTGCTGCGTGGCCTCGATCGCCCGCTCGGATCTTTCCTTCATCGGTACCTGGAAAGACGATATCAAAATTGACCAGGAAGCTGTGCAGGCCTATATCGGCGGCGAGCTGAAACCCAATGCCGGCGCTCATTCCAGCCGTGACTGGGGCAAGTTCGACATTCAGAAAGAGGTCATCGGACGCTGCCCGACCGAGTGTATGGCCATGGACGGCAACACCTTGAAGATCAATAACCGTGAATGCACCCGCTGCATGCACTGCATCAACGTCATGCCCCGCGCTCTGCGCATCGGTGACGAACGCGGCCTGTCCATTTTTGCCGGCGCCAAAGCCCCGATTCTCGACGGCGCCCAGATGGGTACGCTGGTGGTGCCCTTTATCGAAGCTGAAGCCCCCTACACCAAAATCAAAGAGACGGTCATCGAGCCGTTGTGGGATTGGTGGATGGAAGAAGGCAAGAACCGTGAGCGTATGGGTGAATTGATGAAACGCCAGGGACTCCAGAGAGTGATTGAAGTTCTGGGCGTTGATCCGGATCCGCGCATGGTGCAGGAGCCCCGTTCCAACCCCTACATCTTCTGGAAGGAAGACGAGGTCGAAGGCGGTTTTGAGCGCGACATCAACGAGTTCAGAAAATATCATCAGCGATAGGAGGGGACATCATGGCTTTTATTTCTTCAGGGTACAATCCGGAAAAACCGATGGAAAACCGCATTACCGACATCGGTCCGCGAAAATATGATGAATTTTATCCGCCCGTCATTGCCAAGAACAAAGGGCAGTGGCTTTACCACGAAATCCTTCAGCCGGGTGTCCTGGTCCATGTGGCCAAATCGGGCGATGAGGTGTACACCGTGCGTTGCGGCGGCGCCCGCCTGATGACGACCTCGCTGATCAATGAAATTTGTGACCTTGCCGACAAACACTGCGGCGGATATGTGCGTTGGACGACCCGTAATAACATTGAGTTCATGGTCGACAACAAATCCAAAGTGCAGCCCCTGATCGACGATCTGTCCGGCCGCAAATTCGACGGCGGCAGCTTCAAGTTCCCGATCGGCGGCACGGGAGCCGGCGTTTCCAATATCGTTCACACCCAGGGTTGGATCCACTGCCACACCCCGGCCACCGATGCTTCGGGACCGGTCAAGGCCGTCATGGATGAAGTCTTTGCCGATTTCCAGAGCCATCGCATGCCGGCACCGGTACGCGTTTCTTTGGCCTGCTGCCTGAACATGTGCGGCGCCGTGCACTGCTCGGACATCGCCATTCTGGGCTATCACCGTAAACCGCCGATGCTCGATCACGAGTATCTGGACAAGATGTGCGAAATTCCTTTGGCCATCGCGTCTTGCCCCACCGCCGCCATCAAACCGGCCAAAGTGGAAATCAACGGCCAAAAGCTCAATTCGGTAGCCGTTAACAACGATCGCTGCATGTACTGCGGCAACTGCTACACCATGTGCCCCTCGATGCCCCTGGCGGACAAAGAGGGTGACGGCATCGTCATTATGGCTGGCGGCAAGGTCTCCAACCGCATCAGCGCGCCCAAGTTCTCCAAGGTCGTTGTGGCATTCATTCCCAATGAGGCGCCGCGCTGGCCGACCGCTTCCAAAGTGATCAAAAACATGATCGATGTTTATGCCAGCGACGCCCGCAAGTACGAGCGTCTGGGTGACTGGGCCGAGAGAATCGGCTGGGAGCGTTTCTTCGAGAAATGCGAAATCGATTTCACCCATCACCTGATCGACGACTTCCGTGATCCGGCGTACTACACCTGGCGCCAGACCACCCAGTTCAAGTTCTAACCAAAAGATCTATCCGACAATCTACAACGGGGGGCGTTTTACGCCCCCCGAGCCCTTAGACCCGCATCGGATGAAGGGGGATAATTATGGAATACGAAGAGGCAAAACAGAAGATTTTGGAGGAGCTCACCAAAAAGTTGAAGAGCAAATCCAAATTTTACTTCAACGACTTGGCCAAGATCATTGAGACCAAACCGCGCGATGCCAAAAAGATCGTGAACAAGATGGTCGAAGAAGGTGCATTGGAGTATTGGTCCAGTGGAAGTACCTCCATGTACGGCATGCCGGGTACCGGCAAACAGGCTCACACCGAGGGCGAAGACTAAACTTCGCTGTGCAATTGATTCCTCGGCCCCGATTCGATGAGGTCCTTGAAACAGACGCCAACTCAGCACTCGCCCTCTCGCTGCCCAGGAATGGTCATTGCCGCACTGCGCGGCGGGTCGGGTAAAACGATTTTTTCTGTCGGCATTATCGCTGCGTTGCGGAACCGAGGTGCTACAGTTGCGCCCTTTAAAAAAGGGCCGGACTATATCGATGCCGGCTGGTTGGCTTTGGCCGCCGGCCGGCCTTGTTATAACCTGGACACCTTCCTGATCGACGCACCCATCATTGAAAACTCCTATCGACTGCATACTGATGGCGTCGATGCCGCCGTCATCGAAGGCAATCGCGGAATTTACGACTGCATCAACACCGAAGGACAAACCTCCACGGCTGAGCTTGCCAAACTGCTCGACCTGCCGGTCATCTTGTGTCTCGATGCCACCAAGACCACTCGCACCATGGCTGCGGTGGTCGCCGGATGCCTTCAGTTCGACCCCGCCGTGCGCATTCAGGCCGTGGTCCTCAACCATGTGGCCGGCGCACGCCATGAGAAAATCCTGCGCGATAGCATCGAACAGTATTGCGGTATCCCGGTGATCGGGGCAATGCCCAAGTTGCGCAAACAAAGTTTTCCCGAACGCCACATGGGCCTGGTGCCGACCTATGAACACCGGTGGGCCCAGGAAGCGGTCGGTGTCATTGCCGAACTGGCCGAAAAATACATCGATATGACCGCCGTGGCCGGTCTTGCCCAAGTTCGACTGCCGGATCGATCCGCTGCCGTTACCTTTAAGAACCCGACTGCTGTCCGCGCCAATGAGACAACCACGGTTGCAGCGGCTGCCACGGACCGGGTGCGCATCGGCGTTGTTCGCGATTCGGCCTTTCAGTTCTATTATCCCGAGAATCTGGATGCCCTTGTTCAGGCCGGCGCCGATTTGGTGGTAACAAGTCCCCTTTACGAAGACACGCTTCCCGATGTGGACGCATTGTACATTGGTGGTGGATTCCCGGAAACCCATGCCGCCCGCCTATCCAAAAATGTGGTCTACCGCGAGCAGATCAGGCAATTGGCTGAAGCTGGACTGCCCATCTACGCCGAATGCGGGGGCCTGATGTACTTGGGACGCGAATTGATTCTGGAGGAGGGTACTTTTGCGATGGCCGGTGTGCTGCCGCTCTCCTTTGGTTTTTCCAAACGTCCCCAGGGCCACGGGTATACGATTGTGCGTGTCGACCGCCCCAATCCCTACTTCAAAGTCGGACAAACCCTCAAGGGCCACGAATTTCACTACTCCAATGTCCAGGTATGGGATGCTGACCTTGCAAAGACCGCCTTTGCCAGCGAGCGCGGCAGCGGCCTGCGCGAGGGACGCGATGGATTGTGCTGCAACAACGTGCTGGCCACCTATACCCACATTCACGCCCTGGGAACCCCTGAATGGGGTCCGGCCCTCGTGGCCCAAGCGCGTGCCTATCGTGCGAAGCAAGCTCGGTAGAATTCACTCCTTACGATCATGTCTCGCAAGTCATCTGCGCGCCCTCCCGTTTAACTCAGCTTGACAACCTGCCCGCACCGTCTTAATAATTTCGGACAATCTATATCATGGTGAGTGGCGCGAAGGAACTGGCCTTACGACCGCCCGGCAACCTGTCCATCAAGGTGCTAAATCCAGCCCGCAAGGGGAAACATGAGGTCTGTGGCGACAACATGGACTGACCTCTCCTGTGTGAGAGGTTTTTTTATGGGCTCTTGACTTTCATCTTTCCGCTTTCCACTTTCTGCCTACCCACAAGGAGGGCTTTTCATGAACGATATATTCAAAGGATTCGCCACCCAGGCCATTCACGGTGGACATACGCCGGACAGCGACACCCGTTCACGTGCCGTGCCACTGTATCAGACCACCTCATACACCTTCGATGATACGGCTCACGCGGCTGATCTGTTCGGTCTGCGTAAGTTCGGCAACATTTATACCCGTATTATGAACCCCACCACGGATGTGCTGGAACAGCGGATCGCGGCTCTGGAAGGCGGCGTGGGCGCATTGGCGGTTGCCTCGGGTCAGGCCGCCGAAACGCTGACCATGCTTACCCTGGCGCAGGCCGGCGATGAAATTGTAGCTTCGACCGACTTGTACGGCGGAACGGTGAGCCTCTTCAGCCATACTCTGCCCCGCATGGGGATCAACGTACGTTTCGTGCAGCCCGGCGACTTCAACGGCTGGGAGCAGGCGATTACCGACAAAACCAAAGCCTTATTCGTGGAGAGTATCGGCAACCCTAAACTGGACATCGTCGATATCGAAAAAATCGCCGCGATCGGCGCTGTCCGCGGCGTTCCCCTGGTGGTGGACAACACCGTGACATCTCCGTATCTGTTGCGACCCTTTGACCACGGGGCCGCCATCGTGGTGCATTCGGCCACAAAATTCATCGGTGGTCATGGCACCTCTATCGGTGGCATTATTGTCGATTCAGGGAAATTCGATTGGGCGGGCTCCGGGCGGTTTACCGCTTTTCAGGACCCCGACCCAGCCTATCACGGTCTCAAGTTTCTCGAAGCCTTTGGAAACATGACCTTCATCCTGCGGGCCAGGGTGCTGGGACTAAGGGATATGGGTGCGGCCATCAGTCCGTTCAATGCCTGGCTGTTTTTGCAAGGCCTGGAAACATTGCACCTGCGCATGGCCCGCCACTGCGAAAATGGACTGGCCGTGGCCAAGTGGCTCCAAGATCATTCCTGCGTGGCCTGGGTGCGCTACCCTGGGCTGTCTTCCTCGCCGACGTTCGGACTGAAAGAAAAATATCTGCCCAAAGGACAGGGCGCCCTGGTCGGTTTCGGCATTCGCGGCGGTCAGGCGGCAGCGGTCAAATTTATCGAAAGCTGCAAACTGTTCAGCCACTTGGCGAATATCGGCGATGCCAAGAGCCTGGTGATCCATCCGGCATCCACCACCCACGAGCAGTTGGGCGAAGAGGAGCAGCGCGCGGCCGGCGTCACCCCGGATTTCATCCGCCTCAGCGTGGGTATAGAAGACATCGATGACATTCTGGCCGATTTGGATCAAGCGTTGAATCAAGGCGTTGGTTGTACCTTATGACGTATCTTTTCACTATAAACCACAGCGGTTGTACAGAAATCGGATAGGTTATGGATTGCAATTCCGTCGGACTGGTTAAACCACAGACGTTCACATTCGGCACCAGGGATGATCCCCTCATACTGGAATCGGGCCATTCGCTGGGACCGGTCGATATCGTATATGAAACCTACGGGGTCCCCAATGAGGATCGCTCAAACGCCATTCTGATCCTGCATGCGCTGTCCGGCAATCACCACGCGGCCGGTTATCATGACCCCCGCGACCGGGAACCCGGCTGGTGGGACGGCATGATCGGGCCGGGCAAAGCCTTTGACACGTCGCACTATTGGGTGATTTGCTCCAATATTATCGGCGGCTGCAAGGGGTCGACCGGTCCGCTAAGTATCGATCCTGGCAGTGGGGAGCCCTACCGATTGCAGTTTCCCGTAGTGACCATCGGCGATATGGTCAATGCCCAAAAAAGGCTGATCGACCACTTGGGGATCACGCGCCTGCACAGCATGGCGGGAGGCTCCATGGGCGGATTTCAGGTGCTCGAGTGGCTTTTGCGCTATCCCGAGATGGTGCGTTCAGCCATCTGTATTGCTTCGGCCGCACGCCTTTCAGCCCAGGCGATCGCTTTCAACAGCGTTGGACGCACGGCCATCATCCGCGATCCTGAATGGAAAGAAGGGCGCTACACCGGCAAGGGACCCGAACAAGGGTTGGCCATCGCGCGCATGGTAGGGCACATCACCTATCTTTCGGAATTGCTGCTGGACACCAAATTCGGACGCCGGCTGCAGTCGGCCGACCAGTTCAGTTACAATTTTACTTCCGAATTCGCTATCGAGAGCTATCTCAATTACAAAGGCAGCACATTTACCCAGCGTTTCGACGCCAATAGCTATCTTTTCATCACCAAGGCCATGGATTACTTCGATATCAGCCGTTCCTACGGCCCGCTCAAACACGCTTTCGCCCGGGTGCTGGCGCGTTGTTTGTTCGTCTCATACAGCAGCGACTGGCTCTTTCCGACCAGCCAGACCAAGGAGATGGTCAGCGCGCTGCTATCCAACGGCAAACCGGTTTCTTTCATTGAAATCGATTCGCCTTACGGGCACGATGCTTTTTTGGTGGAAGAAGATAAACTTGCCCGTATCCTCTCCGGATTTTTGAAAGGGATGGATGTGGAGGTGGCCGCATGAGAACGCACTATGTGGACCGCCTGAGCCGCACGGACCGGGATGTGATCATGACCCTGGTGCCCGAAGGGGGGAAGGTCCTGGACTTGGGGTGCGGAGATTGCAGCCTGCTCAGTGAACTGGTGGCCAGGCGCCGAGTTCAAGGGACTGGCGTGGACATCAACGGCGCGCAACTTGTCAATGGCCTCGCACATGGCTTGAACGTCTACCAGGGAAATCTGGATGAAGGGCTGGCCGACTTTCCAGACCGCTCATACGACTATGTCATTTTGAACCAGACCCTGCAGGTGGTCAAAAATCCATTGCTGGTGCTCAATGAGATGTTGCGCATCGGGCGCTTTGGAATCGTGGGGTTTCCCAATTTTGCCCAATGGAAACTGCGCAGCGGCCTCTTCTTTGGCGGCCGCGCACCCAAATCGCCCGCGCTTCCATTCGAGTGGTACGACACGCCCAACATCCGGGTTCTTTCGATCAGCGATTTCTTCGATTATTGCCGGCTCCAGAACATTCAGCTGGTGCATGAACGCTATCTGGTGTCCGGACGCTGGCTGCGGACTTTGCCCTTGCCGCTGAGCAACCTGTTATGCCAGATCGGTTTGTTCGTGATAACGCGAGATCATCGCGTTACTTGATGCACAGCACCGGACAGGTGGCATCCAGGATGACCTGGCGTGATGTGGAGCCGAAAAGCAGTTTGCCCAGTTGCGAACGCCGGCGCAATCCAATGACGATTTCATCCATCTGATTCGCACTGGCATAACGGACAATGTCCTCGGCCACAGACAGTTCCTGGTTTGACATCTCCAGCTTGCAGGCGATGTTGCAGGCCTTGCACAGCATTTCGGAGTCTTTTAGCCCTTCCTGCAGTCGGTTGTTCTGGGGACTGTCGAGCTTGCCTGCCCCGGCTGCCGTGAAAATGTGCAATTCGGCTTGCATTGACTTGGCTCTTTTCTGGGCGACCAAGAGGGCGCGATGCGCCATTTCCGATCCGTCATATCCAACCATTATTTTCATTTCATTCACTCCCTTGAGGAAAAACAAACAGCCGGCGACCGGCATTGAAAAGGAGCTAAAATGCCAAACAGACTGGCCAAAGTCAAGAAGTTATACAGCTATTGTCAACTCGGAAGAAAATCGTTACAGTCCTGAAACTGTGAATCTGCTTGAACTCACATACGACCAGCTTGTGGATCTCTTTCGCGAACGCTACGGTCGAGGCGCTTACCATTCGGCCGCATTGTACCGCGGTTTTTATACCCATGCGGGCCTGGCGCTGAATGCCCTGCCGGCCTTTGCGGCGTCACCGCGCCTGGCAGCGCAGGTCGGCAGTGACCTGAACTGCATACGGCCTGAAGTGGCCGATCAGGTCAGCGAAGAGGGCGTCACCAAACTGGTGTTCCGGTTGACAGATGGCTTGACCGTGGAAACGGTGATCGTCCCGATGACGCACCATACGACCGTGTGCATTTCGAGCCAGGTCGGGTGCCGAATGGGATGCCGGTTTTGCGAAACGGGCCGCATGGGCCTGCTGCGTCAACTGTCGGCCGCCGAAATTGTGTCCCAAGTGTATGTGGTCAAAGTGCTTCTGGGCTGGGCGGTGCGCAATGTGGTGTTCATGGGCATGGGCGAGCCGCTGGACAATTTGGAGAACGTGCTGCAAGCGATTCGCGTGCTGACGGACCAGCGCGGTCTGGATATCGCCCTGCGCCGTATTACGGTGTCCACTTCGGGGGTGTTGGAAGGCATCCGGCGGCTGGCCGCCATGGATTGGCCTCAGCTGAAATTGGCCGTCAGCCTGAATGCCGCCAATGACGAGGTGCGCAGTGCGCTGATGCCCGTCAACCGCCGACACGATATGGCTGCCCTGAAGCAGACGCTGCAAACCTATCCCTTGGCGCGCGGCAATGTGCTGTTGATGGAATACGTCCTGATCAAGGGGGTCAACGATCACCCAGAGCACGCGCGTCAATTGGCCCGATACCTGGAAGGACTGCCGGTGCGGCTTAATCTGATCGCTTACAACCCCCGGCACAATACACCCTTCGAAGCGCCCACCCAGGAGGATGTCGACCGCTTTCACCAGGCGCTGATCGCCCAGCATGTTTTCGTGCGCCCCCGAAGGTCCAAGGGCGCGGGGATCTGTGCGGCCTGTGGGCAATTGGGTGCATTGTGCAATCCTGCCCGCTGACCTATCCGGCGTTTAACTTCAATAGGGTTGCCGCATTGCGCCCGCAGATCTTTTGTTTGTCTTCCGGACCGACGCCGGATTTTTCGATGTCGTCCAGATAGCGGTTGACCGAAAGCAGGGGATAATCGGTTCCCAGCAGGATTTTATCCGGCCCGGCCAGTTCGATGGCGAGCCGGTAGATATCGGAGCGGTAAAGAAAAGGTGAAGCCGCGGTATCGAACCACACATTGGTCAAGGCCTGGGTGACCTCTTTTTTCATCAAGGTGTACCAGAATAGGCCGCCGCCCCAGTGCGCCAGAACCAGCCGATTGTCACAGTATTTTTTCACCAAAGCGTATATCTGGGCCAGGGTGTTGTCGGTTTTGCCGGGGTAGGCGTGACCCACGGGTTCGTTGGTATGAATCATTACCGGACAGTCAAACCGGCGCGCCAGGGCCATGATCTCATCCAAAGCGCCTGAATCGGTGCACGCCATTTCCGAACAGTAGAAAGCCAGTTCACCCACGCCAGCCATGCCGGCGGATAGACAACGCTCTACTTCGGCCGGTGCCTGGGCCTGCGCGGCATCCATGCAGCAGAAGCCGATAAGTCGGTCCGGATACCGTGCAGTAGCCTCCATAATATAGTCGTTGTGGCGTTTAAACGTGTCGGCTGCGCACCAGGGAAAGCCGAAGGTCACGGCTTTGTCCACCCCTTGGGCATCCATTTGCGCCACCAGTTCAGCGGCGCCCACCAGCTTGGCCTTGGGGGACGCATAGAGCAGTTCGAAGGCCGGTTCGTTGTGAAAAAAACGATCGCGACGGTCGCGGATCGCAGGCGGAAAAATGTGGGTATGAAAGTCGATCAGCATGTTGCGTCCTACTCTTTTGATATAATCAAAACGGTCGCGCTCGAATAGCGCTGCCTGAATTTTACGAAGCACTATTCCATACCATACGGCACGGCGATTTTAAAGGTTGGGTAAAGGCAAGGTCAGTACAACAGGGTGCGGTGCACAATGGCTATTCTTGATACACCGCTAAAGCCGGTTTACGCGAATACCTGTTCGCTTAGCAAGATACCGCAGTTTCGCGCGGTCTCCATTGTGGGTTCATGCAAGACATTGGTCAGCACCATGTCCAGCCCGGCGGCTGCCAGCATGGGCAGAAAAGCCTGCTCCAGGGCTATTTTTCGGGGTAGCGGCATTGGGCCGGATGCCAGGTTGGACAGACCCGCCATGGTGCGCACATGTGTTCCCAACAGGTCGGGCAGGTGACGGATCAGGGACAACACGGCTTGGTTGTGGCGAAGACCATTGTCCCAGGTTAAGGGGGTAATGACCGGATCGATGATCAGGCGCGCGGGATCCAGTCCGGCACGACAGTAGGTTTCGAAAAGCGTCACCGCTACTGCCATCATCTCATCTTCCGTTATGGGCACCCGGCTGTGCGCATCCAACAGATAGCCCACGATGTCGGATGCGTGGGTCTGGGCCAGCGGCAGAATGTGTTCCAATTTGATCGGTTCCAGGGAAAAACCATTGATAATCGGGCGGTGGCGTGCGGCCTTCAGCCCCGCCGCCATGGCCGCAGGATTGGTGGTGTCCAGCATTACCGGAAGATCCGCAACTGACTGAACAGTTTCCACCAGAAACGCCATGCGCCGTTCCGGCGATCGCTTGAGTGGCCCGCAATTGATATCGATGGCATGGGCGCCGGCCTGTGCACACCGTTGCACCATAGCCGAAATCGGTTGCGAGTCCAGCGTTTCGACGGCCTGGGCGATGACCGGATTGATGACATGCAGATTATCGGCGATGATGATCATCTGTTTTGCGCTACGCTCCTTATTCTATGCACGAAACAACTCGCAAATAGCGTAACAAAGCCATAGCGTCAATACGATCGTTCAAAGTTGTGCACCCACCCGGATCACCGGGGTTTTCAGCACGATAGATATGGCGCCAAGTAAAGAACTCATAACATCACGCTGCGTGCCAAGGTTTACATGCGATTGCCCTGATTGATGGGCTCTATGATGTGGAATTTAAGCGATTATTGTTGTATATACGTCGGAAGTGGCGTCCGGCCGGAGTCGGGCGTCCTTTTGTTTCGGCAAGGACTTCATTGTTTTTCAATACGATTGGAGCGATCATGTTCAATGATCGGGGAAAGGAGTTTGTCATGGTTAAATTGGAAACCAGTATGGGCGATATCTTTTTGGAATTGGATTCGGCCAAGGCGCCGAAAACGGTGGCCAACTTTTTGGATTATGTGAACCGTGGCCATTATGACGGTACTATATTTCATCGCGTGATCGATGGCTTCATGATTCAGGGCGGGGGCATGACCGCCGATATGAAGGAAAAAACGACCGGTGCGCCGATTGAAAACGAAGCTGACAATGGTCTAACGAACGATACCTACACGGTGGCCATGGCACGCACCATGGACCCGCACAGCGCCACAGCACAGTTTTTTATCAATGTGAAGAAAAACGATTTTCTGAACCATACTGCCAAAAATGAACGCGGCTGGGGTTACACTGTGTTCGGCAAAGTGGCCAAAGGTCACAGCGTGGTCAACAAGATCAAGGCCGTGCCCACAGGGCGCACCGGCATGCACGACGATGTGCCCAAAGAGGCGGTTACGATCGTCAAGGCCGAGGTGGTCGAGGCCGACCAGCCCGCTTGATGCCCCCTTATGGCCGCCCCTCGCCCGACAGTGAGCGAGGCGGCCATCCGGAGCCAGAATCGCGTAGGGGGCCGCATTGTGCATTATAGATCAATGCTATTGCTGTGAAGCCCGGGCTCTTTCGGGTATGCGCGCGGGTGCTTGTACAAGATCGGGCGATCCTGCAATCCGGTCGGGCGGCCGTCGCGCGGAAATTTTTGGCTTGAGCCCGGCCCATGGTCTGGTCTAACATCAGAAAAACTGCTGCTGAAAAGGAACTATCTATGAGCAAGACCACGGAAACCGAGAACATGGCCGTGTTCTGCGATTTTGAAAACGTTGCCCTGGGCGTGCGCGACGCCCGTTATGATGATTTCGACATCGACAAAGTCTTGGCCCGTCTGCTGCTCAAAGGCAGCATCGTCGTCAAGAAAGCCTACTGCGATTGGGAACGTTACAAAGATTTCAAGGCGGTGATGCACGAGGCTGCTTTTGAAATGATCGAGATACCGCATGTGCGCCAATCGGGTAAAAACTCGGCCGATATTCGTATGGTCGTCGATGCCCTTGACCTATGCTACACCAAATCACATGTGGATACGTTTGTCATTGTCAGCGGAGATTCTGATTTTTCGCCCTTGGTGAGCAAGTTGCGCGAGAATAATAAAATCGTTATCGGGGTTGGCGTGAAGAATTCCAGCTCAGATTTGTTAATTGCCAATTGCGACGAGTTTATCTATTACGATGATCTGGTTCGCAAAAAAAAGCAGCGCAAAAAAACCCCGCGAAAACCGGCGCGTCAAGGTGCCAAACCGGCCGTTCCCTGCAATGTCCCCGACAGCATTCCTGAAAAGGATGCCGAGGAGCGCGTTCAGGAGGCCTTGGATTTGATTATGGAGACCTTGGAGGCCCTGGCCGAAGAGCGCGGGTCGGAAGAAAAGATCTGGGGCTCGATGGTCAAGCAGACACTTAAGCGGCGCCGTCCGGGGTTCAATGAGTCCTATTTCGGTTTTCGCTCATTTAACCGCTTGCTCGAAGAGGCCGCCTCCAGAGACCTTATGGAACTTGAACTCGATGAAAAATCGGGTGGGTACATCATCAAACGATTCCACCAGGAGGAATAGCCCGATCCATTCTCAATGCACTCCTCACCATCCTTCACAGCGGTTGCATGAACCCTTCGCGATGTGATGTGGATGCCCTTTGGCGTCTGTAATCTCTGATACCATATGAAGAGCTGGCATACCTATTGCTTTTATTTGCGCCATGGATCATCGGAAATCTCTGATCGCGCCCGTGAGAGGCGTCTCTGCCATTTTGAAAATTCTGGAGATTCACTAAAAATCAACTTCTTTGCCGCAGGCATCCATGTTGTTCAGTGCTGCCGATAGGCTATTTGGGCACCTGCAGAGTCAGGACGGTTACCAAAATGTCTCAGACGTCGACAAAAACGCAATCGGGCAACTGCGAATGCAGCCGCCGGCTCAGCGCAACACCCACATCGCATTCCCGTCGTTCCTCCAGTCGCGGTCAATCTATTGACGGTGAAAACGTGGAAATGGCGCCATTGGCCCGCATATTGGTTGTCGAAGATGATCCGAATGTCGCCACGGTGCTGGAAGCCCGTTTACAAACGTTCGGCTATGAGGTTTGCGGCATAGCGCCATCCGGTCCGGCGGCGATCCGTGGTGCCGTTGAAAACCAACCCGATCTGATATTGATGGATATCCTGCTCGAAGGCGACATGAACGGCATCGAAGCAGCCGAACTCATTCATAACCAGATCAATGTTCCCATCATATTCATTACCTGCCTGAGCGACCAGGGTATGTTGGACCGCGCCATCAAGGCTAATGCCTACGGGTACATACTTAAACCGTATGACAACGCCGAGCTGCGATATACGATTCAGATTGCTCTGCTGAAGTACACTGCGGCCAAGGAACGCGAGAAACTCATTGCCGAATTAGAAAAGGCATTGCTCGAGGTCAAGAGACTGAGCGGTTTGCTGCCGATATGCGCCTCCTGCAAGAAAATTCGAGATGAAAACGGCAGTTGGCATCAAATTGAACAATATATCCACACCCACTCTGAAGCGGATTTTTCTCACGGCATCTGCCCTGAATGCGCGACCCGGCTCTACCCGGAAGTATACCCTCTGATCAACAAGCGCTGATAAACGGCCTGTTCGCAAATACGCTGGCATTCGGCACCCGAGTCGCTGCCTGGCTCGGCAACAAGCTGCTTATAGGCGCGCTTCTCGCAAACCACTCAGGGCTGGCCTTTTGAACAATGCCGGTCGTTCGCGTCGGACGGTTCGGTCGGATGGATCTTAAACCAGCGCCGCAACCATTGAAAAGCGACATCTCCACGCATCTTGGCATTATTGATCGGGATGATTCCGACACGCATGGAAACCTTATTATCGTCGCCCCATGGCCACCAGGCCACGCATAATACCAAATTACATAAGGGATGAGAGGTGAAAACGGCCTGGCCGGGCATTAACCCGAATTGGTCGTCGATCCACTGGGTGACACCGGTTGTATTGGGCGGGTTGGATGAAAAATTCCAATGATGGCGGAACTCCTTGAATAATGGGAAAAATACCAGTTCGGCATCATCGCCTTCCAGGACCACAATGGCCATGTTCCGCTTTACATCCCATTGCCAGGAATACGATGATGGAATGTTCAAACAGATTTTTCGGCAAATTTCCTGAAAAGGCGCTAAATCCTCCAATCGGATTCGCATGGGGGTTCCTCGAAAGCTGTGTTTGACTGCTATATTCTCCGCTTGCCACCTTTTCTGATATCGGTCATACGCGTTAGATCTTTAACTTGGAATCTTTGACTTGGAACGTTAACGTCGGTATGATGCTTGCGGATGCCGGTTTGTTGCGTTCGATTGTCTATGCGCGTTCATGGCAGTGGAGGAAACATGCGTGGAAGAGTTTGTCTTTTTATTGTTGTGTGGCTTGCCCTTGATGCCACGGCGTACGCGCAGCCGGTCGAGACACTTTTTGGTTCGCCTGTGGCCCAAAATGTCATTGCCGGCACCCAGATGGTTTTCCCGGTATATTTCCACAATCCGGAACCCGCGCCCATATCCATTGTCTTGCCACCGGTGTTGACGTGTCGGCTGGTTGCTTCAGAAGAGACATTTCAGGTCACGGCGCAACGCATCGATCCAGCCGAGACCGCCATTATCCTTGTGACGGCCAAGGGGTATTTCAAAAGCTTGTATGCGCTGGATTTACCTGCAACCCTGGAAGGACCGGTGCGCCTGACGGCCGGTGAACTGAACGCTCCCGGCATGGTGTTTACGGTGGACAGCGCCGCCCCCACTTTTGCCGAGACCCAGCCTGCCCCGCCGCCCAAGGAACAAGCGCAAAGCGGTTCGCAAGCGGACATGCGTGTGTTTGTGAATGCATATCAACCCTACGCGGAAAATCTCTCCTACTATAATCCGATGTACTTTCTGCTCGGCGTCGAGCCTGAAGAGACAAAATTCCAAATCAGTTTCAAATACCGCTTTTTAAGTCCTGATAAAGTGGTTTCTCAAAAGCATCCATGGGTGCAGAATTTTTTCTTTGGTTATACGCAGACCTCATTCTGGGATCTCGAGTCCGATTCCAGGCCTTTCGAAGACATCAGCTACAAACCAGAAATTTTTTACCAGTCCGGGAATATTCAAACAGGCCTCGATTGGCTCAATGGGTTGTTTGTGCAAACCGGTTTTCAGCATGAATCCAATGGCAGCAGCGGCGATTTATCGCGCAGCACCAATTACGCCTATATCGAACCCAGTTTGGTTTTGCTCGACGAAGGCACCTTTACCGGGTTGAGGTTCTCTCCACGCTTTTCGGTTTTTATCAACAATAATGACACAACCAATCCCGACTTCGAAGATTACCGCGGGTACTTCGGTTTGCGGTTCACCTTCGGCAAGGCCGATAGCCTTGTCTTCGATTCCAACATCCGTTTCGCATCGGAAGGCACCTCCATTCAGGTGGATCTGACCTACCCCTTGCACCGTTTGTTCAATGATAACCTTGACCTCTATCTTCAGGTGCAATACGCCAACGCCCTGGCGGAAAGTTTGCTGAATTACACCGAAAGAACCGAAGCGGTGCGCATCGGCATCGCCATTGTGCGATGAGATGGCGTAGGTCCGGTACTACATCGCGAAGGATGGCGGATCGGACACCTTCAGCAGCAAGTGTCGAAGCGACTGTGAACCGGGGGCTGGGGATTACCAGGAAAGCGCGTGATAGTATCCGGGGAAGCAGTTTACAGATCATGTGCATGCAGCGCGTATTCCCACTGGGGAAGTAATTTGCCGGAGGGGGTTGAGGCAGGAGGGTGTGTTGCCGCAACTAAAAAAGGCCTGCCGAGGTTCGGCAGGCCTTTTAATTAGTGATGTCGACTTTTTTCTTTATCCGTGCGTCTCTTCCTTGACGCCGATGGCCATCTTGTAGAGCACGGTCAAAATCAATGCACCGATCGCATAAATGCCAACGGTAATGACGATCTCGGGCCCGCTAGGCGCGTATTCGGTAACTTCGTGAAGGGGGTTGGGCACGAAACCACCCGAGATCATGCCCAAGCCTTTATCGATCCAGGTTCCGCCGATGATCGCGGCGCAGGCAACGGCCAGGGTCGTTTCATTCTTGCGGGTGGAGGGATTGACGGTCAGGATGATGCCCAGGGCCATCAGCCCCATCGAGGTCCACATCCAGGGCACCAGGGCGTTGTGCCCGTGGAACCCGACAAACAGGTATTTGATATGGTCCATGTGCTCGGGAATGTTGCTGTAAAAGGCGACGAACACTTCGCATAGAAAGAAAAAGACGTTGATGCAGATGGCGTAGGCTACCGTTTTGCCGAGGCTCTGAATCTGCTCTTTGCCCGGGTCGAACTTGGTGGTGTTGCGGATGAACAGGCACAGCAGGATCAGCAGGGACGGACCGGCGGCAAACGCCGAGCTGAGAAAACGCGGTGCCAGGATGGCCGTCATCCAGAATCCGCGGCCGGGCAGACCGGAGTACAGGAAAGCGGTCACTGTGTGAATGCTGACGGCAAATGGGATCGACAGGTAAATGATCGGTTTGAGCCATTTCTGGTAGTGCACGCCGTTGCGCTCGGCTTCCAGAACGTTCCAGCCCACGACCAGGTTGATCAACAGATAGCCGTTAAGGACCATGGCATCCCAGAACAGAACGCTGTTGGGCGTGGGATAGAGCAGCACGTTCATCGCTCGCGAGGGTTGGCCAAGGTCGACGACGATAAACAGCAGACACATGATCAGCGCGGCAACGGCCAGGAACTCACCTAAAATGGTGACCTTGCCATAGGCCTTGTAGTCATGCAGGTAATAGGGCAGCACCACCATCACGCCTCCGGCGGCCACACCGACCAGGTAGGTGAAGTTGGCGATATAAAAGCCCCAGGAGACGTCCCGGCTCATGCCGGTAATGCCAAGGCCAAACTGGAGCTGCCACAGGTAAAAGATAAACGCGGTACCGATAACAGCCGTCAGGCCCGCGAGCCAGGTCCAATAACTTTTGTTTCCTTTTAAGGCTAAATCAAGCATACCCACCTCACACGATGTAGTAGACGCACGGTTCAGTGCCTAAACTCGGTTTGCGTCGAATGGTGAAATTCTCACGTAGCGCATGTCGCACTTCCGAGTCCGGATCGGTCAAATCTCCGAACAGCAAGGCGCCACCGGAGGCCTCAACGCAGGCGGGCCTTTGGCCGACGGCCAGCCGTTCCACGCAGAAATTGCATTTTTCCACGACGCCCTTCATGCGCCTGGGAAACGTCAGGTTGATCTCTTTTTCATTGAGCCCCAGGAGTGGATCTTTGAAGTTGAAGCTTCGCGAACCGTAAGGGCAGGCGGCCATGCAGAAACGGCAGCCGATGCAGCGGTGCATGTCCATCATCACGACCCCGTCGCTATCGCGCTTGAACGTGGCCTTGGTGGGGCAGGCTCGCACGCACGGTGGATTCTGGCAATGGTTGCACAGCACCAGGTAGGGGCGGTGTTCGACCTCTTCACTCATGTAGTTGCTGGTGTTTCCCGGAAAGGCATTGTGAAAATGCGTTTCCCAGATCCACTTGATTTCGTGATTCTTCTCGGTAAAGTGAGGCACATTGTGCGTTTTGTGGCAAGCCTCGATGAGCGGCTCCAAATCATGGTCGGTTTTCAAGCGGCGGGTATCGATCACCATGGCCCATTGCTTGGCCTGCAAGGCCTGGTCGCCCGTTTTCAACGTATATTGCGGTCCATGTTCAGGGGCGGCGGCCACAGCCTTGATCGCCGGATGGGCACTGAGGCCCACGGCGGCGATGCCCGCCATCTTGATAAAGCGTCTGCGGCTGCTTTCCATTATTTGTCTCCTTTGGGGTTATCGATGTGGCAGTCCCAGCAGTAAGGGTTCACGGAAGCGTAGTTGTGACAGCGGTCACAAAACTCGGCCTTGTTGGAATGGCAATCCAGACAGGTGTTGGAGAGGCTCATGTCGAATTCCTTGCCGTCGGCATTGACAAACTGGCTGACGCCATCGCGTACCACTTTGAGCCGCCACACATCGAGCAACTGCATGTGCTCGGTCTTCATAAAGTCGGTGGGCATGACACACTCTTTGGCCGCTTTGGCCTGTTCGGTCAGGACCACTTCAGGCGCCGGCGCTGCCTTCCCTACATTGAACCAGAAGGGGAAAGAAAACAGGCCTACGAACAGGATCAGGCCCAATACGATCCATTTTTTATCATTCATCGGCTTCCTCCATTCCAGGCAGCGGCTCGCCGCGCAGGTCCGTCGTTCGTTCTTGTTCTCCGGGCATGATCAGGGCGTTGGCTACCAATTCAGTCATACCGGTGACGTCAACGCCGGGTACCCAATAATCCATGGCCGCCGGCAGGGCTGCCCGATCGATGGCGCACACGCAGGCCAGCATGTTCACACCATGTTTTTCATGTACATATTTAACGGCGTTCGAACGAGGCAAAGCACCGGCCATGCGCTCTTCCATATTTTCACCGGCATTGAGACCGGAGCCACTGCCGCAGCAGAAGGTCTGCTCGCGAATGGTGTTGGCCGGCATCTCAAAAAAATGGTTAGCCACACTTTTGATCACATAGCGCGGTTCGTCGAGCATGCCCATGCCGCGCGCCGGATTGCACGAATCGTGGAAGGTGACGATCTTGTTGTCGTTGCGGCTCGGATCCAGATCCAGTTTTCCGTGTTTGATCAGGTCCGCCAGGAACTCGGCGATATGCACCATCTTGGTGGACTTGGCATTTTCAAAACGCGTCCCCGTGATGGGGTTGACCGGTGCCTCCATGAAGTCGGCCGGGCCATTCATTGTATCCATGTATTGGGTGATCACGCGCCACATATGGCCGCACTCGCCACCCAGAATCCATTTGGGTTTAAGGCGTTTGGCTTCCAGGTACATTTTGGCGTTGAGCCGCTTCATGGTTTCATGTGACGTGAACGAACCGAAATTGCCGCCCTCGGAGGCGTAGGTGCTCCAGGTGACATTCAGTCCATACTTTTCCTTGAGAAAATGGAAAAGAAGCAGGTACCCCATGGCTGTGTAGGTACCCGGATCGGCAAACACATCGCCCGAAGGGGTGATGAAAAGAATGTCGGCATTCTTCTGATTGAAGTTGGGTTCGACTCTGATGCCTGTGATCTCTTCGATATCATCGCAAAAAAAGTCGATCATGTCCTTGAAGGCGTGCGGCTGGATGCCCAGGTGGTTGCCGGTGCGATAGCAGTTGGCCACGGGCGTGGCGATCCAGTCGATGTTCAGGCCCAACAGGTTGAGCAGTTCACGACCGAACATGGTGATTTCGGCCGTGTCGATGCCGTAAGGGCAGAACACGGAACAGCGCCGGCACTCGGTGCACTGAAAGAGGTAGTACCACCACTCTTTGAGCACATCGATGGTCATGGGGCGGGCGCCAGCGTAGCGTCCCAGCAGCTTGCCCATGAGGGTGAAGTCATTGCGGTAAACTGAACGCAGCAGCTCGGCGCGCAGCACCGGCATGTTCTTGGGATCGCCGGTGCCGATGAAGAAGTGGCATTTGTCGGCGCAGGCGCCGCATCGCACACAGATGTCCATGAAGACTTTAATCGAGCGGAATTTCTCCAGCCGCTCTTTGAAGCCTTCGTGCAGGATCTGCTGCCAGTTCTCGGGTAATTTCCAATCCTCTTCGATCGGATTCCATGGACGCGCATTGGGCAGTCCCAGGTATTCGACGCTTTTCGGATTGGATGCATAGCAGTACATGCCTTTGCGGATGTTGACCGGCACATCCATCCATTGTTTCGCCGGCGGGCGA
This sequence comes from Desulfatitalea sp. BRH_c12, assembly GCA_000961655.1. Taxonomy (GTDB): domain Bacteria; phylum Desulfobacterota; class Desulfobacteria; order Desulfobacterales; family Desulfosarcinaceae; genus Desulfatitalea. The sequence goes on from LADR01000024.1 coordinate 134,630, forward strand.
TGATCTATTTGGATAAGCTCTTCGGCTTTCGGTGTCTCGTCTGCCATGGTTTACTCCTTCTCCTCTTCCGTCATTTCTTCAGGCGCTGATTCGGGCATTTTATCCACCGGCAATCCGGCCTCGACCATTTTTTCACGGAACTCGTTTTCGTATGCTTCGTAGGTGTGGACCTTAACCGGGTAATTCCATGGGTTGACGTGACGCACCTCGCGCGTGTTGGCCAGCATGTTGCGGGTGGGGCTCAGGAAGATGCCGCCCAGATGCATCAGCTTGCTGAACGGAAAGTAGGCCAGCAACACGCTGACGAAGAACAGGTGGATATAAAATACCGGACTGATGGCGGCCGGAATGCTCGGCTGGAACGTCACCAGACCCATGGCCAGTTGCTTGATGGCCGCAATGTCAACTTTGGTGAAGTAGCGCATCAGAATGCCGGTAAAGGCGATTCCCATGATCAGCAGCAACGGGAAGTAGTCCGAAGGCAGTGAAATGTATCGCATGTTGGCGATGAACAGACGCCGCAGGAACAGATAGGCCGCAGCCGCCAATAGCACCAGGCCGGACATGTAGACACCTGGCAGACCGAATTGGACGCTGTCGTACAGGATCTCCAGGCGGAAAAAGCCGTCCACGGCTTCGAGCATTTGAATAGCCCCGGGAACCGGCTCAAGGAAAAAACGCATGTGGCGCAACAACGTGACCAAAAAGGCGTAGTGAAATGCCAGGGCACCGAGCCACAGGAAGATTTCCAGGTGGTAGCTCAGCCGGTTACCCTCATTCATTTTCATGCGGGTGTTGCGGAACAGCGACCGGAATGTCAGTATTTCCAGGGCCATGCGCACGAAAACGCCCGTTTTGCTCGAAGGGTTGTCGAATTTGGCCTGTTTGATCCACGGCAGCGAACGCTGCTGGCCGCCCGTGGTGGGGATAGCGAACGGTACGGCCGATCGCGACCAGCCCATGACGCGCCGCACGAACCCCACGACGAAAACTGCTACGGCCAGATACGGCAGAACGATCCCGAATAGCCAGGGGAGAGCCGGAGCCCCAACCCAAGCGATCAGGGCCAGCGCAAAGATCGCCAGCAATGATGACATGTAAAATTTATTCATCTACCCGCACCTCACTCTGGGCCGCATCATGCTGTCGCGGCCTATCCATATGAAAAGGGTTTAAACTGCTCAGACGGCTGCTCACCGTCTGACGAAGCCGTTCACTCACCGTCCGGTTCCTTGATCAAACCTGCTCGGGCGAACGCTTTGTATGTACGCGACTTCATTTCGTTGGCTTTAAGGTCATTTATTTTTTCACGGCACTGCATGTAAATATCGAAAGCCGTCAAGGCCATCTCGTCGATCAGGTGCTCCATCCGCTGCAACTCTTCGCTGCTGCGTTGATTTTCGGGTACTTCGTCGCGGATGATGCGTTTCAGCTCAAAAACAAAACGGGTGGCCCGGGCAGGCGTGAAATCCTGTATGGCGCGGATGCGAATGATCGGATCAAGCGCCTCTTGGACGCTTTTAACGTCGAATCCGGCCCCTAGAAGATCGATCAGGGTGCGCAGACCTTGCAGCGTCGTCTGACCCACCGGGTTGGCGAAAGGGTCTGACTGACGGCGCAGGAAACGAGCGGTTTCGGCAGGATAGGTATCTACCACCTGTGCGAACCATTTTTTGACGATGGGATCTTTTTTCAGCCCCAGTTGCTCAATTAAAGCCATGTGGCATGTCCAATAGTGCGGAATTGAATTTTGCATGCGTTTTCCGGTTTTTATCCGGGAGCCTCGATGGCACCGCCAGGCCATACAGGCTTTTGTACATCAACCAAAGACGGATCTATAGTCAAGATGGTAGTCCATGTCAAGGATAAACCGGAGGGTAAAATGACTGAAATCATAGTCATTCTGTCGATTCGTGAATCGATGATGCAGCATTGGTCATTCCAACAATTCGACCATTCGGCGGATAGACGAATAACCGTTTTAACAATTCACGAATCTGGTTATCCACTTCGGTCAAGTGAGCTACGGCGAAAACCCCGGTGATCCGGGTGGGTGGTCCGCGCCACCATCCATTCGATTAAGTGAGGCTATAAGGCATGCTCCGGACGGGCCGCAAACTCGCTGCGCTCAAACAGCCTGGTAGGGTGGGCATCGAGTAGCCCGGTAGGGTAGGCATCGCCCACATTGTCTTATGTTTATCGCCTCTGAGATTGGCCATGTTCAACGTTTCTTCGCTATGGTCGATCGGTGTCTATCCAATCGCTTGGGTGATATCAGTGTCAGAAACCGATGATGTTGGTTGCGGGGAATAGCGGTGGGCAATGCCCTGGGCAATGCCCACCCTACAAGGGATTGACGTGGCACGGACCACCCACCCGGGTCACCTCCTTCGGGGCCAATCCCGAAAACGCCAATAGTCACTGGCGCGAACTGGATAACCAAATTTACGAATTCACTGACGATAAGGCTTTTTCCAGGGGGATTGCTGGTTTCGGCGGACATCCGCCAGTGCCAGATAGAAAGCACCTATGGTCAATTCGGCACAGTGGAAGTGGTCCGCAGGCAGGCTTTCCAGAGCGCCGGACACATCTTCGGGCGTGATTTCCCAGGCTTTGCTCAGCGAAAGGCCTTCGGCCAGATCGACAAGCGCATTGGCACAGGCATTCGTATTGACGCAACCGTTGAGATGGTAGGCCATATTTTGGATATGGTCGTCGCGGACGATCAGAAAAAATTCGACCGAGTCGCCACAGTCGCCCGTTTTTTGGCCGCGGCCGTCCGCATTGGCCAGACGTTCCTGGCGATCGGTGCGAAAAGCCGCTTCAAGAAATTTGATGGAATGGGATTGCCAGAAATTGGCTTGGGGATCATTCATGGTCGTTTGCCGTTAACCTGTTGCCCTTGGGCATTTGTTTGTTGTTCATCGGCCGGGAACTATAAAAGAGGATAGGTATTTTTGTCAAAGGCGAAAATTACGGCGTGACAGGCAGCAGGTCGATGACCGTGATCTCAGGGGGGGCAAACAAGCGTATCGGTGGGCCCCATGTGCCAGTGCCACGGCTCGTGTATACATGACTCGTGGGGCCAATTTCGTATAGGCCATTGATCATAGGATAAAATAACCGAATCACGTAACCGAAGGGGAAAATCTGGCCGCGATGGGTATGTCCGGATAGTTGCAAATCGAACAGGCCCTCGCTGGCGGGTCCGGATACCGGTCGATGCTTGAGCAATAGCCTGAATATGTCTGTGGGTAATGCACTCAGCAGGGCCGCTTCATTCGGATTGTCCTCGGATGCCACGGCAGGGTCGTCCACGCCGGCCACTGCGAGCAGCTTTTTAATCATGATGCTGTCATTGCGCAAGATGTGAAAGCCGGCGGCTTCGGTGAAGGCAAGGGCCTCATCCAAGCCGTGATAGCTTTCATGGTTCCCGGTTACGGCAAATTTGCCCAGGGGGGTCACAATCGATTTAATAAGCTTGGCCAGTTCTGGCGCGTTTCGTAACGGACTATCGACCAAATCTCCGGTGGAAACAAGGATGTCTGGCTGTGCTTCCTGAATGGTGGTCAGAATGGGGGCCAGACGGCCCGGATAAAGCATGGTGCCCAGGTGCAGGTCCGTAATCTGAACGATGCGCACACGCCCGGTTTCAGCCTTTATCTTCGGGGTCTGAAAGGTCAGATGCTCGGGGTGCACGCGATAGGCACTGTACGCGCCGTAGATCATCAATCCGGCAGCGGTGAGGGCGACCAGGGAAAGGCTATGCCGCCGCAGGAGCATATAGTTGGTCAAATCGGCATTGACGATTTGTTGAAGGCCGGCAACAAAAAGGTGATACAAGTCGATCGGGGCCGCCACACAGACGAAAATGAAGATGTATCCCATCCAAACGTACCCGATCCAGGTCATGATCAAGGCGAAGGTCGGAAAATCGAAGGCCGTGAGAACCCGCGCCAGAATCGGCGCCAGCATCATAAAGCCCAGGAAGGCCAGGAACAGGTAGTAGCTCCAGTATTCCAAGTACAATGCACGCCGTACCTTTATGAGGACGTACAGGTGCAGCGCTCCGTAAACACTCAGGAATACAGCCAGAAAACCGATCCAGCGACTCAAATTCCCCATTCCGTCAACCTCGGCCGAATACTATCAGCGAATAGATAAGCAGGAACCGGTTCCTATCTCATTTCAATCCGAAAAGAAAGTCTGTGGGCGAACTCAGATTTTTGTGACTGTTACGAGCACATCCCTTTTAATTCTTGAGGCAACTTTCGGGTTTCCGACCCGGATCCCAGTAATCCGTGCCCAATCCGAAAGTGAAGTTTTTGAGCAGTTGTCTTGTAAATGCCCACCCCAGCAATTTAATTTTTAGTGAACTCGCGCAGCACAGTCGTCGCGTATGCGCCGCTGGGCAGGGTGAATGAGAAGATCAGGCCCGAGAGGGCCGCTTCGATGGTTATATCATCGAGATACAGGATAGCCTGGCGGCGGGTGCCGGGAGACTTCAGGCGCCGGAAGTCCTGCATGTCAAGATCGAAATCCTTCAATATCTGGGTTTCCTGCGATTCGGCGTCGTTTGCTGCAGCTTTCATCTTGGGGCCGAAAATGGGGCCGGTGTAGACGATCGCCCCGCTGGCAAAGCGTTCGTTGGCCTCGACCGGGTCTTCAACCACGAAGAGTCCGCCCGTGTCGGTTTTCTGGGCGACATCCCCTGAAAGAATCGTTCGGTATTGGCCGCGGCCTATTCGTTCGGAGAGCCACACATTATACAGGGCGCTTTGAAGCACCGAGACCATAAAGGCATCTTTTTTGTCGCGCGAGACCTGGCGCTGTTTCAGAAGGCGGATGGCCCGGTCGATGTTGGCCATTTGAATGCCGAAGCGTTGCTCGCCGAAAAAATTGGGCATGCCGCGCTGCCGCAAAGCGTCCGCGATAGCCTGAGCCCGTTCAAGAGACTCCGAAGGAACCTGTGACAGCAGGATTCGGAAACGATTGGCTGCCACATGGCCTGTTTTGATCTTGTTGCGGTGGCGGTTCATGGCCAGCAATTCGAAAGGCAGATCGGTCAATCGGTGCTGGCTTTCGGTCAAGCTCATGCGTAAAGGTAAAAGCAGAGAAAATGTCTGGGTGGTCACAGCCTGTTTGTCCTTGCGCCCGCCCCAACCGATGTCCGCACTTTTTATGCCGAAGCGTGCGGCCAGTTCGGCGGCTACCTCTTCGGTATTCCAGCCTTGCCGGCGCACGGTGAGAAAAACATGTTCACCTTCGCCGCACGCTGCGTAAGGCAAAATTTCTTCCACCTGAAAATGTTCCGGCGCGACTTTGATGGCGCCACCGATACCGGGCAGGTCTTCGGTAATATACGGCAGCTGCTGCATCGCTTCTTTCAGACGCGCGGCACGCTGATCGGCAGATGGATTTTCTTGCGTCATCCGATTTTCCATAGGTCTTCGGTAAGAGATCTAAAAGACTGATTTATCTTGTTTATCTTAGGCTTTCAATAAATGCAGCCACGGCATCCGTTCCCTGTTCTTCCATGACCCGGATGGTCTGGGTGCCAATGACCGCAATATCCACTTTCCCCCTGAGATAGTCAATATCGGACTTGTCTTTGACACCGAACCCCAAAGCCAGCGGTAAAGGCGTGGCGCGCCGGCAACGATCCAGATAGGCTTGCAGATGAAGGGAGAAATCGGTCTGCTGTCCGGTAACGCCTTTGCGCGCCACGCAGTAAATGAATCCTTGGGCATGTGTGGCGATCTCTTGCATGCGGGATTCGGGGCTGGTTGGGGAGTAAATGAAAATCGGCGCCAAAGTGTTCTTCGCCATGGATTGCAGGTAGTCTTTGCCCTCCTCGTGGGGCAGGTCCGGCACAATTGCGCCGCGTACCTTGCAGCGCGCAATCTCCTGCGCAAATGCCGCCACGCCGAACTTATAAAGAATATTATAGTAGGTCATGAGCAGAAAGGGGATGTCGAAAGTACTTGCCGCTTTTTCGGCAAACCGCAGACAGTCTTTTACGGAGGTGCCGTGGGCCAATGACGCTTGGTTGGCCTTCAGGATCACCGGTCCATCGGCAATCGGTTCCGAAAAGGGTATCTGCAGCTCCATTAAATCGACGCCGGCCGACACCATCGCCCTGACGATGTCGAAAGAGGCTTCAAGGGAAGGATACCCGATGACAATGTGGGTCATCAGCAGAATATCTTTTTTCTTCCGACGATCACGAATGTAAGTTTCGAGCATGTGGATGTCCTTTTAAAATTGGAAAGTAAAGTTCAAGTTCTCTACTTCGGGTGCGAATTGTACAATCATAGATAAGGTTTCAAGTGTCAGGCGTCGGATTGCTTCATGCCCCGTATTGCGCCGCTTTCTTGCGGATGAACGCCTGCCAGGCCGGATCGCCGAAAGCATCGGCCACTGTGAAAATATCTTTGTCGCCGCGGCCGGATTGGTTGATGATGAGGATGTCCTCGGGCGACATGGCGGGTGCCTCCTTGAAAGCCTGAGCGAAAGCATGCGCTGATTCCAGTGCCGGAATCAGTCCCTCCCGGGTCATGGTCAAGGACATGGCGGCAATGACCTCCTCGTCGGTGGCCGCTTCGAAGCGCGCACGACCGTTTTCCTTGAAATGCGCCAGAATGGGCGATACGCCGATGTAGTCCAACCCGGCGGCAATGCTGTGCGTTTCGCGCATCTGGCCGTCATCGTTTTGCAGAAAATAGGTTTTATATCCTTGTGCCACCCCTATACTGGCATCGGAGGCCTTCAGCCGCGAGGCGTGCCGGCCGCTTTTAAGTCCCTTGCCGCCGGCTTCGACTCCCACCAGTTCCACCGGATCGTCCAGGAAGCCCGAAAAGAGGCCCATGGCGTTGGAACCGCCACCCACACAGGCATAAACGCGACTCGGCAGTCGCCCCTCCTGCGCGAGGATTTGGCGGCGCGCCTCTTGTCCGATAATGGATTGGAAATAGGTCACCATTTCCGGAAAAGGATGGGGACCGCAAGCCGTGCCCAGTACATAGTGGGTGGTGTCCATGTTGCCGACCCAATCGCGGAACGCTTCATTGATAGCGTCTTTCAAGGTTCGTGTACCATCACGCACCGGCACCACCGTCGCCCCCAGGCGCTCCATCCAGAAAACGTTCGGCCGTTGGCGCTCGACATCCACTTCGCCCATGTAGATGGTGCATTCAAAGCCCATGCGCGCAGCCATCGTGGCCGTGGCCACGCCGTGCTGCCCGGCGCCGGTCTCGGCGATGACGCGCGTTTTGCCCATCCGCTGTACCAGCAGACCCTGGCCCATGACATTGTTGGCCTTGTGCGCGCCGGTATGGTTCAGATCCTCGCGTTTGATGTAGATTTTGGCGCCGCCGAAATGCCGGGTCAGGTTGGCGGCATGGGTCAGCGGGGTAGGGCGTCCCGAATAGTCGGTCATCACCTTTAAATAGGTCTGCCAGAAGTCGGGATCAGCCTTGGCCTGATCGAAAGCGGCTTCCAACGCCTCGAAAGTGGCGACCAGAATTTCAGGTAGATAAGCCCCGCCGAACTGGGTGTAATAGCCTCGTCTATGCATGCGTGATTCCTCCGATAGTTTGTGAAAATACAAATCGTTCCGTGCAGCACCACAACTCGGAAAAGACCCCCTGGGGCGTTGGCGCAAAATCGAGCCAGCGGCAGACCACGAGCAGGGGTGCCCGGGGGGTCACTTGCAGGTGGCAGGCATCTTCGTTGCTGGCGTATCCGATCCTGAAACTTTGTTTGCCGCCTACCGGCCGCAAGTAGAATTGTTCATCGGCAATGGCGGAAAGAGAGCGTCCCTGCAGATCTATTGTATCAATGCCGGCGAACAGTTCGGGATGCAGGTATATCCGTTCAAGCAGCACCGGTTCGCCGGCCACCAGGGTGAGCCTGGCCAAATGGTATGCCTGGCGCTCGTTGAACGGGTTGTCAGCGGCCCCTTGCAGCGTTTTCAGACCTACCGGGCCGAGCAGGCGTGTTTCCACCGCGAAGCCCTTCTTGCGGAAAGAAAGGCTCGTCCCGTCGAGGGAGAACAGGTCCACTTCCTTGGGCGGTTCGCACACATAGGTTCCTGAACCGCGCCGGCGGACAAGCAGTCCTTTGCGGACAAGCAGATCGATCGCCTGGCGGATCGTCGGTCGACCAATGCCATGGACGGCCGCCAACTGGTGTTCGGATAGGATGCGGCTGCCGGATGGGTACTCGCCGGCTCTGATTTTAGCTATCAGCTGATCGGCCAGTTGGCGGTACAAGGGAATCGGTGCGTCAGGGTTCAGCATGGTCTGCTTTCGGGTGATGTTTAGCCGACTATGCGTGTAATTGGTAAAGTTGTCAAGACAAATTCGATAATGGTGGCGCGTACCGGGCAAGTCATGATAAAGACTCTTATTTTAACTGGCTGGGAAGACGCAAGCAAATGAAACCGCTATCTTCGAAAATTCAAATTATTCTCACGGATGCGTACAGCTTTTTCACGCAGCATTTCTTCCAGATTGCAGCCCTGTGTCTGCCCTTCCTGTTCGCTACCACGCTGTTTGACTTTATCCTGGGCGTTCAGTTTCGCGCAACACCCATGGCTTTGCTGGCGCCCCTGGCATTCAATCTTCTCATTTATCCTGTCTATACGGCCGCCTTGATCCAGTTGATGGCCAGGCGGGCCAGGCAGGAGCAGCCCAAAAACGGCGATTTGGTCATGGCGGCGATTCAGCAGTGGGCGCCCCTGTTTGCCTTGAAGGCCATCATGGTTTTTTTGATCGGTGTGGGCATCAGCTTTCTGATCCTGCCAGGCATCTGGCTGGGCGTTCGCCTGGCGTTTGCCGAGTTTTACCTGGTATTATTTGGAATGAAACCACGCGAGGCCCTTGTTAAAAGCTTCACGGATACAAAAAATCATTTCGTTATGATTTTAATTTTAATGGCAGCCACCTATGTTCCTATTCTCGTATTAGGGTTGACGGCCGATCAGCTGATCCAGCTGATCTCATCCAACGATTTTTTTAGAATTATCGTCAATGCGGTCTGGTCTTTAATTGGCCTGTTCGTGAACGTTGTTCTTTTCAGAACTTTTATGGAGGTATTGTCCGAAAAGACCGCAGAAGGAGTGCTCCCTTGAAATTTTCGGAAGCCAGGCAGGGCCGTATATTCGTATTGCGTCTGGAAGACGGCGACGTCGTGCACGCGACCATCGAACGCTTTGCCCGTGAGCAGGATATTCAGGCGGCGGCCCTCATCATTTTCGGCGGGGCCGATGCCGGCAGTCGCCTGGTTGTGGGTCCACGGGAAGGACGCGCCGACGTTATCGTACCCATGACACGCCTGTTGGAAGAAACCCATGAGGTCGCCGGTACGGGGACATTGTTCCCCGATGAAAACGGAACGCCTTTGCTGCACCTCCATATGGCCTGTGGGCGCGAGGAACGAACCATCACCGGTTGCATTCGCGAGGGGGTCCACGTATGGCATATCATGGAGGTGGTGTTGTTCGAGCTGGTGGGATGCACGGCCCGGCGCGTGCCGCAACCGCCCATGGGCTGGAAATTTCTCGAGCCATAGGGGAGTGTATTCACCCCAGCCACGCTTGGAACACCCCATGTTCGCGCAGGATATTCATCCCGATGGCCAGCAGCACCAGTCCGCCGGCGGCATCGGCGTAGCGGCGAATAAGTGCCGCCTTTGAAATGCGGGTGCCCAAGTGCATACCGAAAGTGGTGAATGCCGCGGCCACGATGCCGATGACCAGTGCCGGCCACCAGATGGAGACGTCTATCATGGAAAGGCTCAATCCTACAGCCAGGGCGTCCAGGCTGGTAGCAAACGATAACATCACCATAGTGGCGCCCTTGGTCGGGTCTTTCGGAGCAACCGGGTCGTCTTGGGGACGGAGCGCTTCGCGCAGCATGCCCTGGGATACGACGAGCAAAAGGGCGAAAGCCACCCAATGATCGTACCTGGCAATCTGCTGGCGGATTGTCAAGCCGGCCGCCCAGCCAATGACAGGCATCAGCGCCTGAAACAATCCGAAATGCCAGGCCAACCTGAAATTCTGGCGGAAGTTGATCTTACCCAGCTTGATGCCGGCCGCAATGGCCACCGCAAAAGCGTCCATGGCCAAAGCGATGGCAATGGCGGCGATATTGAAGAGCGTCACGGCACATTCCCTTTGTTGAGATTGAGAATAGAACGAATGGTATTATCTTTCCGCTGCAAACCCGGTTAGTTTGGAGCATGTGGACATTACCCCGATCAAAGGATGGATTCAATGGACAAATGGGAAGAAAAACTATCGTGCGCGCTTGCCTGCCGACGCTGCGAAACCCGCCTGAACCCTGAAGACGGCCGCATACTGTCGGTCTACGATCATGAGCCGGTGTGCCTGGCATGCAAAAAAGAAGAGGAGCGGCGTCCGGATTATGAGAGCGTTTCCAGAGAGACGATCGGCGCCTGCATGGCCGAAACGGAAGTGATGTACAGCGACCCGGGCGGGTACTGTTTTCACCATTTTTACCCTTTTACCTGTAAATGAGCAGGTGTAATCGAACTGAGGGTCTTCCGAGTATCGGCGCATGGGGCATGTTGCGGTCGTCAACAGCTTGCTGATTGCGCATGGTTGCAAGCCGTCCATTTTCTAACCAGCGGCTAACGAGATACTCACATTGGCCAGCATATACTTTCGATATATGGGGTATGCAAGAGAGATGAGGTTTCGTGCCCCGAGGATCGCACGTCGGCAAGTTCACTGCCTTCTTTTAACAATGAGCACTCCGGTGAGGCCGGCTATGGAATAAAATGGGCAAGGAAACCATATTGGTGGTCGATGACGAAGAGGACCTGCTCGAGTTGGTCCGCTTTCATCTCAGTCGCGAAGGGTACGCTGTAATGCTTGCGGAAACCGGCGAAGAGGCGTGGCGCAAGGTGCGCGGAAACATTGTCGATCTTATGGTGATTGATCTGATGCTGCCGGGCATCGACGGCTTGGAATTGACGCGCCGTATTAAAAGCGACGATCGTTTACGCGCGATTCCGGTCATCATGCTGAGTGCCAAAGGCGAAGAGGTCGATATCGTGACCGGCCTGGAACTGGGCGCCGATGATTACATCACCAAGCCTTTCAGCCCACGCGTGCTTTTGGCCCGTATACGGGCCGTGTTCCGGCGAAAAATTGAATCCCGGACAGGGCAGGAGGATATGATCCATATCCACGGATTGTCCATCGACAGCGGCCGTCGCACCGTGCTCGTCGAAGGGACGCCGGTCGATCTGACATACACCGAGTTCCAGGTGCTGACATTTCTCGCGGGACGTCCGGGCTGGGTGTTCACACGAAGTCAGATTGTGGATGCCGTGCGCGGAGATGATTATCCGGTCACCGACCGCAGCGTGGACGTGCAAATCGTCGGTTTGCGTAAAAAGTTAGGCGATAGCGGTTTTCTGATCGAAACCGTGCGCGGCGTCGGCTACCGGTTCAAAGACAGATCATGAGCCAACGCAAACGCCTCATCGGGCAGCTTTACCCATCCTATCTACTGCTGGTGCTGATCGTTCTTGTGGCCACCGGCTGGTATGCCTCGCGTGCCATGCGCACTTTCCACCTGGCACAGATCCACCGTAATCTTCTGTACCAGGCCCTTTTCCTGGAACCGCAGGCACTGCCATTGATCGACCCCCTGGACCGAAAGGGGCTGGATCGTTTTTGCAAACGGATCGTCGTCGGCACCCCCATCCGTTTGACCATCGTGCTCCCGGACGGCTCGGTCGCCGGTGATTCGGAAGCCGATCCGCTCGCGATGGAAAATCATGGCGATCGGCCGGAAATCAGGCAGGCCATCCAGGGTGACACGAGCAGCGCGTCTCGTTTCAGTGATACGCTCGGTCAGCACATGGTTTACTTGGCCTATCCCCTCACACCGGATGCCAAGACGGTGCAAGGCGTTTTACGCCTTTCCATATCCCTTTCGGCTGTAGACCACCAACTGCATGCTTTGTGGCTGCGATTGGGTACGGGGGGCCTTCTGATTGCCTTGATGGCCGCGATCGTGTGTTTGGTGATCGCACGGCGTATCAGCCGGCCGCTTGAAACCATGCGGCGTGGAGCTGAACGTTTTGCCAGGGGTGAGTTGTCGCATCGATTGCTTGTGCCCGACACGGCTGAGCCGGCTGAACTGGCCCAAGCCATGAACCTGATGGCCCAGAAGTTGGAGCAAAAAATGGCCGATATCGTTCAGCAGCGCAATGAGAGCGAGGCGGTGTTGGCCAGTATGACCGAAGGGGTGATCGCGCTCGATCCGCAAGAACGTATTTTGCATTTGAATGCTGCCGCCGTCCGTTTGCTGCGTGGCGATCACACCCTGCTGGGCCGCAGCATCCAGGAGGTAGTGCGCAACTGGGAACTTCATCGCCTGATACGGACCACGCTGGACCAAGGCGTTCATTCCCAGGGGGACATCGCCCTGTATCACAAGGGTGAGCAGGTATTGAACGCCCGCTGCACGCCCCTTTTCGATGCCTCCGGCGGGCGTATGGGGGCCTTGCTGGTATTAAGCGATGTCACGCAGATACGCCGACTCGAAACCATGCGCAGCGATTTCGCAGCCAATGTGAGCCATGAAATCAAAACACCACTGACAGCCATCGTGGGCTTTGTAGAGACCCTTTGTGAGGGCGTGGTGACCGATCCGCACGAAGCGCAGCGCTTTTTGCAGATCATCCTCAAGCATGTAAAGCGCTTGACCACCATCGTGGATGATCTCATGCAGCTGGCGCGCCTCGAACAGGGCGGGGAAGGGCGTCAACTGGTTTTAAGACCTGGCGCCATCAGCCAACTGCTGCAAGCGGCAGCCCAAATCTGTCGCGTGGAAGCAGCTGAAAAGGCCATCGTCATTGATATCGCTTGTGCTGCAACACTCACGGCGCCCATCGATAGCGACTTAATGGAACAGGCGGTCGTCAATCTTTTGAATAATGCCATCAAGTACAGTCCGCCAAACAGCCGCATCTCGGTTTCGGCCCGCAAGGCGGATGATCTTATCCAGATCGTTTTCGCGGACCAGGGTATCGGCATTGCCCAGCATCATCTGCCACGCCTGTTTGAGCGTTTTTACCGGGTTGACCAAAATCGCAGCCGCCGGATGGGCGGAACCGGCTTGGGGCTGGCCATCGTCAAGCACATCGTGCAAGCGCATGGTGGCCAGGTTTCCGTGGAGAGCGTCGAGGGGCAAGGCAGTACCTTCACCCTATCTTTGCCGGCGTTATAGGGCACCCACATTTGTGAATTGACATTGCTATGAAAGGTTGATAGTCAAACAATTGATATAATTGAAATAGGATACCAGCGGCCGCCGATTGAACGCAAACTGAAACAGTGCCCCCTGATGCTGAGCGAACAAGAAAAGCTGGATAGCCTGACGCGCCTGGGAATCGAGCTGAATCAGATCAATGATCTGGATATCCTGATGGAGCGTGTCCTGACGCGGGCGCGCCAATTTGCCAATGCGGATGCAGGTTCGATCTACATTTGTCAGAACGGATTTCTTTTTTTTTCCTACACTCAGAACGACACCCTGCATAAAAAGCTTCCCCAAGGCGCCAACCTGATTTATTCGACCTTCAAAATTCCTATCAATACCAAAAGCATCGCCGGTTACGTGGCGTCGACCGGGTGCGCTTTGAACATCCCCGATGTGTATGACCTGGAGGCCACGTTACCCTACCGCTTCAGCAAGCAATTCGATGAAACGGCCGGCTACAAGACCCAATCCGTGCTGACCATTCCCCTGATGACCAGTTCCAAAACCATTCTGGGAATCCTTCAAATCATCAACGCCCAGAATGCCTCCGGCAAGATTGTCTCATTTTCAGCGCAGGATGTGCGTATGATGCACCACTTTGCCGCCGTGGCATCGGTGGCCCTGGAGCGGGCTCAAATGACACGGGCCTTGATTCTGCGTATGATCAGCATGGCCGAGATGCGCGATCCGTTCGAAACGGGTCCGCACGTGAACCGTGTTGCCGGGTTTGCAGTCGAGATCTATGAACAGTGGGCCATTCGGCATCGTATCGACCGCACTGTCATTGACAAAACACGTGATGTCCTGCGTATGGCGGCGATGCTTCACGATGTGGGCAAGGTGGGCACTTCCGACCTGATTCTCAACAAGCCTGCCCGACTCAACGCCGATGAGTACGAGGTTATGAAAGCGCATACGATTCAGGGCGCGCGTCTGTTTATGCATCAACAATCGGACTTTGATGAAGCGGCCGGCATCGTTGCTCTGAACCATCATGAGCGCTGGGACGGTCAAGGTTACCCCGGGCACATCGATTACCGCAGCGGATTGCCGCTCACGGGATATATGCGCCCTGATGGACGCGCCCCTGGAAAAAAAGGAACCGAAATCCCCCTGTTCGGTCGCATTGTGGCGGTGGCCGATGTGTTCGATGCTTTGAGTACCAAGCGAACGTACAAAGAAGCCTGGAACGAGGAAGAAATTTTATCCCAGATCGAAAGAGGATCCGGCAGCCACTTCGATCCGGAACTCGTTGAAATTTTCTTCAGCCGCTATGACATGTTGCGCGCCATCCAAAAACGTTACTGTGAAGACGCGGAACACCTTTAAGCCTTTATAGCCAGCCCCCTTTTGAGACCGCATCTCGCTGCCGTGAAGAACATAAATGTCGGCCGATCACTTTTTTAAAAGGATCTGCTTGTAATCCGAGTAACATGCGTTATTTTTTCGCTACTTTGGGTACGTATCCGGGAGCGCGCATGCTCCCGATGCAGCCCTTTTTGACGGCGAATGGTGCCTGCGCGGCGTTGTACACCAACTGCCCGCATTGATCGGCCCTACGTATAGGCGCCGGGCGGCGCATCGGTCGTTCGTTTTTATTTAACGATAAGGATGGGCGATGAGCAGAGACATAAAAGATATCAAAAAAGATATTCTCGATCAATTCAGGGCCATCGAAGGCGAAGAAAACGACGTGATCCCCGAAAATTGGTTGATCGAAGAATATTTGCCATTTTTAAACTCCTTTGAAAAGCGTGACTTTGAAAAAGCCATCAAGCAACTGGCAGCCAAGGGCTTTCTCAAATATGAGATGAAAGGTTCGGTTCCCAAACTCAAACTCACCGAAAAAGGGGCCAATTTGATCCATTGACGACGCATCGACACACGATGTGCGGGCACAGGCAGTTGCCTGCCGCCCGGTAACTTGCGATGTGCCATCGCGCAAAGAGACCTTCCGGTGTGAGCGCAGGGAATGCACCTTTGACGGTTGCCGGCCGGAATCGATTCCAGCCGGCATCCGGTTCCTAGTTCTTTCCGCCATCCGTTAAATCAGCGTAGATTTAACTCCCGATCAGCTCATCGTATGCGAACGTCACCGTTGATATCCCTTCCTAAAGCATTCATTGTTTTTTATCGTTGCGTCCGGTTTCCGCCAAGGTGCCGCGCACGACGCTGCCTCGGCCGTATCGTTCGGAGATGGCGTCCAAGGCGCGATCCAATTGCTCCCATTGTTGACGATGGCGTACCTGTTCATCGGCAAACAGTGCTTGCTGCACGGGCATGTTTTCCGGTATCAGATTGCCGGCACCCACTCCGATCAGCCGGATGGGTTGCGTCAGGGCGAAAGCAGTGAGCAAACGCAGCGTTGCCTGATAAATAGTATCTGATGACTGAATCGGTTGCGGCCACGAATGGCTGCGGGTATGCTGCACGAAATCAGTGGTTTTGAGCTTCAGGGTAATCGTGCGTGCCCGCAGATGCTGAGCCCGAAGCTGGCGCGCGACAGTTTCGGATTGCGCTAAGAGGCAAACCGCCAGGACAGCGTGGTCCGCCGTATCCTGCTCAAGGGTGGTTTCGCTGCTTACCGATTTGGCTTCGCTCTCACATACCACGGGTGTGTTGTCCCTGCCCTGGGCCAGAGCCATTAAACGGTACCCGAACTTACCCAATTTGCGCACCAACTGTTGCTCGGGCCATTGCAGGATCTGACCCAAGGTCTGAATTCCCATGCCAGTCAAACGCTGCCGGGTTTGGGCGCCGACGCCGGGTACTTTTTCAATGGCGAGCGTTTCGATAAACAGGGGCATCTGCTCTGGGGTAACGATCGTCAACCCATCGGGTTTGTTAAAATCCGAGGCGATTTTAGCCAGGAATTTGTTGGGGGCGATGCCCACGGAACTGGTTAACCCGGTCTGTTCCCGGATGCGGGTTTTAACGGCCAATCCCGTCTCGTGCGCTGTGCCATGCAGTCGCTGGCAGCCGGAGATATCTACATAGGCCTCGTCGATCGATATAGGCTCGACCAATGGGGAAAAGGTTCTCAGAATGTCCATGATGCGCCCGGACAGTTCGGCATACCGCCGGCGTCGCGGCGCAACGATGACCAGGTGCGGACATTTCAGACGGGCCTGGAATATCGGCATCGCCGAATGGATGCCGTACTTGCGCGCTTCATAGCTTGCGGCGGCCACAACCCCGCGATGAGAACCGCCTACAACCAGGCATCGGCCGCGCAGTGCCGGGTCGTCGAGTTGCTCGACCGAGGCAAAGAAAGCGTCCATGTCCATATGTAGAATCGTTGGGCTTGCCATTTCTTACAATTTTGTTATGATGATGAAAAAAATAACCTTCCTCACGTCTATGAAGCGGACCCGATTGGATTAATTTGCATGAAACGGATCGAAGAAGTCACCCTTTTCTATGAAATCAGCCAGGCGCTCAGCGAGCATCTGGAACTAAAAAAATCCTTATATAAAGTCTTGGATATCCTGTCCAGTTCAATGAATATGGTGCGTGGCACCGTATCTATTCTTGACCTTTTAAGCAATGAAATCAGCATCGAAGTGGCCCACAGCCTGTCGTTGAGCACCATTGAGCGGGTGAAATACAAGTTGGGGGAAGGGATTACCGGCCGCGTGATTCAAAGTGGCAAGCCCGTGATCATACCCAAAATCAGTGAAGAGCCGCTGTTCCTCGACCGTACGGCCGCCCGCAAGAAGCTCAAGGATTTTGAAGAGCTCTCCTTCATCTGCGTTCCCATAAAAAAAGGCAATCAGGTGATCGGCGCGCTGAGCGTGGATCGCCGTTATGACGATGAGGATTACTCCCTCAAAGACAGTCAGAAAATGCTGGCCGTCGTGGCCACCATGATTGCCCAGCACGTGATCAACCTGGAGATCATCCGGCGTGAAAAAGAGCAACTGCGGGCCGAAAACCAACGCCTGCGCGATGAACTGGAAAACAAATACCGCATCACCAATATCGTCGGCAACAGCAACAAGATGCGTGAAGTGTTCCAGATGATTTCGCAAGTATGCAAGAGCAATGCGACCGTGTTGATCCGTGGCGAAAGCGGCACCGGCAAGGAGTTGGTGGCCAATTCGGTTCATTACAACAGCAACCGCGCCAAAGGGCCTTTCATTAAAGTCAACTGCGCGGCTATTCCCGCCAACCTGATCGAAAGTGAACTGTTCGGCCATGAAAAGGGCGCTTTCACCGGCGCCATCAAGCAAAAACTGGGCAAATTCGAGCTCTCCCACAGGGGCACCTTGTTTCTGGATGAAATCGGTTCGATCGGACTGGATGTACAAGGCAACCTGCTGCGTGTGTTGCAGGAAAAGGAGTTCGAACGGGTCGGCGGGCAGCGCACCATCAAAGTGGATGTGCGTATCATCACGGCCACCAATAAAAACCTGGAGCTCGCCGTCGAAGAAGGATCGTTTCGCGGCGACCTGTATTACCGGCTCAATGTTTTTCCTATCTATATGCCACCGTTGCGCGAGCGTAAAACTGATATATTGCTGTTATCCGACTATTTCCTTGAAAAATACTGCAAAGAGAACGGTAAGGAGATCAAACGGTTTTCCACGCCGGCCATCGATATGTTGATGGACTACCATTGGCCCGGCAATGTGCGCGAGCTGGAAAATTGTATCGAACGATCGGTGCTGCTGTGCGACGGCGGCGTGATTCACAGCTATCATTTGCCTCCTACACTGCAAACCGGCAAAGAGTCCGGCACGTTGCCCGAGTTGTCGCTGGATGATGCCGTGGCCAACCTGGAAAGGGAAATGATCATCGATGCCCTGAAAAACTCCCGCGGTAATATCACCGCCGCCGCTGAGGTCCTGAAAACGACGGTACGTAAATTCGCCTATAAATCAAAACGGTATGGTATTCATTACGGGCAATATCGGTGATGGCGCCTCTAAGATGGCAAAGACGCCAACGATCTTGGGTAACCTGTTTGGGCAGAGGAGCCAGGCGGTAGTGAGCAAACCCACCTACGAGCAGTTGCTGGAAAGAATTCACATACTGGAAAGCGAGGTGGCCTCCCGCCGCGCTGTTGGCGTGTCGCTCAACGGTGTGCAGAACGGTTCTGAGGGTGTACCGGACGATGTGCCTGATTTGGAAGCCCGTTGCGAGCGGCTATTTCAGAATCGGGCCGTGGGCATTCTGTTGGTCGACAAGGCCCTGCGCATACTGCGGGCCAACGATCAGGCATTGCGGATTTTGGGCTACTCCCACGAGGAATTGATGCGCATGCGTATTCCGGACATGCTGCACCCGGAAGATATCAATGCGCAGCCCATCATCACCATCGATGATATCAGGGCTTTGCCAAGGGGCATGACCTTGGAGCGGCACTATCGGCGCAAAGACGGTCAATATGTACCCGCGGAGGTCCATCTGAGCGTTTTTGCCCCGCATATCATGATGGTCCTGTTTCAGGAGGTCACTCTCCGGCTGAGCACAGAGGAGGCCTTGCGCAAAGCCAATGAGGCCCTTGAGATGGTATACTACAGCGGTCAGGCCGCCATTGTGGGCATGGATCGCCAACAGCGGGTCGCGTTCTGGAATCCCGCCGCCGAAAAGCTATTTGGCTGGAGCCGAGAGGAGGTCATGGGCAAGCCGTATCCCGCGGTGCCCGAAGAAGATCGGCAAGCATTTGAAGCTTTTTTTGGCGAGGTGATGAAAGGTCGCAGCTATAACTATCTTGAAATAAAACGCAGACGCAAAGATGGCGCTTTTTTTCACGCTGTTTCGTCGGCGGGACCCTTGCGCAATGAAATCAAAGAGGTCAATGGACTGATCGCGATCCTGTTCGATATTACATCGCGCAAGCAGGCCGAAGAGGCCCTCAAACAGAGTGAGCAGCTCTACAGGTCGTTGGTGGAAAATACGCAGGACGGCTATTTCATCAGTGAACTGCCGTCCGGACGCTTCGGCTTTCTGAACAACCGCATTTGCCAATTGCTGGGCTATAGCCCCCGTGAAGCGCTTGCACTGACCTTGTGGGACGTTATCGAAGCCAGTGATCACCGTTCTTTGCAAGAGGCGCTGGCGCATTGGCAAAAAGGCCCTAAGATTGGCGCGGCTATGATTTTCAAGGCCAAGCGTAAAGATGGTACTTCTTTTCGGGCGGAGATTTCCGGCGCACCGGTTACTTTCGCGGACCAGCCCGCCATTCAGGGATTGCTGCGCGATATCACCGAAAACGAACGTTTGCAGGTGCAGCTGCAGCAGGCACAGCGCATGGAGTCCATCGGCACGCTGGCCGGGGGTGTCGCCCATGATTTCAACAATCTGCTCATGGCTATTTTGGGCAACACGACCCTGGCCAAACTCGGCGTGCCACCGAAACATCCGATCAGCGAACGTCTGGAAAACATCATTACGTATGTACAGGATGCATCCTCACTGACTAAGCAGCTGCTCGAGTTCGCCAGAGGAGGCAAGTATGAGGTCAGGACGACCGAATTGAACGTTTTGGTCGATAAGACCGTTCAAATGTTTGCCAGGACGAAGAAAGAGATCTCCGTTCACACCACATTGAGTCCTGATTTGTGGGCGGTCGAGGTCGACCGGGGCCAGATCGAGCAAGTTTTGCTGAATTTACTGGTCAATGCCTGGCAGGCCATGCCCAAAGGCGGTCAGATCTCGGTCGAAACGGCCAACACGGTGCTGGATATCTCGTATACGGGTGCCTACGGCGTTCCGCAAGGCAATTACGTACGCCTTAGCGTGGCGGATAACGGCGTCGGCATGGACAAAGCCATCCAGACCAAAATTTTCGAACCCTTTTTCACGACCAAGGATCGCGGTCGCGGCACTGGCCTGGGGCTTGCGTCGGCCTACGGAATTATCAAAAATCACGAAGGCATTATTAACGTGTACAGCGAGGAAGGTAAAGGGTCGACTTTCACGCTTTACCTTCCGGCTATCGAAAAACCGGCGGTTCAGATCAAGCCGCCTGTGAAAACGAAAACATTGACCGGAACGGAAAATATTCTGCTTGTGGATGACGAGACCATGATCTTGCAGGTCGGCAAGGCGATGCTGACTCATCTTGGCTACCAGGCCCGGGCGGCATGCAGCGGTCAGGAAGCTCTGGATGTCTTTGCTGTGGAAAAAGGCAACATCGATTTGATCATCCTGGATATGATTATGCCGGGCATGAGCGGCGGCGAGACGTATGACCGCCTTAAATCGATCCGGTCCGATATCAAAGTGCTGCTTTCCAGCGGCTACAGCCTCAGCGGCGAAGCGTCCCGTATTCTGAAACGAGGATGCAACGGGTTTATCCAAAAGCCCTTCAATATGGAGGAGTTGTCTTGTAAAGTGCGAGAAGTGCTCGATGCGGGCGCATGCCTGGCATAAGACAGCGTATGGATGCGCGTCCGCGAATAATCCCGATCAGGTACTCTCGGGCCGGCCGCACTCCTTGCAGCGGCCATCCGGTCCGATGACGCCGATACAGTTTCCATCACTGCAAAGCCTGCGCCCGGACCATTCATCATCATCTTCGGCCATGGCATCTTCTGCGCTTTGCCAGGCTTGCCCGCTTGCGTCTTCCGCCCCCATGGTGTTACCTGCGATTTCATGTTCGGGCGCAGCCTCGGCCTCATCGTCGGGGGCCGATGCCGTGAAGTCCGGCAGTTGGCCCGCATAAGGCTGGCCGCACTCCTTGCAGCGGCCATCCGGTCCGATGACGCCGATACAGCTTTCATCACTGCACAGGACCCGCTGAGCCCACTCCCTGTCCGGATTTACCTCTTTGCTCTCGTTATCCATGGCTACCCTGTTATCCTTCCCGCTTGATTTGCAAACCGAACGCTTGTCACGACACTATACCTTTCGAAAAAAAACTTGTCCACCGATCATCATTAGAATCATCATTGATGGATTCGTAAAAAGTCCACATCTGCCATTCGAGTAGTTCTGGAATCGCCATTCAAGCTGGAGGGGCGAACCTTGTGTTCGCCCGGTGCGTAAATGTCGGTTAGTCCCTGAATGAATGGACACCTTGATGATCACGATGCGCTGTAGGGGCGTGGGGCATCGCCCTAAATGGCGCGGCCTTATTCTCCCGCACCATAGTAGCCTGGAATGGTGGCTTTGCACCCGCGCTGGGCGACCGCCGGTCGCCTCTGCGGGTGGCTCCCCTGCGACAGCACGGCAACGAGGGTTTGTGTAAGGTCCGGCAGAAATGTCGGTCTTTTGATTTCTGGCACAGATCTCGTTCTATTTATGGGCGCACCTTGTGTTTGAATTTCCAAATGCGGTTACCCTGGCTCTGGAAACCAGGAATCGCATGTAGCCAGGTAGGGTGGGCATCGCCCACCATTTATTTGCAAATGGTCATAGGTGATCTGTGGTGCGGATGGCTTTGAATGACACGGTGGCAGGCAACGCCCCGCCCTGTCCATAAATGTTGATGAAAAATCATGTCGGATTATCGCCAGCGCCAATACCAAAGGTGCGACTTGTTTTTTTTATCGTGGTAACTTACCAGCGACAGAAATTCCTTACCCTGCCGGAAAACCGGCATGCTTTGCGAATCCCTTCAATCCAGCGCCTATGGTGGTGGGCAATGCCCACCCTACAACGCTGCCATTACATTATCGATTGGAATTATGATGAAGACCGCAGTCGAATACACACCGGCTATGGGCAGGAAAACATGACTCGCCTTCGCCGATTTGCCATTAGCATTATCAAATCCCGAAACAGTGCAACACAGAAGATGAGACAACTCATGCTCAATGTCGCTTGGTCTTAGATTATCTGCGCATCACCGAAAAATTCATGCGCCAACTCCTTTCGGAATTAGAACAAACTTACCGTGCTCTGGGAACCCTTGCGGATTGACAGTACGGTGAATATCGGTATAGGTAGGACGATATGTAAGAAAGCGGCTATGCAAGTAGCGGGAAGGTGGCGTGTGAGAGTAGACCAGCCAGTCAGAGGTATCAAAGTCGGACGCAACGATCCGTGTCCCTGCGGCAGCGGCAAAAAGTTTAAACGCTGCTGTCTGGCCACAGCGGAAGTCGTGCGTCCCAAAGTGCATCCCCAAAAGCCCAAGATCAGGCTGAAGTCCGCCGTCGACATTGTGGGGATCCGGCGCGCGGGGCAGCTCGTGGTCGCAACGCTGGACTTGGTGGAAAGCAGAATCGCGCCTGGTATTGCTACGGATGAGATCAACCAGTGGGTGCATGACTATACGATTCAGAACCACGGCATCCCGGCGCCACTCAACTACCGGGGATTTCCCAAAAGCGTGTGTGTGTCGATCAATGAAGTCATCTGTCACGGCATTCCAGGACCCCAGCGCCTGAAAGACGGCGATATCGTCAACATCGACGTGACAACCATTCTCGATGGCTACTATGCGGATGCCAACAAGACCTTCTTCGTGGGCGAACCGGGTCCGGAGGCCCGCAAGATCGTCGATGTTGCGCGCCAGAGTCTCAAAGAGGGCATCGCCATGATCCGGCCAGGCCACAGTGTGGGCGATATTGGTTGGGCAATCCAAGCCTACGCGGAGGGGCAGGGGTGTTCCGTGGTACGTGATTTCGTCGGCCATGGCGTTGGCTTCGATTTTCACGAGCCGCCCCAGATCCCTCATTTCGGTCAGCGCGGGGATGGGGCGCGCCTGGTGCCAGGCATGGTGTTCACCATCGAACCCATGATCAATCTGGGCGGGTATGATTTGATCATCCTGGACGATCAATGGACCGCAGTGACCAAGGACGGTTCGCTCTCAGCCCAATTTGAACAGACGATTTTGGTGACCGAAGAAGGCAGCGAAAGTTTGACCCCCTATCCGCTTTGATACACCCCCCACAACCAACTTGCCGCGATGGCAGCGGCCATCATCAAGATGGCGGCCACCTGATAGGCCCAGGGGCAGATGCGCCCCACCATGCGGGTATATAGGCCGCCATTGGCCAGTCCGGCGCCAAACCCCAACAGATGCGCCAGTATATCGGACTGAGGACCTGTTCCCAGCCAGCCGACCAAAGCCAACCCGCCAGCCAGGGGGATCCAGGGCCGCAGCCGCCCGGTACGGTCGTGGTGCCACTGGCGGAAAGACGATGCAGCGCAAAGGCCCACGGCGGCAAAGACCGCTGTCGAGGCACCCACCGCCAGATGGTTGTGACCATACCACCAGGCCGTCAAAAAGTTTCCCTGGGCACCCGACAACACCATTAAGAACCAAGCAATTCCCCAACCATACGCATTGGCTGCAAAAGTGCCAAACAAGGCCGCTGAAGCCATATTGGCAAGCAGGTGGGCACCGTCACCGTGTAATAGCAGGGCGGTGATGCAGCGAAAAACTTCCCCGGCCATGATTTTCTCCGCATCAGCACCGAAGGCGGCGAAAAATGCCCTTCGCTGCGGTCCGGAGCCGGTGGCCAGGTGAATGATAAAAATTATCGCTACAGCGTAAACAGCTGAATAAGAGCGGATATGCGGCGGCTGCGCAGGGGGATTCTCAGCGGTTGGATTTTCGGAAAGATAAAGAGCGATGGCCTTTTTGGCCGGACCACGCCAAGCGTCTGCGACCTGAATGGCGTGATGCATGCCCATGGCATAAACAGAATGCGGAATACGTTCCGCCGAAAGGACCAAGCTGTATGTATGCGCCTGCTCTGCACTGAGCCGGGCAAATAGGGGCGATTGTATCATCTGGCTCGGCGGCTGGCAGTTACAGCGCTTGTTGGCGTGCTCCCGGGCTAAAAGTCGTCCGCAATACTGTCGGTGCCTTTCTTGGCATCGACGACGCCGGTTTCTTCTTCGTCGTCATCGTCTTCTTCGCTCTCATCTATTTGCTCGGCCATCAAGGCTTCTTCTAGACGCAGCTTTTGCATTTGTGCATTTTTAAGACGATGGGTCTGATTGTAGGCATCGATCGCAATGCGCGCCATTTTTTCCCCGCCCATTTTCAAATACAGGAATACTGCCTCCAAACCCTGGGGATCATTGCGCAAACCGGCTACCATGTGCGGTAGAAGGCGTTGAAAAGATTCTCTTTGTTCGGGGGGTATCTCAAAACCGTTTTCCATGCTGGCTCCTTGCATTGACTGATGACGAATGCGCGCAAAGTATAATCAAGTGCTCCTAAATGTAAAGGCATTAATTGCAAAGATGACGTCATGAAGCGTGTTTAGCGTTTTCTATTCTTCGCGGTTCAGCAAACCGCGATTACCCCGTTCAGGCGCCAAACACCAGAACAGGGTAACCGCTTTTTGAAATTCAGCTCTTTTAAGACTTCTCACCCTATTGTTTCGAAAACGCTGCCGCTCACCACGGGTGCGGACCCGAGGGGAGACGCCCCGCGCGGCACTTAACCCCTTTTCACCTGTAGGGGCGAACCTTGTGTTCGCCCGCGTGCGACGCACAGCCTTCATCAAGGACCAATGGTCGTCATACACCCCGGGCGAACACAAGGTGCGCCCCTATCGAGTAGAACGATGTTCCATGTCTGAAATGCAGCCCAAACGCAATGCGGTTACCCCGTTCAGGCGCCGAAGCCTTCTTGACAGTGTGGGGTGCATTCTCTATAAAGATCCGAAGCGTGGTTTTTTCTTCATTTGCCCGCGTTTTCTTTTCTTCGCTGTCAACCGGAACCAATGCGGGCAAGAAAGGCGATCATGGACCAAACAATAGACAAGAATGCATGGGTGTATGTGGTGGTGCAGAATCCCGGTGGCAACGAAACCATTGTGGGACAGCACGATGCCGAACACGATATACATTTTGTTCCTGTTTTCAGGGATCGTGACAGCGCTTTGCTGGGCGTCACAAAACTGGTCAAGGAGCCTGGCCAGACCTTCGAAATACAGGCGATCATCTATGACGATCTCTTGCGTTACACCGCCGAGGGCGGTTTTTTGATCTTCATGCTGGATGGCCATGGGAACATAGCGTTTAAACTGCGCCCGGATGGTCAGCCGCTTTAATCGATACTAGCGTTTCGGTATTGTTAAC
The DNA here is from genome assembly GCA_000961655.1 of Desulfatitalea sp. BRH_c12. Lineage (GTDB taxonomy): Bacteria > Desulfobacterota > Desulfobacteria > Desulfobacterales > Desulfosarcinaceae > Desulfatitalea. Next base: position 159,928 of record LADR01000024.1, read on the forward strand.
CCGCTATGACACGCATTATTACCCGGCCCGATTTCGATGGCGTTGTATGCGCGGTGCTGCTCAAGGAGGTATTGGGCGAAACCACTCCGGTGGTTTGGAGCCAGCCTAACGTGATGCAGCGCGGCGCAGTGCCGCTGCGCGCCAAGGACGTGGTCGCCAATCTCCCTCTTGCAGGAGATGTCGCCCTGTGGTTCGACCATCACGTCTCCAATGCGACCGACAGGTCTTTTAAGGGCCTTTACCGCATCGCGCCATCGGCGGCGCGGCTGATCTATGAGTATTTTCATGATACCTTGAAGTCGCGTTTCGAAGAATTGGTCCGGCAGGCGGATAAAATCGATGATGCGCAGCTCAGCATCGATGAGATACTGTATCCTGAACGGTATCCCTATGTTTTGCTCTCGATGAGCATTTCCACCCGTAAAAAGTCCGATGAGGCCTACTGCGATCATCTCGTCCACCTGTTGCGTACGCGTTCCATCGAACAGCTGCTTGTCGATCCGACTGTGCGGCAACGGTGTGATGAAACGGTAACCGTCAACAAGGCCTATGAAAACGAACTCTTGCAGTACACAACCTTGCATGGGCATGTGTCTATCACTGATTTCCGTGCCTTGTCACCCGTGCCCGACGGCAATCGCTTTCTGGTATATTCTCTATTCCCGGAAGCCAACGTGAACGTCAAGCTGTATCATGAAGGCGCGTATACCGTGATCAAGCTGGGGCACAGCATTCTAAACCGAACCTGTCAGGTGAACGTGGGCAAACTGCTCTCCCGCTACGGCGGTGGCGGTCATCGCGGCGCCGGTGCCTGCCGGTTTGAGAGGGAACATGCCGACGCCCCTATTGCCGAAATCCTCGCCACGCTGACCCGAAATCAGGCCTGATCCGGCTTTGCCTCGGTGCGCCATTGCCATCCTACCGATCGGGTGTTTCCCGTATTGCAAAAATTGAATTCATGCTGATGGTTCCACAACAAGGGTCAAATATCTGCATGGTCGGTACTGCTGGTGGTATTGCTGCTGTCGCCATTGGCGGGATAATCGAGACAAGCGCGCCCATGCCAGGCGTGAGAGAGGGGGAGATTCAATGGCACACCGATTACATATCTCCAAGCAGGAAAATGCAACTCAGACGTGGGACCCGGACCGGCAGTTGCGCAATGCTGTTGCGGAAAGGGATCGTTTCCTCGAGCGATGTCCTCAATACCGCGGTCTTCAACAAGAGATCGACGATCTGTTGGAAAAAGCCGGGTCTGCCGACAACCGCATGGCTGTACTGGCGTTGCTCATGGAATCCAAGCTGATCGAACTGCATGGCCAATTACAGCGTCTCAACCGAATCCTGCTGTCCGCCCAAGACCGTTAGCTGATGGACAAAAGAAAAGTGCGCAGATTCACCTTCTTATTTTGAAGGCGCAGTTTGCTGCGAATGCTCTGCCGGTAAGCTTCCACCGTACGGATGGATAATTTCAGCAAATCGGCGATCTCACGGTTTTTCTTGCCTTGGCGGATAAAACTGGCCACTTTCAGCTCCGCGGTCGAGAGGCCGTAAAACTGCATCGAAAGATGGCGTGAAAAGCCGCAAGTAATGTCCCCCATGTTGGATTCCACAATATCCAGATAGGTTTGGACGGATGCGTCAGCGCTTTCTTTCTTGATCTTGTTCAAATAGGGCATCACCAGTTTTTTGACATTGTACATCACCCGTTCTTCCAAGGCGCGTTTATCGGTTTCGCGGCGTTTGAGCAGCACTTTCAAGGCTGTGTTGACTTCCTGAAGGTTGACCTTTTCCGTCATCAATTCGGTTTCACGAACCAGCAACCGCTTTTCGGTCGCCCGGCGTTCATCGATCTCTTTTTGCAGTTCCATGTTGGCTTGCAGCAGTTCCGAGGTGCGGATGCGCACCTGTTCCTCCAGCGCTTCCTGGACTTTGATCAACGTTGTCTGGTCTTGAACTCTTTCGGTGATGTCGCGGCAAACGCCCTCCTGCCGAATGAATCGCCCCTTTGCATCAAAACGGTTGGTACAGTTGGCTTCGAACCAGCGAACGTCGCCTGATGTGGCGCGTATACGGAACTGCTGGGTTCGGGTGCGATCTTTTTGCGCGGCGATCACTTCAAGGTAGGCACGCACCACCCGGTCGCGATCCAGAGGATGGATAAATTCAGCGAAATAGCGGCCGATCAACGCTTCTTGTGTATAGCCGTAAGCGGCCACCGCTAGATTGACGGTCGCAAGGGTTCCGCTACCGTCCAGTGAATACACCACATCGGGAATGTTCTCGACCAGCGACCGATACTGCAATTCACCTTGGCCTTCACCCTCGTGGTCGGAATTCCCGTTGAACACGGACCGTTGCATGCAGTGCCTCCAGTGCAGAGATCGCCTTCATCGCAATGATAGCTTTCCGCCAACGCCGCCGCTTGTCATGCAAACGGCTAACCGCCTTGTCGCCCCGTACCGAAAATAGTACCCCTTGTCAAAAGGAAAAAATTCATTAGCTGTTGCCTTGACGGACGATCAGGGGTAGTAAAGCCTCTTTATGCAGAAAAAAGCGAAAGCGAGTACGATCTCATGAAGCTTGGTTTGATTGGACTGCCGGGCGCCGGCAAAACCACGTTGTTCGAAGCGTTGACCAAATCACAACTGGATGCGTCCCAACGCAGGGAGGTTCGTATCGGCACCGTACGGGTGCCCGACGAACGGGTCGATCGTTTGGCGGCCATGTATCAGCCGCGCAAAACCATCTATGCCCAAGTCGAGTATCTGCTGCCCGCGCCGGCCGAGCATGTCAAGGAGTCGGGCCGGGAGCAGAGCATCTGGACTCAGGTGCGCGATTGCGACGCCCTGCTTCACGTGGTGCGCAACTTCAGTGGATACGGCGGGGAGCCGGCGACCCCCAAAGCGGCTTTCCAGGCGCTCGATCAGGAGTTGATCATATCGGATCTCATGGTTGCGGAAAAGCGGCTGGAACGCCTTGAACTGGACCAACGGCGGGGGAAAAAGCCGGACCCCGAGGAGGTCGCGCTGGTGCGCCAATGCGCCGAGCACCTCAATCACGAGATTCCACTGCGTCGTTTCCCGCAATTGACGGCTGCCAAACAGCTGCGCGGCTACGCCTTCTTGTCGGCCAAGCCCTGTCTGGTGCTGTTCAACAACAGCGATGAGGATGCCGATTTGCCCGCTGCCTCTGATTGGGTGAGCCAGGAGACCTGCCTTCCGATTCGCGGCAAACTGGAACAGGAGCTGGGCCAGATGAACCCCGATGAAGCCGGTGAATTCATGGCTGAGTTCGATATCCGCGACTTGGCCATGGATCGCGTGATCCATGGGTCCTATGCGCTGCTTGGGTTGATCTCTTTCTTTACCGTCGGCGAAGATGAGGTACGGGCCTGGACGATTGCCCGGCAAACGGCGGCCGTGGATGCGGCCGAGGTGATCCATTCGGACATCAAAAAAGGTTTCATTCGCGCTGAAGTTTTGGCCTACGACGATCTGATGGCCGCCGGCAGCTACGCTGAGGCCCGCAAGCAGGGCACCGTACGCTTGGAAGGGAAAACCTACGAAGTCAAGGATGGCGACATTATCAACTTCCGGTTCAATGTATGATAGTCGCAGGGGCCCCGGTCCATCCCGACGTGGTTCGGAGCCTGATTTCCGGAAGGATAAGTTCACTATCATGAGTGATGACTGGCGCAAGCTGCTGTCCCGAAGCATTCTGCACCCGGGCGATTTGCCGACGACCCTGATCTCGGATGCCGACCGCCTGGCAGGGGTGATCGGTGCCTTTCCCATGAAGGTCAATCCCTATGTCCTCTCTGTGATCCAGGGGGCCGGAGATCCTATTGCCCGGCAGGTGCTCCCGCATCCGGATGAACTTGCCGACGCCGACCGGTCGTTGGATCCCCTTGCCGAAGAGTGCCAATCGCCCGCGCCGCAAGTCATTCATCGTTATCCCCATCGCGTGGTGCTGCTGGTTTCCGATCAGTGCGCGGTGCATTGTCGTTTTTGCATGCGCAAGCGCCGGGTGGCCGGTGGCGGCCAGGTATCGTCGGAAGCTGTTCACCAAGGTCTGCAGTATATCCGCGAGCGGTCGGACATCAACGAAGTGATTCTGTCTGGCGGCGATCCCCTGATGCTGGGCGACCGCAGCCTGATTGCGATTTTGAAAGCCGTGCGCGCGATCGCACACATTCGGGTGTTGCGGATTCACACGCGCATGCCCAGCGTTCTGCCGCAACGCGTGACCCCGTCGTTGGCCGGCCAACTGGCCGCGTTCCAACCATTATACATCAATATCCATTTCAACCACCCGGCCGAACTGACGCCCGCGGCGATCTCGGCCTGCCGGCGACTGGCCGATGCGGGCATTGCACTGGGCAGCCAGACGGTGCTGCTCAAGGGTATCAACGACACTCCCGAGGTACTGCACCGGTTGTTGGACACTTTGCTTGCCAATCGGGTCCGGCCCTACTACATCCATCAGGTCGATCCGGTGCCGGGAACATCCCATTTCAGAGTGCCGTTGAACGAAGGCTTGCGGATCATGAATGCGCTGCGCGGGAAACTCTCCGGCTTGGCGATGCCCCATTTTATGGTCGATCTGCCCGGCGGCGGGGGTAAAACGGCCTTGTTGCCGGAGTGTGTGGAGGAAAGAGGCCACCCGCAGTGGCGCATCCGCAATTGGCAAGGCGAGCTGTTCAAGTATCCGTGTCACTGAACCGCACCGTGTGCCGATGCTATAATCGCACGAGGATTCTACTTCGCTGTAACTGAAAAGGGCGGCACGCGGCCGCCCTTCAACGGATCGGAAAAAAAATTCTCGTTATCCACTTCGGTCAAGTGAGATACGGGGGTGGGGTGACGTAGGAAAAACCCCGGTGATCCGGGTGGGTGGTCCGTGCCAATCCCGAATAGACTTCGCCAATAGTCACTGGAGCGAACCGGATAACCAAAAAAGAAATAAACACTAAACGACAGACGCTTTCAGGGCTTTGCCGGCCGTAAATTGGGGCACTTTGCGGGCTTTGATCTTGATTGCTTCGCCGGTGCGCGGGTTGCGGCCAGTGCGTGCCTTGCGCTTGGAAACCTTGAAGGTACCGAACCCCGTCAGGGTGATTTTGTCCCCCTTCTTTAATCCTTGGGTTACGGTCGCCAGGAGGCTGTCCAGAGCGGCCTCGGCCTCTTTCTTGCTGTTCATGTTTTTGGCCATTTCACTGATCAATTCACTTTTGTTCATTCTTTTTCCGTCTCCTTTCACCTTTTTTGAGGCAACGTGCTCCCGGCGCGTGTGGAAAACGACGACAGCCGTTTTGCCGGGAATTTACAGAATACGACGAAGATGCATCGATATGCGTCGCATTTTTTTTCGAAAGTCTTCTAACCGGGGCGTTATGCCCCGGACACCTTTTCAAATGCTTCCATCTGGGTTTTGCATTGGATACAGTAGGCGGTCACCGGCCGTGCTTTAAGCCGGGCCAAGGAAATCTCATCGCCGCAGGATTCGCAGATGCCAAACGACCCGTCTTCGATCTTGGCCAGAGCGGTCGTGATTTTTCGGATTAAATGGCTTTCCCTGTCCCGAATGCGCAAGGTGTAGTTGCGATCACTTTCCAGGGCGGCCTGATCCAGCGGGTCGGCAGCCCATTCGCCGCTTTGGACCAGCGTGCTGACCGTTTTTTCCGCCATGGTAAGCAACTCATTGAGCTGCTCAGTCAATTGATTTTTGAAATAAACGATATCTTGGGGGTGTATAGCTTCCATGGTTTTTCGCTGCCTTGGCTGATCTTTATGTTTGTTCCGTTCGTGTTGCAGATCGTGCAACCGAAATGAACGGGCACCTGCCCCAGGCCCTTTAGGGTGGGCCCCCCTTTGGTGACGAGCAGCCTTATCACATCGTCGGGTTGCTAAGCAACGGCGGACAGCTAGAGATTTTCGATGATGTTGTATTTTTTTATGGTGATCATCCGTGTCGCTTTTTTATCCCGTTTGACCTTACCGCTGGCTTCGATGCATTTCTGAACCAAATCAATGAAAGCAGCGCCATTTTCGATCCAATACTCCTCATCGTCGGTCGCACTCAAGGCCACTGCGGTGACTTGGTCCTCTTCATCCCATTGCACCGGCATGACGATGCCGACCAGGGTTTCATGGTCATTCCTACTTTTTTTCTTAGGCATATGTCAGCTCCCTCAATGCCTACCGCCGATAGCCGATTTCGCATGAACGCTTTGCGTCGCTGTGTGCACGTTCAGGTAGCGGTGCGACAGGCGAGTGAAAGAGGCCATCAGCTATTTGGCGAGGATTGTATACGAAATAACAGTGATGATTTTCATATCGTCACGTTCTTCGACCGTTCCGGAGATCTTCACCTGGGTGTTCATATGGTTTTCAGCCATGTCGTTGCCTGCTGCTGTATCCGCGATTTCATAGATCTGGCCTGCCGTGACGAGTTGATAATTGTCGTTTACTTCGCCGACGATGTCGTAGTTGGTTGCCAGCGACGGTGTTCTTAGTGCGACCCCCACGGTCATCGTCAGAGCGGCCAGGATCCAGCGCAGTTTGATCGCGTTTTTCATTTTGCTCTTTTCATAGAAGCGGTTTTCAAACCAATCGGTATCCTGTCGATAGCAATCGATAGCAACAGGCATGCCAGCAGCATTCGGTGGAAAACATCAGCAATTTGCGGGATTGCAGATGAATACGCGGACTGACGGAGCCTCATTGTGAGGCTGAAAGCCTCCCGGTATGTGGTCCCGTGCTTGTAATTCATTGGTAGTATTAAGAAATTGGATAGGAAGCCAAGATTCCGGTTTGATGATGATAGGAAATGTGAGTTCCGAAGGTATTGCTACCTGATCACCCCATTGCGCTGGCATTCAGCCATCAGCGTTTTTTTCAGGTCGTCGGGTCGCGTTCTTCCTTGAGCAGGCAGCAGGCGATCTTATAGGCGGGGCGTCCGTCCGAAAGGTAGGTCAAATTCTGGGGCTGGATCAATTTATTCATGACACAGCCTTCGGCAATATTCAGATTGAACAGGTCGTTTTCATTGAGCGGGTTGGTAGTGACCAATCGGCTGTTTTCGAAGGACAGGCTGTGCAGGGGGTAATCTTCGCACAACGGGCAGCGGTATACCCGACCGTTAGGAAAGACGAAGTAATTGTCCGCCACGCGCCCAGCGCAGTCGAACGGTTCATCCGGGGCCAGATAGACCTTGGGATAGATGACGCGGATGCCCTGGCGGGACACCTTGGCGGCTACCGCAAAGACATGGTTCTCCCATTCAGCGCGGCTGACTTGCAAGGGCGGGGCGTCGGCAGAACTGCCGACCGCCGATTGACCGCGCAGCCCGATCACCTGGATGAAAAAGCGGTCGATGCCCAAATCGGCCAGCAATGCTGGCATGGCAGCCAGTTCCTCCAAGTTGAGACGACTGACCGTGAAGATCAAACTGGTCTGGAATCCTTTGGCTTTGGCCCGGCGGATGCCGTCGGTGCAGGCTTCGAACGATCCCTGGCCGCGGATCGGATCGTTGGTCGCGGCTGAGGCGCCATCCAGGCTGAAACTGATCACGTCGACCAATGCCGGCGTGGTTCGTTCGAGGATGTCGTTGAAAAGATAGCCATTGGTGTCGATGGTGATCGACCCGTATCCCAGTCCGCGGGCAGTGCGTACCGCTTCAGGCAGATCCGGATGAAGGGTGGGTTCTCCGCCCAGAAAGATAAGATTGGCGGCCGGCGCTCGTTCGGCCAGCGTGCGCAGCCATGCGTTGATGTCTTCGATGCCCAGTCGTCCCTGGCCGTGTTGGCTCGGGTTGATGTAGCAATGCCGGCAGCGCAGGTTGCACTGGGTCAATATGTGGAAAAAGACGTTGGCGGCGTTTTTTGAAAAATGGACTGTTCGGGTCATCAGAAATTTTCAATATATCGTTTGGACGCGGGGGCTTGGGGTTTGGGTGGTGTAGGCGTCGTATCACTTCTTTTGGCTTCCCGTTTGGCCCTGACCAATTCCTCGTTGGTCAAACGCAACCGTATCGAGATATATTCGGCAAAAATGCGATACAGGAGCAACAGGAAATCCAGACGGGCTTCTTTTTCACCGGTGTTGGCCATTCGGTTGCCGGCCGCTGTGTCCACGGCCAAACAAACGGTTTGGCCGATGGCATGCACGGAAGCCGATCGGCTTTGATCATCGATGATGCGCATCTCACCGAAGATTTCACCTTTGCGGCTGATGGTGCTGATCTCCTCGCCTTCTTTGGTGATGCGGATTTTGCCGGAAAGCAGAAAATACAGCCAGGGGTCCATATCCCCTTCCTGAATGATCTGTTCGCCATCCTCGTACTGGCGGATCTTGCTCAGGCGCAGCAGCTTTCCCAAATTGCGGGTCTCAAAATGCTTGAGCGCCTGAATCGACATGAGTCGCTGAATATTTTCTATATTTTCCTTCAGATATTTGGATTCGATCATGGCGGTCTCCTGACACGAGCCTTTAAATATAAAAAAGACAATACGCTTTTGCATGATGAAAAGGCAAGGATAAAGTCCAGGGCAATCGCATGTAAATCTTGGTTCAACATAAGACAACGGTGGGCGATGCCCGCCCTACCTGATGACTATTGGCGAAGTGTTAAGTGTAAAGTTTAAAGTGTAAAGGGAGGCATTCTGTCGATTTGATAGGGTCACCTCCCCATGTTGCGCGCTTTTACGTGCATGCTTTTGTTAAAGTTAAAGGTTCTAAAAAATGACAATATAACCTTTTTAGGGCACCCATACCAATGTCTTACTGGAGCGAACTGCATAACCATATGGATTAATTTTCTTCCAGACACGCCTTGGACAGGTTCTGGTCGAAATCCACGGGGTAACAGCCGTCGAAGCAAGCCTTGCAAAAATGCGCGCCCGGGTCGGGCACGCCCGTGGCGTCGAGCAGGCCGGGCAAACTCAGATAATGCAAAGAATCCAACTCAAGATAGCTTTCCAGTTCCTTGACGGACATGCGTGCAGCGATCAACTCGCCTTTGGTCGAAAAGTCGATGCCGTAATGGCAAGGGTGCCGGTGCGGCGGGCCAGCCACTCGCAGGTGGATGCGTTTGACGCCTAGTTCGCGCAAGGCCCGCACGCGCGTTTTGGCCGTCGTGCCGCGGATGATGGAATCTTCGATGATGATGATGTCCTTGCCTTTGAGCAGTTGCTTGACGGGGTTCAGTTTTATACGCACGCCGAAGTCGCGCATGCTTTGGGTCGGCTGGATGAAGGTCCGTCCCACATAATGGTTGCGGATCATGCCCAACTCGAACGGGATGCCCGAAGCTTCCGAGTAGCCGAGTGCAGCGTAAGTGCCTGAATCGGGGAAGGGCATTACCAGGTCGGCCGAAACAGGCGCCTCCATGGCCAGGCGGCGCCCATGGGCTTTGCGCATCTGATAGACATTGCGCCCCATGAAGGTACTGTCGGGCCGTGCAAAATAGATGAATTCGAAGATACAGAAGGCGCGTCGCCCGGATTCGGGTAGATGCAGGCTGCGTGGCCCATTCTCATCGATAATGACGATTTCACCCGGGTCGAGCTCGCGCACGAACTCGGCCTGCACCAGATCGAGGGCGCAGGATTCAGAGGCAAGCACCCAATGGCCATTGAGTTTCCCCAGGCACAGCGGCCGGAAACCGTGTGGATCGCGAATGCCGATCACCTCGCCCTGACTGGTCAGCACGACCATTGAAAAGGCGCCCTGCAGACGCGCGGCTGCTTCGATCAGAGCTTTGTCTAAACCCAAGTGCAGATGACGCACGAACAGGTGCAAAAAAACTTCACTGTCCATGGTGGACTGGAAAATCGATCCATTCTCTTCCAGTTCGGATTTGAGCTGCTGGGCATTGACGATGTTGCCGTTGTGGCCGACAGCATACGCTTTATGGCGGTGGCGCACGACGAAAGGCTGCGCATTGGCCAGAACCGAGCTGCCGGTAGTGGAGTAGCGCACATGGCCGATGGCGCTGGAGCCCTTCAGCTGCTCCAACTGCTCCATGGTGAATACGTCCGAAACCAATCCCATGTCGCGGTGTTCATTGAGGACACCCTCCTCGACCGCGCTGATGCCGGCGCTCTCCTGCCCGCGATGCTGTAAGGCGTAAAGCCCGAAGTAGCACAGCTTGGCCGCTTCCGTATGGCCATGGACGCCGAAAATGCCGCACGCTTCGCGGGGGTGATCGTCTTCCGAGCCATGGTCCGGGGTAGCGTCTGGATTTAAGAAGTTCAGGTTCATTGGTTGAGATTCCTTGTTTCGTTAGCCCGTTCATTTGTTGGCCGGTGGGTTGGCACTGCTTTACCCGTAGCCGAGATTTCGTTGGCTGGCGGTTGTCGTTTGGGCGTCCTTACGGGCAAACGCTGATGATACTCCTGTATGCACTTGACCCCCAGCGCCTGGGCCTTGAGGGCCGCCACAGCTTTGCTGACGGCCAGGGCGCCGGCGGCGGTGGTCACGTAGGGGATGCCATACTTCAGGGCGGCGCGCCGGATGACGTACCCATCCTTGCTGGAGGTGTCGCCCGAACCAGTGTTGATCACCAGTTGAATCTGGCCGCTCTTGATGGCATCTTCCACGTGCGGCCGTTGCTGGGCCAGCTTGCTGATCTGCCGGGCCGTTATGCCGCGCTCGTCCAAAAAGGCGCAGGTGCCGCTGGTGGCCATAATGGCGAAGCCCAGGCGCACAAATTCGCGTGCCACCGCCACGATGGCCGGCTTGTCGCTTTCCATGACGCTGATAAACACCGTCCCCTCCACGGGCAAACGCTGGCCGGCCCCCAGTTGGGCTTTGGCATAAGCCGAACCGAAATCACTGCCAATGCCCATCACCTCTCCGGTGGACTTCATCTCCGGTCCCAGCAGTGTATCCACATGGGGAAAGCGGTCGAAGGGCATTACCGCCTCTTTGACCGACAGGTGGGCGGGAATGACCTCGCGCGTCAAGCCCAGTTCAGCCAGGCTGCGGCCGAGCATTATCTTGGTGGCCAGTTTGGCCAGTGGCACGCCGGTGGCTTTGCTGACGAACGGCACTGTCCGCGAGGCGCGCGGGTTGACCTCAATCACATAGAGCCGATTTTCCTGAATGGCATACTGTACGTTCATCAGGCCGATGACATTCAGTTCCGCGGCCATGGCCTTGGTGGCCTCGGTGATCTCATCGATGAGCACCGGCGGGATGCTGTAGGGCGGCAGCACACAGGCCGAGTCGCCGGAGTGAACGCCGGCGGCCTCAATATGCTCCATAATGCCGCCGATGATCGTGCGCTGACCGTCGCAGATCGCATCCACATCCACCTCGACGGCATTTTCCAAAAATTTATCGATCAGCACTGGATGGCCCGGCGAGACCAGAATGGCCAGGCGCGTGAAGTTTTCCAGTTCACGTTCGTTGTAGACGATTTTCATTGCCCGTCCACCCAGAACGAACGATGGCCGCACGATGACCGGGTAACCGATGGCGGCCGCCACCTTGCGGGCTTCTGCGAAGCTCAGGGCAATGCCGTTGGCCGGCTGCACCAGGCCCAGTTTGCGCAGCATGGTTTGAAACTGTTCACGGTCCTCGGCCCGATCGATGCTCTCCGGGCGGGTGCCCAGAATCGGAACGCCTGCTTTGGCCAGTGGGGTGGCCAGATTGAGCGGCGTCTGGCCGCCGAACTGCACGATGACGCCGAAGGGTTGCTCTTTTTCGACGATGTGCAGCACATCCTCCTGGGTCAGCGGCTCGAAATAGAGCTTGTCCGAGGTGTCGTAATCCGTGGAGACCGTTTCAGGGTTGGAGTTGACCATGATGCTCTCCACACCCTCCTCGGCCAGGGCAAAGGCGGCGTGCACACAGCAGTAGTCGAACTCGATGCCCTGGCCGATGCGGTTGGGGCCGCCACCCAGGATCATCACCTTTTTCTTGTCCGAGACGCGCGCTTCGCATTCGGTTTCGTAAGTCGAATAATAATACGGCGTGGCTGCACGGAATTCAGCCGCGCACGTGTCGACCAGCTTATAGGCCGGCCGGATCGCGCGCGCCTTGCGCTGCTCGGTGATGCATTCGACCTTCTCACCCAGCAGATAGGCCAGCTGTATATCGGAAAAGCCCATGGCTTTGGCCTGCCAGAATTGCTCGTCGGAAATAGTGTGCAACTGCATCTGCTTGAGCGCAATTTCCATATCGACGATTTGTCGGATCTGGTGCAAGAACCAGGGGTCGATGCCGGTGAGCTGGTGAATGGCGTCGATCGACTTGCCCGCCAACATGGCGTAGCGCAGGTAAAAAATGCGTTGGGAGTTGGGGGTGACCAACTTCTGTTCGATCTCGAAATCCGACGGGAAGTCGCCATCGGTTTCGATGCGGTCGCGGCCGTCGGCACCCAGGCCGTGGCGCCCGATTTCCAGGGAACGCAATCCCTTTTGCAGCGCTTCCTTGAAGGTGCGGCCGATGGCCATGGTTTCGCCGACCGATTTCATCGCGGTGGTCAGCAGGTCGGGTGTTTCGGGAAATTTCTCGAAAGTCCAGCGTGGAATCTTGACCACGCAGTAGTCCAGGGTCGGCTCGAACGAGGCCAGGGTCTGCCCGGTGATGTCGTTTGCAATTTCATCCAGGGTGTAGCCCACGGCCAGTTTGGCGGCGATCTTGGCGATGGGAAAGCCTGTAGCCTTGGATGCCAGGGCACTGGAACGCGAGACGCGCGGGTTCATTTCGACCACGATCATCTCGCCATCTCTGGGATTGACGGCGAACTGCACATTCGATCCGCCCGTATCCACGCCGATTTCGCGCATGATGGCCAGCGATGCGTTGCGCATGAGCTGGTACTCGCGGTCGCTCAGGGTCTGGGCCGGTGCGACCGTGATGCTGTCGCCGGTATGCACGCCCATGGGATCCAGGTTTTCGATGGAGCAGATAATGACCACGTTGTCGGCGTGATCGCGCATCACTTCCAGTTCGTACTCTTTCCAGCCCAACACCGACTGTTCGAGCATGATCTGCTTGATCAGACTGGCATCCAAACCCGATTTGGCCACCAGCTCCAGATCGTCGGGATTGTAAGCCACACCGCCGCCGGTGCCGCCCAAAGTGAAGCTGGGCCTGATGATCAGCGGATAGCCGATCTGCGCCGCAATGACGTGCGCCTCATCCATGGTGGTGGCAAAGCCGCTCTGAGGGATGTTCAGCCCGATGCGCTCCATGGCCTGGCGAAAAAGATCGCGATTTTCCGCTTTTTGGATGGCTTCCAGGGAGGCGCCGATCAGTTCGACGCCATATTCTTCGAGCACGCCCATTTCGGCGACTTTGACGGCCGTGTTCAAACCGGTCTGCCCGCCCAGGGTGGGCAGCAGGGCATCGGGCCGTTCGGCCGCAATGATTTTAGCCACGGTTTCGGGTGTCACCGGTTCAATATAGGTGCGATCGGCCGTTTCCGGATCGGTCATGATGGTGGCCGGATTGGAATTGACCAGGATCACATAGTAGCCTTCTTCTTTCAGGGCTTTGCACGCCTGCGTGCCGGAGTAATCGAATTCGCAGCCCTGGCCGATAATGATGGGACCGGCGCCAATGATTAGAATCTTATGAATGTCGGTTCGTTTAGGCATTGGTGTTTCGCTGATTTTAAGTCGTTATTTGGATGATTCGTTCACGATGGGGCCGATTTGTAGTTTCGCCGAATGAACGCATCCGACGAATACATCTCTTTCACATCAAGTCCTTGAATGCGGTGAACAGGTAGCGCGCGTCGTTGGGCCCGGGCGCGGCCTCGGGATGATACTGCACGGCCAAAAGAGGCAGCCTTTTGTGGCGGAAGCCTTCCAGGGTGTTGTCGTTAAGGTTTATATGGGTAATTTCGACCGCGTGCGGGTCCAGGCTGCCGGCCTCCACTGCAAAACCATGATTCTGCGAGGTGATCTCCACGCGACCGGTCAGCAAGTGCTTGACCGGGTGGTTGGCCCCGCGATGCCCGAATTTCAGCTTGTAAGTTTTTCCCCCTAAAGCCAAACCCAGGATCTGGTGGCCCAGGCAGATACCGAAAATCGGTCGATAATCCAGCAATGCCTGCACCTTTCGAATGCCATAGTCCACCGGCTCGGGATCGCCCGGGCCGTTGGATAAAAAGATGCCGTGCGGATTCATGCGTTGAATGGTATCCGAATCGGTAAAGGCCGGAACCACCACCACTTCCATGTCATGCTCGGCCAAATTGCGTAGGATGTTGTATTTAATGCCGAAATCAATGGCCACCACCGATGGCCGCGTATGCCGCTCGCGCCAGATGCGCGTGTTCAGCGGCGTTTGGGCCGTGTCGATGATTTCCGGACGGCCGTTGACCCAGCGGTACGGCTGACTGCCGGTGACGGTTTTGGCCAGATCGAGACCTGCCATGCTTGGCAGTTGGCGGGCTTTGCGCACCAGTTCCCCAGGGTCGCAAGCCGCCGTGGAAATGATGGCCCGCATGGCGCCGGTTTCGCGGATGTGGCGTGTCAGCGCCCGCGTGTCCAGGGCGTCGACACCCAGGATGGTGTTGCGGACCAGGTAATCAGCCAGGCTTTCGGTCGCCCGGTAGTTGCTGTAATTTGCCTGGTATTCACGGATGATAAAAGCCGTCACCTGGACCCGATCCGATTCCATATCTTCCGGGTTGATGCCATAGTTACCGATCAATGGATACGTCATGGTGACCAACTGGCCGCTATAAGAGGGGTCGGTGAGCACCTCCTGATAGCCGCTCATGCTGGTATTGAAAACCACCTCGCCGCCCACTTCACCGGGTCCGGTGAACGATCGGCATGCAAAGGTGCGTCCGTCTTCTAATGCGAGAATTGCTTTCATGGTCGTTCATTCGTCAACTTATGGGTCGTTAATGGTTAAATCGTCACATTGATTTTCGCGTTACTCAAGTCGAGGGGTTAAATCGTCAATTCATTGATTTGTCAATTGGTTATTCATCGGGAGCGTCTCGGTTAACCCCCTATCGACCGTCGTCAACGTAAACTCGATCAGCCGACGCATCAACGATTTAACCCATCGGTGCATTCTCTATCAAATTCCACACGCCGCACGGACACGCCCCAGCGCAAAAGCCGCAGCCGATGCAGCGGTCGCTCGATACCACGTACTCGAAGCGGCCTTCGCTGAGTTCTTGCCGGCTGATGGCGCTTTCCGGGCAGGCGGCCACGCAGATGCCGCAATCGCGACATTGACCGCAGGAGGCGCATTGGCTGCCGCAATGGTCCAGGTTTTCATAGCGCACGATGCGCGGGTCGAAATATTCCAGGTGAACCCGTTGCACGTCGATGATTGTGCGCGGATCGGCCGTGGGCCGCTTACCGCCGATCACATCGTCGATCGTCTGGCCGGCCTGGCGCCCGGCGCCGATCGCGTCGGTCAACAGGCCGGGGCGCACCGCATCGCCGATGGCAAAGATCTTGCGGTTGGAGGTCTGATAATGATCGTCCACTTTGATGAAGCCGCGTTCCACAGCCACATCGTCGGGGAGAAACGCCAGATCGGGGGCATCGCCGATGGAGACGAATACGCTATCGGCCGCAATGATTTCGCCTGTGTCCAGTTGCACCCCCTCGGGCGTGACAGCCTGTGTGAAAACCGGCCAGCGGAAGCGCGCGCCGGCCTTTTCGGCTTCTTCGCGTTCCTTGCCGAACGAGGCCGGCGCCTGCACATCCAGCAACAGGATATCTTCGGCGCCCAGGCGTGCTGCTTCGGTGGCCACGTCGCACCCCACATTGCCGGCGCCGATGATCACCACCTGCCGACCGACGGTGGCCGTGCCGGCCTTGGCTTCAGCCAGAAACTCAGACGCGGCAATCATGCGCTCCTTGCCGGGAATCGGCAATAAGCGCGGTTTTTGCGCGCCGGCGGCGATCACCACAAAATCGAAATCCTCGACGAGTTGATGAATGTCGGCCTGGTTCAGGTGCTGCTGCAGGTGCACATGCGGAATCACCTGACCGATGCGATCAATTTCAGTGTCGAAGACCTCTTTGGGAATGCGGCTGTTCGGTATGGCTGCCGCAATTTTGCCGCCCAGCGTCTTGGCCGTATCGTAGACCACAGCTTCGTGCCCCTTGAGGCGCAGCTGCCAGGCCACCGAGAGGCCGGCCGGGCCGCCGCCGATGACGGCCACCCGTTTTCCCGAAAGGGGCGGCAGTTCGGGCATTTTGGCCGCCAGGCTGGCTTGCCCGAGCCGGGTCACATCCACGGGCGGCAAAAACAGCGTTTGCTTGGTGCACGACTGCATGCACAGGTGAGGGCACAAATAGCCGCATACCGTGGCTGGAAACGGCGTGTAGGCCAAGGCCATGTCAACGGCTTCGTCCACTCGTCCCTCGCGCACCAGGCGCCAGCGGGTCTGGACCGGGATGCCGGTGGGGCAGGTGGCTTCGCAGGGGGCCTTGTATTTGTAATTTTCCCATACGGGCACGTAGCGGCGCAGATCGCCGTGGGTGATCAGGCCGATGGGGCTGCGATCCAGTTGTGTCAGATCGCCTACCAGGCCACCTTTGCCCAGTGTTTGCTCCCACACCTGCTTGCGGAAATCATTCATGGCGCGCTTGGCTTTGGTGACGCGCTCCTGGGGCGTGCGCGCACGCAGGCATTGCCATTGTTCTCGCTTGGAGAGCAGGGTGTACAAAAACTCGTGTTGTCGGGTGTGCCGCAGGTACGCCCGCAGACCGGCGTTCAACCACTGCCAATCCGTGTCGGTGATCGGAACCAGTACGGCGTCGGTCTGGCTGAATCCCTGGTGGGGGCCTCTGAAAAAGACCTTGCCCCCCACCATGCCGATCAGGGGACGGTAACCGAGTACGTTCTTGGGATTTTGGGCCTCGTGGCCGCAGATGATCGCCACGCCGCCGGCCATGAACTCGCCGAAATAGTCACCCACCGACCCGAGCACCCATAATTCCGGGGCGTCGAAGCGCGGGTTGTGCTTGGTCATGGTCATGCCGCGGGAACCGATGTTGCCGGTGACGTAAATCTTGCCTTGCGCCATGGCATTGCCCACGCCATTGCCGGCGTTGCCATGGACCACGATGTGGGCGCCGGCATTGAGCCAACCCACATCGTCCGACGCCGGGCCCATAACATCGATCCGGGTGTTGGGGGAACCCATGGCACCCACGCGCTGGCCCACCGGTCCGTTGATTTCCACATGCACCGGTTGTTCGCCGGCACGCCAGAGCCGCCCGCCGAGACCATGCTGGCCATAGGCATCGATCTTCAAGCGGGTATACCCCAGCGCCAAAGCCGCCTGAATCTTTTCTTCCAAAACACGCGATTCGATGCGGTCGTTGTTTTCTCTACCGGAAATGGCGAAATAGTCTTTGCTGTTCATCGTATTTCCTCAGGCGAAGGAATAAGTGGAAGCAGGCTTTCTTCCTCCCACTTTTTTAAACTACATACTTAATATTCAACCGTTCGGACGCATGATAGTCGCTGATCCCGAGTGCGTCCGCCATTCCGATGGGCAGCGTGGTGGAGCGGCCCAGTGGGGCAACGATCTTTTTCAACTCGGTATCGAATGCCAGGAAGGCGTCCACGACGCGTTCGGCCACCTTGTCCACATCCAGGCGCCGATAGAGTCGCGGGTCCTGGGAGGTGATACCTTTGGGGCACAGGCCGATGTTGCAGATGTTGCAGCGATCGGTCTCCGACCCGAGGCAGCCGGCGGCGGCCTGCATGATGTATTTGCCGACCTGCACACCGCTGGCCCCCAGCATGATGAGGGCCGCGGCATTGGCGGCCAGGTTGCCGTTCTTGCCCACGCCGCCGCCTGCAAACAAGGGGATCTCGTTCTGTTTACCCACCTTGACGAGGGTCTGGTAGGCGTCGCGAATATTGGTGGCGATGGGATGGCCCATGTGGTTCATGGAAACGTTGTACGCCGCGCCAGTGCCGCCGTCTTCCCCATCGATGGCCAAGCCGGCGGCGTAAGGATTGCGCGTCAGGTTGTTCAGCACGGCCATGGCCGTGGAGGTACCCGAAATTTTAGGGTAGACCGGCACGCGAAAACCCCAGGCCATGGACATCGACTGGATCATCTTGGCCACGGACTCTTCGATCGAATACTGGGTCTGATGCGTGGGCGGGCTGGGCAGGCTGACGCCGGCCGGCACACCGCGGATGGCGGCGATCAGATTGTTGACTTTGTGCCACATCAAAAGTCCGCCGTCGCCCGGCTTGGCGCCCTGGCCGTACTTGATCTCGATGGCACAGGGATCTTCCTGCATTTCGGGCAGGGCATGGATGATTTCGTCCCATCCGAAGTAGCCGCTGGCAATCTGTAAAATCGTGTATTTCAAAAAACGGCTGCGCAGCAGGCGTGGCGGGCATCCGCCCTCTCCGGTGCATATGCGCACGGGCATGCCCAGTTCCTCGTTCAGATAGGCCACACCCATTTGCAGGCCTTCCCACATGTTTGGTGAGAGCGCACCAAAAGACATGCCGCCGATGAGCAGCGGGTAGATTTCGCGCACCGGAGGCATCCATCCGTTCTCCTTATAAAAGCGGATGTTCTCTTCGGGCGGCAGAACCCGCCCGAGCAGCGTGCGCAGTTCGAATTCGTGCCGGCCGGCATCCAGGGCCGGGTCGGTCAGCATGGAGATGCGGATGAACTTGATCTGGTCCAGCAATCCGCCCGGCACGTTGCGCCGTCCGCCGCGGCTGCGCGGAGACCCGCCGCGGTTGATGTGGTAGCGCAACTTGTCGGATTCGTCCGCGCGCATGGGCATGATCGCATCATTGGGGCAGACCAGGTTGCACATAGCGCAGCCGATGCAGGCGTATGCGGGGTCGGTCTTTTGGCGGATGCCATGGTACACGTGGTGCGCGTTGGAGGGCGGTGCGGCGATATCCAGCGAGGTATTGAGCACGCGTTTGCGGAACACGCCCAGTTCAATAGCATGCACCGGGCATACTGCAGTGCAGCGGCCGCACAGGGTGCACTTGTCTTTACTCCATGCTATTTGCCAAGGCAGGTCCTTGACGCTTAACGTGGAAGGCGTAATGGGTCGGTCTGGGAACATGTGGCAATCTCCTGGCGATCCGGACCGACCATGGTCGTATCCAGATGCATGGGCTGAAAATCTTTACTTTTATCGCGGTTCGGTATGGCGGCATCCAACCCGCATATTTCCGAGGAAAACGCCCAGCAGCCCGGTTTGCCGCCGACCACACCGGGACGCAGTTTTTTGCGATCCTGGACCATGAAGAGGGTGTGATCCGGCAGGCACCCGATGACGCAGTTGGGGCCGTCGGTCGTCAGCGGCCGGCAGCTGTGCTTCAACTGTTTGAGGAACCGGCCATTGGGATGGGCCTCGAGCATGTCATCCTGCAAAGGCGTGATGACGTGTTTGTAAGTGTCCAACCCAAGCCCCAGGTGCTGCACTGTGTAATGCAGAATGTGGGTGAACACCTCCGAATCGGATTGGTAGCCGGTATAACCCAGCATGCCGCGCGAGAGCAGGTATTCGCGGATCGGCACGAAGGCGGTGTTTTCCCCGTTGGTCATGGTGGCGTAGCCCTGGATGAAGAACGGATGGCAGGCATACAGATTAATGGCATAGTTGGTATTCTGCCTGCCCTGGGCCATGATCACGCGGGCGTGAAGCTCCTTGCGGTCGAGGTTCAGATGCCGGGCCACTTTCATGGGATCCCCGATTTCTTTGATCATGATCACGTCCGGCCAGAAGGAAAAAACAATCATATCCTCCTGTTCCTCGCCCATGGCGCGCAACTGCAGGCGGATGCGGACCAGGCGGTCATAGATCTCCTGCTGGGGCAGGGCATCCCAGCCTTCCGGATACTCATAGGCCCGGATCAGGTAGACGTCCCGGCGTGGTGTGCCGGGCAGCGCGACTTTGGGCACCTTGATCGAAATCTTGTATTTGGTCATGAAGCCCAGATCCATCATATGGCGGTCCAGGCGCTTGATGCCCGCCTCGGTGAAAATGCCCGACAAAATCGGCGCATCTTTCAGATCCTCGAATGGGCCGGCCAGATCACGTAAAAATATGCCCACGCCCGACCCATCGTGACCTTCGCGCATGACATCCATCGCCTCTATGGCCACCATGGGGGACAAAGGCGTTTTGCTGGTGATGGCAAATAAACGGCACATAATTTATCTCTTTCCTTTTCTCACGAAATCAGGCCTTCGGGTGAATACCTTTCAAAATTCTATAAAATTCTATAATGACAAATTTGTAAAATCAATACCCATCGAAATACATAATTGTCGAAAGTTCCGCACCGATTTTAAGCAAACGCGCTATCCTTCTTGTGGCCTTAGTAATGGTAATCGCATTAAATCGGCCGCATCCGGGCTTGTCTTGGCCCTGTACGGTTTTTCTGCTATATAGGACCTAACATCGTGCGCGGCCCGAACTTATATTCAAAAACTATGCCATTGCAAATAAAGGAACCGCTATGACGTCACTGCCACCTGATCTTGACAAGGAGGCCAGTTCCCGTTGGGATTCCGTGCGCGAGGCTTTTGCCAATGAAGGATTGGCGCCGCCTGTTTTGGGCGCCATCGAACGGCCGTTGGCGCGCGCGTTTCTTTTCAGCGATTTTGTCAGCCGGCAGGTACGGCGGTATCCCCGGCTTCTGACCGATCTGGTGGACAGCGGCGACCTGCACATCGATTACGGCACCTATGGGCATCGGGAACGGCTGGTGAAAATATGGCGGGATCTTTTCGGCCAGGTGCCGTTCGGGTGGGAAGGCGGCAACGACCCCACTGATGCGTCCCGCGCGGCGGCAGGTCTTGCCAAAGATGAGGTGATGCGGCTTTTGCGAACGTTTCGGCGCCGCGAGATGGTCCGCATTGCCGTGCGCGATATATGTGGATGGGCCGACCTGAATCAGACCTTGAGGGATTTGTCGATGTTGGCCGATGTTGCGCTCGGCGCGGCGTTGGATTGGCTTCATCTGCGCGAAAGCGCTGCCTGGGGGACGTGTCAGGACCCCGATGGCCGTACGATGAGCCTGGTGGTGTTGGGATTGGGCAAACTGGGCGCCAATGAATTGAATTTTTCGTCCGATGTCGATCTGATGTTCGCCTACCCCGCCGAAGGCCGGAGCAGCGGAGGGGCCAAGGGCGTGACGGATCATAGAACCTTTTTCACACGGATTGCCCGTGAACTGATCCAGGTCATCGGCGCTGCCACCGCCGATGGTTTTGTGTTCAGGGTCGATGCCCGCTTGCGGCCTTTCGGCGATGCCGGTCCGCTGGTCATGACGTTCGATCGGATGGAGGATTATTACCAGGAACAGGGCCGCGAGTGGGAACGCTATGCGCTGATCAAGGCGCGCGTGACGGCCGGCGATCATACGGCCGGCCAGCGGTTGCTGGCCCGTTTGAAACCTTTCGTCTACCGGCGCTACCTGGATTACGGTGCTTTCGACGGTTTGCGTGAGATGAAAGCGCGCATCGCACTGGAGGTGCGCAACAAGGGGCTGCAGAACAACATCAAGTTGGGCCCGGGCGGCATCCGCGAAATCGAGTTTTTCGGCCAGATGTTCCAGTTGATTCGCGGCGGGGTGGCGTCGGACCTGCAGATACGGCCCATCCGAGACGTGCTTGCTATCCTGGTGAAGAAGCGGTTCATCCCCGAAGCCGTGGGGCAGGACATGGACAGCGCGTACGTTTTTTTGCGCACTGTGGAAAATCGCCTTCAGCAATGGGCCGATCAGCAGACCCACCATTTGCCTGACGACGAGACGGCCCGACTGCGCCTTGCCGCTGCCATGGGGTTCGCTGATTGGCACGGCCTCGAGCGGCAGCTCGCGTTTCACCGACAGCAGGTCCATGGCCATTTCGACGAACTGCTCGCGCCGGCTAAGGCGGATGCAGCCAACGATTCCGACCAAGAGGATCTGAAGCTGCTCGAAGGGCTTTGGCAGGGGCTGATGGACAAGGCGCATTTTCAGGAGAGCATCCGGCGGCTGGGCTACCAATCCCCTGGCGAAGTTCTGCGTCAGATCACCGCCTTGCGTGAAGATCGTGGCCTGCAGGCATTAAGCCGCACCGGGCGCGAGCGCCTCAACCGCCTGGTACCGCTGGTGCTGCGTGCGGTGGGCCAGGCCGAACAGCCCGACCTGGTGCTGGGGCGCATATTCGATTTAATCCGCGGCATTCGGCAGCGCACCTCCTATCTGGCCCTGCTGCTGGAAAATCCCTCGATCTTGGGCCACCTGGTCCAACTGGCCGGCGCCAGCCCCTGGATTGCCGTTTTTTTGAGTCGGCATCCGGTATTGCTGGATGAATTGCTCGATCCGCGTACGCTTTATCTGCCGCCGCGCCGCCAGGCCTTGGCCGAAGAGCTGACCCAGCGCCTGGCCCAGGTCGATCCCGAAGACCTGGAGTATCAGATGGAGGTCCTGCGGGTGTTCAAGCAGGTCAATGTGCTGCGCGTGGC
Source organism: Desulfatitalea sp. BRH_c12 (assembly GCA_000961655.1). Classification (GTDB taxonomy): domain Bacteria; phylum Desulfobacterota; class Desulfobacteria; order Desulfobacterales; family Desulfosarcinaceae; genus Desulfatitalea. The sequence goes on from LADR01000024.1 coordinate 182,378, forward strand.
CGCCTCGGATATCACCCATGTGTTGCCGCTGATGAAGGTCAGCGATCATCTGTCGGATATCGCCGAGGTGGTGGTGGCAGCGGCGGTAGACCTTTGTTTCCAGCAACTGGCCTTGAAACATGGCCGGCCGGCCTGCAGCCTGAGTCATAGCGGGTGCGAGCGCGGCTTTGCCGTCATCGCATATGGCAAGTTGGGCGGTTTGGAACTGGGCTATGCGTCCGATCTCGACCTGGTCTTTCTGCACGCGGCCGAGCCGGGGTACACCAGCGCTGCGGACCGTGCGCTCGACAATGCGCAGTTCTTCAGCCGGTTAGGCCAACGCGTACTACACATGCTCACCACCCACACCGGGGCCGGTGTCTTATACAGTGTGGACATGCGACTGCGGCCCAGCGGGACATCAGGCATGCTGGTCAGCCACGTGGAGGGTTTCGGCGAGTACCAGCGCAAGGATGCCTGGACCTGGGAACACCAGGCCCTGATTCGCGCCAGGGCCATCAACGGCGACCCGGCCCTGCAGCGGCGTTTTGAAGAGATCCGCCTCGAAATCTTGACCCGCCCCCGCGATCCCGACCGTCTCAGGCAGGAGGTGATTGATATGCGTGCGCGCCTGCGCAGTACGCAAACCGCCGTCGGCCATGGGCAATTCGAGATCAAACACGGTCCGGGCGGCATCATCGATATTGAATTTCTGGTGCAGTATCTCATCTTGCGGCACGCCCACCAAAGCCCGACCATCGTGCGCTGGACCGACAATGTGCGCCTGATTCAGGCCTTGAACGAAACCGGCATTCTCGACGACACGACCGCCTACCGTCTGCGCCGCGCGTACCTGATCTACCGGGCTATGGTCCACCGCCTCAACCTGCGCCAGCAATCCGCACGCGTGGGCGACGATCGTTTTCGCGCATCGCGCCGGTTCGTCGTCGAAACCTGGAATCGTTTTCTCGGATAGAATGGTGTTTGAAGCAAGGAGACGCGTCAGAAGCATTATCCGGTCATTATCCGGTTGACAGCGTTTCTCGATCGGAATAGACATGTCCCTGTTTGAGAATTCGTGAGAACATTCCGAGGGAACCATGGAACTGGTCGTCCGCGATGTTTCCGCTCTATTGAAAGTTTCAGAAAAGACCGTCTACCGCTGGATCTCCCAACGCAAGCTGCCCGCCCATCGTATCAACGAACAATATCGCTTCAACCGCACCGAACTTCTGGAATGGGCGACCGCCAACCGCATTCCGGTATCCACCGATATTTTGAAAGAAGATCGCCCGGATCAGTTGCCGGGATTGGCCGAGTCCTTGCGGACGGGAGGTGTTTTTTATCGGGTGGACGGCGCGGACAAGGCGACCGTCTTGTCCGAGGTGGTTCGGATCATCCCTTTGCCGCATGCGGTGGATCGCGCGTTTCTGCTGGAGGTGCTTCTTGCCCGCGAGTCGCTGGGATCGACCGGCGTGGGCGACGGAGTGGCCATTCCGCATGTGCGCAATCCCATTGTCCTGCACGTCCGCCATCCCATGGCCGCATTGTGCTTTCTGGAACATGCGATCGATTTCGAGGCTATCGACGGGCGTCCGGTCGATACGCTTTTCACCATCGTCAGCCCGACGATCCACGGCCATCTGCATGTGCTGTCCAGGCTCTCTTTCGCTCTACAGCAACCGGACTTCAAGGCGGTTATCGCACGCAAAGCGTTGCGTGAGGAGGTGTTCAACGCCGCTGCGGCTATCGACCGGCGCCTTGATCGTGCGGTGGGGCAGGGAAGGACGCTGACATGACGCTGCTCTTGATCTGCCTGGCCCTTTTGCTGGCGGGTGCCGCGGCTTGCGCCCTGCCGCTGCGCAGCGGTGTAATCGGACCGTATGCCGCCACCGGCGCCGCTGTGTTGGCCAGTGTGGCCGGATTTACGACCCTGATCACCGGCGCGATGCAGACGGTGACACTTCCGGTGCATCTGCCATTCGATACCCTGCGCCTGGGTTTGGACCCACTCTCGGCGTTATTCGTGCTGTTGATCGGCGTGATCGGCGCCCTGGCGGCCGTGTATGGCCGCGGGTATCTGGCCGGTCAGGACCGTCGCAAGACAGCCCTGAGCTGGTGCTGGTACAATTTGCTCGTGGCGGCCATGCTGCTGGTGGTGCTGGCGCGCACGGGGTTCATTTTCCTGGTTGCCTGGGAAGTCATGTCGCTGGCCTCCTTTTTCCTGGTGGTGCACGATCATGAAAAAAGCGGCGTCCTGCGCGCCGGCTGGATCTACCTGATTGCCACCCATCTGGGCACCGCGTTTTTGCTGGTCATGTTTCTACTGCTGGGAAGAGATGGCAGTCTGGATTTCGCGCACCTCGCAGCGGCCGGTGTTTCCGCCTCGCTGGTTTTCGCATTGGCCCTGGTTGGTTTCGGCACCAAGGCCGGCTTTGTGCCTTTGCATGTCTGGCTGCCCGAAGCCCATCCAGTGGCCCCGTCGCACGTGTCGGCACTGATGAGCGGCGTAATGATCAAAATCGGCCTGTACGGCCTGCTGCGCGTGCTCACCTTTCTGGGGCCGCCCCCGGCAGGGTGGGGCTGGACACTGGTGAGCATCGGGGCCGTCACCGGGTTGACGGGCGTTCTTTTCGCTTTGGCACAGCACGATCTCAAACGTCTGCTGGCCTACAGCAGTGTGGAGAATGTAGGCATCATCGCTTTGGCGTTGGGCATGGGCTTGCTGGGGATTGCCGCGGGCGACCCCGTTGTTTCGACCCTTGGTATTTGTGCGGCCCTGCTGCATGTGGTGAATCATGCGCTTTTCAAAAGCTTGCTCTTTTTTGGGGCCGGTGCGGTTATACATGCCACCGGTACGGATCGGATGGACCGTTTAGGGGGCTTGCTGCGGCTGATGCCGCGCACCGGCACCGCTTTCCTGGTAGGGGCGGCAGCCATCAGCGCACTGCCGCCGCTGAACGGCTTTATAAGCGAGTTTCTGGTCTATGCTGCGGCATTCAAGGCCGTGAGCGCCGGCACACACCCCTGGAGCGGCCTGGTCGCGGTGGCGGGGCTTGCCCTGATCGGCGGTTTGGCGGCAGCCTGTTTCGCCAAGGCTTTCGGAATCGTTTTTTTGGGGGCCCCGCGCAGTGCCGCCGCCGTTCAGGCCCACGAAGCGTCCTTGAGTATGAACGGTGTCATGGTTTTGCTGGCAGTGCTGTGCGTCATGACAGGCCTGGGCGGTCTCTGGATGGTGCGGTGGGTGGCGCCGGCCGCATCCCAGCTGCTGCCGCCAGACATGACAACCGATGCGCTGCAAACGCTTTTCGACATGCTGGGGCGGATCGGCTATGCGGCTCTGGCATTGATCGCCTGCGCGGCAGGGCTGTATGGCCTGCGCACCGCTTTGCTTCGCCGCAGGGAGGTGCGACAGGATGAAACATGGGGCTGCGGCTATGTGGCGCCGACCGCGCGCATGCAATACAGCGCCTCCTCTTTCGTCCAGCCCATCGGGGTCATGTTCGCCGCGCTCCTGCGTACCCGGCACTATCTGCATGCCCCGCATGGTTTATTTCCGACCGGCGCCCGTCTGCACACCGATACGCCCGATGTTTTCGTGCAGAGCCTTTTCGCACCGGCGTTGCGGGTACTGGTCCGCCTGGCGGCCGCATTTCGCGACCTGCAGCAGGGGCGCACGCACCAGTGCATTCTCTATATCGTGGCCACCTTGCTGCTGCTGCTGATTTGGCATTTGGGATAGACCGCTGTTGAATAGCCACACGCAACCAAATTTCCTGGAGAAACGTCATGGCGTCACCAATCGACAGAATACCAACACTTAACACCTAACTCTCCGGCGAAGCCGGATTCGGTGATCTTCATGCGCTACGCGCTTTTGCATATCCTGTTCGCCCTGGCCTTCGCCCCTTTGCTGGCGGGTGTGATCAACCGGGTCAAGGCCTTTTTCGGGGGACGCCGAGGACCGTCGTTGCTGCAGCTCTATTACGATCTTTTCAAGTTGCTGCGCAAAGGCGCCGTTTATAGCCGGACCACCTCGTGGGTCTTCCGGGCCGGGCCTTGCATCGCCTTGGCCGCCGTTCTTCTGGCGCTCGTGTTGACGCCGCTTGGAACGACCCCGGCCCTGCTGGCTTTTCCCGGCGATCTGCTGCTGGTGGTGTACGCGTTGGGGCTGATGCGTTTTGTCACCGTGCTGGCGGCCCTCGATACCGGATCGGCTTTTGAGGGCATGGGTGCCAGCCGCGAGGTGCAGTTTTCGGCCTTGGCTGAAGTGGCCCTGCTGGTCGGTCTGCTGGCCGTAGCGGCCCGCGTGGAAGCTTTTTCGCTGAGTGTGCTGGCGCGCCAGGCTTGGTCGGGCGGCATGGCTTGGCCCTCGGATGCAATCCTGCTGCTGGTAGCAGCCGCCCTGCTGGTGGTTTTGTTGGCTGAAAATGCCCGCTTGCCGTTCGACGACCCCAACACGCATCTGGAATTGACCATGATTCACGAGGTCATGATCCTGGATCACGGCGGGGTCGATCTGGCCATGATCGAATATGCCTCGGCCCTGAAGCTATGGGTTATGGGCGCTATTCTGGTGTCGCTGGCGCTGCCGCTCCCTACGGCGCAGCCCATGCTGAATCTGGTCGCCGGCCTGGGTGCAATAATGGTTCTGGCGCTGCTGATCGGGGTCATCGAATCGGTCATGGCACGTCTGCGGTTGGTGCGCGTGCCGCAACTGCTGGTCACGGCCGGCATCCTTTCGTTTCTGGCTGTCATGGTGGCGATGAGGTAAATATGCAGGCTGTGCGGGAAATATTGGTGATTGTGCTGATTCTGCTGAATTTCAGGCTGTTGGGCACCAGTCGACTGGGCGCCTGCGTTCAGACGGTGGCGCTGCAGGCTGTCGTGATCGGCCTTTTACCGTTGCTGGGTCCGCGCCTGCCGGCTCCCTGGGTGATTGCCATGGTGGCGGCGGCCACGCTGGTCAAGGCCGTCGTGCTGCCGGCTTTGGTGCGGCGTGCCCTGCGCGAAACCGGCGTGGTGCGCGAACTCGAGCCCCTCATGGGCTATACCCTTTCCATCTTGACGGGTACCGGATTGCTGGTGCTCTGTTATCTGGCCGGCCGACAGTTGCAACTGCCGCAGGGCGGGGCCGGCCAACTGCTGATTCCTGCCACATTGTTCACCATGCTCACCGGTCTTTTCCTGATCGTCGCCCGGCGCAAAGCCATCACTCAGGTGCTGGGGTTCCTCGTCCTCGAAAATGGCATTTACCTGTTCGGGGTCGCTTTTGCGGTACACGAGCCCTGGCTGGTCCAAACCGGTGTGCTGCTGGATGTTTTTGCGGCCGTATTTGTCATGGGCATCACCATTTATCAGATCAACCGCGAGTTCGATCACATCGACACAGACCGGTTATCGACCCAAGGTTTGAAACGATGATCTGGGCATTGATCCTGGTTCCGGCCACTGGCGGCATTCTGGCATTTTTGCCGTTGGCCGTTCGTTGGCGGCGCGTCTTGCTGGTGGCCACGGCGGCGCTTCATTTTGCGCTGGTGCTGGCATCATGGCAGGTGCCGGCCGCGCTTAGCGCCGCCGACGGCTGGCTGGCCATAGATGACGCGGCCCTGTTGTTTTTGACCATCAGCAGCACGCTTTTTCTGGCCGCGGCCCTGTATGCCATCGGATACCTGAGCACCGACACCAAGAAACCCATTCGCGACTATCTGGAAGGGTTCGATTTTGGCAACCGGCCCGAGGGGATTTTTATCGGATGTCTGCTGCTCTTCCTGGCCACCATGTCGGCCGTGGCCCTGGCCCAGCATCTGGGTCTACTGTGGGTGGCGGTCGAAGCCACCACCCTGACCAGTGCACCGTTGATATACTACCACCGCCACCACCGCAGCCTGAGTGCGGCCTGGAAGTACTTGCTGATCTGCTCGGTGGGCATCTCTTTGGCCATGTTGGGCAATTTCTTTCTGGCGGTGTCTACCACTGCCGCGGGTGCGGGCAAGGAAATTACACTGCTGATACCCGTGCTGCTGGACCATGCCAGTGTTCTTTCGCCCACTTGGCTCAAGGCGGCCTTTTTGCTGATGCTGGTCGGCTACGGCACCAAAATGGGCCTTGCACCCATGCACACCTGGCTGCCGGACGCCCACAGCGAGGCGCCATCTCTGGTTTCTGCCCTGCTTTCAGGGGCGTTGCTCAATTGTGCCTTTTTGGCCGTGTTGCGCATGCAGTCCGTTCTGGCGGCAGCCGGCATGGGTGGTTTCGGGCGCAGCATGCTGCTGCTGTTCGGTCTGCTCTCGATGCTCTGGGCGGCGATGCTGTTGATTGCGCAGTCAGACTACAAGCGGCTGCTGGCCTATTCCAGTGTGGAGCACATGGGCGTGCTGGCGGTGGGGGTCGGCCTGGGCGGCGTGGCTGCTACGGGTGCCATGCTGCATGCTGTCAACCATTCGCTGGCCAAGGCAGGTCTTTTCCTGGTAGCCGGCAACATTCTGGCGGCCTACCGGACCAAGGATATCCTGTCCACTTGGGGGCTGCGCCATACCCTGCCGTTTTCAGGTTTTCTGTGGCTCGCAGGCATTCTGGCGGTTGTCGGATCACCGCCCTTCGGACTTTTTACGAGCGAATTGATGATTCTCAAAGGGGCTGTTGACACAGAGCGCTGGGCAGTTGCCGCCGGCTACCTGGCGGCGTTGGGAATCGCTTTCGGGGCCATGATGTGGGCCGCCTTGCAGATGGTCTACGGCAGCGCCCCGCGCATGCCCAAAGAGACGGAACAGAAACGCGACACCTTTCTCTCCGTAGCGGCGCCCGGGTTGCTGACCGCCGGCGTGCTTTTGCTGGGGCTCTGGATCCCCGGACCGCTGGAAGAGATGGTGCAGCGCGTGGCGGCTTTGTGGGGAGGGGCGCTGTGACCGATCACCCCGTGGCATATATCTTCAACGGCCAGGTGCTCGACCGCACGGATGTTCCGGTGATGCCCGTCACACGCCTGCGTAGGATGACCATCGATCATGTCAGTGGCGGCGGGTCTATTTCGGCCCTGTTCGCTGTTCCGCAGGGTGATCGGTTCCGCATGCACACCGTGCTGTGCGATCCCGAGCGCGAGGAACTGGCCGTGTTGGCCGCTGATGTGGACAACGCCTACCCGGCCTTGACCCCGGATTGCTGGGCAGCCAATTGGTTTGAGCGCGAAATTTTCGAGCAGTGCGGCGTGCGTCCCACGGCCCACCGCTGGCTCAAGCCGCTGCGGTTTCAACCGCAAGCACACGGCGTGGCCGCTCCCCTTGCGGGGCTGGCCGATTTTTTCAGCATGAAAGGCGAGGAGGTTCATGAGGTCGCCGTTGGGCCGGTGCATGCCGGCGTGATCGAACCCGGCCATTTTCGTTTTCAATGCCATGGTGAGACGGTCCACCACCTGGAAATTTCTCTGGGGTATCAGCACCGCGGCGTCGAGCGGGCCCTGATCGGCGGGCCGGACCGGCGCAGCCTGCATTACATGCAGACGCTGGCCGGCGATAGCACCATCGGTCATACAGGCGCTTACTGTGCGGTGCTGGAGAGCTTGGGCGGTATCCAGATCTCACGTGCAGCCGAAACCATCCGGGCGGTGGCTGCCGAATTGGAACGCATGGCCAACCATATCGGCGATCTGGGTGCCATGGCCGGCGATGTGGGTTTTTTGCCGACGCTCAACTACTGCGGTCGCATCCGCGGCGATGTCCTCAACCTGACCGCGCTGCTGTGCGGGAATCGTTTCGGCAGAGATCTGCTCACACCCGGTGGCGTTCGTTTCGGCTTGGACGATGCGCGCCGCGCCAAGCTGCTGCAGGGGCTGGATGAGGTGGAAAAGGATCTGCAAAGCGCTGTCCCCCTGATGTTCAATGCGCCTTCAGTGATGGCCCGATTTGAAGGCATTGGTGCACTCACGGCAGATCTGGGGCGCCGGATCGGCCTGGTCGGGCCGGCCGGTCGGGCCTGCGGTTTGGGCTATGATGTGCGCAACCGGCTGCCTTATGGCGCGTATCGTTTCGACACCGTGCCGGTGGTCACCTATCCCAGTGGCGACTGCTTCGCGCGGGCCTATGTGCGCTGGCTGGAACTGGAGCAGTCGCTGGCTTTCATTCGCCGGCAGCTTTCGGCTTCCGGGTTGGAAAGCGAAATTCTGAAAGCGTGTCCCGCCTTACAGCCCTGCAGCCTGGTTGTGGTTCTGGCCGAAGGCTGGCGCGGAGAGATATGCCATGTGGCGGCTACCGATCGGCAGGGGCGATTTGCTTTTTACAAAGTGGTCGATCCATCGTTCCACAACTGGTTCGGCCTGGCGCAAGCCTTGCGGGGTCAGCAGATTTCCGATTTTCCCCTGTGCAATAAAAGTTTCAATTTGTCTTATTGCGGACATGATTTGTAAAAAAAGAAAACTTTCTTCTTTCTGCTTTCCATTCATTGCAAATTGAGGAACTATGCTCAGTATTCTGAAAGCGCGTTTGCAGCAGGAGCATCGTACAATGGCCTATCCGGCCGGTCCGGCCCCAGAACTGCCCGATCGTTTTGCCGGCCGGCCGTTGATTCGCGCTAAGTGCCAGGAGAATTGTAGTGCCTGTCTCGATGGTTGTCCGGTGGGAGCGCTGCGCCGGGCGGGTGAGGGTGTCGAACTGGACATCGGCCGTTGTCTTTTTTGTCGCGCTTGTGTGGCGACTTGCCCACAGGCGGCCATCGTGTTCAGTCGCAATTACCAGTTGGCTGCGGCGCAGCGGTCGGACCTGCTGGTGCGCGCCACCTCGCCGGAACGTGCCGAGGCCCTTTCGGCCACGGCCCGCAAATACTTCGGCCGCTCGCTCAAGCTGCGCCAGGTTTCGGCCGGCGGATGCAATGCCTGCGAGGCGGATGTCAATGTACTGGGCACTCCCGCCTGGGACATGGGACGCTTCGGCATCCAGTTCGTGGCTTCGCCCAGGCACGCCGACGGCCTGCTGATCACCGGGCCGGTCACCGAAAACATGCGCCTGGCATTGGAGAAGACCTATGCGGCCATACCGACGCCGCGCATCGTGATCGCCTGCGGCGCTTGCGCTGTCAGTGGCGGGCCCTACATCGACCACCCCGAGACCCACAACGGCGCCGGCACGCTGCTGCCGGTCGATCTTTATATCCCGGGCTGTCCGCCGCATCCCCTGACGATTTTGGACGGGCTGCTGCGGTTGATCGGAAAGCCCGTCCCGGCCGCCATGTCCAGCGCACACCTTAAGCCTCACTAAATCTCATGGCTGACGTCGCGTAGACCCCTACCCGGATCACCTCCTACGCGTTCATCCCGAAGTGACGCTTAAACAGCGGAGGTCAATCTGATGTATGCTTCGTGCGTGCACATCCAAATGGCAGAAATGCCGACGGTTTAATCTACTGCTCGAAGCGGATGGTCAAGGCATATGCGCCATCTTGAAGTTTGGTTTCCACCGGATAATCGCCTTTCTCGAACACCTTGAGCATGGATCGGTTGGATGACAGCACGTCGGCCGTAAATCCCATCAGCCCACGCTGAATGGCGTGTTGAACGAGCATGCGGTAGAGAAAGGTGGCGATGCCCAGGCCCTGATAGGCTTCATCGACGACAAAGGCCACATCCGCGTAAGGCCGCCGCTCGTGCTTGACGTAGCGGCCCTCCGCGATGATCAGCTCTTGCCCGGTTTCGCCCGTCAAGCCTACAATCGAGAGCACGTTGCGGTAATCGACGTTTACATACTCCTGCATTTCGGTATGCGGCATGGTCTTGATGGGGGCGAAATAGCGGTAGTAGATGGCTTCATCCGAAAAACGATAGAAGAGGCGCCGCATCTGGTCCTCGTCGGACGGCTTGATGGCTCTGAAACGCACCCGGACACCGTTTTTGAACGTATGCTGGGTGGCCACCTCCTGAGGATAAAAACGGGCGCTTTCAGCCAGAAAGAGCTGGTCCTGGAAGAGAATGCGGGCCTCCTTGGCTGCTTTGACCAGGCCCGGGCGGTCCTCGGGGTGGGCGATTTCAATCAGGGCCTGGGCTCTTTCGCGCAGCGTCCGGCCGCGCAGGTGCGCCGTGCCGTATTCGGTGGCCACGATATCCATCGATTCCGGTTGATTGAGCAAGTTGGGCATATCTTCAACCGACAAGCGCACATTGGGCTCTCCTTTGCGGTTGCGGCTGGGCAGTGCGAGGATGGAGTAACCGCCCTGGCTGATCTGGGTCCCATTAAAAAAATCGGCCAGTTGCCCAGGGCCGGTCGTCACGTTGCCTTTGCCGATGCTCATGGCCGCGCGTCCGGAAAGATCGACCCGGCGCGCGGGAATGATCACCACAAAATTGGGATTGCGCCCGATGTCCATGGCGTTGAAGACCCGGTCGACACTCTGGAATTCCACCAGCGGGTTGTGATCGAGCCAGCGCATCAGCTTTGGGCTGCCCAGGGCAAAGCCGGTCAGCGACCGGCCGCGGAACAGGGCCTTCTTGCGGTTGCTGACCGCGCCGCTTTGGACCAGTTCCATCAGGGCGTCGGTAAAAAAAGGCGTGTGGATACCCAGGTCGCGTTTATGGATGAGGTGCTTGGGCAGGGCCTCGAAAAGGGGGCCGATGCTGTAAGAGAGGCAACTGCCGTCCTCGATGACCGAAGCCACGACCGCTGCCACCTGGTCGAAGACATCTTCCAGCGGCCAACGGGCAAAATAGATGGGTGGATCGGTCGACTTCACCAGTAAATCGAAATCGGTGACCGGCACAAAGGTGTCGCCGTAGGTGAACGGCACCTGATCATTGATTTCGCCTACGATCAGCTGCGCCTTTTCCATCGCCGGCCGGGCCACGTCCAGACCTACGCCCAAGCTGCAGTAGCCCTCTTCGTTGGGGGGCGTGATCTGAATGAACGCCACGTCGATGGGTATCTGGCCGGAACGGATCAAATCGGGAATGGTCGAAAAACGCGATGGGATCAGATCCACGTGGCCGGCGTTGATGGCATCGGAGGCCACCCAGCCCGAAAAAAAGGTTCGCAGACGGAATTTATGGGACTGCAGCGCTTCCAGGGAGATCGCGTCCCCGAAACTGACCAGCTGGATCAGGGTCAGGTCCTGCAGGTTGTACGCCTTGGAGGCCATCAAGTGTTTGACCAGCGTGCGCGGTTCGGCCGTGCCTGTGCCGATAAATATGTTCATACCCGGTTCAATGCGGCTCAGGACGACCTCCGGCGCAACGACGCGTTTGCGCCAGTCCGATGTTCTGGGAGCATTCATAGGCTATGCCTTTCTGGCAGCATGGGGCATGCCGCCGGAGCAATCAGGGGTGAATTTATGCTGCAAACATATTCAATGCCGAATGCAATGTCCAGAAGGTTGCCTTAAGATCGTTGCACCGTGCCGGCGTCGTACGCGCATGCGGGTACGCTGTTGCCGCAAATAATGCTTGACACCCACCCGTTTTCCTCTTTATGTAGCGCACAATAACCTGAGAGAGCCTCCCTTATGATGACAGCCGGACAGAACCAAGATCGCCTGATGAACACCAATTGGTGGTGGCGCCTGTGGTGTATTCGTGCCTGCGGGGCCTTGCCGATCGTCTGATCAAACCAAGTGGCAATTCAGGACCGTGGGCCGAACCGCTCACGGTCCTTTTTTTTTTGCGCAACGGTCGTGAGCCTGACAGTCAGCGCCAATAGCATGAAAAGGAGAAGGTATGCTGTTACGCAAGTTCCCGGATCAAGCGCAGTTTCAAGAGTTGGCGCGCACGCACAACGTCATCCCCGTGGGGGTCGAGATCCTGGCCGACATGGAAACACCCGTATCGCTGCTGGCCAAACTTTATCGTCCACAAGGGTCGATTTTTTTGCTGGAAAGCGTCGAGGGCGGCGAAAAGTGGGGCCGCTACAGCTTTATCGGCACTTCGGCCCACGCCGATGTCCGTGTGTTTCGCGATACCGTGCAGGTGACCACCAAAACCGGAACGGAAAAAATCGTCCATCACGGCGATCCGCTGCAGGCGCTTAAAACGTTCCTGGGGCGTTTCAATCCGGCCGCCCTGCCCGAATTGCCGCGTTTCTGGGGCGGTTTGGTCGGGTATCTGACCTATGAAATGGTCTCATTTTTCGAGACGCGCGTTCCGAACCGGCTGCCAGATGAAAAACCTTTGGCCCACTTCATGCTGCCGGAGGAGCTGCTGGTTTTCGACAACATCCGCAACACCCTCATGTGTCTGGCGCTTGGCTTTATCGACCGCCCCGAAGCGGCCGGGCATGTCTATGCCGCAGCCGCTAACCGCCTCAACCAATTGCTTCGCGTCATCAGCATGCCGCTGGCTACTCCGCCGGTGAACCTGGCGCCCTTTCCCCTGTCGCTGCAGCCGGTGCTGGACGAAGACTCTTTCCGCCGCCAAGTTGAAACCGTCAAAGCCTATATCGGCAAGGGCGACATCATCCAATCCGTGATTTCGCAACCGTTTACCTGTCCCGCACCGCATGACGTGCTGGCGCTCTACCGTGCCCAGCGCTTTATCAACCCGTCGCCCTACCTGTATTTCATGCACCTGGGGGACATGGTGCTGGCGGGTTCTTCTCCCGAAACCATGGTGCGCCTGGAAAATCGCGTCGCCACTTTGCGCCCCATCGCCGGTACGCGGCCGCGCGGGGCCACCGAACAAGCCGATCGGGCGCTGGCCGACGAGTTGCTGCAAGATGAAAAGGAGCGCGCCGAGCATCTGATGCTGGTCGACCTGGGACGCAACGATCTTGGCCGTGTGGCGCGCACCGGCACCGTACAGGTCACCGACCTGATGGTGGTCGAGCGTTACTCGCATGTGATGCATCTGGTCTCAAACATTATCAGTGAATTGAAACCTGCGTGTGACGTCTGGGATTTGCTGCGCGCCGCTTTTCCGGCCGGCACCCTGAGCGGTGCACCCAAGGTGCGCGCCATGGAGATCATCGACGAAATGGAGCAGTCCCCGCGAGGCACCTACGGCGGTGCGGTCGGCTATATCTCCTTCAGCGGGAATATGGATATGGCCATCACCATCCGCACGGCCTGCGTGCAGGATGGAGTGATGACTGTGCGCGCCGGGGCTGGCATCGTGGCCGATTCCGACCCGGAGCGTGAACGCGAGGAGACGGTCAACAAGGCCATGTCCGTTCAAAAAGCTTTGGCTTTGGCCCAGATCGGGCTTGATAAGGAGAGCCGACAATGATCCTGATGATCGATAATTACGATTCGTTTACCTACAATCTGGTGCAATATCTGGAAGAGATCGGTGCGTCGGTGCAGGTCGTGCGCAATGACGTTGTGGATGTAACCGGCATCGAGACACTTGCGCCAACCGCGCTTGTGATCTCCCCCGGTCCGGGAGGACCTGACGATGCAGGTGTTTCGCTGGCGGCCATCCGGCACTTTTCCGGGCGCATACCGGTCCTGGGCGTTTGTCTGGGGCATCAGAGCATTGCGAAGGCTTTCGGCGGGAAGATCATCGGCGCACAGCGCCTGATGCACGGTAAAACATCTTCCATCACCTGCGATGGTGAAGGTCTGTTCAGAGGTGTCAACAAGCCCTTCCAGGCCATGCGTTATCATTCCCTGGCCGTGGAGCGCGCTAGTCTTCCCGACTGCCTGAAGATTACGGCTGAATCGGAAGACGGCGAAATCATGGGCATCCGCCACACCAGCCACACCACTGAAGGCATTCAGTTTCATCCCGAATCGATCATGACCACGATCGGGAAGCGCTTGTTGCGCAATTGGGTAAAAATAGTGGGGTAAAGCCTGAAACTCTCCGAAGAACCAAACCACAGAGGTTTATGGCCTTACGCGAACGTCTTGAAGGAAGAGACACAAAACCCAAAACACTCAAGAGGAATTCCCATGTTCAAAGACTACCTGAAGCGTATCATTTTGCGTCAGAACTTGTCCGCTGAGCAGATGTCCGAGATGATGAATCACGTGCTGACCGGTCACGCCACCGAAGCACAGATCGGCGCCATGATGGCGGCACTGGCCACCAAGGGGGAAACTTTCGAAGAGTTGGCCGGCGCAGCGCAGGCCATGCGGCGCAATGCCAGACGCATTCAGGCGGTGGGCTCGCCGGTGGTCGATACTTGCGGCACGGGCGGCGATGGGGCGCAGAGTTTCAATATCTCCACGACCACTGCTTTTGTGGTCGCCGGCTGCGGCGTGACAGTCGCCAAACACGGCAATCGCGCGGTTTCGAGCAAGTGCGGCAGTGCCGATGTTTTGGAAGTGCTGGGCGTGAAACTGGATACCGATCCCGAAATTGTCGAAGAAGCCGTGCAGACACTCGGCATTGGATTTCTTTTCGCGCCGCTGTACCACAGCGCCATGAAGTTCGCCGCCAAGCCGCGCCAGGAGCTTGGTGTGCGTTCAATTTTTAACATGCTGGGGCCTTTGACCAACCCGGCTTCGGCCAACTGCCAACTGCTGGGCGTTTTTGCGCCCCAATTGACAGAAATGTTCGCCCAGGCGCTCAAGCTGCTGGGCACCCAATCGGCCATGGTCGTGCACGGGCATGACGGTCTGGACGAAATCAGCGTATGCGCGCCCACGCGGGTCAGTGAACTGAAAAACGGCGTCATCCGAACGTATGACATCCATCCCGAGCAGTACTTTGGACGCCTGGCACAACCCGAAGAGATGGCCGGCGGAGACCCGGTACAAAACGCCGCCATTACGCGCGCGGTGCTGGCTGGAGAAATGGGCGCCCGTCGGGATGTCGTGCTGATCAACACCGGCGCCGCATTGCTTGCGGCCGGCAAGGCGGAGACCTTGAAGCACGGCATCGAACTGGCCGCGGCCGCCATCGATCAGGGCAAGGCATTGGAAAAGTTGGAGGGGCTGGCAGCCTATACGCAGGAGAATGGATAGGCCCGTCAGCCCCTCGGCGCGTGGATCCGTTGGCTCTTTGGTCCTGATTCCGTGTTTTAGCGGAGAAGGGGAGATCGATGAATATCCTGGATAGAATTGTGGCGGATAAAAAGGAAGCGGTGGCGTGTGCCTCCCGTACACTGCCGGAGGCCGAGTTGCGGGATCGGATCGCCGATATGCCATGGGTTGGACGTGGGTTTGAAGAAAGGCTGATGCGGCCCGGACCGGGCGGTGTGAACGTCATTGCCGAAGTAAAACGCGCATCGCCTTCCAAGGGGGACATCTGCAAGGATCTGGACGCGGCGCAGTGCGCCCGTGACTATGAAGCCGGCGGCGCGGCGGCTATTTCGGTGCTGACCGATACGCCCTATTTCAAGGGCTGTCTCGATGATCTGCGCAAAGTGCGCGCCGCGGTGGCGTTGCCGGTGCTGCGCAAAGAGTTCATTATCGCATCCTACCAGTTGTACGAGGCGCGCGCCACAGGTGCCGACGCCGTACTGTTGATCGCGCGTATTCTGGCGCCTGCGCAGCTTACGGAACTGCTCGATCAGACGCATCAACTGGGCATGGGGGCCCTGGTCGAAATCCACAGTGCGGACGATTACGCCGCCGCGCATATGGCCGGCAGTCGCCTGATCGGCATCAACAATCGCAATCTGGCCACCTTCGACACCGATTTGCAAACCGCGATGGGGTTGAAAAATCTGTTGCACCCCGGAGAAGTGGCGGTAGCGGCCAGCGGCATCAACCGCCGCGCGGATATCGAGCGCAATCTGGCCGGTGGCATCTTTAACTTCCTGATTGGTGAAAGCCTGGTGCGGGCCCCCGACCGGGTGGCTTTTCTGAAATCGCTGATCGCGCTTGTGGAATGCCCGGCCCGTTAGCCGGCTGCGCATGGGGCCTGGATTTCTCCTGCTTTTGGGTCGATTCGTTTCGATCCATGCGGGCAGGCCAACCGTCCGTGCAGCCCACATTACCGGTCGCGGTCCACCCTGGTCACCACAGCCTTCGCGCCGCGTGCGCCTCCGTGCTGCGTGCACTTTACACTTTACACTTTATACACAACCCTTTACAGTTGCCGCTGAACGGGTTCCAGCCGAGTGACACAAGATGGTATGATGATTCCGATAGAAAAAGGGGCGTGGCCCCAAATTAAAATCTGCGGCCTGACCGTGCCGGAGGAGGCCGCGGCCTGTGCAGTTATGGGTGCCGATGCCATCGGTTTGGTTTTCTATCCTCCGAGCCCGCGGCATCTGCAATTGGCGCAAGCGGCTGCCATCACAGCGAACCTGCCCGCCACTGTTCGTGCAGTGGGGGTATTCGTCGATCCAACTCGCGAAGCGTTGTCCGAAGCCATTTTGCAATGCCGGTTGCAGGGCGTCCAACTGCATGGTGCTGAATCGCAGGCGTTGATCGATCAGGTGCAAAAGGATTTCGGTGTGTTCGTGATCAAGGGGCTGTTCGCTGCCAAAGCGCCGCGATTGAAAGATGCCGTGAACTATTCGGCGGCGGCATTCCTGCTGGAATGCGGGCGAGGGCCCCTGCCGGGCGGTAATGCATTGGCCTGGGATTGGGCCGCGGCCGCCTCGTTATGTAGACAATATCCCACGGTTCTGGCCGGCGGCCTGCGTGTGGACAATGTGACCGCCGCGGTGGCCGCTGCGTTGCCTGATGCCGTGGATGCCAGCTCCGGATTGGAATCCGCGCCCGGACGCAAGGATCTGCGCCAGGTAGAGGCGTTTATCGCGCGTGTACGCCAGACCGCGCCGCTTTACGTGCAAGCGGCCAAATCATTGCGGCCCGTTTTTGTCTAGGGCGCGGCCGTAGCCACGGATTCTCATTCGTGTATAAATTATGCCAAGATGCCAGGGCGGATCAAAGCGGCGTAAGGTCCTTACCAGCGCAAGCGCAGGCGCCGCGCGCCCCTACCAAGTTACCATGCAACAGGCCGGCGCAGCCGGGTTAGGGAGAAACCATAATGTCCGTGCAAATAGTCGATGGATTGAAAGAGGCGATTCTGCTCGAGCGCCGTGGCCGCGCTTTTTACAAGCAGGTTGCGGCAGGCACGCAGAATACGATTGTGCGTGAATTTTTTGAGACCATGGCCGATGAAGAGCACCGTCACATGTTGGTCCTTGAAGATCAATTCAGGAATTACCACCAGAATCAACGTCTGGCGGATTTCGATAGCCGCGCGAATGTCGAAAAGCCTCTGGCGGATTTCGTGTTGACCGATCTGCTCAAAGCGCAGATTACCGCGGCCAGCTTTGAAGCTGCGGCCATTTCAGCGGCGATGCTCATGGAGGAACAGACTATCACGCTGTATGCCGATCGGGCGCGCCTTTCGACAGACCCTAACGAAAAGGAGCTTTTCCGTTGGCTGGCCAACTGGGAGCATGGCCACTTGACCTTTCTGGTCGGACTGGAACGTGATATCCGCGAGCAGGTCTGGAACGATCGCCAGTTCTGGCCTTTTTAACACAATCTGGTTATGCACTTCGCTCCAGTGATCACAGGTATGGGGTATCATAAGAAGGTTACGCTGTGATTTTTAGAACCTTTAACAAAAGCATGCACGTAAAAGCGGAAGGTGAGCATGTCAAATCGACAGAATGCCTCCCTTTACACTTTAAACTTTACACTTAACACTTCGCCCATAATCACTGGAGCGAACTGCATAACCAAATAACACAATATGGTTATGCAGTTCGCGCAAGTAAGACACACAGATACAGGGTGTCTAAGAAGGTTACATTGTAATTTTTAGAACCTTTAACAAAAGCATGTACGTCAAAGCGTGCAACATGGGGAAGTGAGCATATCAATCGACAGAATGCCTCCCTTTACACTTTAAACTTTACACTTAACACTTCGCCCATAGTCACTTGAGCGAAGTGCCTAACCAGATAACACAATTCAGAAAGCGTTCCCATCAACAGCTGTCTGGCGTGGCCCATACGCCACCGGCCGGAGCAGAGGAAGAGATTCGATCGATGCTCTCAAGCAATATGCCAAAGTCGGCCTATCCCGATCACCCGCGCACGGCTGTGGGGGCCGTGGTATTCAAAAAGGATAAAGTGTTGCTGGTCCAAAGAGGGCGCCCGCCCGCACAGGGGCAATGGGCCATTCCGGGCGGCAATGTCCGTTTGGGCGAAACTTTGCAGCAGGCTGCCGAGCGGGAAATAATGGAAGAAACAGGTATCGTCATTGCCGCGCGTGAGCCTGTGTTTACTTTCGACGTGGTCGATCGGGATGATGAAAACCGCGTTCGTTTCCATTATGTCATCGTAGATCTGGCCGCCGATTACCTCAGCGGTGAACCGCGTCCAGGCGATGACGCGATGGCCGCGCGCTGGGTGGGTGCCAACGAACTGTCCACGTTGTCCGTCAATGCCGTCACGCGAGCCTTGCTGCAACGCCATTTCCAATTCGGGGGTGGTTGACATGGAAGGGACGCTTGCCTGCCTGCGATTTTGCCGGAATGCCTGGCTGAGTCCTCTTCAGCCATAAACGACTTGTTCAGCGGTGAAGTAGGTGGTCTTGGAAGCGATCTTCTTGTGTTGGATGGGCAGACCGTTGGGACACGTCTTTTTGTTTTTATGATGCACGCGCATGAAATCCCTGACTTCGCCGCTGATGGCGTCCGGCGCAATTGCTATAATTTCAGAGATCGAACGTTTCAGCACGCTTTCGATCGTTTGAAAAAGATGGGCAACGGCCTGCTCGGGAATTTTACCAGCCTGCGATTCGGGTGAAATTTTTGCGGCCCACAAGATCTCATCGGCATACGCATTTCCAATCCCTCGAACAATCGCCTGGTCGATCAGAATCGCTTTGATGTTCTTTGAACGCTTCTTGCGCAATACGGCTTTCAGGTAATCCAGTGAAAACTGATCGGACAGCGCGTCAGGGACACTTGGCAAAGGTTTGTCCAAGCTGACGTTCGCCAGGCCCTTGGGATCCGAAATGACCAGATAGAATGGATGCATTTCCAAAGCAAAAAGTTTATACGGGACCTGCGCGATATCCGTCCCAATGGAAAAAAAGCCGTTCAGCATCAGGTGAACGCCGATGTGATGCCCTTTGCCGAATCGAAAAAACAGCTCCTTGCCGTTTCTTTCGATCGCCGCAATGGTGTCGGATGCCAGGACGTCGATGTCCGCCTCGCCGGAAAGGGTCAACTTGCGCGGGTTGTATACAAGGACCGCATCGACCTTTTTTCCCACCACCTTTTTTGTCAGGTTCTTTCGATAAACTTCAAGGTCAGGAAGTTCAGGCATAGTGACACCTCTTGTACCCGCTTCTTCAATGGTCAAACACCGGCCGCTGCCTGGAGAAATATCAGGTGATCAGGAACCGTTTGGCTTCATTGGGGGTGACCGGCAGAACCGATAAGGCCTCCGTTTTGCCGCCTGTGATGACCATCACGGCCGTAGGCGATGTCTCGGGCGCTTTGCTGTATCCGGCACAGATGGACGCGGCCAGGAAGCGCATGTTTTCCGGGCCGCCGCCAGGCATCACCACGGTCGGGCCGGGTCGGTTTTTGACTTTGAAGATCGTGTCGTTTTCAGGGCTGCACAACTCGGTCAAGCGTTCGTTGTCCTGTTGCGTGCGGCCGACAATGATCTTGGTCGTTGCGCCCAAGCGCATGTGACGGCCGTGTTGCAGCAGGTGCAGGGCGTTGGGTGTGAGCGTCACGCCATGCGCGATCAAATCCTTCAACCGGCGCGAGTAGCCTGGATCCGTCAGCAGGCAGCCGCCCGCCGGCGTAGGGTATGAAAGAATTCCGAAGCGCTCGGCCATCGCCATCTGGGGTTTGCGCGATCGACCGCTCAGATCGAGCAGGAAGGCCCGATCGACCAGGCCCTGCTGTTCCATGGCCGTTTCGGGCAGTCTCCGGGCGCTCAGCGGCCTGAGGATGAGATTGTCGAAGCCCGAGCGTTTGGCCACGTAGCGCAGCGAAGAGGCCGTCTGCGACATCGGGCGCTGGCCCAGCACTTCACCGCTGAACAGGAAATCGAAGCCCCTGGCTTGCATGAACTGGCCGGCTTTGTTGAACATCAGCGCGTGGCAATCCATGCACGGGTTCATGTTCTTGCCGAAACCGGCCGGTGGATTTTTGAGCATCTCCAGGTAATCATCTGTAATATCCATGACATGTAGC
The DNA here is from genome assembly GCA_000961655.1 of Desulfatitalea sp. BRH_c12. Taxonomy (GTDB): domain Bacteria; phylum Desulfobacterota; class Desulfobacteria; order Desulfobacterales; family Desulfosarcinaceae; genus Desulfatitalea. The sequence goes on from LADR01000024.1 coordinate 202,398, forward strand.
GCGATACCCGTCTGTTCGGATGCCTGGCGTGCCTTCTGGGCCGAGAAAAAAGGGGTTTCAAAAACGATCCATTCGACATGAACCCCCTGATCGCGCAACACGAGTGCCGCGAGCATGCTGTCCAAGCCGCCGGAACAAAGCCCCAATGCACGTCTTTTCTGGGTCATTTCCATTCCCGTTGATTCGAAAAATCGTTAAGTCGTTGATTCTTTATTCGCTAAGCCGTTGAACTCTCGTTATAAATTGCTTGTAACGAATCAACGATGCAACGAAAGATAAGGAAAGGGGCCTGAATATGTCAAGAAAACCCAAAAGTCCAACGCAAATTCATTATCCGGATCAGTCCAGAGTCGGCGTAACTCATTACGCGTGTCAATATACAGCGTCGATATCAAGGGTGGAGCGTTGTCCTAAGTTCTTAAAGTTTTCGTTCATCCATGATTCTGCGGCGCGGTATCCCACATCGTGCAAATGCTGCAGGAATGCCCATTCGGCATTGAGTTTGCTTGATACACTAAGGTCAATAAGTTCTTCATCCGCATTGATACGGTGAAAAAATGTATTCTTGATTCCATTTTCTTTCATGTCTTGCGATTCGAGCAATTTTGTCATCATGGCAATCGTGCGAACTTCCTTTATCAACGAGGCATTAAAAGATATTTCATTGATACGGTTGAGAATATCAGAGGCCTTTTGTGGAATTTCATTACGAACAATCGGATTTATCTGTACAATCATAATATCGCGCCCGCCGCATTCGGTAACCAGCGGAAACAGGGCCGGGTTTCCCATGTAACCACCATCCCAGTATGCCTCCCCATCGATTTGCACAGCATGAAACAGAAAGGGTAGGCATGCTGATGCTATTACCATGTCTACTGTCATCTCTTCGCGGCGAAATATCTTTTGCTTGCCTGTACGCACGTTTGTTGCGGCAACGAACAGCTTGATTCCTTCGGCATTGCGCACATGCTCGAAATCGATCAGAGAGGCAAGTTGCACGCGGAGCGGGTTTATATTCAAAGGATTCAACTCGTATGGGGAAACCAAGCGTGACAAGATATCAAAGAAAATGAATCCCGGCGAGGTATCTAGTGTCCAGCGCCCGAGCATTCGATCCAGGGTTGACCGCTGGAAGGGCGAAAACATGGCAGCCTTGCTGATCGAGGCCCAAAAGTGGTTTAATGCCTCGCGGGCGCCTTCTTTTCCGCCGCGATCCAGACCGTCGGCCAATACGACAGCGTTCATTGCCCCGGCACTGGTGCCACAGATCCCTTCAATTCGGATTCGATCGTCCAAAAGGAGGTAATCCAATACCCCCCATGTGAAAGCGCCGTGTGAGCCGCCCCCCTGAAGTGCCAACTCAATTAGTTTCATGTTATCTTTCCTATTTTCTATAGTTATATATTGCACGATTCGGCCTGTGAATAACTTCTACATTCCAGGATCGGCAAACGCATCAATTGATTGAAAGTAACCATTGCGATGACACAATTCAGAACCAGAAGGGCAAGCCTGATTTTTTGAACTCGAAACTTCGGGAAAAGGACACTGACGAGGATCACTGTTTTGAACAGTACGGCCATCTGAAATTCGTCACTATATAAGAACTGGTGGCCGGCCGTGCAACAAGGGCAAGCACAAATGCGGTTACCTGAAGGCTCGGTTCCCCAATATTTACATCCCGCGCGATTCATGCTATCGCTGAGCCGCACTTCACTGTGCCCATACATACGGATAACTATCCCAAAGGATTGATGCTTATGACCACTGAACGTGAATCGATAGAGTTTGATGTGCTGATCGTGGGGGGCGGACCGGCCGGCTTGGCCTGTGCCATCCGTCTGATGCAACTGGCCCGCAAAAGTGGCCGGGACATTGAAGTGGCCCTGATCGAAAAGGGCGCCGAGATCGGCGCGCACGCGGTCAGCGGCGCGGTGATGAAAACCGATGCCCTCGCGGAACTTTTGCCCGATCACATGGACAAGCAGTGTCCGGTGGAAACGGTGGTGCGCGGCGACGCCTTTTACTATCTCACCGCCGTCAAGGCGTGGGCTCTGCCGATGACGCCACCCGCCATGCACAACGAGGGGTGCTACATCATCAGCCTTTCGCGTTTTACACGTTGGATGGGCCAGATTGCCGAAGAAATGGGCATCAACCTTTTCCCCGGTTTTGCCGGCAACGAGGTACTCTATGGGGAGGACGGCCGCACGGTCATCGGCGTGCGCACCGGCGATAAAGGGTTGGGCAAGGATGGCGCACCCAAGTCGAATTTCGAACCCGGCATCGATCTGCTGGCCAAGGTGACGGTTTTTGCCGAAGGCGCGCGCGGCAATCTGGTCAAAGCCATCGCCGGCCGTTTAGGTCTGTACCAGGGCCGTCTGCCGGCGGTGTATGAAACCGGAATCAAGGAAGTGATCCAACTACCCGCGGGACGTTCCTATTTTCAAGGAAAACCGGCCAACGATATCCATTTGATGGGCTACCCGTTGGGGCTCGATACACCCGGCGGCGGCTTCATCTACGAGATGGCCGAGGACCGCATCGGTATCGGCTTTCTGACGGCCTTGTCTTATGAAGACCCCATGACCGACCCCTACGAGATGTTCATGCGATTCAAGCGCCATCCCTTTGTGGCGGACATCATCATGGGTGGCAAGGTCATCGAGCAGGGCGCGCGCACGGTGGCCACCGGCGGTTATTACTGCATGCCGCGCCTGGCCGTGAATGGGGCGGTTTTCGTGGGCGGCGATGCCGAGATTCATAACGGGCCGGCGATCAAAGGCATTCATGTCGGCATGAAGTCGGGTATGCTGGCCGCTGAGGCCATCGTGGATGCCTTGGCCAAAGAGAATTTCACAGCCGTGGGCCTGGACGGCTATCCGCGGGCATTGAACGATAGCTGGGTGAGAACCGAGCTGTGGGAAGGGCGCAACTTCACTCAGGCGCTGGCCAAAAAAGGGCTGGCCAAGTTCATTCACCTGGGGGCCCAAATGGTTACCGGCGGACGTGGTTTGAAGGACCCGCTGCCCATGCCGGCCGATGCCGACACCCTCATGCCGTTGAAACCCGCTGCGGCGCAAACAGCGCCAAAAATCAGCTATGATGGCGAACTGTATGTGGATAAGTTAACCGGCGTCTACCTGTCCAAGACCATGCACCGTGAGGACCAGCCCTCTCATCTGATCATTCCCGACCCGGCGGTATGCAGCGAGCGCTGCTATCCGAAATACGGCAGCCCCTGCACCCGCTTTTGCCCCGGCAACGTCTACGAGCTCGAAGTGGATCCTAAAAACGGCAAGGCGCACATCAAATTGAATCCTTCCAACTGTTTTCACTGCAAAACCTGCGACATCAAGGACCCTTTCGGCAATATCCTCTGGACCTGTCCGGAAGGTGGCGAAGGACCGGGATATACCATCGTTTAGTCACCTTCGTCCGGGCGAAACCTTTTCGTCCGGACAAGAGTTTTATCTTGCCTATGACCTTTCATCGGTCTGTGCGTGTGCGCGTCCGAGTGGACTGCGGCACACCCACACGTTTATCGTGCGCCAGCAACGTTACAGAAAATGGCATGGCTGGCGTTTTGCGCAGACCTATTCGCCCCGTTTTGGCTGTCTTTGGGTGAGGGCGAGCGTCCCAGCATGGGTTCATTTTCTGCCAGGGTGTAAATAATCCGGACAGTTTCTCAGGGTGTGCGTGTATTTACAGAGCCTGTGGGCTGTTGTATGTCTGTATCCTGAAGAAGAACGTTTTGCTGCAAGTGGTACGGGTATTGCTTATAATTAAGCGATACCTGTGGCGATCCAATCTAACATGGAGGAGAAAATGGCTCCCAAGAAGATAGCGGCCAAGAAGACCGTTGCCCCCAAAAAGGAAACGGTCAAGCGACGTAGAATCGAGTTTGTGTTCGAAGCACCGGAAGCTCATGAGGTCTGCCTGGCGGGCACTTTTAATGATTGGTCTTTCAAAAAACACCGGATGAATAAAAATGGCAATGGATTGTGGCGCAAATCGGTCATATTGCCAAGTGGGGTGTATGAATACAAATTTCTGGTGGATGGGCGCTGGACCGAAGATCCTGCCAACGAGCGGCGGTGCCTGAATAGTTTCGGCAGCGTAAACAGCATCGTGCATGTGCCGGAATGATCTGGACAAGGTCTCTGTCTCGCGTGGTCGTTAGAGCCTGCCCTTCTTAATGATCGCCACCAGCAGCCATATTCCCAGGAACCCCGCAGTCAGGAATCCGGCGAGACCGATCACGGAAATGCCATAGAACAGGGGTGGCATGTTGGAGATGACGATCATGGCCGAGCCGATGATCAGGGCCGCAATGATGATGGCAAAGGCAATGCGATTGCTGATCTGGTCATGCGTGATCAGCATTTTTTCCATATCCTTGAGCACCAGCGTCAGCGACATCTTCTTGTAACGCAAGGCATGGCTGATCTCTAGCAGATCTTTGGGGAAATCGTTTATAAACGTGTAGGACTGCTCGATCAGACGGGTCACATCGTCCATCAGGCGTCCGGGTGCCAGGCGGGCTTTTTTTACTTGGCGGATAAAGGGGACGGCTGCCGCGATCATGTCGAACTCGGGGTGGAGCTGCCGGCCGATGCCTTCGACCTGAGAAAGGGCTTTGAGCATCAGGAAGATATCCGGTGCGATGCGCATGCGGTTCTTAGTGGCCACTTCCAGCAGATGCTGCATCAGTTTGCCCAGTTCGATGTCCCCGAGCGGTTTGTACAGGTGGCGCCCGATAAAGTCGGCCACGTCTTTCTCCAACTGGGTGATGTCGGGCTCTTCATCCCATTGGGCCAGCTTCAGCAGCACTTCGGCCGTGCGCGGCTCGTCGTGTTGAATGACGCTTTCCATCAGTGTGACAAAAATCTCGCGCGTGGCGCGATTGACCGCGCCCATCATGCCGAAATCGATCAAACAGATGATGTTATCGGGCAATACGAATATGTTGCCTGGATGGGGATCGGCATGGAAGAAGCCGAACGTGAAAATCTGCTTGAACAATATGTCGGCGCCGCGCTCGGTAATCAACCGGCGGTCCAGTCCGGCCTGGTCGATTTTCGCGACGTCGGATGCCTTTATCCCATCAACGAATTCGATGGTCAGCATCCGCCGGCTGGAATGCTCGCGGTACACTTTGGGCACATAAATAGTTGGATCGTCCAAAAGCTGCCCGGCCACACGCTCCATGCTGGCGGCCTCGATGGTGTAGTCCATCTCTTTTTCGATGGTACGGGCAAATTCTTCGACGATCTTGACCGGCCGGTGGAAGGAGAGTTCTTCGATGTGCCGCTCGATCAAGGTGGCCAGATGAAGCATGATTTCCAGATCGACCTCGACGATTCTCTGTATCCCGGGCCGCTCGATCTTGACCACCACTTCATCCCCATTGTGCAGGCGGGCACGGTGCACCTGTCCGATCGAGGCCGAGGCCAGCGGCTGAGGGTCGAGGGTCTCAAAAATCAGCTCGTGGGGCCGGCCCATTTCGGACGCAATGGTTTTCGTGAACGCATCGAAGCCGAAGGCCGGCACTTTGTCCTGCAGCTTTGAAAATTCATTGATGAAATCCACCGTCACAAGGTCGGGGCGCGTGGATAGCACCTGGCCCAGCTTGATGTAAGTGGGGCCCAACTCTTCCAGGGCCATGCGGATGCGTTCGGCGCGCGTGAGTTTTTCAAGCCGGTCGCGGCGTTTGCGCGAAATCATCTGCAGCCCGATTTCGATGTACTGCTCGATCCGCAACGTTTCGATCAGATCGCCGAAACCGTACTTGAAGAGAACCCCCAGAATCTGGCGGTACCGGTTCAGATGGCGGTAAGTGCGCCCGAGGACGCCAATTTTGCGAATACTGATCATGATACTCCGGCTTGGAAAATGGCTGTTGTGCGCAAGGAGAGGGCCGTGATCCGTTCAGGCCATGCGGCATGGGGGTGCAGGACAGCCGGAGAACGGCAGGCCGCGCCGCTAACCGAACAAAGGTGAAAACGTCTCGATCGGGTAAAATCTAGTCACTTTTGAGGGTCATGGTGTTGATAACACTCTTGAGCTCGCGAATCTCTTTTTTCAGCTCTTTGAGTTCGTCGGTGGTCACGATGTTGGTTTTTTTGAGGAACTCTTTCACGCTCTTTTCGACACGCTTTTCCAGTTTTTCCTGGGCTTCGTCGTAGCGTCTCTGAACATCGTCCATGAACTTACGACCTTCGGATTCAGACATCTCGCCTTTTTTTTGCAGTTCTTTGACCAGGTCTTCCATTTCGTCCTTGGTCTTGAGCGCGAGACCAATGCTGGCAAGAATGCTTTTTTTGACTAAATCGAACATGCGCGATCCTCCTTTGGAAGCGATAGTGTTGTCGGCAGGTTTCTTTTAGCTACCATTAATAGGGTCAACTTAAAAGTGCAAAATTGATCCGTCATCGCGCCGTTCTAAAATGGCGCTTGACTGGGAAGCCCAACTTACCTAACTTTAGGGTGTAATAACTTTCGGGTTCTACCAAGCAAGGTGTGCGGGTGGCGCTGACCATTGGCCCGATTGCCGGCGTGGGCACCCGTTTTTCAATTGGGGCTGATATGCACGCATCCACGATGACCTCGTGTATCTTCTCCTGAACACTGAATCGATCAAGGAACAGAGAGGACTCAATATTATGGCTTTTACAATTGCGTTGGCCGGCAAAGGCGGAACAGGCAAGACCACCGTGGCCGGTCTGTTGATCAAGTATCTTATTTCAAAGGGCAAAACGCCCGTCCTGGCGGTTGATGCGGACTCTAACGCCAACCTCAATGAAGTGCTGGGTCTGGAGGTCAACTGCACGCTGGGTCATGCGCGTGAAGAGATGAAAAAAGGCCAGGTGCCGGCCGGCATGACCAAGGATATCTTCATGGAGATGCGGATAGAAGAGGCCGTTGCTGAGCAAGAAGGCTTCGACCTGATTGTCATGGGGCAGCCCGAAGGTTCCGGCTGTTATTGCGCGGCCAATAACCTTTTGACCAATTGCCTGGAGCGCCTGGTGGACAACTATGCCTATGTGGTGATGGACAACGAAGCTGGCATGGAGCATATCAGCCGTTTGACCACCAATAATGTGGACGTGCTGCTCATCGTCACGGATACCTCCCGGCGCGGGTTGCAGGCCGGGTTGCGCATCGAAAAACTGTCGCGCGAATTGAATATCGGTGTCAAAAACAGCTATCTGGTGATCAACCGTGCCAAATCCGACCCCTCTGAAGAGGTGCTCGATCTGCTCGGTAAGGATGGCTTGCCGCTGGCCGGGGTGATCCCCGACGATCAGACCGTCTATGCCTTTGATCTTGACGGCCGGCCGACCATCGAGATCGATGCCGGCAATCCGGCGGTCCAAGCGGCCTATGCCATTTTCGACAAGATATTGGTCTAAACAGCACATTCAGGTTCATAGATCGTGCCGACCTCCGACGATCCTCGAAAGGCGTTGCTTGACGAACCAGAATGACCGATCCGAATATCCGCATGGCCGGTGAGCTGTTCAGCAGATCCAAACCGGCCGATACAGCAAGGGAGCAGTCATGAAAAAAACAGGTTTCCTTTTTGACCAGCGCTTTCTCTTGCATGATACCGGACCCTATCATCCCGAGCGATCGGAGCGCCTCAGCGCGATTTACCAGGGCATCCGGGACGCGGGGTTGATGTCGCATGTGTCCGTCATGCCCGCTGTCTTGACAGATATGAAATGGGTACTGGACATTCATACCCAGGAGTATGTCCGCCGGTTCGAGGAACTTTGTCTGGCCGGCCGGCGCACCTTGGATTCCGAAGACAATCAGATGTCGCGTGATACCTGGGAAGCCGCCCAGTTGGCGGTTGGCGGTGTTCTGGAGGCCGCCCGCGGGATCATGGCCGGCGACATCGACAATGCCTTCTGCGCGGTTCGACCGCCGGGACACCATGCCGAAAGCGGCGAGGCCATGGGGTTCTGCTATTTTAACAATGTGGCTATCGCTGCGCGTTATTTTCAAAAAGAATGGGGCGTGGAGCGGGTGGGAATCATCGATTTCGACGTGCATCACGGCAATGGCACGCAGCATGTCTTCGAAGACGATCCGACCGTCTATTACTACTCCATTCACCAGCATCCTTCTTTTGCCTATCCGGGCACCGGCCGCGAGTTCGAAATGGGGTCGGGCAGAGGATACGGTTTTACCAAAAACTCTCCCGTGCTGCCAGGACAAGGCGATGACGAGTATCGCCGCTTGATCGAGAAAGACCTGCTGCCGGCCTTCAGATCGTTCATGCCGCAGGTGATCATTCTTTCCACCGGCTTCGATGCGCACCAGGATGACGAGATGGCCGATATGCGCGTGACCACCGAAGGGTTTGCCTGGATCATGCGCACGATGATGGCACTGGCCGAAACCTGTTCCAGCGGGCGGCTGCTGTCCGTACTCGAAGGCGGGTATGCTTTGGAGCGGTTGCCCGAACTGGGCGCCGGACATGTAAAAATTCTGCTTGATGGCGAATAAGACGGCTTCGCCGAAGGCGCTTTCGCGCGAGTTGCGAAGGGCAACCGTCCCACTGCCCGGTGGTGGGCAAAAGGAGGAGAAAAGATGTTCGTCAGCCAATCCATGACGCGCAAAGTCATTACCGTGTCCCGCCAGACCCCCTTGGTGGAGGCCCAGGCACTGATGCAGCAGCACGGTATCCGGCACTTGCCGGTCGTGTCGGCGCAGAATCTGCTGGAGGGAATCATCACCGATCGCGATATCCGCAGCGCTTTTCCGTATCAGACGGCCAAGGGGGAATCGTCCCGGCAGGAACAAGAAAGGTTCGCCGGCATGAAAGTGGCCGACGTGATGACGTCCGATCCGATCACCATCTCTCCGACGCACACCCTGCAGGATGCTTTGCTGATGATTCAGGAGAGCCGGGTGGGCGCCTTCCCGGTTGTGGATCAGGATCGCAAATTAAAAGGCATCATCTCGGTGCGCGATCTGTTGCGTGCGTTCATCAATGTCATGGGCATCGGTCAGCCCGGGACGCTGTTGTGTGTTCTGGTCGACGACAAGGTGGGGCAACTCAAAAGGATCGTCGATGCCATCACCGAAGAGGGGATTTCATTCGGCAGCGTGCTGGTGGCGCGTTACTGGGAAAAGGACAAGCGCGCGGTATTCCCCTATCTGTTGACCAACAATGTCATCCGGGTCAAAAAGAAGCTTCAGGCAATGGGCTTTACGCTGCTGGATCCGATGAAGTGGTACCTGGATCAGCTCCCCAAGAGCGACGAGTAGCAGTGCGACGCGCGGAAACCATAATGACTTCTACTATCGACTATCAGCCGCCTTACAAGGAACTGTACATATACTACCTGAAGGGCAGGATCGCCGGGCCGGCCTTTGCCGGCGGCGAAGCGTATATCGGGAATTGGGAAGAGGCGGAGGATTCGTTTCTTTTTTTCAAACAGCCCGCTGATGCGCAAATCAGCGCATTGCTGCAGGGCCAGCCGCATTTGAGCCTGCAGGACAATTATCAAATGTCCTATGAAGAGTGGCAGGGCCATGCTGTCGCGCCCTTTGGGGTAGGGCGTCTGCAGGTTGTGCCGCCCTGGCATCCCGACGCGGCCGTGTTGGACGAAAACGGTATTCTGCTCGATCCCGGCGTGGTTTTTGGCACCGGCAGCCATCCCACGACCCATGATTGTCTGACGGCCATGCATCATGCTTTTGATGCCGGGCCGGTCCGCGATGTGCTGGACCTTGGCACCGGCACCGGCCTGTTGGCTCTGGCGGCCGTGCGCCTTGGGGCGCAGCGGGTTCTGGCATTCGACCTCAATCGTCTGGCGGTAGAGACCACCCGCCGCAATGTGGCGCTGAACGCCATGGCCGGTCACGTGCTGGTGGTGCAAGGCAATGCCGCTAATTTCATGGACATCGCCGCAGATCTTATGGTATCCAATATCCATTTCGAGGTGATGCGGCACTTGGTTTCCGCACAGGGGTTCATCCGTCAGAAGCAATTCGTACTGTCGGGGCTGCTCAGAACCCAGGCACGGGATATCGAATACCAGTTGCATCGATTGCCGGTGGACATCGTCCATAAATGGGAGCGGGACGGAACCTGGTTCACTTTCTACGGGCGCAGCAGGGTATAGCGTGGTTCCAAGGACGAGGGGCAACTATGATCATACGCTGTTGGGGTTCGCGGGGTTCCATCCCTGTGTCGGGCAGGGAATACATCAAATATGGTGGTGATACCACTTGCCTGGAGATTCGGACCCAAAGCGATGACATCATTATTGTCGATGCCGGCACGGGCATTCGCCGTTTGGGAAACCAGCTGATCAGGGAAGGGCGGTATCAGTACAATTTCCTCTTGACCCATGGTCACTGGGACCACTTGATGGGATTTCCCTTCTTCAAACCCCTGTTCCTGGACCGTTCCGAAATCCGCATGCATCGGGGACCATTCCACAAGAAGTTCATGGAAAGCATGTTCTCGAAAGTCATGGCGCCACCCAATTTCCCCGTGCGCTATTCCGATCTGAAAGCCCGGATCGTCTATCAGGAGAGCAGTCCGGAACAATTCCGGATCGGATCGGTGACCGTGATTCCCATTCAAATCAGTCATCCCAATACGGGTAAAGGATACAAGTTCATCGAAGACGGGAAAAGCTTTGTATTTCTGACCGACAATGAACTGGGATTCATTCATCCTGGCGGACTATCTTCTTCCGACTACACCAACTTCTGCGAAGGCGCTGATTTGTTGATTCACGACGCCGAATACACCCCGCAAGAATACCAAATGCTTTTTGAATGGGGCCATTCTTCCTACGTCGACGTGCTGGAATTGGCTTTCAAGGCGAACGTGAAGCGACTGGGGTTGTTCCATCTCAACCAGGAGCGCACCGACGAAGAGGTCGACCACATGGTCGACGCCTGCCGCAAAATCATCACTGAACGCGGCCGCCGTTTGGAATGCTTTGCGGTTGGGGCGGGTATGGAATTCGAAGTATAAAAAACAATGCCTTCTTTGTCTTCTCTTATCGATCAAGCAGCGCTATCCTGCGCAAAAGCGCGTAAAGCCATTGCGCTTACCGGCGCGGGCATTTCCGTTGAAAGCGGCATACCACCGTTTCGCGGCAAGGGCGGGTTGTGGGCCAAAATAGATCCGATGAAGTATGCGCACATCGAGGCGCTGGAGCGCAATCCCGCTGACGTGTGGCGCGTGCTTTTTATGGGGATTGCCGACCTTTTGAAAACCGCTGAGCCCAATGCCGGTCACATGGGTCTGCAGCGACTGGAGCGCCTGGGCGTATTGCAAACCGTGATCACACAGAACGTGGACGGGCTTCATCAAAAGGCCGGCAGCCGCGATGTGATCGAATTTCATGGTACCCACACCACTTTGCGCTGCATGTCCTGCGGGCAGCGTGCGTCCTGGCAAACCGTGCGCCTGGATGTGCTGCCGCCGCCATGTGCCTGCGGCGGCTTCTTGCGTCCGGACGTAGTAATGTTCGGCGAACCCATCAATGTCGCTTTGCTGCAGCGTGCGCAGATGCTTGCCGCCACATGCGAGGTGATGCTGGTCGTCGGCACCTCGGCCACCGTTGAGCCTGCGGCTTACTTGCCGGTGATCGCCAAACACAACGGCGCGTTTATCATCGAGATCAATCCCGAGCCTACCCCCTTGACCGATGATATCAGCAGTGTGGCCTTGCTGGGTCCCGCCGGCGCCATGATGGACCGTATCGTCCAAGCCGTGGCGGGGTACAAGGAAGGCCGGCTCTAAAACCACCCGCCGTTCACCGGTCCTACCAATGAATCCTCCCAAATAGGGTCTACTACCCATTTTGTACGACCGCCATTCATCCTAATGTTGTACATGGATGGCCCCCAATCGATGGAGAATATCGTGTCATCGGGTGAGCCATGCCATGGTCATTGAGGCCCATGCGATATGCTCACGACAAGTGTATACAAGCGTAAAAGGAAGGAACGGCTATGATGAACGCAAAGCTCCCTTATGTTATCGGCATGTCCTTTCTGTTGATGGTCTCGGTGGTGCTGCCCGCTTGGGCCGTGTCGGGTCGACAAGCCGCTCAATCCGGCGCACAAGGCCACCCGCCGAAAGCCGTGCAAGCCGATGCGCCAATTTACATCAGCCCGGCTTCCTTGCGCTTGATCCAGCAAAAATTAAGTGAACAGGGGGTTACGGCCGGCAAGGCAGATGGCATTTGGGGCCGGGCTACGGCTGAGGCGGTGCAGAGATTTCAACTCACGCGAGGGTTGGAACCGACCGGTACGCTGACCATCGAGACGATCCAGGTGCTCGGATTGCCGCGGATACTGACCGGCAGCGCCGAGCAGCCTTCGTCGCCGAACGAATCTCCGTCGCACCAGGGGGTACCCCTTTACATCAGCCCCGGACAGTTGCGTGACGTGCAGCGCAGGCTGGGCGAAGAAGGCTTTGAAGTGGCGGCGGACGGCCTCTGGGGACGCGCGACGCGCGAAGCGCTTCAAGGGTACCAATCGTCGCAGGGATGGCGCCCGACAGGCTACATCGATCTGGTCACCGTCCAACGACTTGGCTTGGACCGGGTCACTACGGCTTTAAGCGGACAGGGCCAAACCGGGATTGCGGCCATCCAACCGGTTCGGCAGTCAGCGGTCGCTCAGGCAGGGCAAACCAAACAGCGGCCAGTCAATACGTCAGGCCGCGAAGAAGCGCAGGGCTATTTCGGGCACAGCGAAGGCCTGGAAACCGGTTCCAGGATGAGGCCGGTGAACGCGCAAGGTCCGGCCCACAAACCTTTTCAGGGCCAAGGCGCGCCTTTGTACGCCGGACCGGACACGGTGAGCCGGGTTCAGCATGCGCTGCGTCAATCCGGGCACGATCCGGGCAACGGTGATGGCCTGTGGAATGCTTCGACCCAAGCGGCCGTTCGCGACTATCAGAAGACGCAGGGGCTGGAGCCTACCGGCACACTCACGATCGACACGGTTCGCAGGCTGACCGGCGGCTTCCAATTCGATACCGTTCCTGCAACGGAACGCCGCGAAGATGACTATTAAACCTCACAGCTGGAACAAAGGGTCGGCGTTCGTCTCAACGCCGACCCGTGACATCATCCCTGCGTCAGCCAACCCCCTGAAAAACCCGCGCGTTCAAGTCCCTTTAGGATGTACGGGTTCTTTTTCATCAGATTCCAGATAAATTCACTGCGATAATTTTCCGCCATTAGCAAGATGGGTCCCTGGTCGATGCCCAGGTACTGATCGTCGAACCAACCCTCGGGCGCATTCGGGTAGGTCAGGTTGAACGCGTCCTTGAAGCCGTATTCACCGTAAATTCGGTCGCCGAACTGGTTGCGGAAATGCTCCAGGGTCGGAATGGTGATTTCCGGTGCGAACGGGATTGAACCGCCGGCGGCAGTGGGGGCGATCGTGCCATCATCACGGAGGTAGTCGGCGCTCGTGCCGCGAGCCAGATAGCGATGAAACGTCAACAGCTGATCCCCATCCATGAAGGTTTTACGGCTGGGGCCATTGGAAGCGGTCAGGCCCCACACCTTACTGTCGTAGCCTTTCCAGTTTTTGGGGTTGGCGACGCAATAGGCGCGCGAGGAACGGGTCGCCCTCTGTGAATTGATAAAGTAATCAATCCCCTTGGAGCGCATGAAATCGTCCTGAATATCGCGGAAATCAATCCAGACGTGCGAGTATTGATGGCCGAAAAGCGGTCCGAAATTGATATGCGGATACTCGTAATAGGTGTCCCATGTGTAGGTCGAGGTCCATTTTTGCCATGAGGCCGCATCGATCGGGTGCGTCGGCGATCCCAAAGCCAGGATATAGAGAATCATGGCCTCGTTGTAGCCGCGCCAATATGCTTTGATATGCCCCTTTTCCGGTCGCCAGCCCATGCTGAGCAATGGCTGGTGTTTTTTCGAATAGGCCCACGGCCACTCGATGCGACGATACAAATCGTCGGCCAGTTGCCGGATTTGGGTTTCGGTGGGGGTGTCCGCGTCGAAATAGCTCTGGCATGATAGCACGCCGGCGATCAACAGGGCGGTATCAATAGTGGACAACTCGGTCTGGTGGTGGCGGTGGCCACTGTCCATGTGTAGAAAATGGTAAAAAAAGCCCTTGTAGCCGGTCGTTTCGGTTTTGCCGTCGTTTTGCGGCGCTTCCCACAAAAACTGCAAGGTGGTCAGCGTCCGTTCGGCGGCCTGATCACGGGTGATGTACCCTTTTTCAACGCCGACCAGGTAAGCGCTGAGGCCAAACCCTACAGCGGCGATGCTTGCAAATTTGGTATCGGGGTAGCGGTCCGGAGTAAGACCGTTGAGGGGGTTGGTCGTTTCCCAGAAAAAGTTGAAGGTATCGCGCTGCAGGTCGTCCAGAATGGTGAGTTGTTCGGGCGAAATTTTCCAGCTTTCGAAGATGTCAGAAGTCTGGGCTGCGCTGTGAGTGCCGATCAGGAAAAAAACGAGTGCGAAAAGAGCGATGGTGCGGTGTTTCATCAGGTACGTGGAACCTCCCTTTCAGAGGATCTATTTCTCAACATGCTACCCGCTTGCAGGCGCTACCAGCGTTTTCAGGCGCGAAGGCGATTGCAGGCCGCCGGGCTGCGGCCTCAGCGTGAAGCTCATGGGCAATAGCCTATAAGTCAGGAAATTGTCAAGGCGGGCAGATGGCGATGCACGGGTAACCGCATTTGCGTATGGGCCGCATTTCAGAAATGGAACATCGTTCTTCTTCGGGAGCGAACCTTGTGCTCGCCCGATGCGTAATGTCGGTCAATTCCGGGGCGAATGGACACCGTGATAGTCACGGTGCCCGTTGTAGGGGCGACCGGCGGTCGCCCGCGCGAACCACTGAATTTGAGTCATCGCACAGGCTGGCGCGGCCTTTTTTCTCCCGCACCCATGATTGCCTGCCCTGCCGGCTTTGCACCCGCACCGGGCGACCGCCGGTCGCCCCTACAGGTGGGATCCCCTGCGAGAACAATTTCAAATGCGGATACCCTGATGGCGATGCACGGTGTCCCGTTTTAATTGCGGTGGGGCGAACCGTGTGTTCGCCCGCATTCTACGCACAGAAGGATGCGGGTCGACACGACTTTATGGGCGAAAGGTTCCCCTGCGGTAGCATCCTATATCCAGGGTGGGCATTGCCCACCATTTTTCTTATATGAATCGCCTCTGTGGTTATCCTTATTTTATTGTGAATATTTGTCACAGGGCGACCCAGACCCCTTGTGTTCGCCCGCAATCTTCGCACGAAGGACGATCGTTCGACCTGGCGAAAGATTTCCTGCGGTGGCATCCAATTCAGAGACACGGCTGCTCGGAGGGTGCAGGACACTCCCCCATAGCCTGTTATTTCATGGCATGAACCGCCTGGGGCAATGCGGCGCTTCCAAGGCCCAGGCTATTGGCGCTTGCGGCGGTGAGGCGTTCGATGGTGGCCAGGTCGTCGTCGGAAAACATTGCCGGGCGCTTCAATGCCGGCAGACGGATGGTGGCGGCCAGTTCGTCAAGCAGAGTTTCGTCGACGGCCAGGCCGCAATGATCGAAAAGGGCGCCCACGCTTTCGCGCGCGGTCTGGCAGAAGTTTTCGTAACGTATCAGCATGACCGCGGACTGCAACTGCTGATCGGCCGCCAGCCGGTCGGCCAGATGGTCGTGAATATACGCCCAGTAATGGGCCCAGCCCTCGACTTCGGCGCCATGGTTCCAGAGTTCGATGATGTGGGCCAGCCGCTCCGTATTGCCGGTATTGATCGGGCGGCGGTCCAGGCCGAACTCGAAATGGCCGACCCGTTGCAGATGGGGCAGGGCGCGTGGATGGGCTTGCTGTCCCGCGCAAAAGCGGCGGTGCTGCCGAATCAGGGAGGCAATATGCCAGATCGGCTCGCGGACCGGGATCACGAAACGCGCATCCTCGAAAATCTTCAACAGGTAGGCGAGCCGGGTAATATTGTAATTGCCTTTGGCCAGATAGCGCTGTCCGCCACGGATCAACAGCAGCTTGCGGATATGGTCTTTGTAGAATATCTCGAAATCCGGATGCGCAGTCCGGGCGTCGAGTACGGACGGGATGAGCGGATCATGCAGGCCCGGAAAAAAGGCCATCCACAGGATCTCTTCGAATGCTTCCGGACTCTCGGGAGTAATAAAAATGCCATCGCCGTGGGTGCGCTCCACGGCGCGGGCGTTGCTCTGCGGCGTGCGCGCCAGATAGCGGTTCCACAAATAGGGCGTGAACAGCATGGGATAGTCGCGGTAGCAGTGGGCGCTCAGATTTGGATGGCGGTTCAGGATTTCCAGCAGCAGCGTGCTGCCCGAACGCGCCAAACTGGTGACATAGACAGGCTGACGGATCTGTATGGACTGCAATGCGTCGGCCAGCATGGCCGTCTCACGGTTGCCTATCCATTTCCAGAAGCCTGTATTGCGGCTTACGAACCCCCCAAGCAAGTGCACCCAGGTATCCACCTGAAAGCTCCGGGCCAGTTCATCCGCCGGACCGTCGGTCACCATCGCATCATCACTCCTCTGATTGATTCAACTTGATGAATTGCGCTATTTGATCTTCAAGGCCTTCTTCATGCCGAGCGACACAGCCAACAGCGAGATGAAAAACATGATCTCCCAGTTGCGCAGCCACCCTGGGCCAAAAGAGAGTACCTCTTGCCGCGGCAACGGTGCGACGATCCGGTCGATGGCCGCCCAATCGGGTAGATAGCCGGCCGGATTGCCCATCAGCAGATTCCACCAGCGTTTTTTGTGAATCACCGGCACCGGGGCGTTCAGAGCAACGTCGGCCAGGAGTTGGTCGGCACCATCGACCACCAGAATGCGGGGCGGCGCCTGCGCATCGGCCGGCGCATCAATCCAGTGGGCCTGATACTGCTGAGGCTGGGTTCGAAGCGCCGGTGCCTGTCCCGCCGGGGGATAGACATACCCGTAGGAAGTGGAGAGCCAGCTCAACAGGAACAGCAGCGGCAAAGAAGCCACCATCCCCGGCCAGCCGACCCGAACGACCTGACGCAATGCAGTCCGCAGCATAGCGCGCATCAGCGGCCAGGCGTCGTTCAGTTCGCCATCGAAAGTATTCAAGCGCTGTTGGGCAGCCTTAAGGCGGTGTTTGCCGCGACCGATGGCGTCCTGGTCAGAAAGCTGCCGGTACAACAACATGGAAACCGCTGCCGCCAGGAGCCCCCAAACGATGAGACGCAACCATGGCGGCAGAACCATACCAGCCAGACGGTCCAGCCAGGCAAACAGTGGAGAGGGAAGATCGAACAGGCCCATGATTATTTCCTGTTCTGCGAAAGGTCATCCATTGGATCATTGACCCGGGCCCTGGCGCGCTGGCGCATGCGGCGCAGTGGCCAGAGAATGATAAACCCCAGCGCCGCCGCCACGGCGAGCAGCAGACCCCATAAAGCGCCCAGCAGGCTCAACCCGGCCCCTGGTCCGACGTAGGCGGCGGCCGGATGCACTGCCACGAATAGGGTCGCTAAGAAAAAAATAGCTGTTTTATAGGCTGTTTTATAGGTCATCATTTAATACCTCCTGGAAATTTTTGTTTCTTCGATACCCGCACGGAAATCGTCATCCAAAGCGTGCGCGTCAATGCGCGTCGCCCAGGTAAGAATAGCAATCAGTCCCGCTTTCTCACCGCCACGGACAGGATTGACAAACTCCCACACGATCTGGCCATCGGCAGTCACCTCAAGCAGGCGGCCGCCGTCCGACTCCGTAATAAGGGTGTTGCCGTTGGGCAAGCGTTCCTGGTCCGAGCGAATATAGCTATTGAAAGGACGTTCGGGAGTGCCGGCATAGTGCCATGCGATCTTGCCGCTGCCCGGTTCGTACTCGATCACACGCGAATCGCCGCCGGGACCAAAATGGCCGCGATTGTCGAACATGAGCAGGTTGCCATTCGGCAGAAAGTCGGGATCGTGTTGCGCGTGCCACGGCCCGCGTGTCGCCCAGACAATTTTTTCCGACGCGATATCCAACAGGGCAATGCTGCCGCCGCCGCCCAACTCGCGGAACGACAACAGCAACTGACCTGGTGCCGCGACGGGTATTTTTTCTTTGAGCTTCGCTGCCGTTGCTTCATCGAGCATGTCAATACCGTTGGTATGAAGCGGATCGGCCAGGCTGTAATAAGGCACCAGCCACAGCAAACGTCGGAAAGCCGATTTATTCACCGCATCGAGCAACGATATTTTTTTAAGGGTACGTCCATCGGGCGATAGGATAGCCACAAAATCATCCAGTACCGGCAGGCTCAGATGATCGACGCCCTCAGGGAATTCGGTTCGGAAATCCTGGGTCAAACCATAGATGCGGCCATCGGGTCCGACCGCAAAGTCGTGATGGAAATAGTCCAGGTTTTTCCAAATTACCTCGGAGTTGCGATCGAGTTTAACTATGCCATACCCATACGGTGTATCACCGACGCCAATGTAGATGGCCACCAGATCGCCATTTGGAAAAAGGTGGGTTTTCTGGATGCTGGTGCGGTCGTCAGGGACCGGATTGCGCACGGCGGCGGTTTTATCCCACACCGTGCTGTAGGGCCGCTCCCATTCATGAACGACACGGCCTTGCATGTCGATCAAAAAAACGTGGGAGGCATGACCCGAGGCGTACAGGGTCAGTCCGTCGGCCGCTCTTTGCGGATCGTACACGGTTACGCCACTTTGCGGCGTTCTTGCCTGAGTCCACAGATCGGTAGCCAATGGATCGTGGTAGGTCGTGAACTTTTCATAAAGTGCCGTTCCGGCTTTGTAGGCATTTTTAAAGTAGCCTGATGGGCTGACCTCGGCAATCGTGACCATTGTTCCGAGCACGAACCCTACGAACATCAAGGCTGCCAAAAAAAACAGAAAGGGTATGCGGTCCACGATCCAACTGGCTTGGATCCCCTTTTCATCCTCGTGGGGCAAAGCATTGGGATGATGATGGGTTCGTTGGGGCGGTTTGGGTTCCTCTGAAAGGGCCATGAAGCACGTACTCTCCTTGATGCCCGCTGATTGGCGGGCGACTGGACAACTCGGTCATTCCAATAGGAGTTGAACGTGCCGGTTCGAGAGAGGAGCAAGGCGGCCACAAAGGCGCGGATCTAAGGGATGCTGATGAGAACCTGTGGAACTTTGAGCCGTCCGATAAATTCAAAAGTATTGCATGACTGTCTACGAACGATGTAATACGTTAACCCTTGGCCAGGACATGTCAAGCAGGGCAAGCGAAGTAGAAAGTAGAAAGTCTGATCGGCAGATAGCCAGTCGATTGCTTCCATCAGGGTTCTCACATTGCAAACGCCCCCTATGTTCAGGTGCCACAGATACCGCAGCGGTGAGGTGGGCGCCGGCCGGCATCTACTTGGTTGTTCCGATAAGGATGCATTGTCATGGTGACCGAAGAATTCACAGTAGACCCCGAAACTCCCGGCTGGGTGGTCCGCGTGACCATGCCGCCGCCATCGTTGCAGGACAACTCGGCCGATGCCGACCGGCTGTCCCGGGCGCTGATGCGCGCGTTTGCCGCCGAGCGGATTCATATCGACCTGGACCTGCGCAAACAGCTGCCGGGTCTGCTGCGCGAAGGAAACCACGCACTGCGCTGCATTGTCCTCAAGGATCAAGGCTGCGCGGTTTTGGTGCATGCGGTACCCGACGCGGTGGCAGTGATTCTGGGAGGGCTGGCTGTCGATCTGGGAACCACACGGGTGGTGTTGCGCCTGGTGGATCTGGAGCGGCGCAGGGTATTGGCTGAAACCGCCTTCGACAACCCGCAGACCGCCATTGGGCCCGACGTTCTGGCGCGTATTCACCATGCCGATCAGCCCGATGGGCTCGCGCAGTTGCAAGAAATGATTGTGACCGCCCTCAATCGTCATGCGCAGACGCTCTGTCGCACACAGGGCCTGACCCCTGAGAACCTGCATGTGGTGAGCGTGGCCGGCAACACCGCCATGAGCCATTTGCTGGCCGGATTGCCGGTGCACTGGATGATCCGCGAGCCCTACATTCCAGCCACAAACCGCTTCGACCTGTTCCCGGCCGCCCAAATTGGACTGAAGTGCCATCCCCAGGCCCAGGTTCTGCTTTTTCCCAATGTTGGCAGCTATTTTGGGGGTGATCTGATTGCCGGCATCCTGTATTCCGGACTGCACCGGCGCGCGGAGACCGCCTTGCTGGTCGATGTGGGCACCAATGCCGAGGTGGTTTTGGGCAATCGCGAATGGCTGATTGCCTGCGCCGGCGCCGCCGGACCGGCATTGGAGGGCGGCGTTACGCGCATGGGCACCACCGCCGCGCCGGGCGTGATCGACCGCGTGCGCATCGACCCGCGCACACGCGCTTTCGATATCCATACCATCGACGATCTGCCGCCCAGAGGAATTTGCGGCTCCGGGGTGATCGATCTGGCTGCCCAGCTCTTCACGGCCGGTATGATCGATATCCGCGGCAAGTTCGTCCCGACTGCCTGCGGCGATCGGCTGACGGTCAAGGACGGGCTGGCGTCTCTGACCATCGTGCCCGCGGAATCGGCAGCTGAAAACCGGTCGCTGAGCATCAGTCAAGCCGATATGGACAGCCTGGTCCGCTCCAAGGCAGCCATGTACACCATCCTGGAAACCTTGACCTGCAGTATGGGCATCCCGCTCGACGAACTGCCCGCCTTCTATGTGGCCGGCACGTTCGGTTCCTATATCGATCCACGCTCGGCCATCACTATCGGCATGCTGCCCGATCTGCCTCTGGCGCATTTCAAATCCATGGGCAACACGTCTTTGGGCGGCGCCACTCTAGCGCTGCTCACGCGGGAGGCCGTGACCGACATCGATGCCATTCGCAACGGCATCACCTACCTGGAACTGAACGTCAATCAGGATTTCATGAATCGGTTTTCCGCGGCCAAATTTATCCCGCACACCGACCCGGCCCGATTCCCCTCGGTCAAGCTGCCCGAATAAAAGCGATTCTTAGTTCCAAAACGCCGGTGATCCGGGCGTGTTGTCCGCGCCACACGCCATTTCGCTCAAGTGAGACTAAAGGTGTGCGTAGGGCCGGGCCGCAAAATCGCTGGCGCTCAAACAGTGCGGCCCAAAACACCCTACGCACACCGTTTGTAGGGGCGACCGGCGGTCGCCCGCAGAAAATCTCATGGGTGATTGTGGCGCGGACAACACGCCCGGATCACCTCACTACGTGCCAATGCCGCATACACTTTCGCCAATAGTCACTGGGACGAAATGGATAACCAATGTGTTATTGTTTTATTTTAGATTGGCGCAATTGGATGTAGGCATCTCGGAAGGATGCATAGGGATCCAGGGCTGCATCCTTGAGGGATTCATAATCGCCGATGCGAAATGAGAGCGTGTTGATTTTGTCGTAACCGCTAAGACCCAGCGACAGCTCGAACGGATCGACATACCCAATGGGGTTCAGGAAGCGGTCGCCTCCCATGCCTGCCGTGTCGCGTAGCGTTGAAGCGCCCAAGATCGGCCACATCAGGAAGAATCCGTCTCCGATACCATAAACCGCCAGGGTTTGGCCCAGGTCTTCCGGACTTACGTTGAGTTCGGGATAGCGTGCCGCCGGGTTGCCGAAACCCAGAATGCCGACAGTCGTATTGTAAAGAAAGCGGGTCCACTCCGCTTCGGCTGCCCGGCCTTTCCCTTGCAGCACATTGTTCACGATCCGGACAGGGGCGCCGAGATTATGGAAAAAATTTCTTACGCCGCTGCGGACCGGGGTGGGGGTGACGAAGCGATATCCCTCGGCGACAGGCTTCATGACCCAAAAATAGAGTTTGTCGTTGAAAACGAACATTGCCCGGTTGACGGGCTCCAGGGGATCCGCCACCGTGTAGAATGAATTGCCGTTTTCCAATCCGAACGTCTCATCCAGCAGAAGCTCGTCTTCGGCCGACAATTCGTTTTGGGGCGCGTCCGGCACAGGTTGCGCCAGGGCGGTCGGTGCTGGCGTATTGATGGCACCCGGCTCCGCGGAAGGACGTCCCGAGGCGCATCCAAATGAGACGCACAATCCGCCGACAATGGCCAAGGCCTTTAGGACTCTGTTTTTCATAATTAATACCGTCTCAGGATGAGGCCAGCCAGCTGGGGTTAAACGGACATGCCAATCAGGCCTTGAGTTTATCTTCCAATCTCTTGATCAAATGGCTCGGCGGCTCTTTTTGTAAAATGGATTGGAACTGGACCCGATAATTCTGAACGATGCTGACGCCGTTTTCGACCAGAATATCGTAGATTTTCCACTCTCCGTCCTCAAGTTTCATACGATAATCGATTGGCATTCCGGCACCCTCGCGGACCAAACGGGTCTGCACCAGGGCCTGGGGTTCCCGGACCAGTTCTTTGACATAGACGATTTGTTCGTTGTGATACTCCCCTTGCATTTTGTCGATATAGGAATTTCCCAAGAACCGGGTGAAAATTGCGGTAAAACGCTCTTTCTCCTCTTCCGTAAATTTTTCCCAGTTTGAACCGACCGTTCGGCGGCTGATCTCCATGAAATCGAACATGGGGCTGGCGATTTCCCAAATTTTGTCTCTTTGGGCCTCTTTTTTGGCAGGTGCATGGTACTGCGGGTCGTTCAAAACGGTAATGATCTGGTCAATGCGCTCCTTTACGGTCTGCATCGGCGGCCGCGTTTCCGCCAGAACTGCCGAAAAACCCAGGAGCAGGCTAAACGCCACGATGATCGCTATCCAGCTGGTAACACGCATAAGGTATTCCTTTTCGGTAAGAGGTCTGGGCGATAGAACTCGCACGGCAGTGATATCTGGTGACGATATGAAGGAAACGCCCAACTATTAGAAATAAAAAATAAAAATTAATATACGGACGTCAATTGCAAACCTAAATATAGAGAAGAGGCGCAAGCGTGTCAAGCGGCGTGGTTCGGCAGCCTTTCGGCAGCCGGAGGGACCCGTCTCCGTATAGCGGTGCGGTGTGCGGAAAATTTATTCTTTATGTAAAACTTTATTCTCATATTATAGGTAGCTGAGTACCTATCCATGACCCAGTCGCTGGCGTGTCCTTTGAATAAAGAGATATTTTTATAATTAAAACGTTTGTTTATGTGAAAGGCGTGTTTCCCGGTGAGTATGGCATCAACATTGCGTAAAATAAGGACAATTACACGAAAAAGCCAAACTTCGGGTAACCGAAGGACGGAAAGCTTCGGGTCCACACGTTTGTGGATAGCCGGGCCGCCTGGAAGTAATGGAGACCGGGTTGCCTGGCGGCAAACCGGTTTTTTGTTGCGCCCGGCAACCCTATGACTGTGAAAGCGGAGTCCGCGTACGGTTCGGCAGCAATCAGGGGATGATTGATGACATTGTTCGATCCTGACATCAGTGATGAAGACTTTTCCAGAGAGCATCTGTCCTTGCTGGACTTGATCCCGATTGATGATCTGCAGCAGCTTCAGGATGCTTTGGCGGAAATGGGGCATGTGAAGTCGGTGATCAGTGATGCCGCTGGCAATCCCCTGACCATGCCGAGCAATGAAATACCCATCTGCCGGGTGGTTCAGCAAAGCATACGCGGTTCGCAAGAGTGCCTGCATCGGCAGCGCTGCCTGTCGGCAGGCATGAGGCGTGACCAGCGGCACCAGGTGCATCGATGCGAAAGTCTGGGGATTGTGAAAGCGGCGGTCCCGATCGTGGTCAACAATGTCCATCTGGCCAACTGGTGGATCAGCCAGTATTGTGCGGAGCTGTCTGATTCAGAGCGGATTGCGGCCTATGCCGATCATATCGGTATTGCGAGTGACACGCTGCTGGGCGCCGCCCAACAGTCCGTGCGGGGCTGCCGCGCGGATTTCGAAAAAGTGCTGGCCTGGATCGATCACCTGGCGCATAAACTTACCGGGCTGGGATATCGGATTTTGATGCTTTCAAAAAATATTTCGAAGCTGCATCGTCTTGAGAGCGAGTTGGGCCACTATCGATCCGAGCTGGAAGCCCTGGTGCAGGAACGCACGGCCGATTTGATCAGCGTCAACAAACGGCTGCAATTGGAGGTGTTGGAGCGCGATTGGGTCGAAGAGCAGATTTCGCGCAAATCCAAACTGCTGAATGCCATCAACCAAGTGCTGCATCAGATAGTCTCCGATCGCAGCGACCCCTCCCTGGCGCGGACTTGTTTGCTCGCCGGCCTGTCCCTGACAGGCAGTAGCCTGGGGTTCATGGTTGAATGCCGGGAGGGGCAATGGCGCGTGCTGGCTGCGTTGCATCAGAATGAAGCGGGGGCATCGATTGAGGCCGCGTTGCCTCCCGATATGACTTTCGATCCCTGCGGGATCTGGGCGCATTTGGTGCGGGAGGGCTCGCCAGTGATCATCCAACCCAATGATAGCCATCGCCTGTGGGGTGCTCTGCCCAAGGGCTGTCCTACGCTCAAGACGCTTCTGGCGGTTCCGATGCCCATACGGACGGGCCTGGCAGGGTTCATCGCCCTGGCCAACAACCCTTCAGGCTACGCCTTGGTCGACCGGACCGATCTGGAGGCCCTGATCCAAGCCTTTACGGAAACCTTGCTGCGCAAGCGCGCCGAGCGCGCCAAACATCACAGTGAAAAACGTTTGAACCTGGCTCTGGACTCCGCAGAAGAAGGGTTGTGGGACTACTTGCCACAAAAAGGAGAGATTTACTTTAGTCCGCGCTGGTTCAGCATGCTCGGCTACACCCATGGTGAATTGCCGTCCACGCTGGAAACCTGGACGACGCTGACCCATCCAGACGATCTGTCCACCTTGAAAATGATTTTTGAAAAGGTGCTCAAATCCGATGAAGCGTCTTTCGGCATCGAGATCCGGATGCTCTCGCAGGCAGGACAATGGCACTGGATCCAAACACGCGGGCGCACCGTGGAAAGGGATATCGATGGCAATGTGTTGCGAGTGGTTGGCACCTTGATCGATATCAGCAAGTACAAGAAAGTCGAGATGGCCCTGCAAAAGGCGAATGAGGAGTTACAGCGCCTGGCCGCCCTGGACGACCTGACCCAAATTGCCAACCGGCGTCGTTTCGACGAGCGCTTGACTGACGAATGGCGACGTGCCCGGCGAGACCGCACGCGACTGGGCGTCATCTTGTGCGATATCGACTTTTTCAAACGTTACAACGACACCTACGGTCATGTGAAGGGAGATGAGACCCTGTTCGCCGTGGCTCAGGCAATCAGCACGGTGCTCAAGCGGCCCATGGATCTCGTCGCACGGTATGGAGGCGAAGAGTTCGCTGTGGTGCTCCCCAATACCGACATTGACGGCGTCAGCCGGGTGGCCGTTGAAATCAAAGCCGCGGTCGAAGCGCTGCGCATACCGCATCAAGCCTCCACGGTCGGCCCCTCGATCAGCCTGAGCTTCGGCGTCGCGGCCCTCGTCCCCGAAGATAAAAGGTCTGCCAAAATCCTGGTGGAGCGCGCCGATAAAGCCTTGTACAGAGCCAAGGCCCTCGGCCGCAACCAGATCGTGCAGGACAAGCCAACCGTTTTTGCCCCACCGGCACCCAGGAAAACCGAAAGTGCGGCCGCCCTGGCCGCTGAAAGAAATGCGATCTGAAAATCTAACAAAACTCAAGCACTCCCGGAATGAATTTCCATGCAGAGCTGTTTCATTTTGCGGTAAAGCAGCGTGCGATGGATGCCGAGCATTTTGGCTGCTTGCGCCTTGTTGTTGCCGGAGCTCTTGAGGGCGGCCTGGATGGCTCTGATTTCGGCATCGTTGACGGACTTCTTCAAGGTGGCCGCGGTTGAAACATTGGAGGAAAGCTTTTTTGCGAACAGTTGATGCGGCAGGTCGTGGGGAAAGATTGTCGGTCCCTCCAGGGTTGCCATGGTTCTCTGCAGGGTGTGCTTCAGTTCGCGGCTGTTGCCCGGCCATGGGTAGGCCTTCAAGATCGTGATCGTTTCCGGGTCCAGCATCGGAACCGGCGCGTTCCACTCCTCGGCCAAATCCTTCAGAAAGTAGCAGGCTTGGGGCAGTATATCTTCCGCTCGTTCACGCAGCGGCGGAATGTGCAGATTGAAGACATTCAGGCGATAGTAAAGGTCTGGGCGGAAGCGGTTGTCTGCGACCATGGCTTCCAGGTTGCGGTTGGTGGCCGCGATCAATCTGAAATCGGACTTGATGGTCTTGGTGCCCCCCACCATTTCGAATTCTTTTTCTTCCAGAACCCGCAGCAGCTTGGGCTGCATGCTTTCCGGCAGGTCGCCGATTTCATCGAGAAACAGCGTTCCTTGATGGGCCATGTGGATCTTGCCCTGTTTACCGCTCGAAAGGGCCCCGGTAAAGGCGCCTTTTTCATATCCGAACAGTTCCGATTCCAAAAGGTCGGCGGGAATAGCGGAAGCATTGATTCTCACGAAAGGCTTGAGTCGACGCGTGCTGACATGATGGATCGCCTGCGCATAAAGCTCTTTGCCGCACCCGGACTCTCCCGTGATCAAAACCGTCAGATCGTGGGCGGCTGCGTGGTAGACAAGTTTCTTGAGTTGGGACTGTGTTTTGCTTGCGCCGATGATGCTGTCCACCGTGTAGCGCGTTTTTCGCAGGGATCGGAGCTCTTTCTCATAGATTTCGACTTTGGTTTCGAGAAATTTGAGTTTGTCGGCCAGTTTATGGACATCCTGGATGCATTCGAACATGACCAACCCGAAAACGGCCAGCACCCGGCCGTCCTTGAAGATGGGGATACGCTGCACGACGATGTTCTGTCCGCGTATTACCATGGTATCATTGATTTCCGCTTTGCCTGTCTTGGCAACGATATGCATGCGGGAGGTTTCAATCACCTGGGTGGATTGTCGCCCGACCTGGGCCCCGGGATCGAGTCCCAGAAATCGTCCATAGGGTTGGTTCATGAACACCACCCGGCCTTCAGGGTCGGTGATCATCACGCCGTTCGGGAAATGGTTTAAAAAGAGGGCAATGGCCGCCGGATCCTGAAATAACTGAGCAAGCGTATGATCGGCTGTCTGCCGGGGGGTTCCTTCATCATGGGCGCTTTCGGTCATGATCGCTCTTTTGCTCTGCGGGTTCGATTCATTGTCACCCCAACGTTTTCAGGAACGCCGGTCATCCGCGCGTTGGTGTTCGAATGCCCAGACGGGATCGTTTGAAAGTATAGGGATTTTGAAGAAGCGTCAAGCATTGCCCGAATGACAGTTGTCCGGGTATGCGGTTAGCCTGATTGAAAGGGTATATCAGTGCCGGGCAGCGGCTTGTCGCGCCGAATGCATATGGCACGCGCGTGCAAGCCTCTGCCAGTTGTGTTCCCAGACAGGCGAGCGGGAATTGAATGCAAGGCGCGCTAGCGCGCCGATCGACTCCTCGCGTCTAACCTCTGACCGCCGTCGAACGAAATAGATCTCCCCGGACAAAGCCTCATTGCAATACAGTTCCAATACGCGCTCGATGATCTTTTGGGGTGCTATCCGACCTCCGATGGCGTCATTGCCAAGCATTTTACTTACGTCTGCCCGATCGCTGTCTTTGACGATATCTGTCCCCGCATATCCCGGGGCGACAGCCACACATCGAATCCTGTCCGTCGAACTGCGCAGGGGAAATTTTGCCGTGACCCTCTTGGGGAAGACCGACCGGGCGGCTTGGGTGGCGGCCTGGTTCAATTGCCCGGCGGTACCCAGGGTACCGGCCGCGGAGATCACGCAGATCAACCCCTTGCATCGATGGTCGACCATTCGCTGAACGCAATGTCTCACCGTAAGGAAAACCGCGTTCAGGGTGATATCGCCGATCAGTTGCATTTCCTGGCCTGTTTTGATTTTGGATGTGCCGTTTTGGCGACTGGTGGACAGCTTCAGGCCATCGCGGATGATTCCGGCGAAAGGGGCGACCAGGTGGATAGCGCCAAACCGGGCGATTGCCCTATCGGCCAGGCGGGCGCACTCTTTTTCATCGGTCACGTTGCAGACCAGCGTTTCCAACCGATCGCCATATCGGTTGAGTTCCTGTCGCGTCCGCTGGAGGTGTTCAGGCGCGACATCGGCCAGCAGCGCTCTGCCGCCATTTTCGAGCCAGCTTTGGGCCAGGGTCTTTCCGATAGCGCCAGCCTCGCCGGTGATGACGGCAACCGCATCTTGAATGGGCAGCATAGTTTCCTCCGTTATTCTTTTCAGTAGGGATCGGGTTCGATCATCTCTTTGCAATTGCAATGCCGCAAAACAGGCAGCCGATGGCACTGGTTTTGCGTTACTCTTTTGCTTTACGAGGCACGAATAGGGCCAAAAATTTTACACCCTACGGGTGCACGCGAGACAATCCTCACGTGGAGGTTGGCGTCCAATCGAAACGTTGTATTTCTAAGGAGATTATATGAGTGCAGAAAAACAGAAGAAACAACCTGGATTGACCCATCCCTTGTTGAAAGACATGACCGGCCGAACAGCCCGCAAAAGCAAAGTTGCCTCGGGTGAAGAAGCGGTTGGGCTGATCCTCGATGGTGATACCGTCGCAACGAGCGGATTCGTGGGCACCGGCTTTCCCGAGCACCTGGCCGTGTGCCTGGAAGAACGGTTTCTCGCAAGCGGCACACCGCGCAATCTTACTTTGGTGTATGCGGCCGGGCAGGGGGATGGCAAGGAGCGCGGCTTGAACCATTGGGGACACGATGGCATGGTCAAACGCGTGATTGGCGGCCACTGGGGGCTGGTTCCAAAGCTGCAGCGATTGGCCGTCGACAATCATATCGAAGCCTACAACTTTCCACAGGGAGTGATTTCGCACCTGTACCGGGATATTGCGGCCGGCAAGCCTGGAACGATCACCCATGTGGGGCTCGGCACTTTCGCGGACCCAGCATTCGGCGGCGGCAAATTGAATGCGATGACTTCCGAAGAACTGGTGGAGCGGGTCTCTCTGGCAGGTCGGGAATGGTTGTTATACAAGGCATTTCCAATCAATGTGGCGATCCTGCGGGGAACCACGGCCGACCTGGACGGCAATATCACCATGGAAAAGGAGGCGCTGGTACTGGATGCCCTGGCGATGGCTTCAGCCGCTAAGAATTCAGGCGGGTTCGTCATCGTGCAGGTGGAACGTATCGCGGATCATGGCGCATTGCGGGCGCGGGATGTGATTGTCCCCGGCATCCTGGTGGATTGCGTTGTGGTATCCGAGCCCGAGCGGCATTGGCAGACTTTCGGGACACGCTACAATCCGGCCTTCAGCGCAGAAATACGGGTGCCGCTGCAGTCTTTGCCGCCCATGGGGATGAGCGAACGTAAGATCATCGCGCGGCGGGCGGCTTTTGAGCTGCGTGCCAACGATATTGTCAATCTGGGCATCGGCATGCCCGAAGGCATTGCCGAAGTGGCCAATGAAGAACGGATCATGGACCTGCTGACCATGACCGCC
Source organism: Desulfatitalea sp. BRH_c12 (assembly GCA_000961655.1). Classification (GTDB taxonomy): domain Bacteria; phylum Desulfobacterota; class Desulfobacteria; order Desulfobacterales; family Desulfosarcinaceae; genus Desulfatitalea. Next base: position 231,838 of record LADR01000024.1, read on the forward strand.
GAGCCGGGTATCATCGGGGGCATCCCCGCCGGAGGCCTCGATTTCGGGGCCGGCACCAATATCACCAGTCTGATCTCCCAGAATGCACAATTCGATTTCTACGATGGCGGCGGCTTGGATGTGGCCTTTCTCGGATTGGCCCAGGCCGATAAAGATGGCAACCTCAACGTGAGCAAGTTCGGCCCGCGGCTGGCCGGTGCCGGCGGATTCATCAACATCAGCCAGAATGCCAAAAAAGTCGTTTTCGTGGGCACCTTTACGGCTGGCGGACTGGCCATCGATATCTTGGACGGCAATTTGCGCATTCTTGCGGAAGGCAAAGTGCGCAAGTTTGTCGATCAGGTGGAGCACCGCACCTATAGTGGGCGCTATGCCATGAGCAAAGGACAGTCCGCGCTGTATATCACAGAACGCTGTGTTTTCCGGTTGACTGACAAAGGCCTTGAACTGATCGAAATTGCACCGGGTGTGGACCTTCAGCAAGATATCCTGGCGCATATGGATTTTGAACCGATCCTGCCGAACCATCTCTGTACGATGGATGCACGGATCTTTCAGCCTGAACTCATGGACCTGCGCACGGAAATGGTGGTCGTTCCGCTGTCCAGCCGTGTGAGCTACGATTCGGAAGCAAATCAATTCTTCGTTAATTTTGAGGCCTTATCCGTGGCCCATCGGCAGGATATCCAGCAGATCCGCACGACCATCGAGGATATGCTGCGGCCGCTTGGCAAAAAGGTTAATACCATTGTGAATTACGACAATTTTTTCATCAGTCCGGACCTCGAAGAGGAATACACTGCGCTGGTCAAATACCTGATGGACCATTATTATGAGAATGTCACCCGATTCACCACCAGCGCATTTCTGCGCATGAAACTCGGCGAAGCCCTCCAAAAAAGAAAAGTTTCCCCGCACATCTACGAAACCCACAAGGAGGCGCAAAAGGCATTGAAATGCACACTGGCCGGGGAGACATCCGGTGTGTCGGAGATGTAGTATTTCGGCGACATGTCGCATTAAGGGAACAATCAATGTTTTTACTGTATAATCAATTGCTTAAAAGTAAACGCATTTCAGATACCGGGCTAAACCCACTATGGGTTTTGGCAAGTTATTAAAAAAAATCTTTATATCGGAGACTTGCAAGGCTCGCTGGTCATCCCGGCAAACCCGGATTGTGTAGGCAAACGGGAACATGTCGTTTCTTTCGTCCGCGCCATTTTTATCCTGAAAGTGCCGTAGGCGGCTTGTCTTGGGCGGCGTGAATCTGTCATTTCCGGAACATCCGCTTGGTCTCAGACGGGATATTTTTCGGTGAATTTTTTTTCGGATTCGGCCGATCCGATCAGGACCAGCTCGTCGCCCCGTTCGAGAACGATATCAGGATTGGGGTTGATGATCAGATCCCCTTTTCTTTTGACGGCTACAACGCTGCAGCCGGTGTTTTCGCGAATCCGGATGTCGAGCAGGGTTTTGTTTGCGAGCTTGGGACTCAAGGCCATGCGGAAAACGTTGAGCCCTTCGGAAAGCATCAGCATCTGTTGGGGTTGGAGCAGGTTCATGATGGTTGTGGTCACCAGCGAACTGAACGACATCACCAAATTAGCGCCGGCGCGGTGCAGGGTGTTGATGTTGCGATCCAGGCTGGCGCGGCTGATGATCTGCGCATCGGGCCTCAGGCGGCGGCAATAGATCGTCAAATAGATGTTCAGGTTGTCGTCATGCGTGGTGATGATGATCGCGGGTGTTTCGTTGATACCCGCTTTTATCAGAACATCCAGATCGCCGGCGCTGCCCTGGATGAAGCGGTTGTCGCGAGCGGCAATGACGGCATTCTTTTCAACGACACGGTACTCTATGTGGCGGGCTTTCAGGGCGTCGGCCACCGATTGGCCGACACGGCCGCCGCCGAGTACCACGACCGGACCCTTGGAAGGGCCTTCTTCGGCGGCAAACCCGACCGATAAGTCGAAACGCTCCAATTGTGCCGCGGTGCCGGCCAGCACAAGCACGGTGGACTCGCCGATCAGGGTAAGCGGCATCGGCATCAGGAACCGGCCCTGCTCCCATATGCCGACCACCGTCACCCCGGTGGCCTGGCGCAATTTGCTTTCAGCCAGAGTTTTGCCTTGCAGCCAGGTGCGCATGGCCGGCGCTTCGGCGATCAGCAATTCATCGAAGCGTCCGATGACATTGGCTTTCATGCTTACGCCCAGCACACGGCGGGACAGCGCCTGGCCCAACAACTTGGTGAACTGGAAGACATGTGTGCTTCCCGCTAATTGCAAGATATCGAGTGAATCATCGATATCGGCATTGGTGATGGTGGCAACGCGGGCGTTTGCTTCCCTGATGGTGAAAATGATGTTGGTGCTGGCCATGTCGTCGTTCAAGACTACTACCAATGCGGCATAAGCGATGCGCAGACGATCGTAGGTCTGGGGGTGATCGAGCTGGCCGACCACCACATTGTAGCCTAAATCGTGCAACTCCAGTGCGTTCTGAAGTTCGGGGATCACAATGACATAGTCGATGCCGTAGTGGCCGAGGCGTTCGATCAGGTTGGCCGTGACCGCGTCAAAATGGGTAAAAATGACATGCCCGGACAGATTGTCCGCCACCGCTCGCGGGGCGCGTGCCTTGTTTTGTTCTTCCAGCCAGGGCGCATAGAAGAATTGGATAAAGGTGAAGGGCAGCATGACCAGCAGAAAAACAATCCCGCTGAGCAATACCACTACCGAAAAGAGTCGACCGGCATCGCTGGCGAAAGTAATGTCTCCGAAACCCAGGGTGGACATGGTTGTCAGCGTCCAGTAAAAACCGGTAATCCAGGAGTATTGCCGGCCTTCGTAAAGCATCAGCACATGAAAGAGAACGCTGAACAGAACAAAAAAGAAAACCAGCACCAGGCAAAATTTGATCAGCAGCCGTTGATTGCTTCTCCTCTGGCCACTCCTGAGCAGAAGGGTGAGCTGTGTGGCCATGCTCTTCATGGATGTTCTCCGTAGGCTTTTAAGTCAACTTTCGGGGTGAACCAGGCGGTGTTTTTCACCGGCCGGTCCCATTCGGTCTCACGATCTCTTTTAATTCGAGTAGATGCCGGATGCGGTAATCGCAAGCCTCGGCTTGCAGGCGCGGATCGCGGCCGTGGTCGAGGAGGGCCGTGCGCGCACCAGCCGCACGGCCGGCTTGGCAATCGAAAACGAAATCGCCCACGACCAGAATTTCCGATGTTTGTAAACCCATCTGGGCAGCTGCCCACAAGACCCCTTCGCCGCTGGGTTTAGGGGATAGTGGGTCGTCGCGCGTAATGATCAGGTCGAAATCGGCTGCATCGGCATCATCGAAATTGGCCATGGCCCGCGCAACCGATGCGCGGCTGTTGCGCGTAATGATGCCCAATGGCATCTGTCTTTGTTTGAGCCATCGAACCACTTCCTGCGCGCCTGCATTGGGATGTGACCGGCTGGCGGCCAGAACTTCGATTTGGTCAAGGCGGTCCATGAGTGTGCGCCGGCGGTGCTCATCTTCAATGAACTGGATGAACTCGAGCACTGGAAGATCTGGAGGGCATCCGAGTTGCTGGCGTATCCCTGGAAAATCCAGAGCTCCCGGCATGGTCAGCGTGCCATCGAAGTCGAATAGAACCGCTCGGATCGTATGGGCGTTGGGTTGCATGGCCACCTGTCCGCTGGTATGCGCTGTCATTAAAAGCCCGTGAGACTCTTCATCAGAAAAAGGCTGATAAATGCTCCACTTATATGACATCGGACTTTGAAAAACAATCCATTATACCCCGTAGCAGTTGGTGTGCCGGAGCAGGGCATCATCCACTTGCAGGGCGAAGCGTGTGTTCGCCCGGTGCGTGCACGGTACTTGTCTTTCGCGCAAGGCGTGCGAAGTTGGCCGGACACATTGTTCGCCCTGCAGGTGAAACGGGCATATTTTTCGGGCGGCGGTTCATTGCCAAATCCGCAAAAAAGTGTGGACAACCTTCGATGGGCTGCTATAGTTTGAATGAGTCACTGCTCCCAACGAGAGTGAAGCGAATCACGCCTGCCAGGCCTTCGGACAGACGTTAACCTTTACTCAAAGGAGACGATATGGCCCAAAAAATTTTGATCGCCATGGACGATTCGGAAAATGCGCAACGGGCGGCGGAGTTCGTAGCCAGAAGCTTTTCGCCCGACAACCGGGTGACCCTGTTCAATGTCATTCCGGATACCGCCACGCTGTGCAATATGAACAGCCCCGAGTTGACGCCCCTGTTCAAAGAGCAGCAAGCCAGTTTCTGCGCCCTGGAAAGCAAAAAGCGCGAACTAGTGAATGCGGCTCTCAAGAGGGCCAAGGAATTGCTCGTGAAGAGCGGATTTTCCGCCGACCACGTGAAAATGAAAATCGAAGACAAAAAGCATGGTGTGGCCCGTGATATCCTGGTTGAAGCTGGCAAGGACTACGATCTGGTCGTCATAGGCCGCCGGGGGCTTTCGGGCATCAAAGAGTTTTTTCTCGGGAGCACTTCTCAGAAAATATTGAACGGTGCCAGGGATGTATCAGTACTCATCGTCAACTGACAGCGGCGCTTTCGATGACCTTTCCTATATGGATCGAAAATAGTTACCTGCGCGTGATGGATACCGCTTGCGAGCGTTGGCCGCAGCCCATGCCATGCGCAGATGCGCTGGCCCAATGTCGGTTGGTCGCACACCGGGGCATATATGACAATGTCACTGTGCTGGAGAACACATTGCCGGCCTTCGAACAAGCCGCCGCAGCGGGTGTGTGGGGCATCGAACTGGATGTTCGCTGGAGCAGTGACCGGGTGCCGGTGGTGTTCCACGATGGCGACCTGCGTCGCTTGCATGACAGTTCTTCGAGCGTCGAGCAACTCAGTGACCGGACGATTCGGCGGCGTTTTCCGGCGATTCCGCGTCTGGCTGAGGTGGTCGAACGTTTCGGCCGGCGCTTGCACCTGATGCTCGAAATCAAAGCCAACGCTTGGCCGGATGCAATAGCCCAAGTGCGCGGATTGCGCGAGGTGCTGACGGACATGGTACCCGCCGAACACTTTCATTTCCTGGCGCTTGACCCGCGTATCTTGGCCCGCATCAGCGGCTTTCCGCCGCGCAGTTTTCTGTCGATCGCATACCATTGGCCCGACGCTGTGAGTCGTACCGTGATCGGCAAACAATGGGGCGGCTTGTGCGCCCATTACAGCCTGATGCGGCGTGCATTGATCGCCCGGCACAAGGCCCGCGGCCAGAAAGTGGGCACCGCCTATCCGGCCTCACGCAACTGCCTGTTCCGTGAGATCAATCGCGGCGTTGATTATATTTTTTCCAATAATGCCGGTGAATTGCAAGCAATACTCGATGAGGCGCGTGTTGCTGTTTACGACCGTGTCCGCGCCAAGGGCCTGTAGCTATAAGATTACAGGAATATAGGTATGCAGTTCGCTCAAGCGACTGGGGACCCGTGTTAAAGTCTCTTGACCGAAGTGGCTGACCAGAAGAAGGAATTGGGCCGGCGCGCAATGCCGCATCGAAGAGAGTAAAGGAGACGCAGTCATGAAAACACAAGTCGCCGAATTGGTCGGCCGCCTGGCGGCCTTCAATAACGAACTGATTGCATTCGTCACAGAGATACCCGCTGAAAAGTGGCACCTGACGTGCGATAGCGAGGGCTGGACGGTCGGGGTGGTCGCCCGCCATATCGGTTCCGGTCACTATGCCACCGTGCAATTATGTCAAATGATCGTGGCCGGCAAGCCATTGCCGGAGGTGACCATGGCCCAGATCATCCAGGCCGGCAACGACCATGCCCGCAAGCATGCCGATTGTTCGAAAAAAGAGGTGCTGACCATTCTGGAGGGCAAAGGGCGCGCGATGATCGACTTTGTGGCAGGGTTAGACGATGAAGACCTGAACCGCACCGGATACCTGGCCGAGTTCGGTGGCAACGTGAGTGTCCAGCAATTGTTAAAGCTCATCAATCTTAAATCCGCCGGAGAGCACTTGGCCAGCATGCGCCAAACCATCGAGATGCAATGAAAGGATAAACCATGGGGAAACTTTTGTGGACGCCCGCCGTTGAGCGAACTTCGACATCGAACATGGCCGCCTTTATGAAGACCGTCGCGCGGCGTGGCCAGGTTTCCATGACCGGCTATAGCGATCTCTACCAGTGGTCCGTGGACAACATCCCGTCGTTCTGGGAGACTTTCCTGGTTTTTTCCAAAATTCGCCTGCGCACCTCCTACCGGCACGTCGTCGATGACATCGGTAAAATGCCGGGGGCGCGCTGGTTCGAGGGGGCGACCCTGAATTTCGCCGAAAACCTGCTGCCTTACCGGGACGACAAGGTTGCGATTGTTTCGCGTTGCGAACACCGCGCGCCGGTGCGTATGACCTATGCGCAACTCTATGACCGGGTGCATGCCGTGGCCATTGCCCTGAAGCAACATGGCATTCAACCCGGTGACCGGGTGGCCGGGTTCATGCCCAACATTGCCGAAACCGTTATCGCCATGCTGGCCGCCACCGCCTTGGGCGCCACGTGGTCGTCCTGCTCTCCCGATTTTGGTATTCGCGGTGTGCTGGACCGCTTCGGCCAGACCGCGCCACGCGTCCTGTTCACCGCCGATGGGTATACCTTCAAAGGCAGCCGCTTCGACTCGCTGGAGCGCATTCGGACCATGCTCAAAACGTTGCCCTCGGTGGAAAAAGTGGTGGTCGTCCCCTTCATCGATGCCGCCCCGGATATCAGCGGCATCCCTTGCGCCGTGCTGCTGGATGATTTCGCTGCGCCGGTGCCGTCCGGGGACATTCCCTTTGTGCCGGTGCCTTTCGAACACCCCTTGTATATCATGTACTCCTCCGGAACCACGGGTTTGCCCAAGTGCATGGTTCAGAGCGTGGGCGGGGTTTTGATCAATCAACTCAAAGAGATGATCTTGCACACCGACATGAAGCGGGACGATACGATTTTTTACTATACCTCATGCGGCTGGATGATGTGGAATTGGCTGGTCAGCGCCTTGGGAACCGGAGCAACTGTCGTGTTGTACGACGGCAATCCTGTCCACCCCGACCATGAAGCCCTGTGGCGTATGGCTGAGGAAGAAAAAGTCACCGTTTTCGGCACCAGCGCGGGGTATATTTCCGCCCTGCAGAATCTGGGCGCCGATATCGGCAAGCGCTACCCGTTGCCGGCGCTGCGTACCATTCTCTCCACCGGCTCGCCGCTCACCGATGAGAACTTTGAATATGTTTACAGCCATATCAAACAAGATGTGCAACTGGCCTCCATATCGGGCGGCTCCGACCTGAACGGCTGCTTCGCCTTGGGCAATCCTCTTGATCCGGTATACTCCGGAGAATTGCAGGGGCGCGGACTGGGCATGCGCGTGTGTGCGTTCAATGAAGAAGGCCAACCCGTCATCAACGAAAAGGGCGAGCTGGTCTGTACGGCGCCGTTCCCCTCCATGCCGATTTACTTCTGGGACGATCCCAAGGGTAGCAAATACCATATGGCCTACTTCGACAAGTATCCGAATGTATGGCGCCATGGGGATTTCATTTTGATCAACGAGCGCGGCGGCGTCACGATTTATGGCCGTTCGGACGCCACCTTGAACCCCGGCGGGGTGCGTATCGGCACAGCCGAAATCTACCGCCAGGTGGAGCAGATCGAAGAAGTCGAAGACAGCATCGTTATCGGCCAGGAGTGGAAGAACGATGTGCGGGTGATCTTGTTTGTAAAACTTAAGAGCGGCCAGACAATGACCGATGCCCTCAAGAGTAAAATCAAGACAGCCATCCGCACCAATGCTTCTCCCCGGCATGTGCCGGCAAAAATTATTGCCGTGCCCGGCATTCCCTACACGCTGAACATGAAAAAAGTGGAAATGGCAGTTCGCAAGGTCATTGCCGGCCAACCGGTCAGCAACCGCGATGCCCTGATGAATCCGGAATTGCTTGATTACTATGCCGGGATTGAAGAGTTGCAGAGGGACTAGGGCGTTCATTGTTGCTTCGTCGATGCGTTGATGTTGCGCGGTTCGTCGAAGCACGGGTAAGGCAGTGGCGTCAGGTTTTAGCGTTTTTCAGAGAACCCGAATTTTCGGGATTGGCACGGAGGAGGTGAGCCGGGTGGCGCGGACCGCCCACCCGGCTCACCGGGGTTTTCCTACGTCACCCCACAACCGTGTCTCACTTGACCGAAGTGGATACCCCAGATTAACGAATTACCGAATCCCCAACAGAGTCCGCCAGTTGGGCCGACGTGCGGCGCAAATTCATACTGACCAGTGTGGCGATTTTTTTGAGAATGGCTGCGCCCACCTTTGGGTTTTCGCGCATGATGGCATCGAAGCCTTTCTTGGTCAGTGACACGATGCAGGCATCATCGCGGGCAGACACCGTGGCTGAGCGCGTATACTCGTCAATAACCGCCATTTCGCCGATGGACCTGTTTTTAGTGATGGTGGCGATGCGGACCGGTTTGTTGGGCGCGCGAACTTCTTTGTAAACATCCAGCGTGCCCGAGATCACAAAACACACCGAATCGCCCGGTTCCCCTTCCTTGAAGAGCGTTTCCCCCTCGGCAATCTCGAAATAGTTCATATGCTTGGCAACCACAGCGAGTTCGTTGCTATCGAGCATGGCAAAAAAAGGCAAATCCATAATGAGATCGATGAGCCGGGACCGGGTCATGGCAATTTTGTCATTTTCCATAAAGATGAAAAGCCTCTTTGTATGAACTGCCCGAAGGGCTACCGCCCAAGCCCAGGCAGATACCCTGAATGTATCGGCAATGCCGCTTGAAACCTTGAATACAACCGATCTTTTTTTCTTGATAAAGTGGGCCTCAATGCCCATAATTCGCTCTTGTATTGCACTGATACATTATTCGAAAGTCGCTCCACCTCTTCCCGTGCGAATACCGAAAGTCGACATTCAAATTAATGGAGGATAGCTTGTGAAAGAAAGAACCGTCAAGGAAACAAGTTTGACCGTATCTCACTTGGTCATGCCCACCGACACCAATCCGGCCGGTAACGTGCATGGTGGTGTGATCATGAAACATATCGACAATTCAGCCGGCATTGTGGCCCATCGGCATGCACGCGCCAATGTGGTAACAGCTTCCATCGATCGTTTGGATTTTCATTATCCTGCCTTTGTTGGCGAATTGTTGACCTTCAAAGCCAGTCTGAATTATGTCGGTCGGTCCTCAATGGAGATCGGCGTGCGCGTCGAGGCTGAAAACTTGCTCAGCGGCGACGTACGCCATATCGCCTCGGCCTATCTGACCTTCGTAAGTCTCGATGAAAACCATAAACCCAGGGCCGTGCCGCCGGTGGTTTTCGAATCGGGTGACGAATGCCGGCGCAATCAGGAGGCCATGGAGCGGATCAAGATGCGTCGACTGGAAAAACAGAAGGAGAAAATGCCTGCCGACTGTTGATCCATCCTTTTTACTTTCAGCTTTCCATTTCTTCAACGGCAGACGATATATGGATCACTGGCGCCAAAGGCATAACCATACTATAGAACACATCGCTGTGCCCTCGGTGCGCTCCGAAGGTGAAACCAGTATCAAAAATGGTAAGCGCGTCAGATAAGGTTACGTAGAATATGTTCAAAATAGACCTCCATGTTCATACCGAACTCGGCGGGGATTCGTTAATTCGCCCCCCAGACGTGGTTGCCCAGGCCCGCAGGAAGGGGTTGGATGCGGTCTGCATCACCGAGCATCACGCGTACGAGCTGAGCCAGCCGTTCGAACGCATTGCCCTCCAGGAAAAATTCCCGATATTTCGGGCTTTGGAATATCGCGCGGCCGAAGGTCATCTATTGATATATGGCGTGCATGCGGGCAAAAGCGATTTCCTGCCGGGACTGCCCATGCAAACGGTCGTGGCGTGGGTCAACAATCGGGGTGGGGTCGCCGTGCCCGCCCATCCTTATCAGAATGGGTTGATTGGCTGTGCCCTGGGCGACCGCGTCTTGGCCTTGAATGGTCTTGTGGCGCTGGAAACACTTAATGGCAGTGTACGAGACGAAGACAACCAGCTTGCTCACGCGGCGGCCAGCCGCCTGGGAATCAAAGGTATCGGCGGATCGGATGCCCACGGCATCCAAGCCCTGGGAAGCGCCTACACCTGTTTCGACGAAGCGATCGCCAGCGAAGCCGGTCTGGTAGCCGCATTGCGCAGCGGCGCCTATTTCCCCCAACGCTGTCAGCGGTGACAATCCTCTTTGCCATTCTTACTATTCCCTTGTTCAAGAAATATCTTTAGTAGCTCACCGTTTCGGGTGAAAACCGTGCTGAACGCTAAGCGTACCCGGCGTTGATGGGATATTTGTCTGAATTTAACATTTAGTTGATTTGTTTTATATTGACACATTCGCGCGTACCGCTGCATTATATGACAATTGATCCTGGTTCATTAAGTGAAGTTTTCCTGCGGCGTTTCACGGGTTAGGCAAAGCCCTTCGTTGCCGGCATCACCCACAACAACAAGGACCTCTTTCAAAGAAGGCGACCCCTTGTTCATTTCTTTCCACTCACCATTTTTTCAGACCTCCAGGGAGGAATCATTATGGGTATACGGACACTTGAAGAGTACAAACAAAGTCTGCGCGACGGCAGAAAAGTGTACATCAGCGGCGAGCGCGTGGAAGATGTCACCCAGCATCGGGTGTTGGGTCTTACCGTGGACACCATTGGCGCGGCGTATGAACTGGCTCAGAATGGCGATCAGGCAACCAAGGATCTGTTGATCGCGTCTCACCCGGAAACGGGCGAACCGATCAACCGCTTCTATGTTACCCCCAAAACCCCTGAGGATCTGCGCAACCGCACGCGGGCGATCCAGACCCTGATGCGCGCCACGGGCGGTCTGCCTTTTGGTAAGGATATTGGCACAGATTGCCTCAATGCGGCCATGGCCGTGGCCAATCAGATGGGCAACAAGCAATACGAAAACAATGCCAAGAACTTTCTGGAGCATCTGCGCAAGAATGACCTGCACACCTGCGGCGCGATTACCTGCGTAAAGGGCGACCGCGCAAAGGAGCCCGCTAAGCAAAAGCACCCTGATTACTACCTGCACGTGGTGGATAAAAATAAGGAAGGTATTTTTGTCAAAGGCGCCAAGATTCACATCACCAGCGCGCCGGCGGCCAACGAAATTCTCGTGGTGCCCACACGCCAGATGCGCGAAAATGAAGCCGACTATGCCGTCAGCTTCGCCATTCCGGCCAACACCAAGGGCATCACCTTTATTTGCCGCAACGGCCGCGGACCGTGGTCGGATAAGGAGTTCCATGCCGACCGGCCGGTGCGCGAGTTGACCGAGGCGATGATCGTCTTCGACAATGTCTTCGTGCCCTGGGACCGAGTCTTTATGTGCGGCGAATGGCAATTTTCAATGCAGTTGGCCTATACTTTCGCGACTTTCCATCGTTTCACGGCCATCAGCTACAAGGTTCCCAACGTGGAAGTGATGGCCGGATGCGCCGTGGCCATGGCCAAGTACAATGGCTTGTTCAAGGTCGGTCATATACGCGAGAAGCTGGCCGACATTGCGGCGTACGTAGAAACATTGCGGGCCCTGGCCAACGCGGCTGCCCACGAGCCCGTCATGTTCGGAGACATCGCCGTACCCAATCCGCTGATCGCCAATATGGCCAAGCTCCATTTTGCGAGCAAATACCACGAGTTCGTCAAGCTGATCCAGGATATCGGCGGCGGCATTCTGGCCACCTCTCCGGACAAGCGCGACTGGGACAATCCCGAGATCCACGATTACCTGGAGCACTACCTGGGCGGCGCATCCGAATACAGCACCCTGGAGCGAATGAAGATGATCCATGAAACCATGCGCCATGTCGCTTCGCATGAATCGGCCTTCCACGAAGTGACCACCGTGCATGCCGAAGGTTCCATGGCGGCCCAGAAGATGATGATTCTGCATGAAGCGCCACTAAAAAAGTATGAAGATCGCGCCAAAGTGGCAGCAGGTATTTTGCCCTTGGGTACGATTATCAACTGAGCGACCATTCCGGCCCTGCCTCTCTCCCGTATGGGAGAGAGGCTCCCGTACAGTTTTCCGCGTTCAAGACCTGGGCAACGATTTACCTGGAGGGCGAACCTTATGTTCGCCCGGAGTGTACCGTGTAGATGCGTCGCGCGCGAAAATGCAGTCTGTCGAACGCGGGCGAACACAAGGTTCGCCCCGACAAGGTGGCAGGGTAGGGTGCGGAACTGCGCTGGCCGGTGTCAGCTCTCCCCGACGATTTCGCTATTCTGGAAATCGGCCAGTATGTTTACTTTCAATAGCATGTAAGACGACGCGTTCAGTCCGATGATTGCCTGCAACGCGTGGGCCAGCGGTTCATCCTCGAGGTGGTCGTTGAGCGGGTGGCTGCCCAGGGTGTGGCTGAGATAATTGCCGTAGGCCACAACCGCTGTCAGCGGACCGAATTGAGGGGCATCGGCATGCCTGTGGTGAAACTGTGTGCACACTTGCACCGCTTCGGGCATGTGCCACTTCTCCATTAAAAGACGGCCGAGCGCCGCATGGTCCATGCCGAGCGCCTCGGTTTCGGCCTCGAGGGTGCTGAGCTTTTCGATGACTTTCAACCGTTGGATTTCTTTGTACTTCTCATCATCGATCATGAGGATGACCAGTTTGCCGATGTCATGCATAATCCCGGCAACGAAGGCCTGTTCGGGGTCTTCGTGACCACACACTTCCGCGATGCGCCTTGCGGCCATGCCGGTTTCGATCGCGTGCTGCCAGAGAAATTGCCCGTAGGTTTTCATGGCATTGCGATTTTTAAAAAAATAGCCGCGCGTCGAAGAGGCCAATACAAGACTCTTGGTGGTTTTGGCCCCCAGTCGCGTCAGGGCCTGGCGCAGCGTTGCAACCTTCTGATAGCCGCCGTACAAAACTGAATTGCTCACTTTGATCATTTTGGCGATCATTGCTTGGTCCTGCGCAATGGTCTTTTCCACTTCCTCCATGGATGCATTGGGGTCCGCCAGTATTTCCAGAGTCCGGGCGGCCAAGGCGGGAAAAGGTGGAAGATCATCGATGTGCGCGACCAGACGCGCCATGTTTTTCTTTAAACCATCTGCCTGCGGTATTTTGCCGGGGCAAGGAGGGCAGCTGCTACCGGACGGTTCGCTGTATGCCTCGGTGGACGGCCTGGCCAGCGCCGACTTGTCGATAGGTGCAAGGATCCATGAAAGCAGTTCAAGATAGTGATGGGGCGAAATCCCACTGTAGGCCCTCTCCGTATACACGTAACAGAACATGGACAGGTGCGGGCTGCTGAGAACCGGAAGGAGCGCACACTCTCCGTCGAGCGGTATTTTGACCAGCCTCTCGATTAGGGTGGACGGGAAAAGTTTTCCGAAAAACCCGATCCGAGACCGTTGCACGGCTTGAAACAGAGGGTCCTGGTCGATGCCGCCAAGATCGCCCTTAAAGGATTGCTGGCGGATGCTGCGCTGCGCGTCAAGGGTGATGACTTTGCAGTGAACCAATCGCGTTCCCTTGGCCGTCAGGATCAGGATGCCGTCATAATAGTTCTTACAAAAAGCGATGATGGCTTCGAGTTTCTTCAGCACGTCGTCTGCTGAAATCAACATTCTGAGTGTCTGTTTGTACGCTGCAAAAAGGGGATCGATTGCCGGTGGCGTGTTTTTGGGCTGTTCAAGGCTGTCCGGTACTTCACAAAGGCACAGGGTGCCGGCGGCGAGCTGTTGCTCGATGAGCTGCATGGTCTGATAACTGCCCAACGGCGCCGTGGCAATCAGGTGGCCAACCCGGATGGGCTGGGCGGTCAGATGGGTCAGTACGCGCTCCTCCAACGGCATGCCCTCCAGAGAGCCTGCAGGCAGTTTCTGGTGCACTGCGCGATCCAGTGTGACGATCGTTTTTTCAAAATCGCGAAACTCGTCCGCCTGCGACAACACCGTGATTGCCAGGGCGCCAGCGGCCAGTTTGATGCCGGCCGTATCCGCATCCATAGTCGTATCGGTGAAGTGGAAGGTTCCGGTTTCGAGCAGGAACAGCTCCAGCAGAACCTCATGTATGCTCAATTCCAGGATATTCTTGATTTCTGCCAGCTGGAAAAAATTCAGTTCTGCAAGGATAGGGCGCACCGGCATACCTGTCTCCGAGCGAATTTGGCGGATTTGCCGCTCCTGGGCCATATCGATGTGTTTGCGGAAACGCAACACGCGCAGAATTTTTTCGTCTGCCTTGAGCGATTGCCCGTCGAGCAGGTAACCATCCTTGAAGGCGAGGGTCAGGATCCGCTGGTCGCATGCAATCGACAAGACGCCGTTTAAACTCAACTGGGAAAGGAACATGAGTGCATCGGCCGGGTGATACTTGCTGAGATCGCCCTGAAAAATCATATCCTTTTTCCGCTCCATTGATTTTGCCGCGTTGGAGTGCACCTGATGCTATTTCCGGCGGTTGGTTCCGGCGACAAAATCATTTGGCGTACCCGCACACGCGCGGTTACTGAGATCAGCCATACTATTGGCTGGATTTTTAAAAAGTTGAGAATGAAAGTTCAATTCTGCTGAATCATTCATATGGAAATGCGATGCAAGAGCGTCATGCCGCCGGATAACGCCCGGGTATGCGGTGCGTATCGTGAAGCGTGAATGATCACCTTGACCTGTAAACCCCACAGTGCTATAAAACCGAACATTCGCTCGGTAATTTGATGGCAGGGCAAAACACTGCTGATCGAGCTTCCATAGCCCATTTTCGGGCTGGCTGTTAGCCCCTTTCATACATTCATCAGAAGGAGGATTTAATGAAGATCGAGGATGTTAAAAAAATCGTCGTTGTCGGTGCCGGCAACATGGGACACCAAATCGCCACGCTGAGTGCCATCCAAGGCTACAAGGTCGTCTGCACGGATATCAAGGAAGAAGTGCTTAAAAAAGCCGAGGCTTTCGTGGACAAGTATCTTCCCGGACGCGTGGAAAAGGGCAAACTGACAGCCGACCAGGCCAAGCAGGCCCGCGCCAATATCTCTTTTTCCGCAAGCATGCAGGATGCCGTCCAGGATGCCGATTATGTCATCGAGGCGGTGCTGGAAATTTTGGACCTTAAACGCAAATTGTTTGCCGACTTGGACAAGTATGCACCCCCGCATGCGATATTGGCATCCAACAGCTCATTCATCGTCAGCTCGCGCATTGCCGATGCCACCAAGCGGCCCGACAAAGTATGCAATCTGCATTTTTTCAACCCGGCCCTGGTGATGAAACTGGTGGAAGTGGTGCAGGGACCCCATACGTCCGATGAAACCATTCAGGTTTCCATGGGGCTCTGCCAGAAACTGGAGAAGGTGCCCGTTCACCTTAAAAAGGAAGTAGACGGATTCCTGCTTAACCGGATCTTCAAGGCGATAGGGCGTGAAGCGCAGTGGATTCTGGAAATGGGTGTGGCTTCGGTCGAAGATATCGATAAAGCATGCGTCTATGGCGCCGGTCATCCCATGGGGCCGTTCCGCCTCAACGACCTGACTGGCATCGATCTGAGCTACATTATGGGCATGGAGGCCTTCCGGGCCACTGGCGATCGTTCCCAACTGCCCACGCCCAGTTTGGTTGAAAAGTATGTAAAAGGTGAATACGGCGAAAAGACCGGCAAAGGCTGGTACGACTACACCAAGAAAAAATAGTTCCGCGCCAAATACCTTCCATAAGGACTGCGCCGCCCGATTCTCGGCAGTGAGCGAAGAATCGGGCGGTTTGCGTTCTTTCAGCGCAATGCCTACCTTCCCTCTCTCGAAATGATGCTTAGCCTATCCAGAACCATTCAATGCAACTGTTTCCGTCAGCGCTTAGACCGAGGCCGCCCGCCGGAGCTTTGCCGCAATCGGATCATCCATGCCGATCGATTGAGGCGATTTCGTGTTCGCGCTGAGAACCTACCTCAACCAAGGAGAAGCGATCATGAATGAAAAAATTCGCTCCATTCTGTCTCATTACCGTGGCGAAAATCCGGGGGTACGGACCAATTTGGCCAGAATTTTGACGCACGGCACCCTCGCCGGCACCGGCCGGATGGTGATCTTGCCGGTGGATCAAGGATTTGAACACGGACCGGCGCGCAGCTTCGCCGAAAATGACGCCGGCTACGATCCGGACTATCACTTCCGGCTCGCCCTGGAGGCCGGCTGCAATGCTTACGCCGCCCCCCTGGGCGCTCTGGAAGCCGCGGTTTCGGACCATGTCGGAGAGATTCCGCTTATTCTCAAGCTTAACAACCATGACTCCCTGGCCCCGGATGGCGGCGATCCCGTGCCATCGGTCACCGCTTCGGTCAAGGACGCTCTGCGCCTGGGCTGCGTGGCTGTGGGGTTTACCATTTACCCCGGATCGGCCCACTTCAAGACGATGTACCAGGAAATTCGCGCCATCGCCCAGGAGGCCAAAGAGAGCGGTCTGGCAGTGGTGATCTGGTCCTACCCACGTGGGTCGGGTCTGTCTAAAAAAGGGGAGACCGGCATCGATGTGTGCGCCTATGCCGCCCACCTGGCCGCCCAATTAGGTGCTCATATCATTAAGGTCAAATTGCCCAGCGATCATATTGAGCTGGATGCCGCCCGCAAAGTGTACCAAGCTCAGAACATTGCTGTCGGCACAATGGCCGAACGCGTACGCCATGTGGTCCAGAGTGCTTTCGAAGGCAAACGCATGGTGATCTTCTCCGGCGGATCAAAAGCGAATGAAAAAGCCTTTTTCGAAGATATTCGAGCCATTCGCGAAGGCGGCGGATTCGGTTCGATCATCGGCAGAAATTCCTTTCAGCGCCCATTCAATGAAGCCGTCCAGTTCCTGAAAGAAGTAATGAAAATATATGCGTAGAAAAAGAAAGAAAAAAAGTGTTAAGTGTAAAGCGCCCACGCCCACGCCTTTCCCTTGACATCATTTGCGCATTTCCTATAGTTTCAGAATCCCAACCGCTTAATCCCCGGCAACGCCGCGTTGCAACAGAAAGGAACGGATAGGCCATGATGACAGCCGAGCAATACGAGCAGAGTCTCAGGCTCTTGAATTTTGAAGTTTACATGTTTGGAAAACGGGTTGAAAACGTGGTCGACGATCCGATCATCCGACCTTCCATGAATGCCGTGGCCAAAACCTATGAAATGGCGCAGCGACCTGAATATGAAGATATCATGACGGCGACCTCGCACATTACCGGCAAACGCATTAACCGCTTCACTCACATCCATCAGAACGTGGGTGACTTGGTTAAAAAGAGCAAGATGGGCCGTTTGATGGGACGTGCGACCGGCTGCTGCTTTCAACGTTGCGTCGGCATGGATGCGCTCAATGCCTTGTCCATCGTTACCTTCGATATCGACAAGAAGCACGGGACCCAATACAATCAACGTTTTATCAAATATCTGACCTTCGTTCAGGAGAACGACCTGACCTGCGACGGCGCCATGACCGATCCCAAAGGCAACCGCGCGCTGGCGCCGCACCAGCAGGCCGACCCGGACCTGTTCCTGCACGTGGTCGAAGAGCGTGCTGACGGTGTCGTCGTGCGCGGCGCCAAGGCCCATCAGACCGGCGCGGTCAACTCCCACGAAATTATCGTAATGCCCACTATCGCCATGCGCGCGGAAGACAAGGATTATGCCATATCTTTCGCCTTGCCCAGCGACGCCAAAGGCATCCTTTATATCATGGGCCGCCAGTCGTGCGATACGCGCAAATTGGAATCGGGCAACCTGGACCGCGGCAACGCCCTTTTCGGCGGTCATGAGGCCTTGGTCGTTTTCGACGATGTCTTCGTACCTTGGGAACGCATATTCATGTTCAAAGAGTATGAATTCGCCGGCAGCCTTGTCGAAAATTTCGCCTCTTATCATCGTCAAAGCTATGCTTGCAAAGTGGGTGTTGGCGACGTGCTGATCGGCGCAGCCCAGACCGCCGCCGAATACAATGGCGCCGAACGCGCTTCACATGTCAAAGACAAGATCATCGAGATGAACCATCTCAACGAAACCCTTTACTGCGGGTGCATCTCCTGCGCCAGTGAAGGCCACAAGGAGCCCAGCGGCACCTATGTGGTCGACAAGCTGCTGGCCAACGTGCACAAACAGAATGTGACCCGCTTTCCCTACGAAATTGCCCGACTGGCACAGGACATCGCCGGCGGGTTGATGGTCACCATGCCGGCCGAAGATGATTTTACATCTCCAGCGACCGGTAAATGGTTGAACAAATATTATGCAGGCAATTGTGATGTGCCTACGATGAATCGCATGCGTATTCTGCGGTTGATTGAAAACCTCACTCTGGGCACGGCCGCCGTCGGATACTTGACCGAGTCCATGCACGGCGCGGGTTCACCCCAGGCCCAGCGCATCATGATCTCACGTCTGGCCAACATGGGCGAGAAAAAGAGGGCCGCCCAAAAACTGTCCGGCATCGAGGATGCGTGATGCCGGACCGCTGAGGATCGGGCTCAAATACTGCGGCGGCTGCAAGCCCGATTACGATCGACTGGCCGTGGTGCAGACGATCGAAGAGCGCCTGCGCGGCGCGGCGGTGTTCGTGCGGTCGGATAGTAGGGACTTGGACCTGATTCTGGTGGTCCATGGATGCCCGACCGTCTGCGCCGACCTGAGCGCTTTTGGGGGTTCGACGATATGGTCGGTCGCGGGACCCGGCGATGCGGAAAGGTTTATCGCGCATGTCCTGGACCGAATGCAAGGACATACGCAGGGACGAACCTGTGACCTCCAAGAGTCTTGATGCCTTGCGACAAACGCCTTAAGTGATTGGAATCGATATGACATTGTCTCGGGAGCAGATCCATAGTGCTTTCACGGCCTGGAACCGTGCCTGGGAACGGTTCGAACTGGAGGGCGTCTTGGCCCTGATGCATGACGACGTGCTGTTTGAAAACTGGACCGGCGGCAAAGCGGTCGGCAAGCACGCCTTGCGCAAGGCATGGCAGCCTTGGTTCGCGCAGCGTGCATTCCGGTTTGTCGAGGAAGAACTGTTCATCGATGAAAAAGAACAGAAGGTTCTTTTCCGCTGGACGCTGGAATGGCCGTGCCCTGAAAAAGAATTTCAGGGAAAAATCGAAAAGCGCAAAGGCGTCGATGTCATTCATCTGAAAGATGGCAAGATTATCAATAAACTGACCTATTCGAAAACCACCATCGACATTGACGGCCGAAGGCACCCGCTGCATTTATAACGCATCGGTGTCACCCGTGGTCCACGGCGGGGGGTGTCGTCATTCTGCCTGCCGGGGATGCCGCGGCGATCAAGAATGCAACCATTAACAATGACGTATGGATCCCATGGCTATGGGGCGTAGAGGTTCTGAATTGATGCGGAGGAACGGATGAACAGCAGCACAGATGAAAGTAGCGGTGCCTGTAGCATGCGCTGCCGCGGGATCCGTGGTGCCACCACGGCGGGCGGCAACACCCCGGAAGCCATCTTGGAAGCTACGCGCGAATTGCTTTTTGTCATTTTGCGCGCCAATCAGATCGATGCAAAAGATGTCGCCAGCGTTTACTTCACGACAACCCTGGATTTGAACGCCACCTATCCGGCTTTGGCGGCCCGTCAGCTCGGCTGGTATGATGTCGCTCTGATGTGCGGCCACGAAATGCAAGTGCCGGATGGATTGGGCCATTGCATCCGGGTGCTGATTCACTGGAATACCACGCGTACCAGCAAAGAGATTGTTCATGTTTACCTGCGCGAAGCCAAACGGCTGCGGCCGGACCGCAAAAGCCTGCCCGAAATTCCACTGGAAGAACTCGAAGCGGCTGCCAAAAATATCGATTGGAGTATGTTGACGTTCGATCCGGACGGCAATCAATAATTGAGACGACCGCCACGCATAATGACGGCTTCTAAAGTGCCGCACTATTTGCGTTAACGATCAAACACAAAGGAGGGATGTTATGGAAAAAGGTTCCAAGGAAGAGCGCAGGACCCGTGTGATCGATGTTCTCAACAAAGCGCGTGCGATGGAACTGCATGCCATCGCTCAATACATGAACCAGCATTATAATCTGGACGATATGGATTATGGCCAGCTGGCGGCCAAGGTAAAGTTGATCGCCATCGACGAGATGCGCCACGCGGAGATGTTCGCCGAACGCATCAAGGAACTGGGCGGTGAGCCGGTTGCCGAGCCGGCCGCCAAAACACAAAAAGGACAGAGCGTCGAAACGGCTTTTTCATTCGACGCCGATCTGGAGGACAACACGATCGATGTCTACAACCAGTACCTGCTGATCTGCCGCGAAAACGGCGACAGCACCAGTGTGAAGCTGTTCGAAGCGATTATCGATGAAGAACAGATTCATTTCAATTACTTCGACAACACCCGGCAGCATATCCAGAATCTGGGTCAGACATATCTCGCCCAGATTGCCGGCACCCCTTCTTCCACTGGTGGCTTTTCCAAGGGGTTTATCATGGGCGGCGGGGTCGCTGCCGAGTAGCGCCTGAATCTTGTCGCAGGTGGGTTCACCACCTGCCTGCGCCTCTACTTGGCCACTTGATCCGTTGGTTCTACGCGTCATTATTTGGAATTCACTGCCTTGACAAAAGGACGACCGCTCTTTATGGTTATCTTTTTCTGAGCGACTCTGTTTACGTACATTTTCGGAACCGATAATCCAACCGACATACGTGTGTAGAGGAATGATGACCCACTCTGATGTAGAGATGTCCCCCTCTCTTCTGATTATGATCGCCGGTGCCAAAGGCGCCATCGGAACGACTGTGGCCCTGGCAGCGGCCGAACTGCAAACCGAAGGCGCTGCCGCTATTCTTTCCGGACTGACAACCGCCGAAAAATTCGCCGATCTGGGCGATCCGCGCCGGATTGTGGTGGCCGGTTGGGACCGGGCCGTAGAAAGCCTGGCCGAGCGGATCCGCCTGCACGGCGTCCTGCCCGAATCCGCATGGAAAGATCATCTTCCTGCGGTCGACCGGTGCGATATCCGGCCAGCCCCGGCGGAAGGTGCGCCTCTGGCCGATCAGGTGGATGTCATCCGCCACGACATACAGGCGTTCATGAACCGCTGGCCGAATGCGAAACCGGTTCTGGTCAACCTGCTGCCGGCGGCCTGTGACTCCGAGCAGGCCCAGCGCATGGAAACCCTGGAGGACCTGCTGCGCATGGAGGGACCGCTCCTGCCGGACCTGGGCTACACCGTGGCGGCGCTGCTGTCGGGTGTACCCATCGTTAATTTCAGCCCTAATACAGTTGAGCTGCCCGTGATATGCCGTGAAGCCGACCAGCGCGGCATTCCATTGGCCGGGCGGGACGGTAAAACCGGCCAGACTTACCTGAAAGTGGTTCTGGCCTCGGCGTTCAAGGCGCGCTCACTCTGCGTGGATGGATGGTATAGCCTTAACATTTTGGGCAATGCCGACGGTCGCAACCTGATGGACCCCGAGCGCGCTTGCGGCAAGCTTAACAACAAGACGCGCCTGCTCGATGACATTCTCGGCTACCAAGTGGGCGAGGGGTATGACAGCGCCAGTCACATCGTACGCATCGATTATTACCCACCGCGCGGCGACGCCAAGGAAGCCTGGGATGTGATCGATTTCAAAGGGGTTTTTGGTATGCCCATGAGTCTGCGTTTGAACCTGCAGGGACGCGACAGCATTTTGGCGGCCCCCATGGCCATCGATCTGGCGCGCTGGGCGGCGGCTTTGAAGAAAGCCGCTATCGGCGGTCCGGTGCCCGAACTCGGATTCTTTTTCAAAAAGCCGGTCGGAGCCGACCCGGCAGTCACATTCCAGGATCAGTTGACCGCCCTGGATCGGCTAGAGTCAAAAATAGGGTCGTACCAGCCGCAGGGCAAAGCGCCCATTCGCTGATAGTCAAGGAATAAGAAAGGATCGCAGATGGTCTTCGGGTACAGCACCAATGCCTTTGTCAAACATGCGCTTTTGGACACATTCGATAAAATGGCCGAACTCGGCTTTAAAGGGGTGGAGATCATGTGCGACCAGCCCCATCTCTATCCGCCCGAGTATGGTGCGGACCGCTTGACCGAAGTAAAGGAGCGGCTGGCCGCGACTGGACTTTCGCCCACCAACTTGAACAGCTTTACGCTTTTTGCGGTCGGAGACACCTATCTGCCTTCCTGGATTGAACCCGACGCCGCGCGGCGCGCGATTCGTGTGGCACACACGTTGGATTGCCTGGAGATCGCCGCCTTTCTGGGATGCGCCAATATCTCGGTGCCTCCTGGTGGCCCCCTGGAAAAAGGCATGACACGCAAGGAGGCCCTGGGCTTTTTTCACCAAGGCCTGGATCAGGTGATCCCCAGGGCCGAAGCATTGGGTGTGCAACTGCTGATCGAACCCGAACCCAACTTGCTCATGGAGCGCACCGCGGAAATCAAACCTTTCGTGCGCGAGATCCGTTGCGACGCCGTGGGTGTCAATTTCGATATCGGTCATTTTTTCTGCGCGGGTGAAGATCCAGCCGCTGCCCTGGAAGAGTTGTTCGAGTGGGTAGGG
This sequence comes from Desulfatitalea sp. BRH_c12, assembly GCA_000961655.1. Taxonomy (GTDB): domain Bacteria; phylum Desulfobacterota; class Desulfobacteria; order Desulfobacterales; family Desulfosarcinaceae; genus Desulfatitalea. The sequence goes on from LADR01000024.1 coordinate 254,419, forward strand.
CACATGCACATCGAAGACATTGCCGCCGACCGCCGCCACAATCACCTGATTGCCGGCCTGGGCGCCATCGATTATCCTTCGGTGTTCCAAGCGATGCAAAGGCTGGGCTACAGTCGTGACATCAGCCTGGAACTCTATCCGTATGTCGATCAACCCGAAGAGGCCGGCCGCAGGAGCTTGGTCCACTTGCTGCCCTTGATGCAGCAGGCGGGGTTGCCGGTATAAGGCGCCTGCCGTCGCCCTCGGTCGTGTCCAGTGTTTTTGCTCGTGGACTTTGGATCTTCGGGGAGAATCCGTTGACAAGCCGGTAGGCCTTCTGCTACTTTTTTCTCAGTTACCGTTGCCTTTGCTTCTTTATCTTTGTTGAGAAAATACTTCGCCCCGCTGTTCGCCGCTGTCATTCCCATGTGTCTTTTTTTCGTTTTTGGATAGATCCGCGAGCGAGAGCGAGCCAACACATCTGCCCGAACAGGCAGTATAAACAAGGCGCAGTGAATGGATCGAAGAACTTTCCTCAAAACCACCGGCATGGGCAGCATCGCCTTTGCCGTCGGCTGCAACGCCCACCCGGAAAGACATCTCTACACCCTTGTGCGCACTTCCGAGGACATGGTGACCGGCGAGCCGGCCTGGTATGCTACCACCTGCCGCGAGTGCCCGGTCGGATGCGGGGTACTGGCTAAAAATCGCGAAGGCCGCGTGATCAAGCTGGAAGGCAATCCGCTGCATCCCATCAACCAGGGCAAACTGTGTGCGCGCGGTCACGCGGCCCTGCAACGGCTTTATCATCCGGACCGCATTCGCAGGCCTTTGCGCAAAGTGAACAACCGCTTCGAAGAGATCTCGTTCGCAGAAGCAGCCGCATTGATCCGGCAACGGGCGGCCCAGGCGGCAGCCAACGGCCCCGACCGGGTGGCCCTGCTGACCGAAGTGGTAGGCGATGACCTGCTGTCCGTATTCGAAGGGATGTTGTCGGCCTGCCGCTCCCAGGGCGCGTTGGTATTCGAGCCGCTGGCCTACGAATCGCTCAAATTCGCCCACGCCCAACTCTTTGACCGTCCCATCCTGCCCGGCTATCGCCTGGATCAGGCCGATCTGATCGTCGGTTTCGGGGCCGACTTTCTGGAAACCTGGCTTTCGCCAGTGGAGTACAGCCGGCGGTTTAAAGCGATGCACACGCTGGCGGACGGTCGCAAGGGCGCCTTTATCCATATCGGCCCTTTCCAATCCCTGACCGCCGCCAATGCCGATCGTTGGCTGATGTGCCGGCCCGGCAGCCAAATCATCATTGCCATGGCCCTGATCCGGCAGCTCCTCGACCAGGGCCATGGCCGTCCGTTGCCCGACGCCTTTCGCAACGCGCTTGCGCAACTGAGTGCGGCCTATCCGGCCATGATCGAACGCGCCGGCCTGGAACGCAAAGATTTCCAGGCGTTGACCGCGCGCCTGATTGCCGCGCGCCGCCCGCTGGTGCTGCCCGGGGCAACTGCCACCGCCGGTCGTACTTCGGCAGCCCTCGACCTGGCCGCGCTGCTGCTCAACGCGCTTCTTGATCCAACCTTTGCGCTTTACGATTTCGATCAGCGCCACCGGGTCGAGATCGCCCAGCCGCGCGCCGCCATCAATGCTTTCTGGCAGCGCCAGGCCGAGCGGCCGGCAGAGCTGCTGCTGCTCAACAACGTCAACCCATTGTATCATCTGCCGTCCGATGCCGCCCTGACCAAAGTCTTCGCTGACGGCAATCCATTCATCGTCGCCTTCGGCACCATCATGGACGAAACCGCGGCTGCCGCCGATCTGATCGTGCCGGTAAAGCACGCCCTGGAGTCCTGGGATGCTTACGAGAGCCGGCCGGGCGTGGTCGGCACCCTGCAGCCCGTCGCCGGTAAAACGGGCGAGGTGCCCAACGTCGGCGATCTCTTTCTGAATGCATGGCCCACGCCGCAACGTCCGGCCGACGAGTACCGCCAGTATGTGACGCAACGCCTGAGCGACCGTGAGCGCATCGCCACCGAAGCGGCGTGGCTGCGGACCATTCAGCGCGGTGGCCGGTTTGATGTCGAAAGCAGCGCCGCCGCTCCCAAGGCCCGTTTTGACGTGCAAACCATCCGGACACTGGCCGGCCTGATTCCCGCGCCGGCTTATCTCGAAAAAGCGCAGAGCGTGGTTCACGCATCCGCTTCCCTGCGCTTTTTCGACGGTCGCAGTGCCGACCGGCCCTGGTTGGCGGAAATGCCCGATCCGATCACCCAGGTGGCCTGGCAGACACTTGCCCTGCTTCATCCGCAGGTCATGGCCGCCAACGACTGGGCCGACGGCCAAACCATCCAGGTGGAAACCGTGCATGGCCAGGTGACCTTGCCGGCCTACAGCCACGCCGGGCAGCATCCGGAGCTGGTCGCGATTTCACTGGGTCAGGGGCACACGGCCATGGGCCGCTACGCCAAAGACCAAGGCTCGCAGCCGGTCCAACTGTTCGGCGCTGCCGCCGATTCGCTGTCTGGCGCGCCCGACTACACAGCATCGGTGACCCGTCTGGAAAAAAAGGGGGCAGCCCAGCGCCTGGCGCTCGTTTCCGGCGAAACGCGCCAGTACGACCGCAAAATCGCTCTCAGTGTGCCCCTGGCCAAGGCCGGCGAACCCGACGCATTGGGGCAGGGGCTGACCATGGAGACCTTTCCGTTTACGTTGCCGCTGCCCGAGGGCTATGATCATGCGCGCGATATTTATCCGAGCCACGCCCACGAAGGCTATCGCTGGGGCATGGTCATTGACCTGGATCGCTGCATCGGCTGCAGCGCCTGCGTGGCGGCTTGCTACGCGGAAAACAACGTGGGCGTGGCCGGCGAACGGCAGGTCATCAAAGGCCGCGAGATGGCCTGGATCCGCATCGAACGCTACCAGGATCAGCTGGACCCGACGCGCTTGATTTTTTTGCCCATGTTGTGCCAGCACTGCGACAACGCACCCTGCGAAGCGGTCTGTCCGGTCTACGCGCCGCATCACTCCAAAGAGGGGCTCAACAACCAGATCTACAACCGCTGTATCGGCACGCGCTTCTGCGCCCAGAACTGTCCATACAAGGTGCGGCGCTTCAACTGGTTCGAGTGGCAATGGCCCGAACCGCTGAACATGCAGCTCAACCCGGATGTGACGGTGCGCGGCAAGGGGGTGATGGAAAAATGCTCCTTTTGCATCCAGCGCATCAAGGCGGCCCACAACCAGGCCAAAAACGACAACCGCGCCATCCGCGACGGCGAAGTGGTTACGGCCTGCATGCAGACCTGCCCCACGGACGCGATTGTGTTTGGCAACCTGATGGACCCTGACAGCGCCGTACGCAAACGGTTGGCCGACCCGCGAGCGTATCAGGTTTTAGGCTATCTGAACACGAAGCCGGCGGTGATCTATTTGAAGAAGGTGGTGCAGGAGATATAGGAAATTTTATTTTGGTTATCCAGTTCGTTCCAGTGATAATGGGCGAAGTGTTAAGTGTAAAGTTTAAAGTGTAAAGGGAGGCATCCTGTCGATTTGACATGATCACCTCCCCCATGTGCACGCTTTTACGTGCATGCTTTTGATAAAGGTGTTCATTTCGGGATTGGCACGGAGGAGGTGATCCGGGTGGGTGGTCCGTGCCACGTCAGCCACGAGATTTAGTGAGGCATAGGGTGTGCGCAGGACATGGGGCCGCACTGTTTGAGCGCAGCGAGTTTGCGGCCCGTCCGGAGCATACCTTATAGCCTCACTTAATCGAATGGATGGTGGCGCGGACCACCCACCCGGATCACCGGGGGTTTCCTACGTCACCCCACCCCCGTATCTTACTTGACCGAAGTGGCTAACCAGATTGTTTATTTAACTTAAATAGTGGCCAAGCCGAACCCATAGGTTAAACATGAGTCAACTACTTACCTACGAGTCAATCGACAACACGGTTCTGGATACCCTGCGGCCGCCGGGACGACAGTATTGGCTGACAGTGGCTCTGCTCTTCGGTGGTGTGCTGATAGGCGCCGCCTGCTGGCTCTACCAGATTCTGACCGGCATTGGTGTCGGCGGGCAGAACAATCCCGTGCACTGGGGGACTTACCTGATCAATTTTGTCTTCTGGGTCGGTATTGCCCATTCGGGAACCCTGATTTCGGCCATCCTGCACCTGTTCCGCGCAGGCTGGCGCAACCCGATCGCGCGCGCGGCCGAAACCATGACCGTCTTTGCCGTCTGCACCGCCGGTCTCTACCCCTTCATCCATTTGGGACGGGTCTGGATGGTTTACTACATGCTGCCTCTGCCCAACCAGCGAACCCTGTGGCCCAATTTTCAGTCCCCGCTCATGTTCGACGTTGTGGCCATCGGCACCTATCTGACGGTCAGTTCGCTGTTCTGGTACACCGGCATGCTGCCCGACCTGGCCACCATCCGCGACCGCTCCCAAGGGGTGCGCCGCAAAATTTTCGGGGTGTTATCGATGGGTTGGACCGGCGAGTTTGAGCAATGGCGCCATTACACGCGCGGTTATCTCTTTTTCGCCGCCTTGGCCACGCCCCTGGTCATATCGGTGCACAGCGTGGTTTCCTGGGACTTCGCTCTGAGCGTGATTCCCGGCTGGCACACCACCATCTTTGCACCGTACTTCGTGGCCGGCGCCATTCATTCCGGGTTGGCCATGGTGCTGACTTTGATGATTCCGTTGCGCAAGATCTTCCACTACGAGAACATCATCACCATTCGGGTGCTGGAAAGCGTTGCCAAGACCATTGTCTTCACCGGTCTGATCGTCGGTTTCGCCTATGGCACGGAAGTCTTCATCGCCTGGTACAGCCACAACATCGTGGAGATGGAAACCTTCCGCTGGCGCGCATTGGGCGACTATGCGCTCGAGTACTGGATCATGGTTACCTGCAATACTTTGATCCCGCTGCTTTTTCTATTCAGCAAGATCCGCACCCACCTGCGCTGGCTTTTTATAATCTCCATCTTCGTCAATATCGGCATGTGGTATGAGCGCTTCGTCATCATCATCGGCTCGGTGGCTCACGATTTTTTGCCGCATGCCTGGGGATTGTACCGGCCCACGCTCATCGAGTTCGGCATCATGCTCGGCAGTTTCTGTCTATTCTTTTTCCTGTTCGTTCTTTTCGTTAAACACATGCCTTCGGTGGCCATGACCGAGATCAAGGAGACCTTGCATGAAGGCGGTGCCCATGTCGGCTGAACGCGTGTCTCTGATGGGGATCTTTGGCAGTGAATCGCAGACAGCCGCGACCATTCGCGATCTGCGCGCATCGGACTACACGCTGGAGCGGGTCCACAGCCCGATTCCCAGCCATGTCATCGCCGATGCTCTCGATCTGCCCAAGAGCAAGGTGGGCTGGTTCACCCTGGCCGGCGGTATCATCGGATTTTTCTCCGGATTTGCGCTGGCCGCCTTCACGGCCGCGCGCTGGAGCATGATCGTCGGCGGCAAGCCTGTCGTGGCCCTGATTCCCTTTTTCATCGTAGGTTTCGAGTTTACCATTCTTTTCGCCATATTCGGCAATGTGCTCGGTTTGATCAGCCAGGCGCGTCTGCCACGTTTTCGGGTGTACAAACGCTATGATCCGCGCTTTACCGGCCATAAGTTCGGCGTGCTGGTCAGCTGCGAGACGGCGAAGAAGAACGATCTGTACCGGCTGTTTGAAGCCAAAGGGGCGGAAATCAATGTCTACGACAACCCATAGCAAAACCCTGGAAGGCTTGGGTCAGGACAAAACGACGGACGCCCGGACAGCGCCTTCCCAGCGTGCCCGTTGGCCGCTTGCACCCGGTCTGGCACTCCTCTTTGTCGCCGTCGGCGCGGCGACATTTATCTTCCAGGTGGCTGCCGGTGATCCGGCCAGGGCGTGGCAGGCCTATCTCATCAGCTTTCTGCTTTTTTCGGCCATAGCGCATGGCGCCGTGCTGTTTGCGACCCTGATGCACATGGTGCGCGCGCGCTGGAGCGGACCGTTGGCCGATCTGGCCGAAGCCTTCACGGCTTTCTTCCCCATTTCGTTCGTCCTTTTTTTGCTTCTCTACGCCGGGCGCAGTTACCTGTTTCTCTGGAGCGGGACCGATCTGCACGGCAAAGAAGTATGGCTCAATGTGTCTTTTCTTTTCGCACGCGACGGCATCGGCCTGCTCATTTTATACAGCCTGGGCTTTGCCTATCTCTACCACGCGTTGTGGTTCAAGCTCAGCTCGCGCGGCGCTTCGGGTATGACAGGCCGATGGCTGCTGCGGCGCTGGCAGAAACGGCCGCCCGATGCCGAGCGGTACCAAAGCCGCAAGACGGTTCTGAGCGGGCTTTACATGCTGGCCTTCGCGATAGTGTTGTCACTGTTGGGATACGATCTTGTCATGAGCATGGACCCGCACTGGTACTCGACCCTGTTCGGGGCCTACTCGTTTGTCAAAGCCATCTACGTGGGATTCGGCGCACTCATCATTCTGGCTGCGGTGCTGCATTTGAGCCGCGCCACCGCTTTCCGCCTGAAATCTTCCCAGTTCCACGACATCGGCAAACTCTTTTTCGCCTTCGGCCTGGTGTGGGCCGACTTTTTCTACGCCCAGCTGGTTGTGATCTGGTATGGCAATATCTCCGAGGAGACCGCTTACGTCATCGAGCGCACCATGACCGCGCCCTGGAACCGGCTGGCCTGGACGGTTTTTATCGGCTGCTTCATCGCGCCCTTCCTGATCCTGATCAACAAGCGCATCAAAACCATTCCGGCGGCCATGATCGTGATCTGCGGCCTGGTCATCGCGGGTATGTGGCTGGAGCACCTTCTGCTGCTCGGACCGGTGTATCACACGCACGTGCCGGCCGTGCCGTTGAGTTGGGCCGATGGCATGATCGCCTTGGGTTTCCTGGGCTTGTTGATCGGGGCCGTTTTCGTCTACCTGCGGCAATTCCCTGAAATTCTAAACGTTCTACCGGAGGAGAACCGCTGATGGAGATCCTGATCACCGCCTTGACGCTGCTGACCCTGCTGGCGGCGGCGATTCTGATCGGCACCCGCGGCCGCCCCGCGCGTTTTTTTTCGGCACTGGGCGACAGCCTTCGCGGCATATGGATCAACCGCGGGCCGCTGTTCTGGATCGCGGCATCCGTTTTTCTGGCACTGGGCTTCGTGTTTTTCTTCTATGCCTCGCCGGCTACGCGCATCGGTGCGGCCCAACCGATTCCTTTCAGCCATCAATTGCACGCCGGCGTCAAAGCGATCGACTGCCGCTTTTGCCACCCCTTCGTGGAACGCTCCGCGCATCCCGGCCTGCCGCCCGTGGAAAAATGTCTTTACTGTCACAATTACATCATCGCCAATCACCCGGAGATCCGCAAAGAACACACGTACTACAACACCAATACGCCCACACCATGGGTAAAAGTGTTTTATGTACCCGAGCATGTGCAGTTCAACCATCAGCGTCATATCAAAAAGGAGGTTGCCTGCGAGTCATGCCACGGCGACGTCAAAGGTACGGACCGACTTAAGGGGACGCGCTTCCAGATGGGTTTTTGCCTGGACTGCCACCGCCAGCGCCAGGTGAACCTGGACTGCTGGTTGGCGTGTCACAGTTGATCCGGCTGCGCCGGAGTGTAGCGTGGAAAGTGTAAAGTGGAAGGGAAAGGTATTCTGTCTTTTTTATATGTTTGTGCTTGCTTTGATAGCGTGTTTAAAAAACCGACATAACAAAAGAACTCGATGGACCTATTATGCTGATTCAGGAACAGACGCGGCAAACAGAGAAAATCGGCAACGATCAGCTGCCTCGAGATAAGGGCCGGTTGACATATGCCACCGCCAAGGCTTTTTGTCTGACCTCGGCGCTGTGGATGACTGTTGCGACATTTTACGGGCTGCTGGGGGCGACGGAACTGATTGCACCGGACATCACCGAAAATATTGGCGGAGTCGTGTTCGGCAGGGTGCGGCCGATCCATGTCAATCTGGTGCTTTTCGGCTTTGTCACGCCGGGGCTGCTGGGCGCGGCCTTTTACTTCATTCCGCGACTTCTGGTCACCAACTTGTACAGCGAGCGCATGGGGCTTTTTACCGCGTTGCTCTGGAACCTGGCGTTGGTCGCGCTGGTGGTCACTCTGAGCATGGGGCTGACTCAGGGGCGCGAGTATGCGGAACTGGTCTGGCCGATCGATGTGGCCATCGTGGCGGCTTTTGGCCTGGTTTTTTTCAACTTCATCATGACCGTCAAACAGCGCCAGGAACCGATTCTCTACGTGTCGGTCTGGTACGTTCTGGCCGCCGCCATTCTGACCGCCTGCACCTATGCGCTGGGCAATGTCGTCTGGCGGCCCAACAGTGGCGCTTTAGTCGGCATCCCGGATGCCATTTTGCTCTGGTTCTACGGGCACAATATCTTCGGGCTGCTGCTGACGCCCCTTTCGGCCGGCGTGGCTTATTATGTCATTCCGCGCGTTACGCGCAACCCGTTGTACAGCCACACCCTTTCTCTGCTGGGGTTCTGGGCTCTGATCGTGGTCTACACGCACATCGGCACCCACCATCTACTGCAGGTGCCGGTGCCCACCTGGCTCAAGGTGGTGGCCATCGTGGACAGCATCGCCATGGTGATCCCGGTCATGGCCTTTCTGATCAATATCTGGTACACGGCCAAAGGCAAGCTGGGGGAGATTCATGCCGATATCGGGGGTAAATTCGTTTTCACCGGCACGATCATGTACTTTTTCGTCAGCATCCAAGGCTCGCTGATGGCCCTGCCCGACGTGCAGCGTGTGACCCACTTCAACAATTGGGTGATCGCTCATTCACACATCGGCGTGTTGGGGTTTGCCGGGATGATCGCGTTGGGCGGCATTTACTACGTCATCCCCCAGATCACCGGCCGGCCCCTGTTCAGCCGCTTTCTGGCCGACTTCCAGTATTGGATGGTCCTGATCGGCATGGTGGGCTTCACCATCGTGCTGACCATCGCCGGTCTGATCCAAGGCAATTCCTGGCTCAACGGCGAAACGGTCTATCGCGTACTCGCTGAAATTCATGTTTACTATGTGGTGCGGGCCGGTCTGGGGCTGCTGATCTTCACTTCGGCCTTGCTGGGCCTGTATAATATCGTTCGGTCCATGTGGGCCGGAAGTGGAGCCCCGTCATGAAAATGACCCCTCTTGCCGTCGTCATCGGCAGCGTCCTGATATTGTTTACCGTGGTGTTTGTGGTGGTGGTCCTGCCGTTTGCCCATACCAGCAAAACCCAACCTTCGGAGATTTTTCGCAGCCGCACCGACCTGGAGGCTGCCGGTCGCCAACTCTACATCGCCAACGGCTGCGTTTACTGCCACACCCAGTCGATCCGCACCATCGATTGGGGCCTGGGTGCCGAACGCATCGCCCAGGCAGGCGATTATGTCGTCGATCAACCCATTTTGCTCGGTTCGCAGCGCACCGGTCCCGATCTGTCCCAGGAGGGCGGCGAGCATCCCGACGACTGGCACATTGCCCATTTTATGAACCCGCGGTTCACGCGGCCCTTGTCGCTGATGCCCGCTTTTGGATTTCTGAAGGAGGCCGATCTGAAACCGTTGACGCAGTACGTGCAAAGCCTGGGCCTCAAAGATGCCGACCACCGCATGGCCCGCCAGGTCCACTGGAAGACCGAGGCCATCAAGGCCTACGAAGCCGGCCCGGATGCCAATGTGCGCTGGCTGAGCGAAAATATCCCGCAGGGATGGCGCGATTTGCCCAATCCCTACCCGACCAGCGAAGCCGGCTTGGCGCGCGGCCACAAGATCTACCAGGATTTTTGCCTGGGATGCCACGGGCCGGTCGGCGACGGCATGGGGCCGGCCCAACCCTGGATTTATCCGCCGCCACTCAATTTCACCATCCTCAAGAATCGCGAGATCAGCGGCGGGATTCTCTACTACCAGATCATGAACGGCATCACCGGCACGGCCATGCCCTACTTCAAACGCGAGTTGGAATCGGAAAAGATCTGGGACGTCGGCAACTACGTGGCCGTTTACTTCATCGATCAGAGTGATGCAAATGCCGAACCGCGCGGGATCGATGCGGCCTACGAGCCGAAAGAAGAAAGTGCAAAGTGAAGGTGTTCTGGCCGATATGCTATATTGCTGTCGTGTACCTTCACCTGAAACCTGAAACCCTAAGATAAAACCGACTACTATGTACTTTCCTTATTTCATTGCCTATATTTTAATCGGGTTGACCATCAGCCTGGCCTTGTTCTTTTGGGGGTTACGCAACGGGCAGTTTCAGGACCAGCAGCGGGCGCGCTTTCTGCCCTTACGCGGCGAGGTGGACGAGGCGCCGCCGGCGGGCATGTCACGCATCGGGCGGTGGGAAGTGTACGGGTTGTTCGTGCTGGCATCGGGCGGGCTTGCAGCCAGCGCGGCCGTGTTGATATGTGCCCTGTACTTTCGTTAATTGATCAATCGTCGATTCGTTGATTCGGGGTCAATTGCGCTGCATAGACCGATACGACGACGGACCGATTTGCCAAGGAGACAGCGATATGCGATTTTTCGATCTTCTCAATTTTCAGCATGTCATGGCTTACATCTTTTGCGGGCTGATTTTTTTGATCGTGTTCGGGGTAGCTTTGGGATATGCGCATTTTCGTCATGAGCGCAGCGAACAGCAAAAATCGGAGATCGTCGGCCATTTTCCGGAGGGTATCGAGGACCGTGTTGCGCCATTTCCCTTAGTGATGGTGCTGATCATTTCCGGGGTGGTGATCTGGGGTTTTTTATACATCCTGATGCACGGTTTGATGGGAGTGAAAATCTGATATGGAAGCCATAAAACATTTTGAATCCCCGCGACGCACCTGGATATGGATAGCTGTCATGCTGGCGATTATCCTGTTCAAGGGTTTTTTTGCCTTTTTTGTCGTGTCGGACATGGGCCAGCCGACCTGGAGCTATCGCCCGGTCCAGGATGTGCCGGCGTCGTCACCGTACGCCACCTATCGGCCGCTGCCCAACCCCCAGCATGTCCGGGGCGCAGGGGGTGAATAAATGCTGAGAATTATCGGTGCACTGGTCATAGTGGTCACAATCGTTGTGATTGCCATTAACGTGATCAACTTCTATGACGACCAACTTCAGGTGGGGCGCATGTGGGAGACACCTGCCGTCAAGCCTCATGAGCAGCCCATTCCGGTCATGTCCGGCATGAGCGTTCCGGTCAACGACTCGGAACTTCTCTACCGCACCAGCGACCCCGACACGCTGGCGGCGCCCTTCGATCTGGCCGATACACAGGCCATCGATCAGGGCAAACGCGCTTATGTCTATTACTGCATTCAGTGCCATGGCGCTAACCACGACGGTTACGGCACCGTCGGCCAAAGCTTCGCGCCGTCACCCGGCGACCTGCGCAGCATGCGGGTGCAGCAGACATTGCCGGTCGGCCGTATTTTTCACGAGATCAGCTACGGCATTCCCGGCGGTCGCCAACCCCCTTTGGCCGGCACCATCGCCGTCCAGGAACGCTGGCAGATCATCGCCTTCATCAGATCTCTCGGTATTCGACCTTAAAACCGGGTGCGCGAGTGTTAATCAGACGGGCAACGGTTTCAACCCGCACCTGCAACCGCAAAGAATGTCCATAATGAATATCATCGATCTCAAGGCAAAGCGCATCCTGGTCACCCAGGCGGACACCTTCATGGGGCCGATCCTCTGTGATGTTTTGGCCGAGTGCGGCGCCGACCTCATTGCCGATGAACGGCCGCTTGGCGATCCCGATCTGCCCCGGGCCCTGATTCAGGCGACCGGCCGCGTGGATGTGCTGATAGTGCACCTGGCGGTACCCGCGCCAATCACGCCGGCCGGAGAGGTCGGCGAAGAGGAGTGGCGCCACGTGTTTGCCCATATGGTCGATCCGCTGCCACGCCTGGTACGTGCAGTGCTACCCCAGATGATCGCCCGCCAATCCGGTAAAATTCTGCTCATGGGCAGCGCTTCCGCTCTGCGCGGCATGAAACGCGCATCGACCTACAGCGCCGCCCGCGGCGCTCAGTTGGCCTACATTCAGGCTGTTGGCGTCGAAGTCGCGCCCCACAACATCCAGGTCAACGCCATCGCCCAGAATTTCGTCGACAACGCAACCTACTTCCCGCAGGAAATCAAAGCCAAACCGGCCTTCCAGGAACGACTGAAACGTGAAGTCCCGCTCGGCCGCCTGGTATCGTCCCGCGAAGACGCGCAATTTGCCGCCTATTTAAGTTCGGAAGCCGCGAACTGCTTCGTCGGCCAGATCTTCCCGGTCTGCGGCGGGTGGGTCCAACGCTGACCACCTGCTCCGCTGAACACGATCTGCAAAATCTATTCAAACAGCCCAATGCCAACGGGGTGAATCCTTGCGAAGATTCACCCCGTTGTGACATCTACCCCTCTCCTCTGAAGCCTTTTTTATTAGGAAAAAACCGAATTTTGGTTATGCACTTCGCTCAAGTGATTATGGGCGAAGTGTTAAGTGTAAAGTGGAGGGCATTCTGTCGATTTGATATGCTCACATTCCCATGTTGCACGCTTTGACGTGCATGCTTTTAGTAAAGGGTCTAAAAATTACTACGTAACCTTATTATGACACCCCATACCTGTGTCTTACTGGAACGAAATGGATCACCATAAACCGAAGATATGAGCATTAGGGCGTATTAAAAAACTGGTGCGGCTGAAAAATGCAAATATTGGCTTCGCCGCCGACATTGGCGTCTGTAATTTCTACAAAGTAGCCGTAGTCCGTTTGGGGTTTGAGTTCTTTGTCGATAACGACTTGATGACGGTTTTTGCCAGCTGTGGGCTCGTTCTTGAAAAGTCTTTCGGCATAAATGTTATCGAAAAAGGTGAGATTGTTGCCGTCAAATGCCAAGGGCGTGGACGCTTGCGCCAGGCGGGTTACATAATAAGCATCCAGGCCGGCGATATCTTTGAGGGTAGTCCATCTGAGCGTGATATCTTTCAGCGAGGCGCTTTCGAGTTTCTTGGTTTTGGAGGGTGAAAAGGACTCGAAAATTTTGTCCTGATTTTTAACGTACGCTTCCACTATCGCATCTCCGGGCGCATTGTTCTGGATGCGTGATTTTCTTACGACACGGCCATCTTTGCTGGTGACCTCGATAGTGTATTCACCTTCCTTTAAAAAACCGTTCGGAAGGTTGACCATATACCAATAGTTTTGAATCTCGGGAGTGTAGAACCAGCCGTTTAGTTGGGTATTATCGAATTTCTGGTTCACAAAGGTCACTTCATAGCCGTTGGGTCCGTACGCCTTAATGCCTTCGATCATGTCCGGTGCGACAACACCTGGGGTCGGATACAGGGCCACAAGCATTTTATGGGTTTCTTTGGGCATGGGGGATTTTTCAAAATCCCAATACACATTGCAAGCCATAATATCATAGATCTTAATCTCGGTGCTTCCCGCCATGTACTTGCTCCTTTCTTTGGTGCCACTTTTTTGGGGTTGATGTCACCTGTTGTCTTTCTCAGGAACCGCCAGTTCGCTACCCATCTGTAGAATCAAGTTAAAAATAAATGAATATTCAATTATTATTAGTACATAAAAAAAGGTGCGCCTCACCGTTTGATGGCATCCCAGGCCAGTTGGAAAGATTGCTCGACCTGCACATCGGTCACGATGAAGGTTTTACACAGACGCGGATTGGCCAGAATGATAACAGGATAAAAGATAAAAGCAGAGATGATATCCACATCCACATCTTTTATGATTTTTTGTTCGATGCCTTGTCGTATGAGCTGCGCTATGGGCATGAACATTTTGTCAATTGCTTTTTGATTGATCTGGCCATTGTAGGGAGAGTTTGAAAATTGCTCTGAAAAATGAAAGTAGTTTGGGTATTTTACCGTGAATTGAAAGAGGTTGCACCAAACCCTCCTGAAGCTGTCCTTGATCGGCAATTCTTCACTGATGCCTTCCAGTACGATGGTGCTGAGTTTGCGTTTGATATTAAGGTAGGTCGAGACCAGCAGGTCTTCTTTGTTCTTGTGATAGGTATAGAGCGTTGCCGGCGAAACGCCGGCTTCCTTGGCAATTTTAGAAACAGAACTGGATGCAAAGCCGATCTGGTTGACTACTGTAACAGTGGCTTCGAACAAGGCGTCTTGTTTTTCCTCATCTTTGATCCGCATGCGTCTAAAATAAATGAACGTTCATTTAACGTCAATACATTTTTAGTTCAGTCCGATCCATCCGTATGAGCGCCTGTCTGTCTGGTAAGGTAGCGTCATTTGAGCTTTCGGGTTGAAACACCGATTTAAGTTTTTTTTATCATTTGCCGATAATAGACCCAGTCGAATAAGAAATCTTGAGGCGTTGATCTACAAAACTTGCAAGACTGGCTGCGATGGCAATTGCTCAATTATGAATTCCCGATTACGCCTTCATCTGCTTATTCCATCAGACGGAACCTTCTCTCATTCTCAAAGAATATCCAATCACACCGGATTTACACTGATTGAGTTGATGATCGTAACCGCTATTCTTGCCACCCTGGCGGCCATTGCGGTGCCGATGATTTCCGAATATGCCCGCAGAGCCAGAACTGCCCGGGCCATTCAAGAAATTCGGCTTCTGCAAGGCGAAATCACCGCATTCGAAATTGAAGCAGGGGGGCCGCCGGCCGATCTGTCGGAAATCGATCGCACCGGGCTCAAGGACCCATGGGGCCATCCTTACCAATATCAACGCCTTGATTTGGTCCCTAAGGGTCGCTGGCGCAAAGACAAGTTCCTGGTTCCGATTAACTCAACGTATGACTTGTGGAGTATGGGACCTGACGGTGAGAGCGCAGCGCCGCTTACGGCAAAAAAGAGTCAGGATGACATCATCAGAGCCAATGACGGTTCGTTTGTTGGGCGAGCGTCATCGTATTAGAATCAAAGGCATATCCCATGATATCCAAAAAGCTGGAAGGTGGTAAGTGGTTCTTGAAAAGTAAGGTCGCGCAGCGAATGTTTTTGATGTTCGTGCTCAGTGCGATTCTGCCGTTACTGACGATCGCGACAGTGTCTTACTTTTACGTTGGTCATCAGCTTACGATTCTCACTGAAAAACGTCTTCAGCAACAGTGCAAATACTTCGGATTGCAAATATACGGGCGTCTGGCCGCGATGGAAGATTATCTGGCGCTGGTAGCACAAAAATTTCGGCAAGACGGCAAAAATAGCATTGAACATGAACCCTTTGATCCGATAAAACGAGAAGGCCATGGCCTAAGACGCATATTCGTGATGGCGGATGGGCGGACCACGCCCATTTGCGACCATTTGAAAGATCATCCATATCCCGCGTTAAGCCGCGACATTCAGATAGAAAATGATCAGACGATACTTAGAATTGTGTCTTCCAATCGGGACAATCCTTCAATTTATATGCTGAAACGTATCGCGCCGGACCTGCCGGAGCTGGGCACCATCGCGGGTGAAATCGATCCGGTTTATCTCTGGGGGATTGGAGCCAATGGAGCCTTACCCCCTGAAATCGAGATGACCGTTATTGCAGCAGACGGTGAAAAACTCATTTCCAGCAACCTTGACTTCCCAATTGATGAGCCTTTTTTAAAGATCAAACAAAAAAATCCGTTTTCCGGCAATTATGAGAATACTTTCGGCCCAGAAGCCTATATCAACATCTACTGGTCTCTTTTTCTTAAACACCGGTTTACCATTTCTGACTGGACGATTATTTTAAGCCAGTCAAAAGCATCTATCATGGCACCGGTTTCTAGATTCAAGCACACCTTTTTTCTTTTGGTGCTACTCACTTTTTGGATCATTTTGCTGATCTCTTTTAGTACAATCCGACGCAGAACAACACCCATCGAAACATTAAAGGCCGGTGCGATGAAGATCGCCCAAGGTGAGTATGGCTACAAAGTAGTCATCTCAAGCGGTGACGAATTTGAGAGTCTGGCGGAAACTTTCAATGAGATGAGCGACAAAATCAAAAAAAGCCAGGCAATGCTCTTGCAGTCGGCTAAAATGAGTACTTTTGGACAAATGAGTGCCGGAATCGTACATGAAATCGGGCAACCGCTAAGTGCGATCAGTGGCTATGCCGAACTCATGAATATGGGCGGTTTATCAGAAGAAAAGCAGCAGCATTACTTTACAATTATCAGTCAGCAAATAGAACGCTTGAAAACAATTATATCGAAATTTCGCATTTTTTCCAGAAGTTCGCACCAGGTTGTGGCCGAGGTCGACCTCAACCGCATTCTGCACCAAACACAAAACTTATTAGAATATCAACTCAAAATTAAAATGGTCGAGGTCCAATGGGTTATAGACGGAGCGCTGCCACCGATCTTGGGTGATGCTGATGGACTCCAGCAGGTTTTTTTGAATTTATTGTCCAATGCCGTTGATGCACTGGAAAAAAGCCAAGGCACACCTACAATCGAAATTAAGACGTATGCCAATGATGGCAGTGTTTATGTGGAAATCGCTGATAATGGCTGCGGAATATCAAAAGAGATTCAGCAGTCGGTTTTCGATCCTTTTTTTACTACCAAAGGGGAAGAAAAAGGAACCGGTTTAGGGTTGGCGATTACAAGTTCCATTGTTCAAAAACACAACGGAACCATCCAGTTAATTTCAAAGGCCGACAAGGGAACCACCTTTATACTTCGGTTTCCGATTGCCGATCGCAGCTATATTTGATGCCAAAAGAAGATGAAGGTGTATTTTCAATCCATGGCTTCACCAGCCATTATGAAAGATTCCATTTGAGATGGAATTCAACTTCTTCAACGATTATTGCAAGAAAGCAGCGCTTTTCGTATGCAATCAGTAAGTCCAGCTAATCGTAAAAGATCCATAATATTGACCGCCATCTTGATCTTTGAACTCTTCGGTTCGATAGACATGGGTGTAGGTGAATTCGAGGCGGTTGTAGATAAATGTCGCTCCAGCGTATAGATCTGCTACGAAATAGTTTTTGTCCACACTATGACTGTCCCTGAAGGTATTGCCATCCAGAAAAATATTCCGGGCGATGGCGCGTCCGTCGATACCTGCAAAAAATACAAACCCGAAAGATGGCCAACGGTGATGGCCGCTGTAGGCCGTAACTGCCGTGCCGCCTCCCGGTCGAATGAGGGGTGAACCAAAATCGGCCGGAAAATTGTAGCCCATGCGCGCTTCGAACCCGGCATTGGCATACGTATAGACGTTGCCCAGAGTGAGGCCGGTGTGCGGGATCAGGTCGGCTGCAAATAGCGTGTGTGTTGGCGTGCGAAGCGAACGCCAGTGGCGTTCCCACGTCAGCAGTAAACCGGGTTCGTCATTTAACTGGTTGTTCCATCCGTTGGGCCCCTTATCGTTGATCCATTCATGAACGAGTTTTTGACTTTTCTCGGCCAGAGACGATGGGCCCACGACACCTATAGTCAACTCGAAGGAATCCAGTGTGTTCAGCTTTGCAGTGTGCAATCCCAGAGACAAGTAGGTCCAGCCGGCATAGGGGCGGTCGTTGACAATCAGGTCTTCAGCCGCGGTGTCCTCAGGAGTGTACATGTTTTGTCCGAACGACAAGGTCAGGTTCTGCTGTAAATCATTTCGCCGGAGCGGAATTTTGTCAGCGATCAGGCCGCCCCAACCTTTCGGTGGGGTGCCGTCATTTCGGATGTCCCTGGAAACCCAGGTGAATTTAATAGCCGAGGTATAATGTTTATCGCTTCCGCCAAAAAAATCATTTTCGAAAGAGAACAAAAATTTGGCCTGGCTGTCATCTGCACGGCTGTCTGCCGGTAAGGCGCTGAAGGCCCAGATGGGAACCACTAATAAGACCATTAGTCGCAGGATAGTGTGCGTATGTTCGGACATAACCCTTCCGCGCATGTCATTGTGCTCCGATCCGTCGTTTTTTGTCTTGGGTGTGGCAATATAAGCAGCATTTCAGCTGTGGCCAACCATCCCTGTGGCAAGCGGCCACCAACAGCATCGTGCATGCAATGCATCATAGGGCATCAGGTGTGGTGTGACGGCTATGCTAATCGGAAAGGCGCGGTACTGAGGTGTGCGACCGCCTGATAAAAGATGCGGCACTCAAACGACGTTTCCGAGCAACAAGCGTTTCAGGGAGTGACGGAGGCTGCCTTCGGGGATGGACAGATAGAATTGATGACACGCCTCACACAAGTGCACGCCAGCATCGATGCTCTTAAGCTGGTGCAAGGTCATCAGCAAACCGCAAAGAGCACACTTCTTAAAATCATGCCGGGTCAACTGGGTGAGAACCTCATGGCTGCGGGCGATGATCCGTGTTCCGGTCGCAAATAGCCCGCTTTTGAGCGCTGAAACGGGTTGAATCCAGCAGACCTGTGTCAAATAGGAGCGGTATCCCTGCGGTCCGAATTGGCCAGGGTCATAATTTTTTACGACAATACTGACCTCTTCCAAGGGTTCAAGCTGCTGCGCGGTCTGAAAGCACATGCCGCCTTCACTGAAATTAAGTAAGCGCGAGGAGCGGAAATCATCCGATTGTGACGGGGCATATTGGATCGGCGTATTGATCGCTATCCTTTGATGCGCGCGCTGTATGGGTGACATGATGATCCTCTGGGGGTGCCCCCGCCTGATGTTGGGGCAAGAACCCTCACCAGTATCTCGAGCCGATATATTCTCCATCATCGCCTGAGGGGTCAATGCGGCATCAGATTGAATCGAGGGATACTTGCGTAGGAATTGCCATTGAAACCTGGGTTGAAGACCCCATATAGCAGGCGAAGGGCCGTGCTTCCGGGTGCAGGATAACCCACCAGTATATTGATTAATCAGCATGCGGACAGATGCAAAATAAGCAATGTTTCGTGGAAAGGGGATTGCACATTTTTAGATAGGTCTCATATATAAATATATTTGGTTATGCAGTTCGCTCCAGTGATTATGGGCGAAGTGTTAAGTGTAAAGTTTAAAGTGTAAAGGGAGGCATTCTGTCGATTTGACATGCTCACCTTCCGCTTTTACGTGCATGCTTTTGTTAAAGGTTCTAAAAATCACAGCGTAACCTTCTTATGATACCCCATACCTGTGATCACTGGAGCGAAGTGCATAACCAGATAAATATAATAGCTGCATTGTTCCTGCCTTCATATCGCATCTCCGAAGGGACGTTCCCTGCATCATTTCGACTTTTTCTATATTTGCCGCCTTCTTTTCAGCCGTGTGCAGGACATCTGCTTTTAATCACAGCAACGAAGGAGTCATCATGGCCGATGGCATCCATATCCGAATGACTAAAAAAGACGCCGATAAACTGCTTTGGATTCTCCTGCTCTTTGAAGTATTCCTGGTTGTGGTGTTTGTGGGTGATGCTCTTTTGGATGTGCAAAGCCCAATCCATAAATTGTTCAATCTCGATAGCGAAGCAACTTTGCCCGCATGGTTTTCGTCATTGCAATTAGGCTTGGTCGGTGTGATTTTTTTGGCCGTATGGGTCGGAGTTCCTGAACGCGAACCCGGGTTGCGTCAATTTTTACTTCTGGTCGGATTGGGGTTTCTATTTCTGTCGATGGACGAAGCCGCTGAGTTCCATGAAAAATTGACCCGCGTATTGAGACATGTGGACTGGTTGCCGCAATTCAAAGGCGGCATATGGATCCCCATCTATCTTTCCGTGGCTGCCTGTGTTGGTTGGTTCACCCGGCGGACAATCGGTGGACTGTGTAAAAACCGGCCTCTTGAAATGGTCTTTATGCTGTCCGGATTGGCCCTCATTATAGTCGGAAGTGTCGCATTGGAAATTTTGACGCACATGTTCTGGAAGGATGGGCAAAACCCTGCATTATATAAAATCGAGGTGATATTAGAGGAATTTTTCGAGATGGCAGGGGCTAGTGTCCTTTTGTATGGTACGATCTTGTTTGCTTTACGAAACCATCATACGCTGTCGGATGAAAGCGGCGCCAATGCGGAATAAAAATGTGACGTGTCGGTGGATATGAATGTGGCGGCCTCATGGCAGGGTAAAACATTTTTTCAGCGGTTTCATGGTAGCCAGGTGCCCTGCGAAAAGCAATTTCTACTTTTAGATGCCAAATTCCCTCGGCGGTATCGCCATTGTAGTAAAATGTATCGACCATCACGGATGCATCCAGATTCACGCCCTGGACCAGGTTGCTCTTTTTCAATGACTCTTGAATTCTCAAGAAGGAGATCTCGATACAGGGATCGAAGATAGTGCTTGACAGGCGCAGTTGTTTCCGGTTATTAGAGATATCTAACATACTTTGATGATATAGAAGATTATAATAATGACGCCAACCCCCAACGATCCTGCGAACAAGCCTTTGACCTCGACCATGGAGGATTACCTAGAGGCTATTTACGATCTGAACAAAGATAAAAAGGTGATCCGTGTCAAGGACATCGCCAAGCGCCTGGATGTCAAAATGCCCACGGTCACCAGCATGCTGCGGACCTTGAATGAGCGCGGACTGGTCAACTATGAAAAGTACGAGTATGTGGAACTGACCAACATCGGAGCCGATGTCGGCCGGGAGATGCGCCGCAGGCACCAGGTTCTATTTCAATTTTTGACAGATATCCTCAAAATCGAGCATAACATTGCCGATGAAGAAGCCTGCAAGATGGAGCATACATTAAGTTTTGCCACCCTTGAGAACTTGACCGATTTCATGCACTTCATCCAGACCTGTCCCCGTGCAGGCGACAGTTGGCTACGCTATTTTGATGAGTTTCGCAAGATTGGCCACCGACCCGAAACGTGCGGTAAATGTGCTGAAAATTTTGCCTGCGAACTCAAGCAGAAGGATAAGAAAACCCGCAAGAAGTAGCCCGGGCCTGGCCGCCGTAAGGGTTCGCTATACCAGGCTTGGACAAGCCGGTGATCAAGAAGTGAATTTGTAAGCCGCCTCAAGGGACATGATGAGGGCGGCCTTTTTTAGGAAAGTATTGTTAGATATTCAAAACTGATTCGAGCAGCTTCTGAATACTTTTCCGAAGCATATCGGCTGCCCCGATCTGAGTGGTGGATCAACCCCCTTGGCGGCTTGCGACGCCAACAGGCCCTCGATAGAGCCTCTTTTATAAACGATGTTCAGCTGAGGACTCCGGTGACCAGCTTAACGGCGTCAACTTTAAATTCCTTTAAAAACCCCTGCTGCTCCGGTTATGCATTTTTCACCTCCAAAAAAATGGTTATGAATACGAGCATCGCAATGAATCGAGCTTTAATTGGCGGTGTTATTCAAAAGGACCACGGCCCTGGTGCAAACAGGTAAGAATGGGATAGTGGCAGCCGTTCATGGTTGATGCGGCGCCCCAGCAGGGTGGGCAGAAGGCCGGAGGCCCGCTCCGGCCCTGCCCGCAGCGCCTCCCGCAAGGCTATTTATCAAACAGGGCCTGGAGCTGTTTTGATTCTCTGACGCCGCTTTGCAGCGCCAGCATCAGAAGAATGCGCGCCTTCTGTGGCGTCAAGTCATCGGCGAAGATCGCCCCGGCATCTTTGAGGGTTTTGCCTCCGCCCTCAAACCCGTATACGGGCAGCACTCTTC
Source organism: Desulfatitalea sp. BRH_c12 (assembly GCA_000961655.1). Classification (GTDB taxonomy): domain Bacteria; phylum Desulfobacterota; class Desulfobacteria; order Desulfobacterales; family Desulfosarcinaceae; genus Desulfatitalea. The sequence continues at coordinate 275,985 of LADR01000024.1, forward strand.
CTGTGTGCACCCGCGTGGAAATAACCACCGGAATACCTTTGCCGATCGCATACTTGATCGCCTCGAACATGGGAATGTTCACGTTGCCCCAGCCGAGCGCCTGAATGACGATGCCCTTGGCCCCCTGATCCGCCGCGGCCTTTACCAGGGATCCGCTCGCGCCTCCGTACATTGACACGATTTCAATGGTGGGCAGCTTTTCGGAGGATAAGGCGACATGTTGCCGCCTCAGCGGGGCTTGGTAGAAAATCACCCGGTCGTTGTCCGCATACCCTAAAAATCCGAAATCGCCAGAGTTGAATGTTTCCACACTCGACGTATGTGTCTTGGTTGCCAATCGCGCTGCATTGATCTGGTTGTTCAGAACGATCAGCGCGCCTTTGCCCTTGGCATCGGGCGACACACAGATCCGGACGGCATTCAAGAGGTTGCGGGGACCGTCGAAATCGGGCTCGGATGCGTTGCGCTGCGCCCCGATCAGCACGATCGGCTTGTCGCTTTTGATTGTCAGATCGAGGAAATAAGCCGTCTCTTCCAGGGTGTCGGTGCCGTGAGACACGATAACCCCGGCCACTTCATCTCTTGCCAACGCCTCGTTCACCGCTTTCTGCAACCCCACCCACCTTTCAGGGTCCATGTAATCGGAAGGCACATTGGACAGGTTTTGAACCTCGACCTGGGCGTATTTGGAAATCTCAGGGACCGTAGCGAGCAGGTCTTCCCCGGAAATCGCCGGCACCGGGGCCTTTTTAACCGGGTCGATTTTCATAGCGATCGTGCCCCCGGTGGCGATCAATTTAACCACCTGGTCAGCGGCCGAGGCAACGCCGGCGAAGATAAGGACGAGGATCATCACGCCAATCACGGAAACTGTCGTTTTTCGCATAACTAAACTCCCTTTGGTGAATGGTTGTTGAACGACTGCCGACGCCCATGGTCGGCAAACCTGCCCACATCGATTGTACGACTTCATGACCTGAGGACCTGCTGGGGAGCTTCCGATACTGGTCGTGTTATTCAAAGATGAGTAGAAAATCCGGCGCCGGGTAGAATTGGGGAAAGGCTGCATGGACAGCATCAGGATAGTGTTATCGTTATCAGGGGTGTGAGGGTTGTCAACAGAAAAACGGGACAAGCGTTGGGACCTATGTGCCAAGCTGGGCGATCGGCAATTTCGAGAAGCGTCGCGCGATAACCATCAAACAGGCCGCCACCCGTGTGAAGCAGCAAAAAAATAGCGTGGCTTGTCGAAGAAAGATAAAGTACTTCAAATTTGCCATTGATCTCTCTCCGGGACAGCGGTCGCGGTAGCCGAACATGTGGTGCGGGCGGCACTACTCTCTTTACTGGCGTCAGCCCAAAAGCGGTGAACCGGATGAGTGGTATGCGGCAACAGAAATCACCTTTAACTGATAGTGGGCATCAGCGATTTTGTCGATCCGGGATTTTTTTGTGTGGGCGGAGCGTTGCATGAGAGTAGTGAAAGTCCCTCTGCCTATATACCCATTTTAATTGCTTTGCACCCGGCCGCTTTTACTCCTGACCTGCAGCCCCGCAGCTACTTTCAATACTTCGACTCCAGCCTTCTTCCGAATTTCCGGCCCGTCCCGGAGTGCGGCTGGAACTGTCCCCACTGTTTGAACACTAAATCGGGAGAAGTGCTGGAATTAAAAGGCGGTGCCCCGCATTGACCGGTCCGTGCCCGGTCGGGTTCGGGGGTCTTTTCTGAGTACCCCGGAAAAAACTTGACAATGAAAGTGGATCGTGTAAATTGGCGATTCTCATAAAGATAGGACTATCTAACTTAGCAAGATATGCATTGCTAAGTTTGGCTTATAAATGAGAGAGGCTCCAACATCATCCATTTTGCCGTTTGTGCTTTTGGGTGGCGCAAGCCGAGGAGGTTTATATGAAATGCATTGCCGCCGATTGTGAGAGAAACGCGTGGGACCATGCTGACGAATGGATGCCCGTTTCCATGGAAATCGACCTTAAAGCGCAACAGCCTACAGTTCCCATGCGCCTCGCCCATGAGGGGGAGTGGGTCAGAATCATTGCCTTGCGTGGCGGAAGGGGATTCCAGGACCGGTTGGCTGGCATGGGGCTGCACATCGGCGTCCGCCTTGAGATCATCCAAAATCGGTTTGATGGAAAGCTTTTGCTCGTTCATGACGGTACGCGCCTGTTTCTGGGCGGCGGCATGGCTCAGAAAATACTGGTTGTCATTGAAGGGAGAAGTTCATGAAAGCGACACTGCGGGACTTGGAAGTGGGAGAGATCGGTACCGTCTCCGGATATGCCAGGGGCGCCATTGCTTACCGCGAAAAGCTGCTGGCCATGGGGTTGACGCGCGGGACCGAGTTTATGGTGGCGCGGATTGCCCCCATGGGCGACCCGGTTGAAATTCAGCTGCGCGGGTTTGCGCTGACATTGCGCAAGGACGAGGCATCGGCCTTGATTGTGGAAAGGGGGAGCGGTCATGAATGATTATGTCATCGGCGTGGTGGGAAATCCCAATTGCGGCAAAACAACGCTGTTCAATGCACTGACCGGCGCCAGGCAGCGGGTGGGGAATTGGCCGGGCGTGACGGTCGACCGCAAGTCGGGCGACTATCGCCATGAAGGCAAAAAGATCGAGCTGGTGGATCTGCCCGGCATCTATTCACTGTCGGCGGCCTCCCTGGATGAAGAGGTGGCCCGGAATTATATTCTTTCGGGTGCAGCGGACCTGATCGTCAATATCGTGGATGCCTCGAACCTGGAGCGCAATCTCTATCTGACAGTGCAACTGCTGGAGATGAATGCGCCCCTGGTGGTGGCCTTGAACATGATGGATATGGCCCGCGAACGTCGCATTGAGATCGATGGGCCTGCACTGGCACGACGACTCGGGTGTCCGGTCGTCGCCCTGGTTGCCGCCAAAAATCAAGGGATTGAGGCGCTTAAATCCGTCATCAACCAGGCCGCCGGAGAAAAAGCGGCCCCGGACGTCCAGGTGACGTACCCTGCCGAGATCGAGAAGACGATTGCCGCGCTGCTGCCTGAAATCCGCGAGGAGATGCTGGACAGCAAGATGAATCCGCGCTGGGGCGCGGTAAAATTGCTGGAATCCGATCCTGTCGTGGCCGGAATCGTGAGTGCCGCTTCAAGAAACCTGCGCGACCGCCACCTGGCAAGAATCGAAGAGAAGCTGGGTGAGGAAGCCGACATCCTGGTGGCCGACAGCCGTTATGGATTGATCCGTCAGCTGACCGAAGGCACCGTCAAAAGGGGATCCCGCGTCAGCAGGACCCAGTCCGACAAAATCGACCGCATCGTCCTGGATCGAATGATGGGCATTCCCATCTTCCTGGTGGCCATGTACCTGGTGTTCATGGTGACGATCAATGTGGGCGGCGCCTTCATAGACTTCTTCGACGTTTTTGCCGCAACGCTGTTCGTAGACGGTTTCAACGAACTGCTGAGCGCCGTGGGGTCGCCGGATTGGCTCAGTGCGATCCTGGCCGACGGCATCGGCGGCGGCATCCAGACCGTCGCCACTTTTATTCCGCCTATCGGTTTCATGTTTCTGTGCCTGTGCCTGCTGGAAGATTCCGGCTACATGGCCCGTGCGGCCTTTGTCATGGACCGGCTGATGCGCTTCATCGGCCTTCCGGGAAAAGCCTTTGTCCCCATGCTGGTGGGGTTTGGGTGCAATGTGCCGGCCATTATGGCCACCCGGACCTTGGAAAACCAGCGCGATCGCACCTTGTCGGTCATGATGAGCCCTTTCATGTCGTGTGGCGCGCGCCTGCCGGTCTATGCGCTTTTTGCGGCGGCGTTCTTTCCGGTGGGCGGCCAGAACATTGTCTTCGGTCTTTATCTGATAGGCATCGGCTTTGCCGTTTTGACCGGGCTGGTATTGAAGAGCACCGTGCTGCAGGGCGAGATCACGCCCTTTGTCATGGAACTGCCGCCTTACCACTTGCCCACGGCCAAAGGCATTCTGCTCAGGACATGGGACCGTCTGAAAACCTTCATGTTCCGGGCCGGTAAGATCATCCTGCCGGTGGTGGCCGTTTTGAGCTTTCTCAACACGCTGGGCACCGATGGTACTTTCGGCAATGAAGACAGCGACAAATCGGCTTTGAGCGCCATCGGCCGAAGCATCACTCCCGCCTTTGCGCCCATGGGACTGTCCGAAGAGAATTGGCCGGCCGCCGTGGGGATCTTTACCGGTATCTTCGCCAAAGAAGCGGTGGTAGGGACTTTGGACGCGCTATATTCCCAAATGGATGCCGCCCCGCAAGACAGCGAAGCAGAAGCCCCGTTCGACCTGGCGGGAGGTATCGGCGATGCCTTGAACACCATTCCTGAAAACCTGATCGGTCTGGCCGACCTCGTGCTCGACCCGCTGGGACTCTCCATTGGCGATGTGAGCAATATCGAAACCGCAGCCGAGGCGCAGGCGGTTGAGCTGGCCACATTTGGTTCCATGGTCAAACTCTTCAATGGCCGGATTGGGGCCTTTGCCTATCTTCTTATGGTCTTGCTGTATATCCCGTGCGTTGCGGCCACAGCCGCCATTTATCGTGAAACCAACCTGCGCTGGACCCTGTTTGCCTGCGCCTGGACCGCGGGTCTTGCCTACGGGACGGCCACCTTGTTTTATCAGATCGCCACCATCGGCAGGCATCCGGCCGGTTCATTGAGCTGGATCGCCGTTCTGGGCGCACTTTTTGCGGCTGTGGTGTTCTTTATGCGCCAGATGGGCCGCAAGGCCCAAGGCGCGGGTCCGGCTCTTTTAAACGGTGCCAGGGCGTAAGCGCGGCGTCATACGTTTTTGAATTTTACGCTAAAGAGGACCCGATGATACTTTCCGATATCAAACGCTATCTTCAAGACCGTGGCCAGGCCACCCTGGGCGATATCGCCATCCATTTCGATACCGACCCCGACGCCATGCGCGGCATGCTCGCGCAGTGGATCCAGAAAGGCCGGGTGTTGAAGTCGGAATTGCGCGCAAGCTGCAATCGCAGCTGCTCAAAATGCTGCCGCGACGATGCCATGGAGATCTACGAATGGCGATCATAATGCGTGAAAACGCCAATCTACTCGCAGGTGCGTCGCTGAGGTCCTGCGTGCCTGCGCAGGTCTGGCGACTTCACAGGATGTGCCCGGTGCACACACTGTAGATTATTGGTCGCATAAGATGTCAACCTCTACCGCGGGCAAACACAAGGGGCGCCCCTTCAAGGTACGCGTGTGCGTGCGGGTTTGGCGTAGTAGAAGGAAAAAGTGTCGATCATGGATTGACGTTGCCTTACGGGTTCCGATTCGGACGGAGCAAGTGAAGGCGCAAAGGACTGGTAGACGGCCTTTGCGCCTTTTTTTGGATGAGAGTAACGACTTCGACAGTGTTGCGAGTGCATCCCCAATGTCGACAACCGCTCAGCGGAAGTAAAAATTTTACCCCAATGAACACTTACAACGATGGAGTTTGCAGCAAATGAAGAAATCGGTTTTTTTATGGATGGGATGGGTCTTGATCAGTGCATGCGTGGTTTTTCCTGCTATGGCACAGGCGACAGACAAAGTAGATCCGCCGGCCGCGGATTCAGGTGGCGTCAAAAGCCTGGAAGATCGCATAACACACCTGGAAGAAGTTATTGACAGGCCGGTGGAAAGCGATAAGTGGCATAATCGTCTGAAAATCGGCGGGTTGATCGAAATCGAGGCCGGGTACGGGCGCGTCGATTTCGACGATCCTGCCGAAGACGATGAGAAAATCAGCGATGTGGACCTGGCCACCGTCGAACTGGTGGTTGATGCCCGCATTGCCGCGCATATCGATGGGCATGTCATGCTCAAGTATGAAGAAGACGATTTGTTCATAGATGAAGGTTTTATCACGCTGACCGGCACCGAAGAGTTTCCGGCCTACCTGATCGCCGGCCGGCAGTATATCCCCTTCGGCAGCTTCGAAAGCCATTTTATCACCGATCCCATGACGCTCGAGTTGGGTGAAACCAATGAAGGCGCGGTGGTGATCGGCTACCGCACAGGCGGCGGTTGGGTCGATATTTCCTTGGGCGCTTTTAACGGCAAAATTGAAGAAACCGGATCCGACGACCATATCTCGAATCTTGTGGGTCGGATCGCCGTGACCCCCTTTGAGAATTTTGCTTTGGGTGTTTCCTACACCTCCAACCTGGCGGCGGCAGATGCGTTCGCAGACCATGTCATATCAGGCGAAGTGCGTGATGACGTCGGTGGCTGGAGTGTCTTTGCGACGGCCACCGTGTTCGAACGGCTCACGATCCATGCGGAGTACCTTGCAGCGATCGATGCCTTTGCGGCAGGCGAAATCTACTCTTCCGCGGAAACCGACAGACGCAAACCCGCAGCCTGGAACCTGGAGATGGGTTACGCCTTTACCGATCGTTGGGAGATGGCCCTGCGGTACGGCGGCTCGACCGACGGCGATGCCGGCAGCGGCGAATTTCTGCCCGAAACCCAGTACGGCGCCGTCGTTAATTGGGGGCTACACGCAAATACCAACTTGGCGTTGGAATACCTGCACAGCGATTTCGAGGACGATTACCAGAGCGACGCTGTCGTGGCGCAACTCGCTATTGCCTTTTAGACGCAGGACAGGGGGGCATTCGAAGTTCCGTTGCGACGGTAGGGGCGAACCTTGTGTTCGCCCGCTTTTCACGCGATGTCCCTGGACGAAAGCCGAATCGGCAGTGTCCATCGCAGGGGCGAACACAAGATTCGCCGCTGCGATGTACGACTAAATCGTGCCATCAAAGCAGCAGCGCCTTGGTTTCCAGGAACTCTTCCAGGCCGAAGGGTCCCAACTCGCGCCCGTGGCCCGATTGCTTGTAGCCGCCGAAAGGCGCGCGCAGGTTAAATCCCCCGCCGTTGATGGTCACTTGCCCGGTGCGCAGGCGCCGGGCTACCCGTTGGGCGCGTTCAGGGTCACGCGACCACACCGCGCCGGACAATCCATACATCGAATCATTGGCGATGCGCACCGCATCCTCTTCATCTTTGTAGGGGAGGATGCACAGCACCGGGCCGAAGATCTCCTCCTGGGCAATGGTCATGCGCGGGGAAACATCGGCAAAAATCGTGGGCGCCACGAAAAATCCGCGGTCTAATCCCTCCGGGGCGTCCGCCCCGCCGCATACCAGAAAGGCCCCTTCTTCGATCCCCTTGCGGATGTAGCCCCTGACCTTGTCGCGTTGGGCGGCACTGACCAGCGGTCCCATGAAATTTTCGGGATTGGCCGGGTTGCCCATGGCGATCCGCGCGGCAGATTCGCGGGCGATGGTGATGGCTTCCTGCTGACGATCGGCCGGTACCAGCATGCGCGACAGGGCGCTGCAAGTCTGGCCCGAGTTCAGGCAAATGTCTTTGACGCCGTGGCTGACCGCGCGCTTGAAGTCTGCATCGTTCAAGATGATATTGGCGGATTTGCCACCCAATTCCAGGGTCAGGCGTTTGACCGACTGCGCTGCCAGTTCGCCAATCCGCCGGCCGGCGCGGGTCGATCCGGTAAACGAAATCAGATCCACTTGCGGGTGGCGACATATCGCTTCGCCCACCACCGAACCGGCGCCCGATACCAGATTGAAGATGCCCGGCGGCAGACCCGCATCGGCCAGGATTTCGGCCAGTACAAAGGCATTCAAAGGCGCTTCGCTGCTGGGCTTAAGCACCATCGTGCAGCCGGCCGCCAGCGCCGGGGCCACTTTGCCGACGACTTGGTGCAGGGGGTAATTCCAAGGGGTAATGAAGCCGCACACGCCGACCGGTTCCCGCACTATGCGTGCGTTGCCGATCTCTTCTTCCGGGCGCGTCTGGGCAGCCAATTCGGCAAATGACGACATCACGCCGGCTGGCAGGCCGGCTTGAATCCCGATGGCCCATGTGATGGGCATGCCCTGTTCGCTGGATATGAGTTGCCCGAGTTCTTCTTTGCGGTTATTCAGCGTGGCCGCTACCTGGGCGATCACGGCCGCACGCTCCGAGGGCGCCGCCGTGGACCATACGTCGAAAGCCTTGCGAGCCGCCAGAACAGCCTTGTCGACATCCTCGGCTGTACCGGCCGGAACTGTCCCGCAGGGCTCCTGAGAAAACGGGTTGATCACTTCGATGACCTCGGACCCGGCCGGGGCGATCCATTTGCCATCTATATAAAAATGGGTGAATTTTTTCATGATGTTCATCCTTTGCTGAGCGAATACAAAAATTTTTGGCCGCCCGGATCGGGTCCGGCACGCACGCGCACGATCGATCTCTTTAATATTCAATTTGGTTATGCACTTCGCTCCAGTGATTATGGGTGAAGTGTTAAGTGTAAAGTTTAAAGTGTAAAGGGAGGCATTCTGTCGATTTGACATGCTCACCTTCCGCTTTTACGTGCATGCTTTTGTTAAAGGTTCTATAAATCACAACGTAACCTTCTTATGACACCTCATACCTGTGTCTTACTGGAGCGAAGTGCATAACCAGATAATTCAAAATGCGCGTGTCGCCTGGGTTGTCAAGCGATGGTTGGTTGGGCGGCAGGGCAATCGCATGTAAACCTTGGTGCGCCGCGTGCTGTTATGAGTTCTTTACTTGGCGCCATATCTATCGTGCTGAAAGTCTCTGATCTGAAACTATAGGGCGAGAAGACCAGGGGGTCATCTAAAGGCTTTCCAGGGCAGCGGCTTGACCCGCTCCCGAATTTTGCCTGAATCCATGGCTTCCATGAACTCTTCCGCAATTCTTTCGCCGGCGGTGACGACCGCCCGCCAGTAGGCGATGCGCTCTGCGTCACGGCCAAAAAAGCGCACGAAGTCGTCTCGATCCGGGATTTTTCCAAAAGGCAGTGCGCTGACAAATTCGCGCGACGGGGCAAGCAGCACAAGGTTGTCCATGCTGGCGGAAACCGGGGTGCGCCAGGCGAGTCGCTTGTCGAGCCAGCCGGGGACGATCCGGTCAGTGTAATGCGGATACAGGATCAGTGAGGCGTCGTCGCCCTTCAGAAGGTCGATGTCGATGTGGTAATCGATCATGCCGCCGTCTCGATACGTGCCGGCCGGCGCTCCGGGAATATTTTGAATGCCTTCCATGACCAGTGGGATCGATCCCGATGCCAGCACCGCCGGCAGTAAGTTGGCGGGCGAAAGCGGCACCTGGCGGGTTGGGAAATCATTCAACGTGGGAAATGGGGAATTGCTGCATTGGTCGTAAAACAGGGTGCGCTCGAAAAAATACCGCAATAGTTTCCGCTGCGCCAGATTGGCAAAGACCGCGCCCGCCAATCCGAGGCTTTGGACGATATTGCGCGAATCGCCAACCAGATGCCTGCTGCGCACGGTCAGAATGTTCAGGCGCAGGACGGGATGCGCCAAGGCCTTCTCAGCGGAGCATTTGCCCATGAGTTGCTTCAATATTCGGAGGCTTTCCTCAGTCACCTTACGCGGCGTGGGTTTGCCGCGGTAGCGTTGTTCGATATACGCTTCTCTGAAACGCGCCAGGGCGCCATCGCCCAGGGCGGCGCACAGAAAACGCCAGGTGCCAATCGACGCGCCGATCAGAAAAAGAGGGTGCCGCCGTTGCGTCAGACGCGTGAACAGCGCGTTGTCCATTCCGTGAAGGACCAGCCATTTGGGGCCGCCGGCAGCTCCTGTCAGGACTTTGACACGATCCAGGCGCAAGCCCTCATCGCGGAGGATGGTGAGCGCTTTTTGGCCGGCAAAGATCGAGAGCGCGGGCTCGCGGGATATCACTTTCATGTGCGGATCGTCCTTGAGTGAGGCTCAAAATTTCGCATGGGCGCTGTATGCAGCCATCAGCACGTAGTGCCTTTATGCGCGTATATATCAAGCAAAGCGGACCCCAACTGTCAAGGGCGCTTTAAAAATTCCACAGGGCAATCGCGTGTAAACCTTGGCCCTTCGCGCGCTGTTATGAATTCTTTACTTGGCGCCATATCTATTGTGCTAAAAACCCCGGTGATCCGGGTGGGTGGTCCGCGCCAATTCCGAAAACGAATTCGGTATCCTGAGAGATCTTTTGTAAGCGATTGCCCTGAATCCAGCTTTGAGATCGCCGGCCCTGCCGCGAAGGCTGCCGTTGAGGGCTATGGCCTACTTCGAAGCGTCAGGCTGGCAAGTACTTCATGGCATGTGGAAAACCGCGTTGACCTGCGCACGTCCACCCATTAAAATAAAGGCATTCGGCGGCAGGTTCGAACCCATGCCGCTTGTGAGCCCAAAACGTCATAAAACCGTGCAGGGGCACCGTCGTGTTTCCTTCCTTCTTCACTGTTTCGGCCTTGCAGTTGGCGCAGCGTCTAGATCTGAAACTTCTTAGGCCTGACGCGCAGATATCCGTGACCCCCATGACCTACCGGGTAGGTGAGGGGCTGGCGGTTGTTTTCCGCTATGGCGCTGTCGTGGTCTTCGGTCTGGGGGAAGATGCGTGCGACCGGTTCGTTGCCGACGTTCTGATGCCCATCGCCGACCAGCCCCTGGCTCGCGTCGAACGGGAAAAGATGGACATTCACATCGTTGCGGATCGTCCGGAAGGCGTCGTCTCCGGTGGTATCCGGCTCGGATCGGCCTCGCTGGAACGTCTGCAACTGGTGGCCGATGTGCTGGCCAAAAGTGTCTTGCTGGCCTCCTATGAGACGCGCATGGGGCTCTCCTTCGACTTGGTCGAGCCGGTCGTGCGGACCCTGGAAAGCCCCCGACTGCGTGGCACCAAGGTGGCGGAGCTGCTGAATATCATCGGGTCCTCGCTGTTGATCGAGCATGCGATGATCGGCCGCGCCGAAGTCGGTGAAAAACCTGAGCTGCTATGGGATCGTCCGGAACTGGAGAGTTTGTTCCGGCTTTTAGAGGATGAGTTTGAGGTTCGCGAACGCAACGCGGCGCTCAGTCGCAAGCTCGATCTGCTTTCCCGCACGGCGCAGACCGCCTTGGAGCTGTTGCATAACCGGCGGAGTCTCAGGGTCGAATGGTATATCGTACTGCTGATCGTGGCCGAAATCGGCCTGACCTTGCTGGAACTTTTCGTGCTGCGCCATTAAATGTGTAATATGGTTATCCACTTCGGTCAGGTGAGATACGGCGTGGGGTGACGTAGAAAAATCCCGGTGAGCCGGGTGGGGTGGGCATCGCCCACCATTTGTATTCTGTTGATCGCCTGTGCTATTGGCCCTATTCAACGTCTCATCGCTATGTTCGATCCGATGTCTATCCAATCGCTTGGGCGGTACCAGGCAATAGCGATGGGCGATGCCCACCCTGCAACTTGCGCGAACTGGAAAACCAGAATGGATTATATATGCCGGCCGTTTAAATCTGCTCCGACGCTCGAAGGCACATAGAGGCTACAAAAGTATACACATCCGTATAGTATCTGTCATTTTTTCGACGCCCTTAGCATAGTGCCTATCCGAATAATTGGGCTGCATCATCAAAAGACGATGGAATTACAATAGATTGTTCCATATGGCCGTACATGTGCATGTGCACTGAATCGGCCTGCACGAAAATTGCTTTGATCGCAAGACCAGTGGCCGTGAAGTGGATTTGGAATGGCGTCGAACGTGATATATTTGGATTACTATGGTTAAGACAATGCTGACACTCATGATTCGCTCAGGAAAAACGTTGGTGCTTTTGGGAGCTTTCTTCACATTTTGTATAGTGCCCTGCGAAATTGGCTCGGCTTCGGATGCAATGATTGGCGAAGTTTCCGACCTTCGGGGGGCGGTCTTCATTTATCGCGGCAATGAACGCATCCCGGTAGAGATAGGAACCTGGCTTCAAAAGGGAGATACATTGAAAACCGGGCCGGACGGATCCGTCGGCGTGTATTTCAACGACGAAACCACCTTGTCGTTGGGACCGGAGAGCCGCATGACCATTTTGGCATACCTTTTCGAACCGAAGCGATCCAACTTCGCCTTCATGGTGAAACTGTGCAAGGGTTCGGCTGCTTACGTTTCCGGTTTGATTGCCAAGTTGTCTCCCGATTCGGCCCGTTTTGTTACCCCGTCGTCTACGATCGGCATTCGGGGCACCAGAATGGCCATTCAGGTGGAGTGAGTTGCAGGCCATGTTTCATTGCCCGATCAGGAGAATGGCCGATCTTGAAACGAACGCTTTCTTATTTCGGCACGGCGGAAAAAAAGTTTCTTTTCGCCTGCCTGCTGGCAGGGACGATCTTGGCGGGCTGTGCGCCAAGCAGAAGTCTTATCGTTCTTCTGCCGGAGGCTGACGGCAAAGTAGGCAAGATCGACGTTCAGTCTCGTGGCGGTACCGTCCGGGTGGATCAGCCCTACCATGCGGTCGATGTCGGCAGCACGGAAATACCTGCACATAAGCAAATGACCCAAGTAGAAATTGCGTCCCGCTTCGAAGGTGCTCTGGCCGTCGAACCCACACAACGATACCAATTGAATGTATCCATTTTATATTGCCTCAGGGGCGACACCGCCCTGACCCCCCAATCCCAAAAGGATTTGACCGCATTGGTCGCCAAGTTAAAGAAAGGGCCAAGACCCATTGACATCTACCTGGTGGGACATGCGGATCGTTTGGGGCCCGAAAGCTATAATCTTGCATTGTCGCAAAGACGGGCCTCGGCCATGCGGACCGTATTTCTTTCATGTGGCTTCGCTCCTGACATCATCACGATTTCTGCGATGGGGGAATCGAGTCCTCTTGTTGAAACTGAAGACGACATCGAAGCGCCGATGAACCGGCGCGTAGAAATCGTTGTCAAAAGTAGAAAAGCTGAATGATATGCGTGATCGCAGGGGCGCCAGGAAGGCCTTCGGCTTCATCGAGAATGGTCTGTTCATCGCAGTAATCGGGATTTGCCTGTCTATTTTTTTTCCGGCGCTCAGCATTCTGTATCCGGCACTCTTCGAGCATTTCAATTATAAGCTATACGATGAATTTCTGGCCCGTGCGGCTGTCGGCGACGGATCCAAGCGTGTCGTCATTGTCGATATCGATGAAAAAAGTTTGCGGCAGTATGGTCAATGGCCCTGGCCCCGGTACCGTATTGCCGCGCTGCTGGATCGGATAGATCGCACAGAACCCTCGGTGATCGCTCTCGACATGATGTTTCCTGAAAAGGACCGTACCTCGATATACGCGGTCTACGAAGATTTGCAGCAGTATTTCGAATTTGAACTCGATCTCGAGACACCGCGCAACTATCCTGACAACGACCAGATGCTGGTCGACGCCATCATGAACAGTTCGGCCGTGTTGGGGTATCAATTTTTATTTGATACCATCACCAGCGCTTCCGAATGCCTGCTGTACCCGTTGAATCTCCAGCCCGGTCGGCCACCGGTCTGGACGGCATCAGGCGTAGCCTGCAATTTGACAATCCTGTCGGCGGCAACGCGCCACTCGGGCTTTTTCAATGTGGCGCCTGATCGAGACGGGATCCTGCGCAGGGTTCCCTTGATCATCGAATACAACGCGAAGTGGTATCCCAGTCTGCCCCTGGCCGCAGTATTGAAAGCGGCGCCCGTCGAGCGCCTCGCTTTCGCGGGCGATCGGAATGAACAGCGCTTGTATATCGGTCACAAAGAGGTGCCGCTGAATGCTTACGCGGGCATGCTGGTCAACTATCGGGGGGGTGCAAAGACTTTTACGTATGTGTCGGCAGCCGATCTTTTGGAGGGTAATATCGCTGACGCCCAACTCAAAGATAAGGTTGTATTCATCGGCACGTCGGCGGCGGGGCTGAAAGAATTGCGGGCGACGCCCACCGATCCTGTTTTTCCGGGTGTCGAAGTGCATGCAACCGTTGCCGATAATCTGTTAAAGGGGGATTTTAGATCCCGTCCGGCATACGCTTTCGGGGTTGAGATGCTCGTGGCGCTCATGTCCGGTTTCCTTTTCGTGGCGGCCCTGACGAATGCCAATGCTTTGAAGAGCCTGCTGATTGTTCTTTCAGGCGCCTTCGGACTTGTGTATTTGTCATGGTGGCTTTTCAGCGTCCAGGGTGTTTACTACTCCCCCATTTTACCCCTGGTTGTATTGAGTGCCAATTTTGCGATCATCAACCTGCTGAAGTTCTGGAAGGCGGAGGTCAAGGCCCGGCGACACGGCCGTGATCTGGCACTGGCGCAGGCGGCGATTATCGAAAGCATGGCTTCGCTGACGGAAACCCGCGATCCTGAAACCGGTGGGCACATCAAACGTACTCAGGAATATGTCCGTCTGTTGGGGCTGGAGTTGATGAAAGATCCCCAGTATAGTTCCGTGTTGACCGAGGAGGTCATGGATCTTCTGTATAAATCGGCTCCGTTGCACGATATTGGAAAGGTAGGGGTTTCCGACAAAATTCTTCTGAAGCGGGGGGAGTTGACGGATGCTGAATTCGAAGAAATGAAAAAGCACACGACCATTGGCCGGGATGTGATTGCGGCCACTCAAAAAAATCTGGGCAATAAGTCATTCCTCGAAATTGGGTTGGACATTGCATACACCCATCATGAAAAATGGGATGGAAGCGGATATCCCCAGGGCTTGAAGGGCACCCAGATTCCTCTGTTCGGCAGAATGATGGCGCTGGCCGATACCTACGATGCGTTGATCAGTCGTCGTGTTTACAAGCAGGGGTATTCCCACGAAGAGGCGGTCCGCATCATCACCACCGAAGCCCGCGAAAGTTTCGATCCCAGCATTGTGAGCGCATTTCTGAAACTTGCGCCCCAATTCCGCGTCGTTGCCGAAAAATACACCGATCCGCAGTCAGATTGATCCTCATCCTTATGTTTAAAGAAAACTTCGGGATGGGCAACCGTCAGAGGTGATCCACTTTCCACTTTCCACTGCGCCGAAACCGGATTAAGATTGCGTGGAATAAGCCACCTTGGAAGAACGCTTTCGAAACTCGGCAATCATTGGTTTCTATGCGACCATCCGCCCTGCAAGCCACCGGCGTCATCACGGAAACTGTCCGCGGGATCGTGGACCGGGTGACTTACCACAATCCCGAGAACGGGTGGTCGGTGCTGCGTGTGCGGCCGTTCGACAATCCGCACCAGCAGGAAACCGTCGTGGTCCATCAGACCAAGGTTTTCGCCGGCGCCACCATGGAGTTCCGCGGCGCCTGGACGCTGCACCCGCGGCATGGCCGCCAATTCAATGCCGTGGAGGCCCTGGAAAAAAAGCCGGCCACCCAAGCGGCCTTAGAGCGGTACCTGGGCTCGGGGTTGATCAAGGGGGTCGGTCCAAAAACCGCCGGAAAGATTGTTCGTTATTTCGGCAAAGAGACTCTCGACATCTTCGAAGGCCGTATTGATCGGTTGCTCGAGGTTCCCGGCATCGCCCATAAAAAACTGACTGCCATCCGCGAGGCCTGGCAGGCACATCGCGCCATCCGGGACGTGATGATGTTCCTGCAGTCGCACGGCATCAGCACCCTTTATGCCGTGCGAATTTATAAGGAATACGGCGATCAGGCGATTGCCGTGGTATCCGAGGACCCATACCGTCTGGCCAGCGATATTTACGGCATCGGTTTTTTTTCGGCCGACAAGGTGGCGCTCAGCCTGGGGTATGCGGCCGACAGCCCGCGACGTATCATGGCCGGCATCCGGCACGTGCTGGCGGCCAGTCGCCAGTTCGGGCACTGTTATCTGACAGCCGCCCAGATTCATGCGCAGGTCGCGGAATTGCTGACGTTGAACCTGGCTGACCGACTGGGGCCGCTGCTGGACGCCATGGCGCAGGACGGGAACGTCATGGTCCGGCAACTGGTGACCTCGGCGGGGGCTCCGGCCGAAAGCTGCTATTATGCGCGGACGCTCTATTTCGATGAGCTGTATGTGGCTCGCCGCATCGCCGGCATGGGGCCGGCGCCGACGGTGGATGCGGCGCGCATCACCCAGTGGATCGGCAAATACTGCCAGGTCAATGACATTGCCTTAAGTGCCGAACAGGCCGCTGCCATCGAAGGCATCGCCGGTCACCGCTTTTCGGTCCTGACCGGTGGTCCGGGATGCGGGAAAACGACCTCCACGCGCATCCTGGTCCGGTTGCTGGAAGCCATGCGTCGCAAGGTGCTGCTGGCCGCACCCACCGGCCGCGCAGCGCATCGCATGATGGATGTGATCGGCACGCAGGCCAAGACCATCCACCGCCTGCTGGAGTGGCAGCAGAGCGGTTTCAAGAAAAACGAAGAATCGCCGCTGGCGGTTGACTTTCTGATCGTGGACGAATGTTCGATGTTGGACATCAGCTTGACCGCCGCGCTGCTCAAGGCGGTTCCGGCGCACAGCCAGGTGCTTTTCATCGGCGATGCCGACCAGTTGCCCTCCGTGGGCGCGGGCAATGTCCTGAGGGATGTCATCGCCGCGCAGACCGTGCCGTGCTACCGCTTGACGCAAATTTTCCGGCAGGCCGAGCAGTCGCTGATCATTCAATTTGCTCACCAGATCAATGGCGGGCAGATCCCACGCATCGATTCACCTTTCAAAAAGCCTGAGATCTGGCGGTCGGGCGCGGACTGCCTGTTCATGGATTCGGACGAAGCCACCCAAGAGCAACTGGGCTTTGTGGCTAGGGTCAAACGCTTTTACGGTCTGGAGGCTGAAGCGCTCGGTAGCGCCGTCGAAAGTGAGGTCAATCCCTATGAATTTCGGGTGGGCGAGCCGCTCGTGCGGTATGGTTCGGAATTGATTATTCCGCGCAAATTCGAGCATGTCGATCTGGAGGCGGTCAGTCGGTCGGGCACCCGGGTGGAGGAGCTCATCTCGGTGTTGAAGCAAGTGCATCCCTGGTCATCGTTGCGCTACGGTCTGGGGGCCGCCGATATCGTCCGCAAGCTTTACCTGGAGTGGATTCCCAAGTACGTGGGCAACTCCTGCGAGATTCAGATTCTCTCGCCGATGACGCGCGGCAGTCTGGGAACGGCTAGTCTGAATACCATGATCCAGGAGGTGGCCAACCCGCCTGCCGACGGCAAGCGCCGGCTCAAGGTGGGCGAACGGACGTTCCGCGATGGCGATCGGGTCATCCATCGCCGCAACAACTACGATTTGGGCGTGTTCAACGGAGATATCGGTGTGATCGAAAAGATCGACAACGAGCAACTCACGTGCGTGGTCATCTTTCCCGACGGCCGGCAAGTCTTCTACCAGCGCGAGGACATCGTCGAATTGGATCTGGCCTATGCCATCACCATCCACAAGTCCCAGGGAAGTGAGTTCGAAGCGGTCATCATTCCGGTCTTGACGCAGCACTTCAAAATGCTTTTCCGCAATCTCATTTACACCGGCCTGACCCGCGCGCGCAAATTGGCCGTGCTGGTCGGCAGCCGCAAAGCCCTGGCCATGGCAGTTCACAACCAGGACACCAGCCAGCGGCAAACCGCCCTTCGGGAATTGCTGCTTGATGCTTGGGATGAGACCAAGTAATTTACGAAATCATCCCACTTATCCTTTGCTACCAGTCACTTTCAGCGAACGGTTAACCAAAATACTGAATTCACCCCATTGATGGTGGTAGCGGGTTCATGGGAGACATTGAACGCTGTCACGCCATCGCTGCCTGCCGTAAGCCGCGCGTCATGGCATCCCGACGGTTTTCCGATAGTCGGGCTTTGAACCACACTGCATAATGCACAGTCACCAACTTGGTCTGCATCAAGGGAGTTCCATGAGCAAAGCCACGGTTCTGATCGTCGAAGATGAGGTGATCGTTGCCGCCGACCTGGAGGATCGATTGAACCGCCTGGGCTACCGCGTCGTGGGAACCTCGGATCGTGGGGAGCAGGCGGTCACCCTTGCGTGCCGACTGCGTCCCGATCTGATTCTGATGGATATCCGCCTCAGAGGTCCCATGGACGGTGTCGAGGCGGCCGCGCAAATTCTCGGGCAGGTTGATGTCCCCATCGTGTTTTTGACCGCGCATGCCGACCGGCTCACCTGGTCGCGCGCCAAAGCGACCGAGCCGTTCGGGTATGTCCTCAAGCCCTTTGAAACCCGTGCGTTGGAGATTACTATCGAAATGGTCCTGGATCGCCACCGTGCCGCCCAGAAATTGCTCCGTGACAAGGCCTCCTTGGAGAAGCGCGTGGCCGAGCGCGCCGCCCAACTCGAGCGTCTCACCCAGGAGTTGCAGTTGAAAAGCACCGCCCTGGAGAACCGCACCGAAAACCTTGCCGAGGTCAATGCGGCCTTGCGGGTGCTGCTGCAACAACGCGAGGCGGACCGGCGCGAAATTGAAGATAAGATTGTGTGCAACGTCAATGAACTTATCCGGCCACAGCTTGCCAAGTTGGCCGGGAAAGCCTTGGGGCGTAAGGAAGCGGCCTTGCTGCGCGCCATCGAATCCAATGTCGATGACATCGTATCGCCCATGGCGCATAAGTTAAACATGGCGTTGACGCGGTTGTCACCCACCGAAACGCAAGTGGCCAATCTGGTCCGTCAGGGTAAATCCACCAAGGAGATTGCGGATTTGATGGGCGTCGCCGGCAGCACCATCGTGTTTCACCGCCACAATATCCGTCGCAAGCTGCACCTTGAGCACAAATCCATCAATTTGAGGTCGTACTTGAATTCTCTTGGGTAGTTGCAAGGACGGCCAAAAAATGGTGCAATGCAACAAAAATCGATTGACAAACCAAAACGCGTAAATATAATTGAAATATAAGAAATGGTGCATTGCACAAATTAGATTCATCTGAAAAGGAGATTATCCATGGAACAAAAACAAATGCTCAAACAAATGGTCGAATTCAATCAGGCGGCTTTCAACAATACGTTCAAAGCTATGGAGATGATGCAGGATCAATTCGAGCGTGTTGCCCGTTCGGTGATGGAACAAGCCACCTGGTTGCCGGCCGAGGGACGCAATGCCATTGAAAATTGGGTTCAGGCGTATAAGGGCGGCAGGGAAAAGTACAAGCAATACCTCGACGAATCCTATGGTCAGGTCGAGAAATTTTTTCAATAAGGGCAAAGGTGGCGGCCCTTCTTTCTACCGTTCTCAGGGAAGAGGGCCCGCGCCTGCTATAAAAACGCTTGCCGGCATGGCCGCAAAAAGCGGATAAAGAGCACGTGTGGAACACTCGCGTTCCCACGCGGTTTTATTCCTACTGGTCCTTATCAGGGGTTCGCACGTTAGGCCCAGCATGCGGTGAAGAAAAAGGAGGCGTTGATGCTCGATATCAAGGACTCGGTGGCCGTGATTACCGGCGGTGCCAGCGGTATCGGCTTGGCCGTGGCGCACTATTGGGCGCGTCAGGGTGGCAAGTTGGTACTGGCCGATGTGGTTGAGGACACTCTATCGAATGCCGCCGCTGGCATCCAAGGCGAGGTGGTCACTGTCACCTGCAATGTGACTGACGAAAAAGATTGTGCCCGCTTGGCGGACACGGCCATCGAACGTTTTGGTAAGATCAACCTGGTGGCCCCTTTCGCGGGAATCATCAAAGACGGGATGATGTTGACACCCGACCGCAGCACCGGGAAAGTCGCGCGTAAAATGCCCCTGGAACAGTTTCAGAAAGTCCTCGACGTCAATTTGACCGGCGTGTTTCTGACTGTGCGCGAGTGCGCGGCCCGCATGGTTGACCATGGCTGCCGGGGATTGATTTGCCTGGTTTCTTCGACAGGGTCCCTGGGCACGGCTGGGCAGATCAACTATGCCTCGACGAAAGCGGCCATGTCCGTCATGCCTAAGGTGCTTACGGCTGAGTTTTTCAGGCGCGGGTTATCCGAGCGGCTGCGCTGTGTGGCCATTGCGCCCGGTTATGTAGGCACGCCGATGGTCAAGAACATGCCTCGCAAAGTTGTTGACGGCATCCTCGAGCAGGTACCGATCGGGCGACTCGTCGAACCGGAAGAGGTCGCCTCCCTGATCGGTGAGTTGTATCGCAACGAAGCCCTTGCCGGTGATGTCTTCTTCATTCATGGCGGGCTTCGATTGGGATCCAAAGGGTAAGGCCTCGCTTTTTACATCGCCACCTGAAATATGCGTGTCGGAGTTCCCACGCCTGCGCGTGGGAACCCGAAGGTGTACCCACCTATGCGTGCCGCAGCCCGTGCAGCACGCGTCTTGTGCAACGCTATGCGTTTACGCCCCCATAGATGTATGGTTTCTCCAACGAATCCGGTCATAAAAGAATCGGTTGAAGTTTTTGCCTCATAAGGATAGTTTCACGGCTCGTGACTGTTCGGCTTGTCAGCGGTCTCTATCCAATACTACGGGAAGATGCGGGCAGGCATGTGGTTCGATTTCGTCTATATTGCGAGTGTGTGCATGCGCCCGGAATTGCTTTACAGTACGCCCTTTTTTGTTTCGGCTATTTTAATTTTTACCGTAGCCATTCTGGCCTTCATTCGGCGCAGGGTACGCGGCGGTGAATATCTTGCCGCGGTCTGCGTGGGTGGCGCACTCTGGGCAGCCAGCGAAGGCGCGCTGTATCTCGGTCTGGACCTCGAGACCAATCTGGCGATCATCTATACCCAATTCGCTTTCATTACCCCCCTGCCGCCGCTGGCGCTTATTTTCACCCTCACATTATTTGGCACTGAGCGTTGGATTACCCCCATGGCCGCCTTTCTGTTCACAATGGCAGCGGGGGTCGTGCTGCTGGCCTGGACCAACCCTTTGCACCAACTCGTCTATACCGGCTATTACCTTATCGAAGGTGGTCCGATTCCCATGATCGGGGTCGAAACGGGCCCCGCATGGTGGGGGATCATCGGATACCATTACCTGCTTCTGTCGATCCTGGGTGCGGTCCTGTTACAGAAGGTGATCACCTCCGCAGGGCTGCGGCGGGCGCAGGCCGCTCTTATTTTAGTGTCCGTGGTGATCTTATGGCTGCTCAATGCGGTTTATGTCACCGGAAACAGTCCGGTGCCAAATATGGACATCGGTCCGCTGGCTTTCATCCTGATGGCGGTTTCCATGGCCTGGGGCTTTTTCCGTTACAATCTGTTAGAAATCCTGCCGATCGCGCAAGAAGAGATTTTCAATGGTTTGAACGAACCTGTCCTGGTACTTGACGACAAGAACCGTATCCTGGCCATCAATCCCGCGGCCGCCGCAGTACTGGCCATCGATGCCGCCCGATCGGTCGGGCTGTCGATCGACGAGAGTCTCGATGGTCACTCCCTGTTAGCCCATTTGCCCGGGGAAAACGGCACGTCCGAGATGCGCATTGGGGTCGACGATCAGGAAAGATGCTTTGAAGTGCGCGTTTCCGCCTTGTATGACCGCAAAGCCCTCCAACTTGGCCGGACGGTCGTTTTGCAGGATATTACACAGCGCAAGCGGACAGATGCCGTCAAGCATGAGAGCGAACGGTTGCAGGGGGTTCTGGAAATGGCCGGCATCGTGTGCCATGATCTGAGCCAACCGCTCATGGCCCTGTTGGGGTATTCGGATCTTGTCGCGTTGGAACTGCCTCGCGATGATGCGCTAGGTCTAAAATTGACCAAGTTGACCGAACAGATCCAACGGTTGAATGATATTTCGCAAAAGCTGATGCGGATCACGCGTTACGAAACCCGTAATTACCTCGACAGCAAAATTATCGATATTGACAAATCCGCGGAAACAATCGCGGCCGATAGGCAACGCCCATGTACCCTGCATTGACCTACAGCATGCCATTTTTCATTTCCGCGCTGTTTGTTTTCATGGTCGCGCTGCTTGCTCTTAAACGCCGCAGGCTGCATGGCGGTTGGTATTTGACCTTGATCTGCCTGTGCAGCGCTCTCTGGGCTGCCAGCGAAGGTATGCTCTATCTCGGTCTGGACATCGATACCAGCATGCGCATCACCTTCGTTCAGTACTTGGGTACCGCACCGGTATCGGCGTTGACACTGTTGTTCACGCTGACCGTTTTTGGCCCCGATCGCCGGAGCGATCGCAAATGGATCCGGCCCTTGTCGGTAGCGGCGGCTGTCATCATCCTGCTGGTCTGGACGAACCCACTGCACCATCTTGTGTATACAAATTATTATCGTATCGATACGGGTCCGGTCCCCATGCTCGGTCTCGAGCACGGCGTTGTGTGGTGGGTCATCATCGGATATCAATATCTTCTGTTGACTGTTTTGACCGTCATCCTGGTAAGGCAAATCCGCATTGTCTCGGCCAGCATGCTTCGCGCTCAGGCGATTTTGATCCTGTCGGCCGTAATGATTGTCTGGTTGCTCAATGCCGTCTATGTTACCGGGAACAGCCCCGTTCCCAACATGGATCTGGGACCCATGGCCTTTGTTCTGATGGCGGTATGTATCGCCTGGGGGTTTTTCCGGTATCATCTGCTCGATATCGTGCCGATTGCCAAGGCTGAAATTTTTTACGGTCTTAAAGTGCCGATCCTCGTGGTCGATGATAAAGACCGCATTCTGGAAATCAATCCGGCCGGCGCCGCGTTATTCGGCATCGCGGCCGCGCTTGCGACTGGGAAAAAGGCCGGCCGGGTCTTGCAAGATCATCCTGCATTGATCGAACTGCCCAGAGCCGCCGGAACGACCGAGGTCTGCCTCGAACTGGCAGGCCATATGCGATTTTTCGACCTGTCGGTCTCCATCTTGAACGATCGCAAAAAACGTCCGCTGGGGCGCGTCATTGTTCTGCAGGAGGTCACGCAATATATGCAGGTCGATGATACCATGCACGAAAACGAACGCCTGCAAGGGGTCCTGGAGATGGCTGGTGCCGTGTGCCACGATATGAGTCAACCGCTCATGGCCATTATGGGGTATTTGGATTTGATCGCAATGGAGCTGGCGCCCAATCACCGGCTCAGCCCCAAGATCGCCGGACTGACCGAGCAATCCGGAAAGTTGAGCGAGATTATCCGTAAGCTGATGCGGATAACACCGTATAACGCCGGAAAGTACATGCGTGACAAAATCAGCGATGCCGATAAGTGCGCCCGATAGGTGTCGATCCGGATTCGGCAGGCCTCTGGCGGGCGGGTTCGTTGTGCCTACCCTGATCGCCAACTACAGGGCAACCGCATATGGCTTGATCACAAAACGGAACATCGTTCGCCCCTACAGGTGAAACGGGATCAAGTGCCAAGGGGGGCGTTCCCCCTCAAGCCCGCACCTATGGTGAACGGCAGCTTTTTCGAAACCGGTGAGAAGTCCTAAAGAGCTGAATTTTCAAATGCGGTATCCTCAACGCCGGTCATTGTCGAGGTTGACAAGGACCATCCGCCAAGGTAGTGTCCGCGCCCAGTATTGCTTTATCTGCAAGACAGTTTGGACCTCGAACCTTATCTGTTCCTCACTTGCTTCAAAGGAGGGTGTTCGCATGAAAAAAGGCTTGCTGATGTCTTTGATAGCGCTGACAATGGTATGTACGGTTTCCGGCATGATCCACCCGTCCCCGGCCGTGGCGGCTCCGGTGACGCTCACCTACAGCAATTTTTTCCCGCCGACCCATATTCAGAGCCAGTTGGCCGAGAGCTGGTGCCGTGAGGTGGAAAAGCAAACCGAGGGCCGTGTCAAGGTTCAGTATTTCGCCGGTCAGACCCTGACCAAGGCCAATCAAACCTATGACAGCGTCCTGAACGGCATCGCCGATATCGGTCTCTCGGCTTTTGCGTACACGCGCGGTCGCTTTCCGGTGATGGGCATCATTGATATGCCCCTGGGATATCCGACCGGTTCCGCGGCGACGGCCGCCGCCAATGATGTCTATACCCGTTTCAAGCCCAAGGAATTGGACCAAACCCAGGTGATGTACCTGCATGCGCACGGTCCCGGAATGATTCATACGCGCAAAAAGCCCCTGCGTACCCTGGAGGATTTAAAAGGGTTGAAGATCCGCTCCACGGGCATCAGCGCCGAAATGGTGACGGCTCTCGGCGGCAGCCCGGTTTCCATGCCCATGCCCGAATCGTATCAAAGCATTCAAAAAGGGGTTGTGGACGGCAGCGCCCATCCCCTGGAAACCAATAAAGGCTGGAAATTGGGTGAAGTGCTCGAATACGTGACGATGGCGCAACCGGTCGCCTATACGACCGCTTTTTTTGTGGTGATGAACAAAAACAAGTGGAACCGTCTGGATGCCAAGGATCGGGCCGCCATCGAGGCGATCAATGCCGAATGGGCCGGCAAGCATGGTCAGGCCTGGGACAGCAGCGATGCGGATGGAATGGCGTTTTTCAAAGAAAATGGCCACATCGTCATCGATATCGATGCCAAGGAACTTGCCCGTTGGGAATCGGCGGTAACCCCTATGATCGACACCTATGTCCACAAACTCGAGCAGGATGGTCTGAACGGAAAAGCCGTTCTCGAATCGATTCGCCAGAAGTTGAGCAAACCGTGATCAGTGATCGAAGGATCTTTGGATAAATGGATCGCATCTGGAAAGTTGTCGGATTCCTGTCTCGCGCTCTAAAACGAGGTGGGGCCGTCTGCCTGGTGGGCATGGCGGCACTCACCTGCGTCGATGTGGTCGGCCGTTTTTTTAAATATCCCGTCTTCGGGTCGGTGGAGCTGGTGACCTTCATGGGCGTTTTGGCCGTGGCCGCCGCTCTGCCGTTTACCCATGAAACCAATGGCCACATCGGCGTCGAGCTGCTCATGCGCCGGCTCTCGAACCGGACGCGTGCCATTGTGGATGCCTGCACCGGGACCATGGGCTGTCTCTTATTCGGCGTGGTCGCCTGGCGCATGGTGGTCTTCGCTATCGATCTGCGGCAGTCGGGCGAAGTTTCCATGAATCTGCAACTGCCTGAATACATGATTGTTTTTGCGGTGGCTGCCGCCTTCATGATTTTATCCGTAGTCATTTTCAAAGGAGTGATCGACGCTTTCGGTCGCATGAGAAACAAATGAGCGCATCCCTGATCGGTATTTCCGGCATTGTTCTGATGGTAATGGTTTTTCTGACCCGGATGCCTGTTTCCTATGTCATGGCACTGATCGGGTTTTTGGGGTTCAGTTTCATGATATCGGTCGAAGGAGGCCTCAACCTTCTGGCCAAGGATATCTACTCGGTTTTTGGCTCGTACGACCTGACCACCATTCCCTTGTTTATCCTCATGGGCCAACTGGCCTTTAATACCGGTATCAGCCGCCGACTTTACGATACCGCCTATAAATACCTGGGCAGCACGCGCGGAGGATTGGCCATCGCCACCATATCGGCTTGCACGGCTTTCGGCGCCGTGTGCGGCTCCAGTCCCGCCACGGCCGCTACCATGGCCACCGTCGGCCTGCCCGAAATGAAACGGTTCAATTACGCCGACGAACTCGCCGCCGGTGTTGTGGCCTCGGGAGGCGGCCTGGGCATGATCATGCCGCCGAGCGTGGTGCTGCTCGTCTACGGTGTCCTGACCCAGCAGTCGATAGGCAAACTGTTCGTGGCCGGCATTGTACCCGCTTTTCTGGTGACCGTGCTGTTCTGCGCCACCATCCTGATCTGGTGCACGCTGAAGCCGAATCAAGGGCCGCGCGGGGAATCTTTTTCCTGGAAAGTGCGCCTGCAGTCGATCCGCGATCTCGGGGAAACCATTTCCGTATTCCTGTTGGTGATGGGCGGGCTGTTTTTCGGTTGGTTTACCCCCACAGAAGCGGCGGCCATCGGTGTTTTCGGTGTGGCACTGGTATCGACCCTGCGCCGCCAGATGACCTGGCCACGGTTTGTGTCGGCCCTGTACGATACCCTGAAAACGTCGTGCATGGTGATGATGTTGATTGCCGGGGCCGTCGTTTTCGGCAAATTCATGGCGGTCACGCGCATCCCTTTCGACATCGCCGCCTGGATCGAGCATTTGAATCTCTCGCCGGTGTTGATTCTCTCGATGGTGATTTTGGTCTATTTCATCGGGGGATGCTTCATGGATTCTCTGGCACTGGTCATGCTGACCGTTCCCATCTTCTATCCGTTGGTCATGCAACTGGGATACGATCCCATCTGGTTCGGCATCATCATCGTCATGGTGACCGAAATGGGGGTCATCACCCCGCCGGTGGGCATCAATGTGTATGTCGTGTACGGCGTGGCCCTGGGCATGAAAAACGATATCGCATTGGAATCGATCTTCAAAGGCGTATTGCCCTTTTTGCTGGCTGTGATCATCGGCATCATCATCGTAACAACCTTCCCGCAGGCCGTTCTTTTTCTGCCCAATTTGATGTATTGAGAGTGATTACGTTTTCTTGATATCACTTTAAGCCTTTGTATTGGATACAAGCACGCAAAAACATGTCCCACGTTTGCTTAAGGATGCGTGCGTAGCGTGGGCGAACACAATATTGACTTGAATTTCGCATGCACCCTCAAAAATCACGTCTGTTGGGCGACCTGGCTATCTTCGGGTCGGCTCTGTTTTTCTATCTCTCTACTGCCGTGGTCCGCTGGGGAGAAGGCCTGGTGTCCATCGACGCGGCCTACTACGTTTTCGCGCGGTTTTTTCTCGGCATCCTCATGGTGATCATCGTCATGCGGGTGCGGCGGACCGCGTTGCGCATCCACAGTTACCACCTGCTGATCGGCCGGGCCCTTTTCAATACCGTGGCGGTCTACTGTTTTTATAAAGCAGTGGCACTGACCACCGTGGCCGAAGCCAACATCCTCAATATGACCTTTCCGCTGTTCGTGGCCATTTTTTCATGGATCTTTTTTAAGAAACAGCGCGACTGGAAAGCCAGCATCACCGTGGCCGTGGCGTTTGTGGGCATATGGCTGGTATTGGCGCCTGAGAAGGCCGCTTTCAAGGAGGGCAGCTTGTGGGGCTTGGCATCGGGATTGACTGCGGCGGCGGCCATTCTTTATCTCAATCTCAGCCGCCGCGAACACGATACCAACACCATTTTGTTTTTCATGTTCAGCATCGGCACGGTTGTGATTTTTGCCGTGTACTATCCCTATATTTTCATGCCCGGATGGCTGGACCTTCTCTTTTTGACGCTATGCGCCGGATTCGGGGTGATCGGTCAATATCTGCTCACCCAGGGTTTTCGCTACGTGACGGCGGTCGAAGGCAGCATCGTCTCATCGGCACGCATCCTGATGGCCGCCTTGCTCGGTCCCTGGCTGGTGTCCGATCCGGCGCTGGGTGCCGGTGGCTGGGTGGGTGCCATTCTGATCTTTGCGGCCAATGTTTACCTGGCACTTAGAAGAGTCAGCACTTAGGTGGGCTCCCGGTGGGTGAGGGGGCGCGAGCGCCATCTCGGTTCAGCTATAGGGGCGAACCTTGTGTTCGCCTGCATCGACACACAAGATTCGCCATTTTGAGAGAACCACTACTCTCTGCGTGCGCCTCCTGATCTGCCGTTCTGACGAGCGGGTTGGGAGGAACGACTCGGCGCAGATTGTGGTTCACGCTCCATGTGCTGATAAGAACGTCGTTCCCGACCGTTAGGGGACATACTGTTGGCCGGTTGACCGGGAAGCGACGGACGACGATCGCGCACGGATGGGTTGGCCTGCACGGATGGCTGATCGGGCACAGCTTTCGGTTGGGTCACCGCATTTGGTTGGGGCATGGCTTTCCGCTCGGGCAGGGCACGCCGTTCGGGCGAGGGTTGCCGTTGCGGTGATTGTATCTGTTTGCCGGGATGGGCCTCCGGGCTCTGCTGCAGTTGCCTGGATTCCGAAGCAGGTCGGTTGGCCGGCCTCGATGGTTCTGACGGCCTGCTTTCACTGGCTCTCGCATTCGGCTTATAACGGTCTGGAGCGGGGTCGTTTCTCTCCTGTCCACGGATGGCATTGGCCGGCGGGGAGGGCCGCGAATCACGCCGGATTACGGTCCTTTCGTCGGTGCCTTGACCAATGGTGGCACGTGTCAATCCTGTGGCTTCACGCCTTTTGGGAGACGCTACGATGCGCGGTTCGGGTGACGAAAAACGGGGTTTCATCGTCTCTGTCGCAGACCCTTTCGGTCCCTTTTCAACCGCGATTCGGCGCGGCGTCGTGCGAGGACGTGTCGCCACAACCGCGCGCTTCAGATTCTCCTCAGACGGCCGAATGCCCCGCCGGTCATGCGGCGTGTAGCTGGCTGGCGTGGCATGGCTTCTGCCGGGCAGTTTCCGATTGAGTTCCAAGCTCTTGTCGTCCATGTGCGCGATGCGCACCGTCGACACCCGGCCACGGCCGAAATGCTTTTCAGACACCGCCACCACGCCGTTGCGCACCTTCATGTTGTGATAATGATGAATGTCATTGACGCGCACCACGGTTGTCCGGTGGACGACCACCGTGTTGACCATACGTGGCCCGCCCCAACCGCCCCACCATGGACGGTGGATAAACCCGGGACGACCCCACCAGGGCACGAGTGGCTCGCCCCATCCAAGCGCCACCCAGCCGACCATGGGGCCGCTGCTGACACTCACGTACAGGCCGGGACCTCCGATAAAGGCGACCAGCGCGGGGGCATATACCGGGCGGGCCACCAGGGGCCCTGGCGCCCAAGCCCAGAAGTTGTTCACATGGACCCAGCGCCCGTAATGGTAAGGCGCCCAGCCCCATGGCGCGGTGTCCACCCAGGTCCAGCCATAATAGGGGTCCATCGTCCAGGCGCCACTGGTATAGGGCGCCCATCCGGCGGGAACGCCCGTGGGAATCCAAACAGGTCCATAGGTGGGCATGATGCGCCACGACCCGTGATCGTCCAGGTCGCTTGCGCCATAGGTGCCCGGCGGAATATAGCGGGCGCTGATTGCATCCAGAAGCTCATCGGTGCGCACATAGTTCCACTCATCCCATTCATCGAGCGGCGGTGCGGCATAAGCGGTGAGTGTCGGGTCGTTTATGCCCTCAAGGATC
Source organism: Desulfatitalea sp. BRH_c12 (assembly GCA_000961655.1). Classification (GTDB taxonomy): domain Bacteria; phylum Desulfobacterota; class Desulfobacteria; order Desulfobacterales; family Desulfosarcinaceae; genus Desulfatitalea. The sequence goes on from LADR01000024.1 coordinate 304,766, forward strand.
ACCTCCTCACTGGGCGCGATGATGACCGACCGACCGGCTGCTGTCGTCGCAATGGCCTTGCCCGAACGGCGCACAGTGAAAGAGGTGCGCGTGCCGTTGACATCCACGCGGTAGTAGCCGGGGTCATCGATCGTGAAAGCGGCGTTGGGCGTATCCACCTCCACCGTGTGACCCGGCGCAAGCACCCGCAAATCGAAAGCGGCATAGCCCGAAGTCACCTTGAACTGGAGAAAAGCGGGTTCCTGATTTTCCAATCCGATCTGGGTGTTGGCCCACCCGCGCACAAACGCGCGCTCGCCGACCTGCAGTTCGACATTGCCGGGAGAGCCGGTATAAAGTTGGTCTCCAGGGGACAGCGGCGTATTGATTTGGGCTTCGACCCAATCATCCGCCCCCGGTCGAAAAAACGATACCTGCCCATCTACAAAGCTGAGCCGCGGCGGTGTGGGATCGCTGGCATCCGATGGCGACGCGGCGGCCGAAGAATACCCGGCCAAAAGGCCGAATGTCACAACCACTAGGATGAAACACTTGGCACGCATAATTTTTCTCCTTTTACCCCTTCGATGTCATGGTTGTTGCCCGGCATGTGCAGGGGTGTTGCGGGCTTCTTTCGACAATGATACTTCCAAAACAACGTCTGATTCACATACCTCCGATCAATACGGGGGTGGTGGCGGTGGCGGCAAGTGCCTTTGGGTGCGACCTACAGGCGGCGGAGGCGGAGGCGGAGGAGGCGGCGGTGTATCAGCTCTGTGCGAGTATGTCCGCCGCGGCTGCAGGCCCGGAATATCGTTGCCTTTTGAATACATACATTGCTGGTAGGCGATATCATAACGGCGTTGAATTTGGGATCCGGCCGCATAGGCCGGCCCACTCGCCACGGCTGCGCCGCCGATTAAGCCCGTGCCTGCGCCAATGGCAGCGCCCGCACCCGCATGGCCCGAAGCGGCCCCGATGACCGCACCCACAGCCGCACCGGTCAAAGCACCCACGGCTGCGCCGCTGGCCACGTTCTGGTTGGCCACCTGGTCGGCGGCCCCGCCAGCTTGCTGATCGGCCCATTGCCGGCAGATGGCGTCATCCTCCTGGAAATTTTCGAACGTCTTTCCGGGTGCCGGCCACGCCGCAACGCTTGGGCCAGAGGGGATCGTCGTGCATCCAACCAGTAGCCCCGCCGTCATGATCAACGCAAAAATTTTCCGTAAGCCTGTCATTGCGCGTTTCTCCTCGTGACGCGTTTGCCGCGTCGATTCGGGTCAGGCCACACGGCCGTGCAATGCATACAAAACATTAGACGCTTTTGATTTCGGAAAGGTTTACAAACGCTCACGGACTGATTTGCAGGCTTACCCGTGTTGATGCGTGATTCGTCGGCGGAAAGGAACGTGTAGGCAAAATAGAATCATCGCGCATTTCACCCAGTCAGTCCCGCATCCGATTATGGTGAGCAACGGGGGCACGGCGGCGCTCCGGCGTCGGTCGCCTGAGCGCCCCTGAATGTGACCAATGAATTCTATTCGCCTGTAAATACGGGTTCGCGTTTTTGCAGGAAGGCTGTCATGCCTTCCATGGCATCTTTGCTCTGGCCCAGCTTGGCCGACCATTCACGATCCACGCGTAATCCTTCCTCAAACCCCTTTTCCAGGCCCACGTTCATGCCTTCCAATACGGCCCGAACGGCCAAGGGGGGGCGTTTGCTCAGGGTGACGGCGAATGCCATGGCCTCTTTCATCAGGTCGGCCGCCGGCACAACACGATCGACCAATCCGATGGCCAAGGCCTCCTGCGGCTGCAGCCGTTTGCTGAAAAGAATCATTTCAAGGGCCTTGCTTTTGCCGACCACGCGCGGCAGGCGCTGGATGCCGCCCCATCCGGGCGTGATGCCCAGGTTGACCTCGGGAAGCCCCATGATGGTGCGTGCCGAATCGGCAATGAATCTGAAGTGGCATACCAGGGCCAACTCGCACCCGCCGCCCAGAGCATAGCCGTTGATCGCAGCGATGACCGGTTTGGGCATCCGTTCGATGCGGTTGAAAACGTCGTTACCATTGGGGCCTTTGTTGATATTGGCAATGTCCGATACATCCATGCCCGCGCAAAAGCCTTTTTCGCCGGCGCCGGTAATGATGATCGCCCGGGTTTCCTTGCTCTGCTCCAGTGCCGTTATGGCATGGTCCAACTCTTCGCGAATGCCGAGATTGACGGCATTTGTCGGGGGGCGATTCAGAGTAATGGTGCTGACAAAATCCTGAGTGGTCACGATGATGTTGCTGTACGCCATGCGCTTCCTCCTAAACCGGCCTCGCCGGGGTTGACGTGGAAAGGGAAGATGAAAAATAGTGGGTACTATTTCACTGGGCACTTTGGATGTCAAGAAGGGGAAAGTCGTCAAAAAGGAAGGGCAGCCATGCGGCTGCCCAGTAGAAAACGGTGCGTTTATGCGCTCGATTAGTCGTTGGCGTATTTAAAAGAGAGCTGGACCCGCGCCCTGAAGGCGACGACCTTGCCTTCCTCCACTTTCATGTCCAGTTTGCCCACTTCTGCGATACGAAGTTCTCTGAGGCTCTTGCCGGCCATTTCAATCGCATTGCGGGCGGCATCTTCCCATGAATTGGGGCTTGTTCCAACCAATTCGATTACTTTGTAAACACTGTCGGTCATAAGTTCCTCCTCTGGTGTGGCATGTTGGCGAAAGGCACGGAGAGGTATAAGCCGATCTCTCCGTCGCTCCGCGGATGGTGGACCTCAAGGGAACGACAACATCGCCGCGCCCTTTTTTTATGCCGATCCTCAAGATAACGGAGCCGGTAAAAACAGCCTCAACGGGTGGCAGGAGGGGATACCCTTCGCAGGCGGAAGTGAACATCGGAAGCACCCAGCATCGAACGGCGCAGTAAGGTGCCTGAAAACCCGGCCCTGGAATATTAAATAGAATAGTACACCCTAAGGGCAGCCTGTCAATAGATTATGCCGGCTGGCATAGGACGTGACGGGCCGAGCTCTTAACGCCTGTGGACGCAAGCACAAAAAGGTTGCCTTGTCGCAACGGTTCAGGCACCATGGTCCATTTTACGAGAACTTATTTGCAGGAACCGGCATGAGACCCAGTGTTTATCGAAAAATCGGCGTGGCGACCCTGATCATGATGGTATCGATTTTTCTGAGTCGTGTCTTAGGGGTACTGCGCGAATCAATTCTGGCGGCTGTGTGCGGCGCCGGCACGGACGTGGATGCCTACAAAACCGCTTTCATGCTGCCGGAGATCCTCAACCACATCACCGCCAGCGGTTTTTTTTCCATCACGTTCATTCCGATATTCATGCGCTACCGGTCTGCCAACGACCCCGTGGGCGGCTGGCGTATCTTTTCGGTCATCTTGACCGTCTTTGGGACGTTGTTGGCGGTGCTGGTACTGGCGGCCATGCTGCTGGCCCCCCAGTTGCTGCAGTGGCTGGCCCCCGGCCGGACAGACCCGCTTTTTCAGGCCATGGCGGTGCGCATGACACGCATCTTGTTGCCCGCGCAGTTGTGCTTTTTCGCGGGGGGAATATTTATGGCCGTGCAGTTCGCCAATGAACGCTTCATGCTGCCCGCCCTGGCGCCCCTGGTGTACAACCTGGGCATCATCATAGGCGGGGTATTGCTGGCCGCGCGCATCGGCGTGGAGGGTTTCGCCTGGGGTGCGCTCGGCGGCGCGCTGATCGGGCACCTGGGCCTTCAGATGGTCGGGGCCGCAAAGCGCGGCATGCGTTTTAGCCCGGTTTTCGACTGGCGCCATCCGGACCTGCGGCGCTACATCCTGCTGACCCTGCCGTTGATGTTTGGGCTGACCATGACCTTTTCCACTGAAATTTTTTCGAAGTTCTTCGGTAGCTTTCTGCCGGCCGGCGCCATCACGCACATCGATTTCGCCTGGCGCATCATTCTAATGCTGGTGGGTTTTTTCGGGCAGGCGGTAGGGGTCGCAGCCTACCCCTTTTTAGCCCGCATGGCCGCGGAACGGCGCACTGACGAAATGAACCGTCTTTTCAACAATACTTTGCGCTATCTGGCTTTGGTCATCCCTGTTTCCTTGCTGGTGTTCGTGCTGCGCCACGAGATCGTGCGCATACTGTTCGAACGCTATCAATTCACCGCTGCCGACACTGACGCGACGGCTCTCGCCCTGGCCGGTATGGTCGTCGGAGCCGTTGCGTTCGCCGCCCAGACCGTCGTGAACCGCGGTTTTTATGCCATGCAGAACACGCTGCTGCCGGCGCTGTACAGCACGGTGGCCGTGATCCTCAGTCTGCCGCTTTACTGGATCGGATTGAAAATCTGGGGCGTGCTGGGCATTGGGTTGGCCATCTCCTTTTCGGCCATTGCGCAGGTATTGCTTCTCTTTATGGTCTGGAACCGCCGCAGCGGCAATTCGGGCAGTCGCGGCGTGTACCGCTTTTACGCCAAAAGCCTGCTGATTTCATTGCCGGTGACCGGGGTGCTGATGCTGACGCAGTATCAGCTGCGCCAATTGATACCTGCGGCACACTTCTTGGGAAGTCTGCTGCTGATCGTCTTGCAATCCTGCGTTTTTTTACTTCTCATGGCCGCAGCCACCTGGGCCTTCAATATTGACGAGGCGCGTGTGTTGGCGGGGAAAATCCTGGTACGCGTTAAAGGGGGGAGCAAGGCGGTGTAAGGTTTTTACTACACTATCCCAAATACTTCACAGCTTCGTGAAGCAAAAAACTCTTAAACCCCCCACTGATGTTTTTTACGTTGAAGCCGTATTGGGATAGAGAACGCGCCGCATAATAGGAGCGTTGGCCAACGAAGCAGTAAGCCCAGATCTCGCGATCCTTGGGCAGTTCATCCATGCGCTGGCGGATTTCGTCCAGCGGCATGTGTATGGCATCCTCGACATGATCGGCTTTGTACTCCATCTCGTCGCGCACATCCAGAATCAGGGGGGCATGATCATCGGCATTATCATCCAGGTCTTCCCAATGGGCGATGTGCGCATCGCCGCGCAACACATTGGCGGCGATCATGCCCGCCATGTTGATCGGGTCCTTGGCTGAGCCGAACTGGGGAGCGTAGCACAATTCCGCTTCTTCGAGATCGAACACGGTTGCGTTTTTCTGGATGGCCATGGCGATGACGTCGATTCTTTTCTCGACCCCTTTTTCTCCGACTGCCTGCGCGCCGACAATGCGACCCTCTTTTTTGGTGAAGATCAGTTTGAGCGTGATCGGCGAGGCCCCGGGGTAATAGGCGGCATGATGGCCGGGATGCAGGTAGATCTTCTCCATCTCTTCCCACAATCCCAGACGCTTGAGAGTTTTTTCGCTGGCGCCGGTAAAGGCGGCCACATGGTCCAGGATGCCCACCACCGAGGTGCCCTGCACCCCGCGGAATGCGCTGGCGCGGCCCATGATCGTATCGGCGGCAATCCGGCCCTGTCGGTTGGCCGGGCCGGCCAGCGGTACCACGCCCGCTTGCCCGCTGAGCAGATCGCGGACTTCGACGGCATCCCCCACAGCCCAGATGTGCGGATCACTGGTGCGCATGTGCGCATCGACCCAAATGCCGCCGCTGTCACTGATGGTCAACCCGGCGGCTTTTGCCAGAGAGGTGTCCGGGCGCACGCCGATGCACAGAATCACCAGGTCGGTTTCGAGGCTGCGTCCTGATTCCAGCGTGACCACAATCCGGTGGCCGTTGCCCTGGTCGAAACGCACCACGCTGTTGTTGAGCAGCAGATCCACTCTGTGCTTGACCAGCGTACTGTGAACAGGGGCCACCATTTCCGGATCGAGCAGGGGCATCACTTGAGGTTGTTTTTCCACAAGGGTGACATTGAGCTTGCGTTTGTGCAGGTTCTCGGTCATTTCCATGCCGATGTAGCCGCCGCCCACCACCAGCACCTGCTTGGCCTCGTATTGATCGATCCACTCGCGGATCAGCCGGCTGTCGGGGATCGTGCGTACGGAGAAGATGCCCGGCATATCGATGCCCGGCAGCGGCGGGCGAATGGGCAGTGCGCCCGGCGAAAGCACCAGCACGTCATAGGCTTCCGAGTAGGTGGTGCCATTCTCCAGGTCATTGACCTGAATAATACGCTTTGCGCGGTCGATCGATGCGACTTCCGAACGCAGTCGCACATCGATATTGAAGCGCTGGCGGAACAGTTCCGGAGTGGCCACCAGCAGGTTTTCCTCTTTTTTGATCACGTTGCCGACGTAGTAGGGCAGCCCGCAGTTGGCGAAAGAGACATACGGGCCGCGATCGAACATGACGATCTCCGCGGTTTCGGAAAGACGCCGGGCGCGCGCCGCGCACGAAGCGCCGCCAGCTACGCCGCCCACGATGAGAATCCGTTTTTTATCGGACATGGTATACCCTTTCTAATGACCTCTTTGATGCGGTGGCCATACATGCCGCTGCGGCGGGAACCCTAAAACCGCAAGGCAAGGCCTACCTGAAACACATCGTCCTCTAATTCCCAATCGCCGGGGCCGGATTCCATGTCTACCCGGTAGGCGGTATAGGAGAGGACAATAGATGCGTTTTCGATGATACGCACGCCTCCGCCAATGGTAAATTCAAGATATTGATCGGCATCGGCGAAGCTGAGGGGCGAGGGCGAATAGGTCACACGGCTGAAAAGCTCTATGGGAATGGGCGCTGTCCAGGAAGGAAGGACATACCCCACGCCACCCGTAAAAGCGATTGCCCCGATGTCACCGGACACAGTGCGCTTCTCTGCCGACCCCAGGATGCCGCGCAGTCCCACATCCACTGTGAGGCCAGGGGACAAGGTTTCGTTGCCCACCGTAAAATCAGCGCTGGCCCACTTGTATTCTTTGGGCGAGTCATCGACATAAACACCCGATCCGCCGATACGATAATACCCGCCGCCAGGCAAATAAGATTTGTAGTGGACGCCGCCAATGATGGATTCGTCCCCCGCACTCAGCCCCAACTCCCACTCGTCGGCTGAAGACACACTAACTGCGATGAGCAATACTGCCAGGGTTGCCATCAGTTTACGCACCATCATCGTCCTCCGTGTTTTTAGGTTCACATTCTCCGCCTGGTTACCAATGCCCGGTAAAATTGTCAATCGGCGTTACGCAACCAGGGGGATAACCGCATTTGCGCGTGGCTTGATCACAGAAACGGAATATCGTTCTACTCGTAGGGGCGAACCTTGTGTTCGCCGATGCGTAAATGTCGGTGGATCCCTGGGGCGAATGGCCATCGTTATGGTGTCGCCCGCGCGAACCACTTGCCCAAATGGCGCGGCCTTTTTCTCCCGCACCCATGATTGCCTGGAATGATGGCTTTGTACCCGCGCCGCGCGACCGCCGGTCGTTCCTGTCAGGTAAAGGGGCTGGCGTGCAAGGGGGGCACTTTCTCGCTGGTCACTGATTACCGGTCTGTGCGGTGCGATCTGTGGTTTGCGATATTGAGCTTGCGCATTTTGCCACGCAGCGTACTGGGGTGCAGGCCCAGCAGTTCGGCCGCGCCGCCGGGACCGATCAGTTTGCCGCCGGTGTGCGCCAGCGCGGTGCGGATATGCCGGGCGGCAGCTTCGTCGAAAGGCAGGATCGGCTGGGTGGGATTGGATTCTCGGACCGGCGGGGTCAAGCCGGGCGCCAGATCCAGGGAGAGTTCGCCCGCGGCGGTTGTTCTGCCCTGAATGAGCGACCGTTCCACCAGGTTCTGCAGTTCGCGGACATTGCCCGGCCAGGCATAGCGGCTCAACTGATCGAAAGTGCCAGGCGCCAGGCGCACCTTCTTGGCCAGCTTCATTTCCCGACTCTTGCGCGCTATCAGGAAATCCACCAGGGCCGGTATGTCCTGGGGGCGTTGACGCAGCGGTGGGATCATGATCGGGAACACATTGAGGCGGTACCATAAGTCTTCACGGAAAAGGCCCTGGGCCACCATCTCTTCCAGGTTGCGGTGGGTGGCGCTGATAATCCGCACGTCCACCGTGATCGTTTGCGTCCCGCCCACGCGCTCGATCTCTCCATGTTGCAGCACGCGCAGCAGTTTGACTTGCGCGGCCAGGGGCAACTCGCCGATTTCGTCCAGGAAAAGCGTGCCACCGCTGGCACGCTCGAACCGGCCGCGCTTTTGAGAGGATGCACCCGTAAAAGCACCCTTTTCGTGGCCGAACAGTTCGCTGTCCAGCAGGCTTTCGGGCAAACCGCCGCAATTGACCTTCACGAATGCACCCTCGCGGCGCGGCGAGGCCGCGTGCAGGGCATTGGCCAGCAGTTCCTTGCCCGTGCCGGTCTCGCCGAGAAGCAGTACCGGGCTTTCCAGGGGGGCTACCTGGCGGATCATCTGCATCACGCCCTTCAGGCCGAAATCGGCGCCGATGATCGTGTCGCCTGAGGCATGGCGCAGTTCCGTGCTCAGGTAGCGGTTGTCATCTTCGAGCATCTCCTTGAGCCGGACGGTTTCCTGGTACTGCAGGGTGTTGGCCATAGCGATGGCAAAAGGTTCATTGAGCAGGCTCATCAGACGGGCATGCTCCTCCCGATAGCGGTTCTCCCCCTCTGCGGCAAGAACGAGCACGCCGATGCGGCGGTTTTCCAGTTCCAGATCCGTGTGCAGGAGGGACACATGCTCGGCAAACAGCATGCGCGTCATCGTCCGCACATCGGGCTCTTCGTCACTGAAAGTGTTGCGCACCCCGAATTTGGGCTCCGATCGCCAGGCTTGGATCACGCGCGCCATGGCGCCCTTCGGGAGCGTCAACGTCTTTGGGACCGTGGGCCAATGGCCGGGGCAGATATGCGCCAGTACACGTACGACATTGATATCAGGGTCGTACAGGCCAAGGTGCAGGCAGTCGGCCGGCATTACCTCCCGAATGTAGGCCAGCGTCCTTTCCGAAGCCCGTTGCAGGTTCAGGCTGCTGCAGATTCGGAGGGTAATCTCGCGGAAAAATTTATTTTCATCCATAAGCGGTTCTTTCCTTCCAAGCATGACGATGCTGTCGAATATGACACTATCGACGGTCAAAGTCAAATATGACGTCCAAAGTTACCAAATATGACATATTTGACTGTTTCTATTTATAACTATTTGTTATTATAAAGGTTTATTTTTGGGCATGTAATATGCATCAAGCAGCCCGGATTGCGTTGGAAAGTAGGGCGGACAGCATCCGTACAGAGGAGGTTATGATGCAATGGACCGAAATTATACATGTTCGCGCATTTAGCCAGGATTTCAGGGAGAGGGCCTTGGAAGAGGCCCAAGAGCTGTCACTGACCGGCGCGCCCGAAGCCTTGGAGGCCATCACTCTCTGGCGCCGGTCCGATCTGCCCACGGATCTCAATATTGTGCTGCGCTGGTCAGAACAACAAGACCAGCAAGCCCACTCCTCCGTTGGGCTTCAGCTTGCGAAAAGTTTTTCGCGGTTCGGTTGGGTCAGCCATTCGATGTGGTCGGACCCCAAGGGGATCGGTAAAACAGACCACGCCAAGCGTGCATTGAACATGGATGACGCGCAAGAAGTGAAACTTACGCTGCCATAAACGTTGATCGTCGCTATAGAGGGAGGTTTTAAAATGGGATGCAACACGAACCGTCGACCCCTGAAATGGGCTGCCGCATGGATGGCCCTGGCAGGCTTTTTTCTCCTGTCCGGTTGCCAGAGTGAAAAGCGCGCACAGAGCCAATCGGCTCCCGCACCGCAGGTCGGCATCGTTACCATACAGCCGCAATCGGTCGAGCTGACCACCGAGTTGCCGGGGCGCACATCCGCCTACCAGGTGGCCGATATTCGGCCGCAGGTCAACGGCATCATTCAAAAACGACTGTTCCAGGAAGGCGCGGAGGTCAAGGCCGGTCAGCAGCTTTACCAGATCGATCCGGCACCTTTCCGGGTCAAGTATGATTCGGCCAAGGCATCCCTCGGAAAGGCCCAGGCCAACCTGCCATCGATTCAATTGCGGGTTGAACGCTACCGGGAACTGCTGGAAGACAATGCCGTCAGCCGTCAGGATGTCGACGATGCCGAGGCCGCCCTGGAGCAGGCCAAGGCCGAGATCGCCTATTGGCAAACGGCGGTCGAAGCCGCGCGTATCGATTTGGAATATACCCGCGTCAGCGCGCCCTTTGCGGGCCGTATCGGCCGCAGTCATTTGAAGACCGGCACGCTGGTGACAGCCTATCAGGCCGCGCCTTTTGCGACGCTGCAGCAACTCGATCCCATTTATGTGGATGTGGTCCAATCCTCGTCCGAACTGCTGCGTCTGAGACGCAACCTGGAAACCGGGCAGCTCAGCAAAGATACTGAAAACGGAAAAAAGGTGCATCTTTTTCTGGAGGACGGCAGCCCTTATCCGCTGGAAGGCACGCTGCAGTTCGCCGACGTCACGGTTGACCCGACCACCGGCTCATACTCCCTGCGCATCGTCGTGCCCAACCCGGACCATATCCTGTTGCCGGGCATGTTCGTGCGCGCCATCGTAAAAGAAGGCGTGGCCCGGCAGGCCATTCTCGTTCCCCAGCAGGGGGTGAGCCGCACGCCGAAGGGAGAGCCTATGGCGCTGGTTGTCGATGAGGCCGGTACGGTGCAGCAGCGCAAGCTGACGCTCGACCGCGCCATCGCTGACCAATGGCTCGTTGCATCGGGGCTGTCGGCCGGCGATCAGCTGATCGTGGAGGGCATGCTGAATGTCAGGCCCGGTACGGCTGTAACCGCTGTTTCAATGGACGAAGCCAAGCGGAAAACGCAAGTGAGCGCTGCAACCGGCATGGCTGCAGAGTTGAAGTAGCAGAGGAGTCCCATCATGCTGTCGAAATTTTTTCTGGATCGCCCGGTCTTTGCCTGGGTTATCGCCATTATCATGATGCTGGGCGGTGGCCTGGCGATCTACAATCTGCCCATCTCACAGTACCCGCCCATCGCACCGCCTTCGATCGCCATCGACGCCTTCTATCCGGGTGCCTCTGCCGAAACGGTCGAAAACAGCGTCATTCAGATCATCGAGCAGAAGATGACCGGGTTCGACAAGCTGTTGTACATGACCGCCACCAGCGACGCCTCCGGCGCCGGCCGCATCGAACTGACCTTTGCACCCGGTACCGATCCGGACCTGGCCTGGTCTCAGGTTCAAAACAAGCTGCAACTGGCCATGGCCAGTTTGCCGGAAGTGATCCAGCGCCAGGGGATCAAGGTTAGCAAATCAACCCGCAACTATCTGATTCTGGTCGGCCTGGTATCGGAAGACGGCAGCCTGGATGGCAACGACTTGCGCGACTATGCCCAGTCCAACGTCGAAAAAGTGCTGGCGCGGGTGCCGGGCGTCGGTGAAGTGGAGAGTTTCGGCTCGCAGTACGCGATGCGCATCTGGCTCAATCCCGACAAGCTGGTCGATTACAAACTGACCATCCAGGATGTGATCGCCGGTTTGCGGGCCTACAATGTGGAGATCTCCGCCGGCCAGTTCGGCGCCGCCCCGGCAGTTGAAGGTCAGCGCATGAATGCCTCCATCATCGTGCAGAGCCTGCTCAAATCGCCGGAGGAGTTCGCGGCCATACCGCTGCGCATCAATCCGGACGGCTCGGTCGTACGCGTCAGCGATGTGGCTCGAACCGAACTGGGCACCGAGCGTTACGATGTCAATGCGCTTTTCAATGGCAAGGAAAACGCCGCCCTGGCCATCCGGCAGGCCGCGGGCGCCAATGCGCTGGACACCGCCGATCGCATCCGCGCAACCATGGAAGAGCTTTCGCAGTATTTCCCACCGGGGGTGAAGGTGATCTATCCTTACGACACCACCCCGTTCATCGAGGTGGCCATCGATGAGGTGGTCAAAACCCTGCTGGAAGCCATTTTGCTGGTGTTTCTGGTGATGTTTCTGTTCCTGGGCAACATTCGCGCCACACTGATTCCCACCCTGGCGGTGCCGGTCGTGATCCTGGGAACGTTCGCTGTTTTGGGCTTTTTCGGGTTTTCCATCAACATGCTGACCATGTTCGCCATGGTGCTGGCCATCGGTCTGCTGGTGGACGATGCCATCGTGGTGGTGGAAAACGTCGAGCGCATCATGCATGAAGAGGGGCTGTCGGCCAAGGAAGCCACCCGCAAGTCCATGGAAGAGATCACCAGCGCCCTGGTCGGCATCGGGCTGGTGCTGTCGGCAGTGTTCGGCCCCATGGCCTTCTTCGGTGGCTCCACAGGTGTCATCTACCGTCAGTTTTCCGTGACCGTCATCGCGGCCATGCTGCTCTCGGTGGTGGTGGCCCTGGTGCTGACCCCGGTCCTGTGCGCTTCACTGCTCAAGCCGGTCGATCAACGGGTGACCGCCCGACGAACCGACCTGCCGGTCCTCAGGCCTTTTCTACACTGGTTCAACCGCTTTTTTGTCCGTTTCAATAGCTCCTTTAACTGGTTGCGTGACAAGTACCACGCCATTGTCGGTCATATGCTGGGTCGCAAACTGCGCTATCTGGCCGTTTATGTGCTCATTGTGGCCGCGCTCGGATTTTTGTTCCAGCGCATGCCCACAGCCTATCTGCCAGACGAGGACCAGGGCCTCATGTTCATCCAGGCCCAGTTGCCATCCGGGTCGACCATGGAGCAAACCGAACAGGTCTTAGACGAGGTCCGCACCTATCTGCTCGAAGATGAAAAGGACGTGGTGGCATCGGTGATGACGCTGGCGGGTCGCAGCTTCGCCGGCGCCGGGCAGAATTCGGGCTTGGGGTTCGTGCGGCTCAAGGATTGGGCGTTGCGCGACGATCCCGAACTCAAAGTCAAAGCTCTGGCCAACCGTGCCATGGCGCGCTTCGCCAAAATCCGCAACGCCCAGGTGTTTGCCTTCGCGCCGCCGGCCGTTACGGAACTGGGCACCTCGGCCGGTTTCGATTTTCAGTTGCAGGATCGCGGAGGCCTGGGGCATGCGAAATTGATGGAAGCGCGCAACAAACTGCTCGAGATGGCCGCCAAGGACGACCGGCTGACCCGCGTGCGCCCCAATGGCATGGAGGATGTGGCCCAGTACCGCATCGACGTGGACTGGGAGAAGGCCGGCGCCCTGGGCGTGCCGATCGACAGCATTCACAACACTCTGTCGGCGGCGTTCGGCAGCGCCTATGTCAATGACTTTATCCAGGGCGGGCGGGTCAAGCGCGTTTACGTCCAGGCTGATGCGGAACACCGCATGCTGCCCAACGATCTCGAGCGGATCTATGTGCGCAACACTGCCGGCACCATGACCCCGTTCACCGCTTTCGCAACCGGCTACTGGACCTATGGATCGCCGAAACTGGAACGCTTCAACGCTTTTCCCGCCATGAACATTCTGGGCGAGGCACCTGCCGGCAAAAGCACCGGTGAAGCCATGCAGGCCATGGAGGAGATTACGGCCCAGTTGCCCAGCGGCATCGGCTTTGACTGGAGCGGACTCTCCTACCAGGAGCGCATGGCCACCTCGCAGACCGGATTGCTGTACGCTTTTTCCATGATCGTGATCTTTCTGTGCCTGGCCGCACTTTACGAAAGTTGGACGGTTCCGATTGCGATCATGCTGGCATTGCCTTTGGGGGTTATCGGCGGCGTGGTCGCTTCGATGCTGCGCGGTTTTCCCAACGACGTCTATTTTCAGATCGGGTTGCTCACCGTTCTGGGGCTGACCACCAAAAACGCCATTTTGATCGTGCAGTTCGCCATGGCCAAGGTCAAAGGCGGCATGGATCTGGTGCCGGCCACTTTGGAGGCGGCCAAATTGCGACTGCGCCCGATCGTCATGACGTCGCTGGCCTTCGGGTTCGGCGTTCTGCCCCTGGCCATGGCCGGTGGGGCCGGCGCCGGCGCACAGACCGCTATCGGCACCGGCGTTCTGGGCGGGATGGTCACCTCCACCTTTCTGGCCATCTTTTTCATCCCCTTGTTCTATGTGGTGGTGGTGCGCTTGTTCGAAAGGAAAAAAACAGCGCCGGCCGAGGATTTCGTTCCGGATGCGGCAATCTCCCAGGAAGGACACTGATAATGACCCGAAAAATCGTTTCACTCGGGGTTGGGCTGGCCCTGTTTTTGGCCGGGTGCACCATGATTCCGGAATACTCGCGCCCGGCCGCACCGGTGTCCGAACAGTGGCCCCAAGGTCCGGCCTACCAAGAAGAGCCGTCTGCATCCACCCGTCCGCTTGCCGCCGATTTGCGCTGGCGCGACTTTTTCACCGATGGCCCGCTTAAACAGATCATCGATACCGCCCTGCAAAACAACCGCGACTTGCGCGTGGCGGCCCTGAATGTCGAGCGGGCGCGGGCCTATTACCGCATCCAGCGCTATGAACTGCTTCCGAGAGTCGATGCCGCCGGCAGCGCCTACAAGGAGCGCGTGCCGGCCGACCTGTCCAGCTCGGGCAGCGCGGTGACCGTTGAAGAGTACCGCGCCGAGTTGGGCGTCAGCGCCTGGGAGCTGGATTTTTTCGGACGCATCCGCAGCTTGAGTCAAAGCGCTTTGCAAGAGTACTTCGCCACCGAACAGGCCCGCCGCAGCGCGCAGATACTGCTGGTGTCGGAAGTGGCCAATACGTACCTGACGTTTGCCGCCGACAGGGAAAATCTCCAACTGGCCCAATCGACCCTCGAATCGCAGCAGGCCGCTTACAACTTGATTCGACGCCGATTCGAAGTCGGGCTGTCGTCTGAACTGGATCTGCGTCAGGTGCAAACGCGCGTGGAAACGGCCCGCGTGGATGTCGCCCGGTTTACGGAACAGGTGGCCCGCGATGTAAATGCGCTGAACCTGTTGGTGGGTTCGACCGTGCCGGCCGATTTGGCACCCCAGCCCTTGAGCACGCTCGCTCCGTTAAGAGCCCTTTCGCCCGGCACATCGTCCGAGGTGCTCCTGCAGCGGCCGGATATTTTGCGGGCCGAAAGTCTGCTCAAGTCGGCCAATGCCAACATCGGCGCCGCCCGGGCGGCCTTTTTCCCGCGGATTTCCCTGACCACGGCGATCGGCACCGCAAGCAGCGATCTGTCGGGTCTGTTCGAATCCGGTTCGGGCACCTGGATGTTCTCGCCGCGCATCGCCATGCCGATTTTCGACCCGCGCACCTGGTCGGCGTTGCGGGTCACCAAAGTGGACAGAGAGATCGCCGTGGCGCAGTACGAAGGCGCCATCCAGTCCGCCTTCCGGGAAGTCGCCGACACCTTGGCGCAAAGGGGAACCATAGGGGACCGCATGACGGCCCAGCAGTCCCTGGTGGACGCCACCCTGGCCACCTATCGCATCTCCACTGCCAGATATGAAAAAGGGACGGACATCTACCTGAACGTGCTGGATGCGCAGCGCTCTTTGTATGCCGCGCAACAGGGGCTTATCGCCACCCGCCTGATCGATTTCGCCAATCAGGTCCGGTTGTATGCAGTTTTGGGGGGTGGGGGTAAATAGGCTCTTTTACTAACGGCAAATGCGCATTGAGACGGATCGTCTCGAGGGCCTTCATGCCGGAAAATCCATAAGGCGTTCTTCATTCAATGGTATTGACTGCCCTTCTTGGCCGCTTGCCCTCCAGGGCATCGATGATGTTGTGAGCCGCCTCAACGGCGATCTTTTTACGGATGCGGTCGACGGCCGAGCCCAGATGGGGGGTGAAAAAGGTCTTGTCCTTATGTGCAAGCAACGCCGGGGTGATGAAACGAGGACGATCCGCCAGGGCCCAGTCTTCCATCTCGAACACATCGGCAGCGTAGCCGGCCAACATGCCTTTTTCCAAGGCGACGGCGACATCCTGTTCGTCGACCACTGAACCGCGCCCTACATTGATCAGATAACTGCCGGGACGCATGACCGCTATGGCCCGGTCGTCGATCAGGTGGCGCGTCCGCTCGTCGAGCGGCAGGGCGCAGATGATATAGTCCGAATGGCCGAGCAGTTCGTCGAGCGGCACTGAGCGGGCGTGCAACTCTTGATCATGCCGGCTGTCCAACGGGCTGGCATCGTAGTATAGGATCCTTGTTTCGAAACCACTCAGCATGCGGGCAATGGCGCAACCCACTCGCCCCATGCCCAAGATGCCGACCGTGGCCCCACTCAAACCGCTCCCATAGAAAACAGGCTGCCAGCCTTGAAAATCGCCACTGCGGACCCAACGGTCGCCGGCCCCCATATTGCGCACCAGAGCCAGCATCAGGGCGATTGCCAGTTCGGCCGTCGGAATGGTCAACAGGTCGGGCACGATGGTGAGCCAGACGCCACGGCGGGTGCAGGCTGCCACATCGAAGTTGTCGAAGCCTTTGAGAGCAGCTCCGATGACCTTCAGGTGAGGGCACCGGCGCAAAAAAACCGCGTCCACGCAGTCGGGCATAAAGGCCATCATGGCATGGGCATCACGCATGCGGATTAAGACTTTTTCGGGCGGCAGGGTTTCGCGCGATTGATTCAACAGCAATTCCCCGTATGGCGACAGCAGATCGATGATTTCCTGGTGTACCCAGTGGGTAATGACGATCTTGTTGGATTTCATTTATTATTTTAACCTCTTGCGCAGGTTGATGCCGACGGCGTCCACAACAGTGACAGTGGCCAGAATGACCAGCAGGAGGGCCGAAACTTCGCTGTAGCGCATCAAGCGAAGGGAGCCCATCAGTTCGAAGCCGATGCCGCCGGCCCCGACCATGCCCATCACCGTGGAGGCGCGAAAATTATACTCCCATCGATAGATGGCGATATCGGCGATCTGGGCCATTACCTGGGGCCAAACGCCATGTACGATAACCTGCAAGGGGGTGGCGCCGACTGCGCGCACCGCTTCGATGGGCTCGTTGGCGACATGCTCGATCGACTCGGAAATGAATTTGCCCACCATTCCGACCGAGTGCAGCCCCAGGGCCAATACGCCGGGCAACGCCCCGAATCCCACGGCGGCCACGAAGATAATGCCCATAATCAGTTCGGGAATGGAGCGCAGCACATTCAGCGTTGTGCGCGCCACCCGGTAAATGGTCTTGTTAGGGGCGGTGTTGCGTGCCGCCAGAAAACCCAACGGCAGGGCCAGCCCCAGAGCCAGTGCCGTCCCGGCCACACTCATGGCCAGAGTGTCGAAAAGGGGGCGCAACCAGGTGCGTCCGGCACTGAAATCAGGTGGCAAACCTTCGGCCATTAGGGATAGAATGCTGGGGACGCCATCGAGCAGGCGAGTTGGGTCGAAAAGACCGGTGTGGTATGAAAACCCGATCACCGCCACCAGGACGACCGCGCTCTGCAAGGCAGCTTTTTGGCGCCGTGCTTTAATTGATCTTAATATGCCATTGTAGGTGGAATTGGACATTGCATATCTCCGGTTCCGGTTGAAGATCGTCCGCCGGAACATTTGGAAAGTTCCGGCGGGTCTTGAAGCGTGAACTTTAAAACTACATTTTGCTCAGATCCAGGTTAAGGATTCTGGCCAGATCGCGCACCACATCATAATCTTTGTCTTCCATGGGAGCGAACCCATCGGCTTTGAAGGGCTTGAGGATGCTTACCTCTTTGGCCGAGTAGAACGCCGCTTTGATTTTGGCTTTCAACTCCGGGGCCAGATCCGAGCGCATGGTCCACGGATATTGCGGAAAAGGTTTGGAATAGCTGATGACCGTGACCTTGTCGGCCTGTATCACGCCTTTTTCCAGCAAAGATTCGAAAATGGGACGGCTGAGGCCGCCGGCTTGCGCCTTTCCGTTTTGAACGGTCAGGGCCACCACGTCGTGGGCGCCGACGAAATGCTCCCTGTAATCGACACCCGCATTGAGGCCTTGCTCCGCCAGGAGCGATTTGGGGATCAGGTGGCTGGAAGTGGAGGCCTGGTCTCCGTAGGCCACATCCTTGCCCTTGATGTCCGCAATGGATGCGACGCCCGCCGCGGTATTGCCGATGACGACGCCTTGGTAAGTGGTGCCGCCTTCTTTGATAATGGCGGCGAACGCTTCGATGTCGCTTTTGGACTTGGCCATCACATAGGAAAGCGGCCCGAAGTAGGCCAGGTCGATGCGACCGTGGCGCATGGCTTCGATCATTGAAGAGTAATCCGTGGTGACAACCAGGTTTACTTTTTTACCCAGCTTTTCCTCAAGATACTTTTTCAAAGAGTCGTTATTCTTGATGACGGTCGAAGCATTTTCATCGGGGAGCAAGGCTACCTTCAAGGTTGCGGGATCCGAGTTCTTAACGGCTGGCGCTACTGTGGTTAACATTAACAAAAGCATGAGAGACATCAGTATCAAAAATACTTTTTTCATTTTTTCCTCCATTGTTTGATTTGGTTACACTTCTGGTTTTCCGCGCAGGCCTGGCGGCCATCTTTTCGGAAGTTTGTTTGCGGTTTTGATAGATCCGGCCAAAGACATTGTCGGTCATTTGATGGGGCAGGCCATCGAAAACGATTCTGCCTCCCGCCAGACCGATGATACGATCGGCGAACATTTTCGCCAAACCCACCTGGTGGAGGCTGACCACGGCTGTCAGATTGTCTTCGCTGCAAATGCGGTGCATCAGACTCAGTACTTTTTCGGATGTGGCCGGGTCGAGGCTGGCAACCGGCTCGTCGGCCAGCATGACCGTAGGCTGCTGGGCCAACCCGCGGGCGATACCCACACGCTGCTGCTGACCGCCGCTCAGATTGTCCACCCGTTCAGTGGCTTTGTCCAGCAAGCCGACACGCTCCAGGCACTCCAGAGCCAGTATGTGATCGCTGTCGGGCAGCGGTCGCATACTGCGCCAGATGCTGTAATTGCCGATGCGGCCGATGATAACGTTCTGCAGGGCAGTGTGCCGGCCAATCAATTGATGCTGCTGGAAAATCATGGCTGTCCGGTGGCGGTGCGCGCGCAGCAACCGGCGATTTCCGTTGAGCGTGCCCAGACCGTTTACTTCAATGCGGCCGCTTGTTGGAGAACTTAAGAAATTTAAACAGCGCAGCAGAGTGGATTTTCCGGCACCGGAGGGGCCGAGCAGGACAGTAAATTGCCCCTGATGTAGTTCGAGGCATGTGGAATGCAAGGCCTGAATGCCTCCCCTGAAACATTTGCTCACATCTTCCAGCTTGAACATGGCTTTTGAGGATTGAAGCATGGTTTGACTCCTTTTAGTATCGTTGCCGGAGAATATGATCAAAAAAAATTTCCTGCAGATGAAGGATGTATGAAAATATCGTTAGCAGGGTTGATTGTCTCAACCGCCGATCGGCACTTTTTCTTTTCTAACCGTACCCTAATTTCCGTCTAATACGCGCAGGAGATGACTGCCATCAGCACCGCAAACAACGCAGTGCCGTCTGACTTTACGCGATTGGAGAATTTTATGGAATTCGTCAATGATCGGGGGACTCCCCGAACGTACAAAGCGCGACTGCTAGAGGTGATTCTTGCAGCCCCCGCCGATGAGGTCGCCGCCATGCTGGACCGGTTTTGGTCCGCAAAGTGGTTCGAGATGCGGCAGGCCCCACGGACAAGTCTGGTCATGTACACTGTTCGCGACCCATTCGATACTTTGTTCCATCTCGGAGAGGTGCTGGTGAGCACGGCCGAAGTTATGCTGGGCAGGCACATCGGCCTTGGCATGATTTGCGGTGACGCACCTGAATGCGCTTTGCTCCTGGCCTGTGTCGAGGCGGCCGAGGCGAGCAGCCGCACCGCGTTGCCCGACGATCTGCCCGATTTCGTCGAGCGACTGGAGAAGAAATGTGTCGAAGAAAGGGGCCTGTTGTCGAAACTGACCGCCGCCACTGCGGTGCGATTCGATACCATGCGAAAAGAGAGCGTAAATTTCGGTTCTCTGGGGGATTGAGGAGAGAAGCGTTTATGGATGAAGGCATGCACCGCAATCAGAAAAACTACCGCCGACTTCTCGACGCCATGAGCTGTCCGGGGCGTATCGTGCGACTGGAAATTCCTGACGGGCACGCTTCTATCGGCGCGGCACTGGCCGTCGGCCAGTGCCTGTTGGACAGCGAGGTGAGTGTTTGCGTCATTGGCAATGGCGACGCACCTGCGCTGCAATCAACTTTAGCGGCTGTCACCCATGTGCGCACTGCACCCTTGGCCAAGGCCGATTTCATTTTTATTTGCGCCGGACAAAGCTTAGGTGGCGCACGTTTAGCCTGGCGCGGCCGCTCCGAAGCCCCGGAAGAAGGGGCAACTCTGGTGTATTGTCACGATTTTGTAAGGACGGGTTCCTCGGACCATCTGCGCATCCGGCTCAGCGGTCCCGGAATCGCCCGGCAGGAGGGCATCGTGCCCGAGATGAGCGGTATACCGCTCGAGGAATTCAGGGAACTGCTCGCCGTCAATGCCGACTATCCATTAGGGGTGGATGTTTTTTTCGTTCGGCCCAACGGCGAGGTAATGGGGCTGGCGCGGGCCACGCGCATACAGGTGAGGTGAAGACATGGGCTATGTGGCTGTCAAAGGCGGTGCTGCTGCCATCGATAATGCCGCGATATTCGCGCTGCATCGCAGGGCCGGCGGTCCATCATCGCCGCTCGAAACGGCCCAAATCCGAGAGCAACTGCATTTTGCCGTGGACCGGGTGATGGGCGAGGGCTCCTTATACGCGCCGGATCTGGCGGCGCTCGCATTTAAGCAGGCCGCCGGAGACACCTTCGAAGCTGCTTTCATCCTGCGCGCCTATCGCACTACACTGCCCCGCCTGGGGTATTCGCAGCCGATCGCGACCGACGGCATGCGGGCGATCCGCCGCATTTCCGCCGCGTTCAAAGAGATCCCCGGCGGGCAGATTCTGGGCCCGACCGCCGACTACAGCCTGCGACTCCTGAATTTTGACCTGCAGGAGGAATCGCCGGAGCGGACGCAGCAGATGATCGCGCAACTGCTCAAAGAAATACCCCATGCGAAACCCTTGCCCAGGCGCTTTCCAAAGGTGGTCGCGATGCTGCGTCGCGAAGGGTTGCTGATCGCCCGTAAGCCGGTGGCCGGCAACAATGGCGATCCGGCGGATGTTACCCGGCAAGCCCTGTCATTTCCGGCACCGCGCAGCGCCCGGCTGCAAACGCTGGCGCGCGGCGAAACGGGCGGGCTGCTGGCCCTGGCATACTCCAACATGCGCGGCTACGGTTCAATCCACCCTGTCATCGGCGAACTGCGGGTGGGATTCCTGCCGGTTCTTTTCAAGAATCCCATCAACGGTCTGCTGGAATCCATCGGCGAAATCCTGGTGACCGAGGCCGAAGTGATCGCGCGCATCGGTGATGATCAAGGGCCGGCCATGTTCAGTTTAGGCTATGGATTGTGTTTCGGCCACAACGAAACCAAGGCCATCGCCATGGCGGTGCTTGACCGGGCCATGTCCGGCCAGGCGCCGGAGGTGCCGTCCGAGGATCAGGAATTCGTGCTGACCCACGTGGACGGCATCGAATCCATGGGGTTTTGCAACCACTATAAACTGCCGCATTACGTCACATTCCAATCCGAGCTGGATCGTTTGAGAAAAATTCAGAACGACCCGCGTCCAGAGGAGGATACTTGCCCTTGACGACCGCAATGCCCACCCAACCGAACCTGCCGTCGACGCACTGGCGGGCCGGCATGCCTTCAGCCCGCAAGCGCTATTCGTATGCCTTTCTCGACGAAGGCGCCAAGCGTGAAATCCGTCGTAAACTGCTCAAGGCCGTAGCGATCCCCGGCTGCCAGGTCTCATTCGGTTCTCGCGAGATGCCCATTGCCCGCGGCTGGGGAACAGGCGGACTGCAATTGACCCTATCGCTCATCGGCCCCGATGATGTCCTCAAGGTGATCGATCAAGGATCGGACGACAGCGTCAATGCGGTCAACATCAAAAAATTTGTTCGTAACGTAACGGGGGTGCCGCTGACTACGGACACGCGCGTGGCCACCTTGATCCAGACCCGCCACCGTATTCCCGAGGAGCCTCTGCATGCGAACCAGCTGCTCGTTTTCCAGGTGCCGATTCCAGAGCCGCTGCGTCTAGTCGAGCCGTCTGAGCGTAAAACACGGCGGATGCACGCGGAGGCGGACTACAGCCGTATGTGGCTTTACTTGTATGAGGATATCGTTCGATTCAATGAAATTACGGTCGGCGCCCGTTACCCCGTGATGGTCAATGGCCGCCACCTCATGGACCCTAGCCCCATACCACGCTGGGACGTGGCCAGGCTGAACCAAAGCGAAGCTCTTTTGCTGTTTTGCGCCGGGCGGGAAAAACGGATCTACGCCATTCCTGCCCATACCGACGTCGAACCGCTCTCTTTCGAGGATTTCGCTTTCCGAGTCGAAAATTTTCACGGCCATTGCTGCAGCCGTTGCGGCTGTGCCGGAAGTTTCCTGGATGAGGTGATCGTGGATGAAAGCGGCCGAAGAACTTTCATCTGCTCGGACACCGCCTACTGTGAAAAGATGCGCCGGCGTGGTGCCGCGGCAGACGCCGCACAGGAGGAAAATCGGTGAAACCCATTCTTCAGGTAAGCGGACTGACCAAACGCTACGGACCAGGCTGCCCGGAGTGTCTGCGCAGGACGGGTGCGTTGCACGAGACCAATCAGTGCCCGCACTGCCGCTCAATCATCGCCTGCCGCGAAATCACTTTCGATCTGTTTCCCGGCGAAGTCCTTGGGATCGTCGGTGAAAGCGGATCCGGCAAAAGCACTGTGGTGCGTCTGCTGCATTTTGACGATGAGCCTACGCAAGGCGAATTCAGGATCAAGCTCAATGGCAGCGCGGGTGCAGCATGCAACCCCGACCCCGGGCGGAACCTCTTCGCGCTTGGTGCATTTGAACGACGGCAGATCCGCAATGCGCACATGGGCATCGTCTACCAAAATGCGCGCATGGGTCTGCGCCTGAAGGTAAGTGCCGGCGGCAATATCGCCGAACGCTTGCTGATGGCTGGTTGGCGCCATGTCGGGCAAATGCGACAGCGAGCCGCTGAATTGCTGATTGCAACTGAAGTGCCGGTGCTGCGCATCGACGAACCGCCGCAGCATTTTTCGGGCGGCATGCAGCAGCGGGTGCAAATCGCCAAAGCCCTGTCGACGCGTCCGGCGGTGTTGCTGCTCGATGAGGTCACCACAGGGCTGGATGTCTCCGTGCAGGCGCGGGTGCTCGACCTGATCCGATCCCTGCAGCAGGAAACGGGGGTGGCCACCATTGTGGTCTCGCACGATCTGGGGGTTATCCGCCTTCTCACCTCCCGCACCATCGTGATGCGACATGGCTGCATCGTCGAGCAAGGCTTGTCGGACCAGATCCTCGAAGATCCCCAACATCCCTATACGCAACTGTTGGTCAACTCGATGTTGTAACAGACCCACTTCAACTCCTGAGAACCCGTAGGCGGCTGCGCTATGTTAAGAGTAGAAAATATCCAGAAGCATTTTATATCCCACGTCCTGAATGGCAAAGAGGTCGTCGGATTCCGGTCGGTCTCATTCAAAGTGCTGCCGGGCATGGCGCTGGGCCTTTCGGGTCCCAGTGGCTGCGGCAAAAGTTCTATTCTCAAATGCATCTACCGTACCTATTTAACCGGTATGGGGAAAATCATTTACAACTCGCAGACATTCGGAACGGTGGACCTGGCAGTGCTCCCTGAAAACGAAATTCTGGCTTTGCGCCGCAAGGAAATCGGTTATGTATCGCAGTTCCTCTCCGTGGTGCCGCGTCAACCGGCTGCGGAGGTGGTGGCGGCGCCGTTGGTGGAAGAGGGTGTTTCTCGGGCTGTGGCTCTTCAGCGCGCGCGCGGTCTTCTTGATCGTTTGAATATCGGCGCCCGGCTGCACGCGGCATATCCCGCGACTTTCAGCGGAGGCGAAAAACAGCGTGTGAACCTATCCCGCGCGATCATCCGGCCTCCGCGACTGCTGCTGCTTGACGAGCCCACTGCGTCGCTCGATGCCGCTTCCATGCAGGTCGTGCTGGATCTGCTCCTGGAAATCAAAGCCCGGGGCACCACCATCATTGCCATATTTCACGACCAAGCCATCATGGATCGATTGATGGACGATATTTACACCATGCCCGTAAAGGAGTCATAGTCATGACATGTGATATGATCTCGGCCCCCAAAACCATCATTCACAATGTGCGCGTGGTCTTGCCGGACGCTGTCTTGCCGGACGCCGCCGTGGTGCTGGAGCAGGGTATTATCCGCGACATCTTAACTGAACCGGCGTCAAACAATGGTTACGTCCGCATAGATGGCCGCGGCTGCTTGCTGATGCCGGGTTTCATCGATATCCACAGCGATGCCATTGAAAACGCCATCCAACCGAGGCCGGGCGGGCGCTTTCCCGTGGATGTCGCGCTGCACGAACTGGACAAACAGTTGGTGGCATGCGGCGTCACCTCAATGTATCACTGCTTGTGCTTTCTGGACAGCGCGGATAACCCGCCCTTCCGCAACGCCGAAACGACGGACTACTTGATCCACCAGATTCATGAACTGAAGTGTGGTTTTCGGGCGCGCACCTATGTGCATGCACGTTATGAGATCACCAATGAGGAGGGGTTCGTCCATGTGGAGCGCTTGCTTCGCAAACGGCTGGTTCATTTCTTCTCCATTATGGACCACACTCCCGGACAGGGGCAGTTCTCCGATTTGGCCGACTTTCGGAACTACTACACCAATGCCCGCGGACTATCCGCCGAGCATGTGGAGCGGCTCATCGACCGGCGGCTCGACGTCGGCCGGCGCATCGACCGGCCCGGGATCGAGCATCTTGCGCAGATATGCCGCGGCGCCGCAATCCGCATGGCCAGTCATGACGATGACTCCAGCCACAAAGTGGCGGCCGTGAGCCGGCTGGGCATGACTCTGTCGGAGTTTCCAGTCAATCTGGAAGCCGCGCGCGCTGCCCGGAGCCATGGCATGCTGATCTCTTTGGGGTCGCCCAATGTGCTGAGGGGCGCATCGTTGACCGGTAATCTATCCGGCCGGGAGGCTATCAAAGAAGGGCTGGGCGACATCCTGTGTTCGGATTATGCGCCCATGTCCTTGCTGCACGCTGCCATGCAACTTTACCGCGAAGGCATTCTGGATCTGCCGGCAGCCGTGCGTCTGATTACGCTGAATGCCGCGCGGGCGACCGGCCTCGATCACCTTGCCGGCGCCATCGCACTGGGCAAAGCGGCCGACTTGGTAATGGTCGATGACCGCTGCAAGGTCGCCGAAATCGTACGCACCTTCGTTGCCGGACGTCAAGTCTTCAGCAGCGGCAACTGACATAAGGCATGGTGAACGTATGCTGCGCGCAAAAGACGACATCAGCGAACCACCGGCCGGTTGGGCATTCACCGACCACGTAGCAAAGACGGCCATAACGGCAGCCCGACGCGCCGGTGCCATCCAGACGGACCACTTTAGAAAAGAGCCGGTCTGCAAGGCGTTTCTGCCTCACGACCTCAAACTCGAGACCGATATAAAGTGCGAAGATGTCATTATATCCGCGATTCGCGCGTCTTTCCCGCAGCATGCCATTCTCACGG
The DNA here is from genome assembly GCA_000961655.1 of Desulfatitalea sp. BRH_c12. Lineage (GTDB taxonomy): Bacteria > Desulfobacterota > Desulfobacteria > Desulfobacterales > Desulfosarcinaceae > Desulfatitalea. The sequence goes on from LADR01000024.1 coordinate 330,221, forward strand.
AGGAGCGCGGCGTGCTGCCGGGTTGCGAAGCATTTACCTGGATTATCGACCCGCTCGACGGCACCGTGAACTTCCGGCACGGACTGCCTTTTTACTGTGTTTCGATTGCCTGCTATCGCACCGCATGCACCCTGTCGCCCAGCCACTCCGGCGTGACTTTAGAAAAGCCGGTTGCCGGCGTTATCTTTCTGCCTTTCAGCCAGGAACTCTTCGTCGGCCTTGCCGGTCGAGGGGCCTTTCTCAACGAACGGCCGATCCGGGTCAGCCCGGTTGTATACACCGGAGATACAGTTGTCTCGGTCAGCTTCGGCAAGACGCCGGTGATCATGCAGCGCATGATCCGCAGGCTGGCCGCCCTTCTGCCGCAAGTTCGCAAGGCGCGCTGCTTCGGATCGGCGGCCGCTGAATTGGCCTATATCTCAGCAGGCTATTTGGGCGGGTTGGTTTACGAAAGCCTCAAACTCTGGGATTTCGCTGCCGGCAAAATTATTCTTGAAGAATCCGGCGGTTTTCTCGAAGCTGAAGAAGTCCGGCCGGATCAATGGCGGGTGCTGGCCGGCACATCCGGTGTGCGCGAAGCGTTGATGTCTCTTGCAAAAGAGTAGATGTGTCGATAGCGACAGCAAATAGATCGGGCCCACATTTGACAGATCACCCGGACTGTATGGGTTACACAACCGTTACTTTTCCAGCCGATAGCCTGTCAACCGGTATCCCTCGCGCTTGTAGAAACGGTGCGCGTCATTTCTGCGGATGTGGCTGTTGACGATGCATATGCCGGCGCCCCGGTCGCGCAGCCACGCTTCGGCATATGCCAGCAGCACCGCGCCGATACCCAGGCTGCGATGCGCCTCGTCCACACTCAAGACCGTTATTCTTCCATAGGCCTGGTCATGTTCGATATGAAAACTGAGCGCCGCTGCGATCACACCGACGACAGTTCCCCGCCATTCGGCAACGATCACGAAGTGGTCGTCCGGGCGGTCCAAAAGCGCACGCATACGGACAATCATGCTGCCGGCAACAGTCGGATAGCCCAATTGGGTGATCAGCTTTGCCAGCACATCGCTATCCCGGCATTCCGCCCTGCGAAGCATCAGGCCGGGAATATCAGTGGGGGCCGGCAAGGCTTTTTCAGTTGTTATTGGCATTTGTTTTCTTCAATGTGCTAAATGAACCGTTTGCGGATGCAGGTGGAGCCCAGATCCATCAGGATGACCACCGCCACCAGGATGATCAGCATGGCCGCGGTGGCTGCGTAGTTGAAACTGCGAATGGCGTCCCAGAGCAGCATGCCGATGCCGCCGGCGCCGACCATCCCAACGACGCTGGCCGAGCGCACGTTGGATTCGAAACGGTAGAGAGTGTAAGATATCCACAAGGGAACCACCTGGGGGATGATGCCGTAGGCGATTTCCTGTATTTTGTTGGCGCCGGTGGCGCGGATGCCCTCCACCGGCTGAGGATCGATTGCCTCGACCGCCTCGGAAAACAGCTTGGCCAACGTGCCCAAGGTGTGCATGAAGAGCGCCAGCACGCCGGCAAAGGGTCCCAGTCCGACCGCGCTGATGAACAGCATGGCAAAGATCATTTCGTTGATTGAGCGGCAAGCGTCCATGGCGCGGCGCACAGGCTGGTAGACCCAGAAGGGGGCCACGTTGGTGGCCGAGAGCAGGCCCAGGGGCACGGCACCGATCACCGCCAGCAGTGTTCCCCACATGGCGATCTGAATGGTCACCGCTGTCTGGTGCACATATTGCGGCCATTCGGAGAAATCGGGCGTCAGAAACCCGGACACGTAGGCCGCCATGTTTGCACTATAGGTGATCAAATCCAGGGGCCGCATCTCCGCGCCTCTCCAGGCCCATGCCAGTACGAGAGTAAAAGCCAGACCCGCCAGCAGGCGCAGCAGCTTGCGGCATAATGGGGTGTCGGGAATTTTATGGGGGGAAGTGACGGCTGTCATCATACCTTTTCCGATGCGAGTGCGGCGTGGCCCAAACTCAGGCAAGCGATACGGTCTTATGAAAGAGCCACCAGGGCTGAGCATCAATTGAACTGTTGGACCAACTTGCCATAGGACTGTATTTCATTTATTTTGGCATCGATCTCGGCCAGCTTTTGCGACTTTTCGGTTTGCGCCATGCGGTCGTTGTTTTGAATTTTCATTTTATCCTTGGCGTAGTTGATCTCCATGATCGGCAGCAACTGGTGGTTGGAGGAGTCCTGAAAGGGTGCCCATCCGGAACTCATTCCTTTGAGCACCGCCAGTTCCTTCTCCTTGTCGGCGCCCACCCGGCCGTATGCCAGGAAGAAGCCTTTGATTTTGCTTTTCCACTCGCGGGGCAAGTCCTTGCGCCACACCATGGGGTCGCTCGGAATCAGCGGGCTTTTCCACACGATACGAACGTTCCGGATCATGTCGGGATGAACCTGGGCGAACTTGTTCCAGTTTTCGGTGTTGTTCGTGGCAAAGTCCACCTGTTTGTTGGCTACCGCCATCAGGTTCGTCTCGTGGTTGGCGTTGCGTACGCGTTTGAAGTGTTTGAGCGGGTCGATGTCGTGCTGGCCCCAGAGGTAGTAGGTGGGAATGAGATTGCCCGAGGTGCTGTTGGGGTCGCCATTGCCGAAGGTCAGTTTCCCACCGTCGCGGATGATGTCGTCGATGGTGTGATAGGCGCTGTCCTTGTGGACAACGACCAGCGACCAGTAGCCCGGGTTTCCGGCAGCATCCACGGTCTGAACGAACACCTCGCCTCCGGCGCGGTTGACGGCTTCGATGGCGGATTTGTTGCCGAACCAGGCGATTTGCACTTTGTTGAAACGCATGGCTTCGATAACGCCGGCGTAATCCGGCGCGATGAAGAGCTTTACGGGAATGCCCAATGCTTTTTCCATGTCCTTCCGGAAGGGCTCGAAGCCTTTCATCGCGGAAGAGGAAGATTCCGTGGGGATGATGCCGATGGTGATTTGATCGGGATCTGATTCCGCAAAGGCCCCGCCGGCGGAAAGCAGGACCGACGCGATCAATCCGATCAGAAAAAGACGTGTTTTTTGCATGATTTGTTCCTTTCAGAATAAGTTGACGGTATTTTTATCCGGCAAAGCGACTATTCTCAGGCAGCGGCGCCCAGCAGGGCAGGCTCCGGGCGCACGCCTATGTGCAGGGGAGCGGTGCCGTCGAGGTCGACCCCACTCTTTCGTACTCCGTAGATATTGCGCAGTGCGGTGGGGGTCAGTTCCTGACTGGGGCCGTCGAAGACCACACAGCCATCTTTCATCGCGATGGTTCGTACACAATACTGCAGGGCGAACTGGACCTGATGCAGACTGACCAGAACGGTGAGGCCCTGGTTCCTGTTAAGGGCCGCAAGACACTCTATCACCAGGCGGGCGGATTCAGGATCAAGCGAAGCGATCGGCTCGTCGGCCAGGATGATCCGGGCGCGCTGCTCCATGGCACGGGCAATGGCGGCGCGCTGCTGCTGGCCTCCTGATAGCGTTCCGGCCCGCTGGGTGGCATGTTCCGCCAAACCCACGCAGTCAAGCGCCTGCATCGCCCGTTCTTTTTCTTCGCGACTGAACCATCCGAGCAGGCTGCGCCAAGTGCCAACTCGCGCCAACATGCCGGTCATTACATTGGTCAGCAGGGGCAAACGTCCCACGAGATTGAACTGCTGAAAAATAAATCCGACCTCGGCGCGAATTTTTCGGATATCGGGTGAGATGGTGCCGTTTTTCTGGACCTGGTGCCCGAAAATGCGGACGCTGCCCGCGTCCCGGTCGCCCGCCAGCAGACCGGCTACATGCCGCAGAAGGGTCGATTTGCCGGACCCCGACGGACCGATGAGGGCTACCATCTCACCCGGCGCGATGCGGATGCTCACTTCGTTGAGGGCTTTGTCGGTCCCGAAAGTCTTGCTGACGGTGTCTACTTCGATGGCGGCGGTTTGGGTGGCCTGAGTTTGCATGCGGACCTCCTTTTTTGAAAAGTCTCATATTATTTATATCTTCAGGCGGTAGCCGTTGCCGGAGGATCCTGAAACAGCTCCCACATCTGAAGAAAAGCATTCTCAAAAGAACATTTTTCGACGTATTGGCGGGCGGTCCGCCCCATCTGCAATCGTTGCGCGGAATTCGAGATCAAGGTCAACATGGCTTCACGCAGACTGTCGGCATCGTCAGCCTTGCAGATCAGCCCGGTCTTGTCCGCTATCATGTTTTCGCAGGGTCCGCCGCGATCGGTGACGATCACCGGCAGCCCCGACGCTTGCGCTTCCAACACCACGTTGCCGAAGGTGTCGGTGGCGCTGGGAAAGACGAACAGATCCGCCGAAGCATAGGCTGCGGCCAGTGATTCTCCCCTGAGATAACCGGTGAAGCAGCACGGCAGACTCTTCATGCGTCCGCGCATTTCCTCCAGGTAGGGCCCGTCACCGACGACCACGAGTTGGGCCGCAGCGCCCCCGGCGATCACCTTCGCGAAAGCTTCGACAAGAAGATGCAGGTTTTTTTCCTTGGAGACACGGCCGACATAGATCAGTTTAACACCTTCGGGAAGCGGGTACTCTTTTTGAAAGAAACCGTTCCGTTTGGCCGGGTGGAATTGCTCCACATCGATGCCACGGGGATAGAGCCGAATTTTTTCCGGTCGCAGCCCTTTGGCGATCAGTTCGTCACGAGTACTATGGGAGGGTGCATAAATGACATCCATTTGGTCATAGTACCAAAGCACATACTTCCAGGAAAGTTCTTCCATGGCGGGATCACCGGTCAGAACCTGCACGTATTGCGGAATCCTCGTGTGATAGGTCCCGCTGATCGGCAGCTTGAGTATCCTGGCGATCGCCAGCGCCGCCAGACCGACCGGACCGGGCGTTGCCGTATGAATATGACCGATGTGTTCATTGTAGCAGTATGCCAGCATTTCCAGAAATGGCGGATAAAAAATCTTCTGCCCCGGATATTCCGGCAATGCATAAGTCCCGATCGGATCGAAATTTCGAACCGCGGGATAATCCATGACATTCTTCGAATCATGGCAGGTGACAAGGGTATAGTTCTTTTTATTCTTTAAGGCATAATGCACCTGCTGCTGCAGCGTCAGAGCGACTCCGTTCACCTCATAAAAGGTGTCCGTGAAATGAGCGAAGCGGAACGCCTCATCCGGTTCGTCGTCGCATGAACGGCGGAAGCGTTTCCGTATGTCTTCGCTGAAGGCACGGTCCTTGGAAAATTGCGCATAGGCCACGAAATACGGCGCCAGCAGCGCATACAGTCCTCCGGCGGACCCGATGGTGGAGAAAACCGTGAACAAATTGGCACCGGACAGATGATCCATCAGATGATTGCCAAAATGGAGCATCGCCCGTTTTGAGACCTGATTTACGAAATCGAACCACCTTTGCTCCTTGGCCTGGAAATCCGCGCCCGCATTGCCGTCCGCTTGTTTCCGGTATACGGCCGGTTCGTCCTGGATCAGACGGCGCGTTTCATTGCGCAGCATCGTCAGCAGGGAGTCGGATACCGGAAAGGCAACGCTGTCCTTGTCCCTGCGATGCTGCCATAACAGGTAAAGCCGCGCGATGACGCCTGCCGGCGGTGCATCGTCGGCGCGCAGACTGCGGTCTAAAAAACGCATCAGGATATCCTTGTCCGCGTGCCGGCTTGGATTCAACCTGGCGCGATAGAATTGATAGGCGATGCCATAAAGATTGTGGCCCATGGTCAGCGGCGTGGCCGGGTCGCTGACCACCTCCAGAATAAGGTCGTGTGTCGCGGCGTACAGCGACCGCGGCGTGTCCATGCCCCGGATGCAGGTATGGGTGCGTGCGATATTCAAGCCGCTGTGATCGTCCGAGCCGCCCCACAGAAATTTGCGCCAAGGTTGCGCATACAGGGGTGCAAGGTCGTGTTTGTCGACCAAAAGCGCCATCTGACGCGCCGTGAGTTGCTGGAGCACCTGGCGCAAGACCTGGTTTTCGCGGGGGTTACGGGCGCCGTTCAGTTCGAAATGCTCGAATAGCAGCAGCATTTGTTCAAAGTGTCCGGCCTGCAACCTATCGTTGATGGCATAAAGCGGGTGGGCCGCAATAGCCAGAATGTTCTCCTGCTGCAGATAGCGGGCAAGATCGAAGATGTTCTCGCGTACCTTCTGAATTTCGCGATGCTGTGCTTCATCAATGTTCAAAGCCAACACATGCACTTTGCATCTTTTGTCAGGGAAGTAGGTGGTGACCTCTTCACTAATGAAAGTGTCCGGCAAATGCGCGATTTCCAGGGCGCCGTCGATACTGTTATGGTCCGAAATCGTTACATGGCTCATACCGCGGCGTTTGGCGGTTTGATACAAAAGCAAAGGTTCGGTGAAACTTTCCGGGCAGCCGAGCTTGTTCAGAATCCACTGGCTCGGTCGTTTGGAGTACTTGGAATGCACGTGTATGTCGATGCGAATCATGATGAGACCTCCTTTGCCGCATTCAGGTTGTCGGGAATATTCTTGCTTACGGATTAGGCGCGTATTAGCGGGCTAGTAGAATTGTATTCAGCGGAATATCTTTGAGCGACATATTTCAATCGCAGGATTTGCCTTGGGGGCACAATGTCCCCCAGGACGTCCGGAATCTTAGCGCGGGCTGCGTATAGGTTCCGGATCAAGGCCTGAACAGTGGGGTGCACGGCCGGCAGGCTCGGGTCGGTAAACAGTAAAAGCGCAAAGCCTTTATATTGATCCACGATTAAAGAAAAGAATTCAGTAAAATACATACACAATGAAGACTCAGGTGCATGGCGAACTTGGAATCAATAGGGTGAAGGATTGTTTGATTTAATCTGGTTATGCACATGCACCGCATGATCAACTTGCTCTTTATCGGTGCCATCGCGCTTCTGCTCACGATTCTTTATGCGTGAAGTTTCAAAGCCCTCGGCCGTGAGCGCTGGCAGATCATGGGTACCATCCCTGTGCGCAAAGATGCCGATGGCTCTTGGCAGGGCATGATTCGTCCAATCTTAACAGCCAGTTAATCTTCCCCCTGCCCAATGTTGGCCTTGAGCAGAGTAAGTCCCTCCTCCCTGGCCTTGAGAAGGACCCTGAGCTGAAGTTCGCGCAGCTCCTGGCGGGTCCGCAGCAAATTGGCGAGCGCCGCGCGGTAGCGCATGTACTCCTCCTTCGCGCTGATGCAAGGGGCGACGGCTTCGGTGTGCAGGAAAGATTCGATCGGACCATTCTTGCCGTTGCGGTTGCCTTCGGTCAAATCGATGAGATGTTCGCCGTGGAACAAAAAGCAGTGCACCATAGGTACATAGGGCAGCCCGTGGCGCTCGAGAATGGTCTGGGTTCCGGTCACCAGCGGCTCGGTCATGGCATAGATGCCGATGCCCTTGCTTACCGGAAGGTCCAGTTCCTGGGCCAAGGTGGCCATAACCGCATGTTTCGTGGTGCAGGTGCCCATTTGTTCCTTGAACAGGATCATCAGGTCGTCACGGTCGGAGTTGTAGCCGTAGGCAAGCTGTCGGACATACCGGCAGGCCGCGCGAAAGCTATCGATCCCGCGCGCCAGAAAAGCGGCGGCAATGGGGCCCTCGCCGCTGATCGGCTTATCGGGAAGCATTTCACAGATGGTCATGGTTGCTCGCTTTCAGCGGGGATGCATGATCCCACTGTAGTTTGGTCCGCAGGTGCGGAACGGTTTAAACACCAATATGGGACCGGAATATTAGGACCAGGTTAGTTCGAGGCTACAGCGCCTGTTTTTTCAACAGCCTGTAATCTATCCCTCACAAGCGGTCCGTAGCATCCTTTTGCTTTCGCATAACAGCAAAATAACGGCAAGGAGGTCTCATGCCCCAAAGCGCCAACAGACCAGCTGTAGAGATTGCATCCGTCAACAAGAGTTGTCGGGGGGGCGCGCCGCCTGCGCCAGGTCAACCTGCGCATCGCGCCTGGGGAAATGGTGGCCCTTATCGGTCCTTCAGGTTCGGGCAAATCAACCCTGCTGCGGCATGTGTCAGGGCTGCTGGCCGGCGACCGGGACTCTGGCAGCATCCGCATCTTCGGATGCGAGGTCCAGAAAAGTGGCTGTATCAATCCCGCTATCCGTCGCATCCGCTCCGCAGTCGGATTCATCTTTCAGCAGTTCCATCTGGCGGACCGGCTGCCGCTTTTGCATGTCGCCCCTGCCACAAAATAAGCTGCCCGGATAGCCGGCCGACGGTTTTATTGTCGGTTCCGGCCGGCCTGTGTGCTTCCATTTCTTAACAGCCGGCGACTTTAACAGAATTCTGATTCTCTCCATACAATTTAAAAATCTTAACAGGATATCTACTTGGACAAGCAAAGCGCGATTGCTTTTTACGGATAATCAGATCCTTCAAGATCATTCGACACATTTCGCTGGCGGAACGATTTCGAATTAGAGCGCACGGAAGGAGTGACGGCTCGCTCGCTGCATCCGGGTCTCAAATATAGCGCGGAAGGGAGGTGTCCAGGTTTGTCCGGTTGCGCTTCTATAACCTTGTCGTCTGCCGCAACTCAGGTATGTGCGGTTCCAAAAAAAGAAATTGCGGCAAAGATAAGAAAGATGGCGTGAATTTGAACTCCAATGATAGTAATAACCAATAACCGCATATTTCGTATGAAAGGCAAAGCATGACTAGAAGATTTCATCTGAAGACAATGTCGGTTGCTCTCATCCTTAGCGTTTGCACCCTGATAGGCAGCGCTTATGCCAGGCAACCTTCGTACGCTGAAAACCGATTTAGCGCTGGTATGGAAACGGAGCGCTTTAGACGGCTCGGCGGTCGGTGGGTCAGCGGCGATTTTCATCAGCACAGTTATGTGACGGACGGAAACTTTCCTATGGTCGAGGTCCTGCAGAACGGCTTTAATTTCGGGCTCGACTGGCAGGCCAACTCCGAGCATGGCGGCACGTCCGATGAAGCCGGTGACGAGCCACGTCAGACCTGGGACCAGCGCTTGAGCGAGGGCGAATTTCTTGGTGATCCAATTCCCTACCCGCGCCTGTGGCGCTGGCAGACCCTCACGGACGGCGACAAGGTGCCCGCTTACCTGCAGGAGATTCGTGACGCCAATCCGGAAAAGATCGTCATCAATGGCATGGAGATGAATATGCCCGGCGCGGAGCACTGCTCCACGGCCATCGTGGATCCAACCGGCTACGATATTGCCCAGTTTGAATACCTGTGGGACAGGAGCGACAGGGACACCAGCGGAGGATACGGTTTCGAGGATCCCGATGCCAACGGCGTGACGAAAAACTTTACCAACGATTTACTCAAGGCCGCGCAGGCAGCCGCTTGGATGCAGGATAACTTTGCCGGCCGCGGATGGATGGTGCCCGCCCACCCCGAGCGTGCCGCGGACAAGGATTGGTCGGACGGCATCACAACGGGCTATGATCCCAACTTCTTCCGGACCCTGAACGATGCAGGCCCGGACGTATGCTTCGGTTTCGAGTCCGCTCCGGGGCACCAGAAATCGAGCGGTCGCGGCGGATACGGCTCCGGCGCATACGGGGGCGGCACATACGGCGGCGTGGGGTACTTCGCAGCCACGGTCGGCGGTTTGTGGGACGCCTTGCTGGGCGAAGGACGCGAGTTCTGGCTTTTCGCCAGCTCAGACTTCCACTCCACCAACGGCGATTTTTGGCCTGGCGAGTACCAGAAAACCTATTCCTACTTGACCGACGCGAACCGCGATGGATCGTATGATGGCGAAGATGTGCCCGCGTCGCTGCGCTCCGGCAACTCCTTTATCGTTTACGGGGACCTGATCGACGAACTCGATTTCAGGATATTTCCGGGTGCGCCTCACGGCAGACGAACCGCCACCATGGGGCAAACCCTGCGTGTCGGTAAGGGGGAGAAGATTACCGTTCGGATCCGCTTTAAAAGCCCAGTCGCGAACCACAATGGCGACGTGCCCCAAGTGCGGCACGTTCAGCTCATCGCCGGCGAGGTCAGCGGCAAGCTGATCCCCGGCACCACGGAATATATGACCCAGGGTACCAATCCCACCACCCGGGTGATGGCTGTGTTCGACCCCAGCACCTGGCGTGTCACCGAAGACGGCTCCATAGAGTGTAGCTACGAGGTGCATGGGGTGCAGAAGGATATGTACTTCCGCGTGCGCGGCAACAATCTCGCACCCAACACGCCCTATGAAACCGATGAGATGGGCAACCCATTGTCTGATAGCCTGGTTGGTGACGGGCTGGGTCTCGACGGCGCGGCGGAGGCCTGGGCAGATCTGTGGTTCTACTCCAATCCGATCTTCGTCGATGTAAACAAGTAATCCGGAGATATTCACGAAAAAGGCCGTTTCGGTTTGATTCGAAACGGCCTTGTTTTATGGTTGTTGGGTACTTTAGAGGTGCACTTCACCCTTTATCACGATTCACTCTTGTCCAATCACGATTTTAACATATAACCACTCCTGTGGTATTCGGATATGGATGATCTATGCTTCCAATTTAGGTTTCAGTCAGTGATCGACTAAATTTCCATTTAGCTGCGGAAAAGTCGACGGTGTCTTCGCACAAGAGGGAAAGCCGAAGTGTGCGGTCCGTAGAGGAGAAAAATTTTTCGGCATTGCAGTGATGCGTATCTGAAACGATGAGGTCATTATGCAGAAGGGATAAGCTTGGGTTTGGTGGATGGGGGCCGGTCGCGCCAGTAGCCCCAATCGTGACTGCGCATCGTATTCGGCAGCAAATTGAGAAAGAGCAGCATGCAGCGCGCAAGAGTGTGGACGGTCTTGCGTATCAACCCGCCGTCCAGCCGGCGATGATCGATTTCGTAAACTTTGAGGCAGCCGGCGTACACCACGCGGTACCCGCAGCGCCGAATGCGCCACATCAACTCGCTGTCTTCGTTGCACGGCAGGCGCCGGTCGAAGCCGTTCGCCGTCAACCAAGCCTTGCGCCGCACCAGCATGTTTGAACCGGTGGCCGAGGGGATGCCGGCCGCGCAGCACAGACACATGCCCAGGGAAAAGAGCGCGTAGTACACGCGGTAGCGGTCGCGACTCCGTTTTGCACCGGCGATGCCGCCCCAGCACGGCAGCTGTTCTATCGACGCCAGTCTTTCGAAGTATCCCTCGGCGAACTCCATGTCGGCGTCGGTGAACAGCAGCCATTCGGTTCGCGCCTGTTCTGCTCCGAGCTGCCGGGCATAGGCGATGTTGCCGTTGTCGCGCAGGATGCGGATATGGAGGCGCCCGCTCCGCCGGATGATCGCTTCGGTGTCGTCGCTGCTGGCATCAACCACGATGACGGAAATATCGGCTGGAATCGTCGCGAGGAAACGGTGGATGTTCCGTGCCTCGTTTTTAGTGGGTACGATCAGGGTCAAATTCTTCAAGTCCATGGGCCGATCCTTCTATCGGAGCGCAAATGCTCCAGCGGGACATTAGCGTAAAGTTTGACAACGCCGTGATGAGGGTGGTCAGCAGCCATCCGGCTATGGCATTTTACCCGCCCAAATTGCACAGGACGAGCATCATCGTCGTGCTCATAGCGCCCAGCACCAAATAAGCGCTGGAAGTCCGTGCCAGCGAGTTCCAGTAGGGCTGCCTGGGACCATGGCGGAACGCAAAGCCCTGATGCAAGGCGTGTGTCCACAAGGTCCCCAGAACGAAGTGCAGCGCCCAAGCCAGGCTCGCCCGGGAAGGCGCACCTGCCAGAAGAAGATAGATCAGGCGATACTGCCCGTGGCCAGCCGTGAAGACAAAACCGCCGGCCAGCAGGTATCGCACCAGGCAGTGCCAGGAGGTACCGATGATCATGACACACTTTTTTGCGGCCGGCGGGTTAGCGGATGATGAAGGCGGCGTGAGATTTTAATAAGCACCTTGAAAGTAGTTGCTTTGTTGAGGCAACGGACTTAGGAAAAATCCCTTAGGTGCCCCTGGAAGGTATCCTATTGGTAAACCTGCTGCTGACAAATCACTTATAGGATGGGGCACCGCAATGCCGTCAAGCTTAACTTGCGATAATCTGATCCAAAGCACTCGTAAGATCCGGATAGTCAAAATGGAACCCGTGCGCTGTCAATTTCGCCGGAACGGCCCGCTGGCTGTTCAGCAGGCTCTGACCCAACTCGCCCATCACCAGTCGCAACATAAAGGCGGGCGCCGGCAACCAGGCCGGGCGGCTTACCTTTTCCGCCAATATGCGAGTCAGGTCTGCGTTGCGCACCGGCTCGGGCGCGCAGAAGTTGACCGGCCCTGTGATGGACTCGTTCGCGATCACGAATTCAAACGCCGCCACTAAATCCGCCATGTGAATCCATGGAAACCACTGAACGCCGCTGCCCAACGGCCCGCCTAAAAAGGATCGAAAGGCCGGGGTCATTTTCGCCATGGCGCCGCCGCCCTTGTCCAGCACAATACCAAAACGTGTCAGGACCACCCGCGCCCCTTTTTCAGCGGCTCGCGCGGCTTCACGCTCCCATGCAATTCCGACCTGGGCCAGAAAATCATTGCCGGGCGGGCTATCCTCAGTGACGATCACATCACCGCAATCGCCGTAATAGCCGACCGCCGAGGCGTTGCAGAGAGTGACCCCGCCGGCGGGCGCAAGACCTTCAACGATATGGCGCGTGGTCAGAATGCGGCTTTTCATGATGTCCTGCTTGGCGCGCTCGGTCCAGCGCGTGAATATCGATTTGCCGGCCAGATTGATGATCACCTGGTGTTCAGGCAATAATGATTGCCAGTGCCCGCCATGCGTTGTATCCGCCGCCACATAGCGAAAATTCGGCTCATCCGGCATGGCCGGACGCGCGCGACGGCCGATGGCCGTCACGGAATGTCCGCGCGCCAGAAGATGGCGCGTCAAACGCCCGCCGACAAACCCAGTACCGCCAGTAATCAAGATATTCATTGGCGTGCCTTGCCATCGACCAAAGCGTGTAAGGCTGCCCGCTTTTCGATGACCCTCGCTTCGGAAACGGCCTTCCCGCGGCGGTCCGATTCGCTGCGGCGAAAACGAGTGGCTCTTCTTTCCGGAAAATAAGATGAATAGGTATAGCGGCGCCGATCAACCAACTTGCGCCGTCCGCCATTGTCTTTTTTTCGAAAAGGAATCAATTGTCTCATATTGTTTACCTCTGTGAATACCTGCGTGCATTTGGCAACATTTACCAGATGGTGCCGCGTCATGCGGTTGCTCCTTCCCTGTTTTCAAAGTAACGGCGATGTGACCCCATCTGCTATGGGGCCTTTGTTGTAAAAATACGCCTCCTATAGAGTAGGGGCCACCATCCTCTCCCATTGGCTGCAATGGGGTGCGCGCCACATCCTGTCAGCAAATCCTGTATGCGTAATTTGGATCACGAAACATCAACTTTTAAAAAATAAAACCGATACTCCTGTAAGTCGAATGCCGGCGCAATTTAAGTGGCGTTATGCCGAGCGCCTTCGCTGAAGGGGTCACTTTTTGGTGTCAGGATGGCCCAATGGCGTGGCAATGATTAGGGGATGGGCTTGTGAGAAACGCACGGGCAACAGGCTTTACGGGCATGCTGTGCTTCTGGCTATGGGTCGGCTTGCAGGGGGGGCGGTGCCGCCCCAGGCGAGACCAGGGGGTACCGCTGGTCAACCTGGGCCAGCGCTGAAACAGCGCAACAGGAATGTTTCAGCCCCGGGGTCGTGCGCCATAAAGACACTGCATTCAATTTTGGTGAGAAACGGTATGGGCTATCGGGAGCTGTCACAGATTACAGCGGCAAGGATAAGACCGCGCGCGTGCCGGCCGTGGCGCGGTTCTCCAGCCGGATATCACCGGCATGCAGCAGGGCGACTTCCCTGACGAAGTTTAACCCGAGGCCGGTGCTTTTGCGGCCGCCATCGGGCCGCTGCAGGGAAAAGAATTTATCGAACACTTTCTCCCGGGCGTAATCGGGAACCCCCGGCCCGCTATCGCTGACAGAAAAATAAAGATACTGGCCATTTTGGTCCGTTTCGATGTCGATCTCGCTGCCCTGCACCGAAAAATCGATGGCGTTCTGTAAAAGATTGGAAAGGGCCTGGTGGAGCAGAAAATGATCTCCGCGCACCTTGACCGTATCTTCTCCGTTGATGTGGATGGTGATCTTTTTCTGATCGAGCACCACCTTTTTCTCTTCCACCACCTTACGGATCAGGGCCGCCGCCGATAGGGATTCAATCCGCTGCAGGTTTTTCATCCCTTCGATCGCCGACAAGGCCAGCATCCGGTCGATCAGATTCTGAATGCGTCCGGTTTCCTGGCGTATGTTGGTCAAAAAACGTTGCCGCTGGGCGGCTGGCATATCTTCTTTCAAGAGTTCGGCGGCACCGCGTATGGCCGACAGCGGACTTTTGATCTCATGCGTGAGCTTCTGGACATACTGTTCGGCGTATTTTTTGCCCTCTAAAGCTTCACGCATCCGCTCGAAAGCAGCGCCCAACTCTCCGACTTCGGTGCGGCCGAGGGGGGGCAGCATGACCCGTCGTCCCTGGCGGATGTCATCTGCATAGCGGATCAATCTTTTGATGGGCCGGGCGATCCAGGCCGAAACCAGCAGGCTGAGGAAAACGGCCGCGGCCAAAGAGAGAAGTCCCACCTTGAAAATGCGCGGTCGGGCGTCGCGGATAAAGGCATTGATGGCCGAGGAGGGTTTGGCCACGGTGAGCACCCCGGCAATTTCGCCGTTGACCTGTATGGGGGCCGCCACGTACAGTACCGACGAGTCGGATACCTTTTCATCCACCTGTGTGGCGCGTGCGCCGTACTGCCCGGCCAAGGTCAACGCCACATCGCGCCACTTGGAGTAATCGGTGCCCGGCGGGTCGATGTGGCGCGAATCGAAGAGCAGCATGCCATCGCGGTCGGTGATGTAAACCCGCATATCGATGTCGTGTTTCACATAGCGGTAGATCTGGGCGTAAAACTTCCTGCCATAGGCATCTTCGAAGGCCCTGGCCAACATCCGGGGGTCAAAGGTCTGCGTTGCCATTTGCGCTCCCACCAGGGCGGCCAGAACAGTGGCCTGGTCCACCAGGGGATCTTCCACCCCTTCCAGGTATCGGTGGCGCAGGTTTTCCACCACCCAGTTGATGGGATAGGCAAAACAGACGGTTAAAATGATCAGATAGCAGCAGAAAATGCGCGCGCCGAGCTTCACAGGTTTTCCCTCAAGGCATATCCGGTACCCCGGTGGGTGACAATGGGATCGATATCCGCTCTGACCGCGCGCAGTTTGGCGCGGATGTTCTTGATATGGGCATCCACGGTCCGGTCCATGCTGGCCTCGGGTGCGTCCCAGACCAGTTCCATGAGATGGTCACGCGTGAAGACCTGGCCCGGTCGGTGGATAAAGGTTTTAAGCAAATCATATTCGAACCGTGAAAGCGTGAGCAGGGTCGTGAAGTAGTAAATCTGGCGGCGCAGCGCATCGATTCGAAAAGCGGCCGCAGCGCCTGATGCCTCGGCCCGCGGGGCAGTCCGGCGCAGGACCGCACGCACGCGGGCACTCAGTTCGCGTGGCGAAAACGGCTTGATCACGTAATCGTCCGCGCCGATCTCCAGACCGACCACCCGGTCGACTTCGTCGGAGCGTGCGGTCAGAAAGATGATCGGGATATCATAGTCTTTGCGGATGTGCCGGCACAGGTCGATCCCGCTGATATCGGGAAGCCCGATGTCCAGGACGATCAGGTCGAAGGCCGTCTCGGCCAGCATTCCCGCTACCGGCGATCCGCAGGAGAGGCAGACCGGTTCGAACCCGTCGGTTTCCAGGGCGTACTGGATGGTGTCGGCGATGGCCGGCTCATCCTCCACGATGAGAATCCTGTGTTTCATCCGCATTGACCCCTCATGTCCGGTTCACCAGGCCAGTTTGCCGGCCGGTTTGGCAATATGGGAAAGCTGCCGGGATGTTCTACGTCCGATCATGAAAAAACTCAACCGTATCCCTGCGATCAGTGCGTAAATGAACAGGGCGCCGCCCATCACTGCCAGCGCGTGCGAGATAAACAGCGGGTCTGCGATCCTGCCGGCATCGTTCAGCAAGGGGACCAGCAGGAGAACCACGCCATACACAATGAGGGGCAACGGGTTGGGAAATACCCGCGGCCTTTGCGTACAGCACACGGCCACGGGGGCCAGTGTGTGGACAAGGCGTTGGGCCAGATGGTGGATCAGGTAAAGGCCCGGCAGATAGATGAGAATGCCAAGCATGCGGTGGGCGCTGTCCGCGCTTGCCCAGGCGCTGTAAAAGTCCGCGTTATCCAGCCAGATGGCCGTGACGATCCGGCCGGTATTGGCCGCCAGGGTGGCCCCGTAGCCGATGGCCGCCGAGGCTATCAGCCAGGCTGCCTTGGCGCGCAGCGATCGAAAGCGTGCAAGACCCGCGATGGCGGTCACACCAAAGGCAATGATCAGAAAATTGATGCCCGAACATGCCGGGGCAATGATGACCTGGGCTTGCGGACAGACATAGCCCAGGGCCAGGTCGGGCGCAAAGACCAGCCCGGTGACCCCTTCCACCAGGGCGGCGGTCGGGGCCAGGATCCAGGCCAAATCGGCGGGATCGGCGCCACTGAAATGGTGTTTGACTGTCATGGCCGCCACCAGCATCAGCAGCCATGCGGTCAGGTTCTTGATCACACACATGTTGACACCCCCCTGCTTTTTCTTCGCCGCCAGAAGGTGATGGCGATCATCCCCACAACCGGCACAATCAAAAAGATCATTTCGGGCTCGGGTACGGTGGCAAAGGCATTGTCGCCCATCGTGCCGATGGCCAGTGCGGAAACACCTTTGGGCAGGGGCAGGGGCTGCGTGGTGTCGCGGCTCTGGCCGGAAGGATTGGCAATGGTCTCGCTGACCGCCACAAAAGAGGTGTAACGGGTCAAGAGATGATAGGTCAATCCCAAGCTGGTGATCTCGCGTGCGACCTCATCCTGGTCCCCGGAATCGGGAAAATCCGACAGGCGCATTAGACGCGTCCGGGCCCATAGGTATCGCAGCGGCATGTGGTTTTCCGATGTAACGGCATCCGCAACGGAAAAGGTCCGGGCGTATTGTTGCGCGCCAGTGGTCCCGGTAATCGTGATCGTGCCGGATTTTTTTCCGCGCCATTTGCCGAAAACCACGATGGGACGACCGGCAAACAGGTCTGGAATGGCGCGTGGTTCCACATCATAGGTTTCAAAATCTTCACAGCTCACGCGAATATCGGACATCAATGGGTATTGGATGTACTCTCGGAATTGCCGGGCCGCCGCTGTGGCCTTGCCTGGTTCGGTGATCACGAAAGGCTCGCCCAGGCCGGCCCTGGCCATCCCTTCAATTAAGTGCCGGTTGACACTGGACCCGATGCCGAAGGCAAACATGTTGGCGTTCCCCAAATTGCGCGAAATGCGTGTGAACACCTCCTTTTCCGCTGCAATATACCCGTCCGTGACCACCACGAGGGTCCGGGACATGCTTTCGGTCGCGGGCAGGGCCAGGGCCGTGTCCATGGCCGCTGCCAGCTCCGTTCCGCCTCCGCCCGCCTGGGAGTCGATCAGTTTTAGGGCCCGGTTCACATTCTCCGGACCGGCTGCGACCGAAGCCGGCGCCATGACCCGGGAGTCGCCGGCGAACAAGACCACGTTGAAGCGATCATTCGGCCCGAGACTGCCGATCAGATCGGTGATCAGCTGCTTGGATATATCCAGGGGAAATCCGTACATCGATCCGGATACATCCACCACAAAGATGTATTCGCGAGGCACGATCATGTCGGTTGCGATCCGCTCAGGCGGCGCCATCATCAGGGCGAAAAACCGTTCATTTTCACCCTCGTAGAGCATCAGACCGGATTCAATCTGCTTGCCGGCCAAGCGGTAGTTGACGATGAAATCCCGGTCTGCCCCGGCCTGTTCCGTTGCGGACAGTTCGATGTCGCAAGATGCGCTGGTATTCCAGCCAATTTCGGTTGCGTGGGTGTCGCAGCGAACTTCCTGCAACGGGATGCCGGTGGCAAGGTGGACGCGAATGTCAAACGCGGAAGGGGTGGGCCTGTCTTCTTGCAGGTAGGGATTCTTAACCCAGATGTCATCGGTACCGGCAGCTGCTTCGGGCACATTGGCATAGCGCGGACCGACCACGGTGGGAAAAACAAAAGCATACGTGCCATTTTCCGGCGTAAGCAATTCACAATAGTGCAGCCGGATGGCAATTTCGTCGCCGGGCATGATATTGGCCACATTCATGGAAAAGACGTTGGGCCGATGCTGCTGGAGCAAAGAGGCCTGTTTGCCTTCTTTTTTGGCCTGCGTGAAGGTTTTTTCAGCCGCTTTTTTTTCTTCGATTCTGGCATGGATCACTTTTTCGCCGATGGTCATGCTCATGGCGTGCACCGCGGCGCGCGTAGAGGCCGGAAAGATGTAGTTCGCACTGATCGGCCGGGTCCCGGCATTGTAGTACTTCTGGAGGACCGTGACGTCGGCCATCACGCCGCTGATGGCGACGGTGACATCCGTTTTCTTCAAGGGAAAGTCATCAGTGGCTTCGTCGCCATTTTCGATGTAAAAATAGGGCGCCAGTGTTTTGCCTGTGTCGTGGGATTCTGCCAGGACGGGGGGTTGCGCAAATAGCTGCAGAAAAGGTAAAAGCATTGGAAAAAACAGGAAGATCTTAAACAATGGTTTCATGTTCATGCTCCTTTGAATGACGTATAATGCGGGTGGATACGAACGAACGACTGAAGCCGTTATCTGCCACCGACATGAAATCAATATGAACCGAACATGAAATTATGATGAATCTTACCTTTTGGCCTCACCTGCGCTTAAACTTGAATGTTGTATATGGGAAATAGCGCGGTGGTGGGCAATGCCCAGGGCAATGCCCACCCTACCATTGGCGAAGTGTTGCGTTAAGGAGCCAGGTAGGGTGGGCATTGCCCACCATTTGTCTTATTTTGATCGCGTCTGTGATTGGTCGTATCAAGGTTTCATCGCAATGTTCGCTCCGGTGTCTATCCAATCGCTTGGGCGGAATCAGTGTCAGAAACCGATGATTTGTATATGGGAAGTAGCTCGGTGGTGGGCAATGCCCACCCTACCATTGGCGAAGTGTTGCGTGTAAGGGAGTGCACGATGCCCCTGTGCAGGACAAATGGAAGCTTTTTCTCTGCACGTTACCCACCTGTACGGGCGAAACCACCCACTGTGCTCATCTTTTTCGTGGCCAGCGCCGTTTTTTGATCGGTGCTTTTTTCTTTTCCGGCAGGCGCGGTTCGCCACCCCCCGGCGGCAGGCGCGTTTTGTCTTCCGAAGCGACCCATACGAATCGTGATGATGAACTTCCCTTGCTGGCGGGAACCCGGTATCGGCGCACATGAAAACCGCCTCGCATCAATAGTTGCTCGTATTTTTTGCTCGGTTCCGCCGACCACACTGCCAGGCATCCATTTTTGACAAGCGCGCGGCGACACGCTTGAATGCCTGCACTACCGTACAAGCGGTGGTTGTCTGCAGTGGTCATCGCGTCGGGCCCGTTGTCGATATCTATCAGGATCGCATCGAACCGGGCGCTGCAATGAGAGATAATATCAACAATATCGCCGCTCTCGAGATCGACGCGCGGGTCCTCTACAGGGTGGTCGTTGAGGACCCCGAGATACGTACGGTTCCATTCGACCACGGCGTCAACCAGTTCGGCCACCACCACCCGGCCGTCAGGGCCGAGCATATCGAGCGTCTGGCGCAGGGTGTAGCCCATCCCCAGGCCGCCGATAAGGACTCTGGGTACTTTGCAATCAGCCAGATGCCGGCAGCCCAGCCGTGCAAGTTCAAGCTCCGACTCTTTTTGGCGGCTATCCATAAGATCCTGACCGTTGAGCGTCATGAAAAAGTCACGGTCATGCTGGTACAGCACCATTTCGCTGCCGTCCGGAGCCCGGGTTTCGGCGATTTTCAATCTTGCTTTCATAGTAACATCCTGTCCGCCGGCTTCGCCGGAGTAGAAAGTGGCAATATTTGTTGGCGTTTTAACGTTTTATGCTCTGGACATCAAGGTAGAAAAAACCGCTGCCGGTCATGGGGCTGATCACCGTCAGCCAATCCCTGCCGGAACCAACGACGATACGTCCCTGAGACGGATGACCTCACCGCGGGTGGCCAATGATGCATCAAGGATGCCTTAATTCTTGAGCTTGGCTTAATTCATGCGTACAATAACGCCGTCGAATTCACCTTCCGAATTCGACGGCCGCTCTTGTCGACGGTGCTGACATTGTTACGAAAAGGCATTGAAAAAGATGGAAGTGACCCATTATTATCAGTGCAGTCCTGGAAGTCATGCCGCGACATCCTATGAACAGTTTCCCCAAAACCATGTAAACTTCTCTCCGCTGCTAAAACCTGTTGAATGGATCGACAGGGTTTATGGCCTGTTTGGCCGGCGTGCATTTAAGATGATGGGAGCGGTGTTAAAGGAATTTGATCGTGCAGCCCCTTTGGATGAAAAGATAGGAACACAGCAGGAACTGTTGCAAAACAGGCACCTGGTGGCCTTGTTTTGCGAAGGGGTTGATGGCAATCCCTATCTTTCTCCGATGGGAAGGTTTTTGCTCAAGCGGATTGCAATAGAGCAGCTGAAAAAGCGCAAAAAAGTGCTTCAATACTACTATACAAACAAAGAATTCATAGACACGCATGGCCAGTTGAAGGCCCCCGTAATCGTCACCGGCCTTCCCCGATCCGGGACAACCCTGCTGCAGCGCTTATTGAGTGAAGATCCAAACACGCGTTCTCCGTACACTTATGAATTGGAGACGCCGACCCCACCTCTGGCGGCCGGAGCCAATCCCCTGAGGGATCACAGGATCAACCGCAGCGGCCCCAAGATACTTTCGCGTTTAGCCCCCGGCCTGGTAGAGAAATTGGCCGAATCCCATTTGTGGTCTGCAACCGAAATGGAAGAGTCCTTCCTATATATGCTCTACCATAACGGCATGCCGCAAATGAACAGCGCCAGCGCTGGCAGCGTCTATGTGGAGCACTTTTACAACATCGCGGACAAGCGTCCCATCTTCCGTTATGAACGTCTGTTTTTTACCATTTTGGATGCCTACCGCCCGGCCAGGTCCCATTGGACGTTCAAATCGCCAGTTTATGCGCCATTTTTTCCCCTCATTTTTGAAGAATATCCGGATGCCAAGGTTGTGGTAACGCATCGCAACCCGTTGGTGGTCCTCCCGTCCGCCTGTCGCTTGCTGGAGTCCTGGTGTATCGCCTTTGATCAGGACGGTTCTTTCGATAAACACAGGTTCGGTCAGTTCCAGAAAATGGCCATGAAAAAGTTTTTGAGGGTGCCCTTGAATTACCGCAAAGCGCACCCGGAAAAAGAGGAACAGATCATCGATTGTCTGTACGATGACCTGTTATCGGATCCGATTGCTATGGTGAGAAGGATTTACGAAAAATTCGGTCTTGAATACACCCGGGAATTCGAGCGCAGAATGAAAGCCTACCTTGCCGACAATCAACAGGGAAAACACGGAAGGCACCGTTATTCATTGGAAGAATATGGATTCAATGAAAAAGGGGTTTACCGCGACCATCAAGACTATTTGGTTCGCTACGGCTTTGGCATTCCTGAGAAAAATTTAAAACCAGCTTGATAATCAAAATCCCTCTGCACCTGTGATCCACGGTGCCTTATACGAATGGCGGGAGTGTTAAATATATGGTGAGAAGCCCTAACGGGCTGAATCGCCAAAGGTTACCTTTTGGTCCCCGCAAAGCTGTCTTGCGATTTAAATACGATTTGTGGTAGTTTCCGAGAAAGAGAGCAGCCTGGCTGCGTGCAGTTGTCGCCTTTGGTCTAAGGGGTTATGAAGGAACATCGATGCCACGGCTTTTCATTGAAGAATATACCCGCGCGCTCACGGGCAAAACGGTATGCATTGCATGCCGCGAAGGCATCTTGCGCGACAACTTCAATGCCGTCATCGAAGACCTGAAACTGCTCAATCGCCTGAAAATCAAAACCGCCCTGTACCACAATTTCCGCAACCGCTTCGCCAACCGCAGGTACTTCCGGCTGCTGGCCGACCGCTTGCCTGAAACGCGCATCATCCGCGTACAGCCCGAATACGATTTCTATACCCATGTGCTCGACCATGAAGAGAATGTGCACAAGTTGATTTTCCTGGAACGCAAGGGGCTGATCGATCACCTGGGACACAAGATCAACTCGGTGACCACCCAGGGTGTCCGCCAGAGCATCGGCACGTGGGGGGACTTGATCTCCAACATCAACTTCAAAAGCATTCTCGAGCATATCTGCGCCAAAATCGACAGCGGGCATTACGAACGCGTCCATATTGTGCCGGCCGGCAAAGATGCCATCAAGTACGAACTGTTCACCATTGAAGGGCACGGCACGCTGATTGCCAACAACTTCGAGGAACAGTTTCAGCCGGTGGCCAGCGACGGTGACGTGCGCATCATCGAAGGCATTCTCAAACTGTACAAGCGCGAAGGTTTCCTCAAACCGCGCACCCAGAATTACCTGATGGAAAAGCGCGGCCATTTTTATGTCACGTTGATCGACGACATCGTCGTGGGCTGCGTCGAGAAAAAGATCATCGATGGCCGCACCGCCGAAATCGCGGCGCTGGCCATCTCGTCCAAGTACCGCAACCAGCGGCTCGGGGTCTTCACGGTGCAAGCGTTCATGGACACCCTGCGCAAACAAGGCTATACGCGCTTTATCTCCCTGACCAACAATCCCAACCTGAAAAAATTATACGAAACCATGGGCTTCAAACTGTGCGAACGCTCCGAATACCTGGACCGGCAGATTATTTCGCCTGGGGTGGCTATGTACTTTAAGCAGATACCTTAGTCCGAATCGTTATAGTGTGGATATCCAAAATCACCGAATCAACGACAACAGCGCCTTGAGCTGAAGGGAAGTGACCGGGATGCCGGCTTCTTCGAGCAGGTGGCGCAGACCATTGCGGCCGGAGTGGCTGCCGATGGTAAAGCGATGGCTGCGTCCGATACTTTGCGGGTTGAAAGGTTCATAGGCGCGTGGATCTTTGCGCATGGCATGGCAGTGAATGCCGGACTCATGCGTGAAAACGGTTTCGCCGACCACCGGCTGATCGGGTGCCAACAGACGGCCGGAGCAGCGGGCGACCTGCCGGCAGAGGTCCAGCAGGCCGATGCTGTTTGCGCGGCTGTTCACGTCGGGATGGATCTGCAAGGCCACGACGACTTGCTCGAGGGCGGCATTGCCGGCCCGCTCGCCCAGGCCGTTGACGGTGACGCTGAGCGCTTCGGCGCCGGCTTCGGCGGCACTGAGCGCGTTGGCCGTCGCCATGCCCAGATCGTTGTGCGCGTGAAACTCCAAAATCAATGACGGGGTGGCCGCCTTGAGGGTGGCCACCAGGCGGGCGACCGCAGACGGCCGTGCAATGCCTACGGTGTCGGCAATCCGCAGGCGCTGTGCACCGGTGCTCGCAACCGCCTGGGCGAAACGGGACAGCCAGCCGGGATCGGCACGCGTGGCGT
>LADR01000075.1 GCA_000961655.1 Desulfatitalea sp. BRH_c12
CCCAAACTCAGTGGGTCGCGTGGGCGACCGCCGGTCGCCCCTACAGCGGGCTTCGTGCTCATCAAGATGTCCATTCGCACCAGGCGATCCACCGACTTTGACGCACCAGGCGAACACAGGGGTCGCCCCCACGAATAAAAAACGATGCACTGTGTCAGAATCAAAGGCCGGTACCTTTCTGGGCCATACCAAACCCCGTTGCCGTCCTATGGCCTTTCTGCGGCTGTTACGCAAACCCCCGTTGCCGTCCTATCGCAGGGATGCCACCTGTAGGGGCGACCGGCGGTCGCCCGGCGGGTGCAAAGCCACCTCCCCAGACAAACAGATCAAGGCCGCGCCAGTTTGGGCGATGACCCCAAACTCAGTGGGTCGCGTGGGCGACCGCCGGTCGCCCCTACAGCGGGCTTCGTGCTCATCAAGATGTCCATTCGCACCAGGCGATCCACCGACTTTGACGCACCAGGCGAACACAGGGGTCGCCCCCACGAATAAAAAACGATGCACTGTGTCAGAATCAAAGGCCGGTACCTTTCTGGGCCATACGAGACCCCCGTTGCCGTCCTATCGCCTTTCTTCGGCTGTTACGCAAACCCCCGTTGCCGTCCTATCGCAGGGGGTGCCACCTGTAGGGGCGACCGGCGGTCGCCCGGCGCGGGTGCAAAGCCACCTCCCCAGACAAACAGATTAAGGCCGCGCCATTCTGGGCGATGACCCAAATTCAGTGGGTCGCGTGGGCGACGGTCGCCCCTACAGCAGGCGTCGTGCTCATCAAGATGTCCATTCGCCTCTGGGATACATCGACATTGACGCATCTGGTGAACACAAGGTGCGTCCCTAAGGAAGAACGGTGTCCCATTTCTGAAACGCGGCCCATACGCAAATGCGGTTACCCTGGTTTGGGGCTGCTCCGACATTGACACACGCCGCGCATTGATGGATAACCTTTTAAAGCACAAGGTCCCGGGGAATCCACGCGACATCCCACTGCGACCATGAGCGCCGCAGGTATACCCCTCATCAGAAAGAAAGGATTGCCATGAAAAACGGCCAATGCCCCAAATGCGGTTCAAAAAAGATCTACTTTGCGGACGATCTGCCCCTCAAGGGCGGGCCTTTCGGCAGCAATACCATTCCGGTAAGCCTCACGTCGATGGCACCGTTGGACAACTATGTGTGTGTCGATTGCGGCTTGGTTGAAAGCTATGTGGCCGATAAGGATAAACTGGCCGAAATCACCCGCAAATGGTCCCCGGTGAATAAAGACACCCAAGAAGCCTCCGAATAAATTCGTCCCTGAGGGTTGACTCGATGCAATTGCCATTCGCAAGTCGTCGCATCCGCGGTGTCCGGCATTTCGGCGCCATTTCCCGCGTTCTGATCAAACACGGTCTGGGTGAAGTGGGAGCACGACTGTGGCCGCGCAGTCGCTCGGACCGCGCCGTCAAATCCGGGCTGCCCGATCCGGTGCGGGTCCGGCACGTATTGGAGGAACTGGGCCCCAGCTTCATCAAGCTCGGACAATTGGTGAGCACACGCGGCGACATTTTCCCGCCCGACTACATCGAAGAGCTCAGCAAACTGCAGGACAACGTGCCGCCGGTGCCGTTCAGCGAGATCCGGGCGGTGGTCGAACGCGAATTGCAGCAGCCTCTGGATGCCGTTTTCGAGCACTTCGATCCGGAGTCCATGGCGGCTGCCTCGGTCGCCCAGGTGCATTCGGCCCGTTTGAAAAGCGGTGAACGTGTAGCTGTCAAGGTGATCCGGCCGGGCATCGACAAGCGCATCCGCAACGATATACAGCTGATGTACTATTTTGCCGAGAAAATCGAGCGGCGCACCGAACTCGGTCGCATTCTGGGCGCAATCAACCTGGTCAAGGAGTTCGAGCGAACGATCTTCCGCGAGTTGGACATGCTCATCGAGGCGGGCAATATCGAGCGTTTCACCCAGAGTTTCAAGGATATCGACGAAATTTACATTCCTGGCGTCCACTGGCTGTACACCTCCAAATCGGTGCTGGTGATGGAGCACATCGATGGCATCAAGATGGACCATGTGGCCGAGATCCGGCGCGCCGGCATCGACCCTCAGGAGGTGGCCCTGATCGGCCTGCGCTCTTTTTCACGGCAGTTGATGCAAGCCGGTGTTTTCCACGCCGATCCCCATCCGGGCAATACGATCGTCATGCGTGACGGTCGCGTCGGTTTGGTGGATTTTGGCATCGTGGGTTATCTGGACGAAGAGACCATGCTGCAGATTGCCCATGTATTCCTGGGATTTGCCGAACACGACTACGACTTGGTGATGGAGGCCTTTGAAGCGGCCGGACTGATCGATCCCGACAAAGTGGCTATGAACCTTCTGCGCCAGGAACTGAAAGAGATCAGCGAACCTTTTTACGGGCGCTCCTTGAAAACCATTGCCGTCAAAGATGTCTATGACCAGACCATGCGCCTGGTGTACAAGTACCGCATCGCCCTGCCGCGCAACCTGCTGCTACTGCTCAAGACGTTTATTCAAACCGAATCCCTGGGCAAGATCCTGGGCTCCGAAGCCAGCCTGCTGGAAGTGACGCGGCCGTATGCCCAGCGGCTGTTGGAACGCGGCTACGAAGCCCGCAAAATTTTCAAGAACATGGGCCGTGAAGCCCGCGCCGCCGGGGGGCTTTTGCGCGGCATGCCCAAGCTGGCCCACGATATCTTCCGACGCCTGGCCATGGGCGAGCACCGCCTGGAGCTTCATCACGGCGGCCTCGAGAAGGCTTCCGGCAAGTTTGAAACCGGCCTCAACCGGCTGACCATCGGCCTGGTGATCGCAGCCTCCATCATTGCGGCGTCCCTGATACTGAACGTCACGCAGGAGGTCATGGTGTTTCAGGTCGATCTGTTCGGTCTCAAAACCATATCCATCACCCAGTTGCTCGGCGTCACCGGCTACATTATCGCCACCTTGCTGGGGCTGTGGCTGATTTTTTCCATCATTCGTTCTGGCAAGCTGTAAACCCCAAGCCGCGGCCGGCGTTGGGGTTGCACCGGCTTCATGTAAACTTTTGCCGCAGACCCCTCGTCTGATGTGTTCAACAGGGGATGACCATCGTGGCAGGTGTTGATGGCCATCATGCCAAGAACATGAATGAAAGAGGGGAAAACATGAAGAGTCTTTCCTTGAAATGGATTGTGGCGCTGAGTGCCTTGTTTTTACTGATCGGTGGCAACGCCTGGGCCGGCGACCGCAAGGGCCGGTCGGATCACGGCAAACACCATTACAGCCAACCGCGCCACCATGGTGACCAAGGCAATCATTACAAGCCGCAGGCCAAACATCATGAACACCATCACTTTGCATCGCGCCACAAACATCTGCCCGCGCCGCACCGGCCTGCATACAGGTCCCGTTACCCTCAGCCCAATCGTGCGCTCGTATTGCCGCCGCCCCCGTTCATCAGAGGCACAACCGCCATTTATGCACCCGGATTCTACATGGGCTTCGGATGGTAAATAAAACCTGTCACAAGGCGGAACGAACGCTAAGTTCCGCCTTGTGTTCAAACTGAATTCGGGTATGACGTTCGCGCAAGTGGCGACTGCCTTTCCTACGCAAACTGCCCGGCACACCACCCCGACGACCAGGCCCACTGCAGGTTGTAGCCGCCCAGGCGGCCGCTGATATCCACCACCTCCCCGGTAAAAAACAATCCGGGCACCGCGCGCGCTTGCATGGTTTTGGAAGAAAGCGCGTCGCAATCGACCCCGCCCAGCGTCACCTCCGCAGTGCGGTATCCTTCGGTACCGCCTGGCTTGAGGGGCCACTGCTGCAGCATGGCCGCCACCTCCCTGAACTGGGCATGCGAAAGCGTTTGCAGGCGACGGTCAGCCATCTCAGACGGCAGCATGGCGGCCACGAGGCGTTGGGGCAAGCGTTCGCTCAGCAGCGCCTTGAGGGTGCGCCGCGGATGCACCCTCTGTTTTTCTCTGAGCCATGCGAACAGTTCGATCCGCGGCAACAAGTTGATCCACAGGGTCTCGCCTGGCTCCCAATAAAGCGACATCTGCAAGACCGCCGGCCCGCTCACGCCGCGGTGCGTGAAAAGCAGATTCTCGCGAAACCGCTGCCTTGCATTGCCGATCTCGGCCTCCACGGCAATGCCGGCCAACGTGGCGAATCTTTCTTTGTCCCCGGGCTGCAGGGTAAACGGCACCAGGCCGGCCGACCGCGGCCGAACAGGAATCCCGAACTGCTCGGCGATGCGGTAGCCCAGCGCACTGGCGCCCGCGGCCGGCACCGACAGCCCACCGGTGGCCACGATCACTGAGGAACAGCGATAGATAGCGCGATTGCAAACAATCTGAAAATGGCCCGTATCTGTGCGTTCGAGACGCTCGACATGCGTGTCGAGGTCTAAAAGCACGCCGGCCTGCCTGGATTCACACAGAAGCATATCCAGTATATCCCGTGCGCTGTGCACACAAAAAAGCTGTCCGTGCGCCCGCTCTTCGTACGCAATCCGGTGCTGTTCGACCAACGCCAAAAAATCCCCCGGCGTATAACGGCTCAAGGCCGATTTACAAAAATGGGGATTGGACGAGACGTAGTGTTCGGCCGAAACCGTGCGATTGGTAAAGTTGCAGCGCCCACCGCCCGACATCAGAATTTTTTGTCCGGGCCGCGATGCATGATCGATCATCCGCACGCGCCGGCCGCGCTTGCCGGCCGCGATCGCGGCCATCAAGCCGGAGGCGCCGGCCCCGATAACCATGACATCCGCATCGTTCATGGCGATGTTTTCCATTAGCTGTTTTGCGATGACCCGTTTGCCGTGAGGTTTCGTTTTATAGGGCGCGCGTTGTTCTCAGTACCTGTGGGATGCTACACCATCCCGGGCATACGGGCAAACGAACAGGGTACTTCAGATGCGGATTATCAGGGATTAAACGACATCTCCCCGCCCCTGTTCGCCCCTAAGAAAGAACGGTGTTCCAATTCTGAAATACAGCCCATACCCAAATGCGGTTACCCTGAACAGATGGGCAGACGGAGATTGACAGGCGCGCGAAAAAAAAATAAAGTCCGGAAAATAATTCTTGAAACCGATCAGGAGGAGCATGCTCAACCGCATCATCGCCTTGTTTTTTCTCACCTACATGGGTGTTACATCCGCTTTTTTTTTATCCTCGCGCTGCTGATCTACGCCTGCACGGCTCCCTTCGATAAGCGCCTGGTTTGGCTGCATATGTTCACCTCTTTTTGGGCTTGTCTGTACCTGTGGACCATGCCGGCCTGGTCGGTAACCGCCTCCGGACGCGAAAAAATCCGCAAAGGCGTCACCTATGTCGTGGTATCCAACCACCAGTCCGCGCTGGATATCCTGGTGGCCTTCCGTTTGTTCTTTCCGTTCAAATGGGTCTCCAAGGCCGAAATGTTCCGCGTGCCGTTCATCGGCTGGAACATGGCGCTCAACGGCTATATCCGGCTTAACCGGCGTGAGAAGGAGAGCCGGCGACAACTGATGGCCGCCTGCGAAAAAGTTTTACGCCAAGGCTCGTCGGTCTTTTTTTTCCCCGAAGGCACCCGCTCGGAATCCGGACGACTGAAACCGTTTAAGCCCGGCGCGTTCATTCTGGCGCACCAGATGCAGCTGCCGCTGTTGACCATCGCCATCAATGGCAGCCGTAAGGCGCTGCCCAAGGCGAGCCTTAACTTTCATGGCCGGCACCCCATCCATATCGAAGTGCTCGAAGAGATCCCTTATGCGGACTTCGCCCATCTGACCGTCGAGCAAACGGCCGAGATGGTCCGCGAACGCATCGCCGCGCACGTGGAGACCGCCTAGGCACGAGGGGTGAGCATATCAAATCGACAGAATGCCTCCCTTTACACTTTAAACTTTACACTTAACACTTCGCCAATCGTTCACGTGAGCGACCTGCTTAACCAGTAACTTTATTCCCCCACCAATACCAAGCGCTGCTTTGTACGGGCGCGCACCTGGTCGCGTAAGTAGTACAGGGGGTGATGGCCTGCGTTGCGCCACTGCGACACCTGGTCCTTGTAATGCGGGCTGGCCGGCTGGCCGGATTGCCCCGGCACAATGGCCCCCAGGCTGTTGTCCCACGTTTGCAGGTCATAAATATGCCGGTTGCTGACCGTCCAGCCGTTGTATCTGAAATCCATGCCCGGCTGCGCGGTGGATTGCCAGACCGTGCTCAAATGGCCGCCGGACTCGAACGGTCCGATGTCAAACAGCTTGTCCAGCGGCTTGCGCTGGCTCAGGGGGTGCTTGAATACGATCTGGTGCAGGCGCCCCCAGCGCCACCCGGCTGGGTCGGGCCCCAACGTCCGGGTCAGAAAGGCCGCCGTCTCGTTAAGGCTCTTTTCAAGCACCTTGTCCATGTGTTCGCGCGTTTCGGTCGTGACATCATCGAACCAGACCGAGGTCGGATCGGAAAGCAAATCGAGCATGAGAAGGCGGCTACGCGCGATGAAGGGATTCAAGGGACTCAAACCGGTCAATCCTTTGCCGAAAAATAGATCGGCAGCCTCCTGCAAATCGTCTCTGAAAGTGTTTTCCAGAAGTCTCTGGAAAAACACCTCGTAAATAGCGCCTCCGGTGCTTTGCGGCGCCATGCTGCCATCCCAGGCGCGCAGGCGGACAAGCAGATCCTCTGATATCGCGGACTGCCCCCGGACAGAACCCAGCGCCTGAATGAAGCGCTCGGCTTCCAGGGATTTAAAATCGCCTTGAAGATCTCGGCAGTCAGCCATGGAGACTGGCGCTTTGCCCGACAGCAGCGCGTCAATTCTCGCTGCCCGGTAACTGTTCGACAGGTCTTGCGGACGATCGTCGGCAGTCAGCCGGTTGTTGGCCGTCGCGATATACCCCCGGGCGGGGTTCACGAAAGCAACTTTTTCCGCGGAAGGCAGATATCCGCGCCAATCATGGTCGCCGGTCCACCCTGCAAATGGGCCGAAACCATGGTTCTGGGGCCTGTCCGGCACGCGGCCGGCCAAAACATAGCCGATGTCACCGCTGCGGTCGGCGCAGACCAGATTCAGCGAAGGATCGCTCCAGTCCAGGGCGGCCTCTTTGAACTCGGCCACATTGCGGGCGCGGTTCATCCCCAGAATCGCGGAGAGCAGCCCTCCCGGAGTGTGCGCGCTCCATTGCAGAGCCAATGCCATGTCGCTTGCTGGGGGCGCCACCAGCGGCGTCAGAACGGGTCCATGAAGGGTCGACACAACCGTGTGCACGACCGGTTGCGTCCGCCCTTTGACCTGGATAATCTCCTCGCGGCGTTCGGCCTCTTTCCAATTACCCCGGTGCAGATAGCGGCCAGGCCGGGCCGGGTCAAAGCGCTCCAGAAAAAGATCCTGATTGTCGATGTAGGCAAACGTAATGCCCCAGGCCACCGCCTGGTTGTGGCCGGCCACGATCAGCGGCGACCCAGGCATGGAAAGACCGATCACATCGAAATCGCCGCCACTCAAGTGCATCTCATACCAGATCGAAGGTATCTTTACATCCAGGTGCATGTCGTTGGCCAGCAACGGCGCACCCGTGTCGGATTTGGACCCATGCACGACCCAATTGTTGCTGCCGCCGCCCAGCGCAGGCACAAAGCGGCTGAAATCCAGCGCCCCTGCCGGCTTTGCGGCCGCCAAAGCGTGGCCGATGGCCGGGCCAGGCGACCAGATAGCGGGTGACAGCGGCCAATCCGCGCCCAGCAGCCAGCGGGCACGCCGATGGCCCAGTTTGTGCGCGAGCGTTGCACCGACCCATTCTTCCTGCCAGCCACCAGAACCCATCAAGGCCATCACCTTGGCCCAGCCGATGGAATCCTCGGGCCGCCAGTGCTCCGCAGTGACGCCCAACAGAGTGAATTCCAGGGGCAAGCGGTCGGAATGCGCATCGATAAATGCATTGACGCCCGCAGCATACGCCCGCAGCAGTGCTAATGCTTCGGGGCTGCTATCGGCAAGTTCCGCGCGCGCGGCCCGCATCAGACCCAGCGTTCGTAGCAAGCGATCGAGCGCGATGGTCTGCTCACCGAAGATTTCACTCAACCGGCCAGCGGCCACCCGACGGTTAAGCGCCATCTGCCAGAGCCGATCCTGGGCATGCACGAAGCCCTGGGCGAAAAGCAAATCGTGATTGCTCTGTGCATACACGTGCGCGACCCCCCACGTATCCCGAAGCACTTCGACCGGTCTTTGGATGCCGTGCACACGTACTTCACCCGTAGTCACCGGCAGTGGACGGCGCACATAGTAGTAATGAATTCCGAGCGTCACTGCGACCAATACCAGCAAAAAGATAACCAGGATAATGAGCACTTTTTTTAGCATCGCCTGCTCTTTCAGAGGACATTAAGCGGATGACCCCGTAAAAAGGCAGCTCACCCGCAGAGCGCCTGAAGACTTTTACCCTTCGCTGATAAAGCCTCTCGCCAACGCCTGCCGCGTGTCGCTGAAAATGGCCATGGCCGTGTTCATCGGGTAAAAGCCAAGCTTGCGGTAAAAGCCTTCCTTGCCGGGATTCGCATATAAAATGATTTTACGGTGGCCTTCCGACAAAGCAACCAGCTTCAATACAATCGCCTGGCCGATGTGACGTCCCTGATACTCCGGGTGAACCGCGATATCGCAAATATAGGCGCAATCCCGGCCATCGGCCAGGGCGCGCCCGGCGCCCACCAACATGCCGCCGACATATGCGAAGCATTTGTAGCGGCTGTTGGAAAAAACGAGCTTCAAGTCTTCGGCCGGTTTAATGCCCAACGGCGCGATGCGGTACAACGTCGACAACGCCTCCCAATCCAGCGCGTCCGATTCATAAACCCATTGTACATCCATCTATCCCTCCTGCCTGCTGGCGGCCCCGATTTTCACGAAGCCGAGTGGGTTCACACATCTTTCGCGCACCCGCACCCATACGGGTGAGCCAACCACCTGGTGCGGAATGCAGCCTCCTATCACAACCGATATCTTCCCATAAACCGCCCTCGATGGCAGACGGCAGGCAATATCAATCATTATTATCACGCGATAGTCAACCTCGGGATCGGCACGGAGGAGGTGATCCGGGTGGGTGGTCTGCCTGATAGATCTCTTGGCATCTGCCGATGAATTGCGCTATACACCCTGCCCGGAACCCCTCTTTGTGCAATGCTCGTTTGAATGGGTCGAAAGCGGAATGAAAAAAAAATTGTTCTATGGCTGGTGGATCGTCATGGCCACCAATATCATCTGCATGTTCGGTTATGGCACCTGGCTTTACAGTTTTGGCGTCTTTTTTAAACCGATGACCGCCGAATTCGGCTGGACCCGCGCAATGACCTCCGGCGTCTATGCCATGCGCACCGTCGAAGGCGGGATCGCATCACCGCTGGTAGGCTGGGCCGTCGATAAATACGGCGTCCGCATCCTGATCATCATCGGGGCAGTGGTGGCCGGCGCGGCATTCATGCTGATGGCCACCGTGCAATCACTGATCGGGTTTTATCTGATTTACGGCGTGATGCTGTCCGTCGGCATGAGTGCCATGCTCTACCTGCCGGCGTGGACCCTCATTGCCAAATGGTTCCAACGGCGTCTTTCGTTTGCTTTGGCGATTCTGTCAGTGGGTGCCGGGCTTGGCGGGCTGATCTGCGCCCCGCTGGCAGCCGTGCTGGTAAATCATTTCGGCTGGCGCAGCGCCTTTGTGTTCATGGGCGCCCTGATCTGGGTGGTGGTCATCCCACTCACATTCGTCATCCGGGAAAAACCTGCCGATATGGGCCTGCTTCCGGATGGTGACATCCCCATCCCGCCGGTTCAGACCAGCGCTGCAGGAACCCATTGCGCATTCGATTCGGTCATCGGAAGCACCACGGATTATTCCTTGAAAGAAGCCTTGCACTCCTCGACCTTCTGGTTTTTGGCACTGGCCTTCTTCTTTCAGGGCATGGCTCACTCCACCGTCACCGTGCATACCATTCCCGCTCTGACGGATGTCGGTATACCCGTCGAAACGGCTGCCTTCAGCATCGGCTTGCTGACCCTGGTGAGCATCATCGGCCGTCTGGCGTTCGGCACCCTGGGCGATCATGTCAACAAACGCTACCTCTTCATGACCGCCTACACGCTGATGGGGTCGGGCTTGCTGGTGCTGATGAATGCCCGCACCATGGGCATGGTGTGGGTGTTCATTTTTCTGTTCGGCATCGGCTTCGGCGGCAACATCCCATTGATGCCCGCAATCCGGGCCGAATATTTCGGCCTCAAGGATCTTGGTAAAATCCAGGGGTTCATGAATCCGGTGATGATGATCGCCGGCGCCTGCGGACCCATTTTTGCCGGACACGTTTTCGATACCACCGGATCCTACCGCATTGCCTTTTTCGTCACCAGCATGATGACCTTTATGGCGGCCTTCGCCATTTTCTTTGCCCGGCCCGGGCGGAAGCTTGCGCACACCGCTTGAGCGGAATAGGAAAATCTGGTTCTCCGCTTCGGTCAAGTGATATACGGCGTGGGGTGATGTAGAAAAACCCCGGTGAGCCGGGGGTGGTCCGTCCCAATCCCGAAAACGCCAAAAGTCACCTGAGCGAACTGCACAACCAGATAGGATAATCTGGTTCGCTCAAGTGACGATTGAAAACGGTGCATGGCCGCGCCGGATCACCTCCGCGCATCTCAGGGATCGCCCATGTTTCGAGCTGCCTGTTGAATAGCGCCACAAGTCATCTTATTATTGTATTCAAGATGCCATCACGGCACAGATTGTCAGCAACTCACAAAGCGGCGTGGTACGCGCATGCATTCGCGGCAAACGATAGATGCAGCGCGCACCGCAGGGAGGGCATCCATGGAAACACAGCGGCGTTCGATGCATGACAGACGCAGCGGCGAGGAGCGTCGAAAATTTTCCGCGCTCAAGCAGTTGTTCAGAAGGAACCCCGATTCGAGAAATCCCGTCAACCGAAGAAAGACATCCGAACGGCGGAACGGCTGGGTGCGGTTTACCAAGTGGTCCAGCGTCTATCTTAAAGACTTGAAGATTGCGAAATTTCTGAAACCGCCCGGATGACGCTCGTCAGCAACAGGCCGGTGCCCAATGGGCAGCGGCATTCATACCAGCAAGCGCCCCAGCCTGAGCCATTGGGGTGCCCGTAAAAACCGCGATCCCGGGCACACACCCCGGATGGCCGTGACCTATTAACGCGGGATCCTGTTCGGGCAGCACTTTGTACGTGCACAGTTTGCAGGCCACACCTTCATTTTTCAGGTAGTCGGTATCGTGCATGCCGATGAGCTCCCAGGCCATCTGCTGCCGCCAGCGCAATCATGCGCTGGCGGTAACCGTACTTCGTAGGCGCCCTGGCGTATGGTAAAGCAGATGACACCGCCCGGGCGGGTAATGCGGATCAGTTCATCAAAGGCATGCGCCCTGACGTGACCATACGTGAATGTCCCGGTGCAAACCACGGCCTCATAGCGGTTATCGGCTATATCGAGAGGATGGCTCAAATCGGTCTGCATGTGCTGCTGGTAAATCTTCTTCCGCCTAGCCTCCACGAGCATTTCTTTTGAATAATCGAGGGCATCCAATTTAGAACACCCTTACACCTTTGAAAGCATGGTGGGACGTTCGGTAGCCATGCGCAACGTCTACCGCCAGATCCGTCAGGCCGCTGCCACGGATATCCCGGTGCTGTTGTTGAATTAGCATCATTTCTACCGCCCTGTCACATGCAGCTATTGTCTTTTTCGGGCAAACCCATGTATACTGCCCCAGCCACCCACGATTGGAGCACCCCATGACGACGCCCCTGCTCGCCACAGCCGTTTGTTGCCTGGCCGCCTTGTTGATCGCCGAAAAGTGCGGCAGCGTCACCGGCAAACTCATCTTCAAACCCTTGTTATCCGCCCTTTTCATATACGCAGCCCTGTTGCAGCTCAAACCGGTTCCGGCCTACGCCACCGCGCTGCTGGTCGGATTATGCCTGAGCTGGATCGGAGATTTGTTATTGATTTTTAAATCCAAATCGCTTTTTCTGGCGGGCCTGTGCGCATTCCTTCTCGGACACCTCTGCTACGCCGCGGCGTTTTACGGCATCGGCACCTTGGGCTTGGGCACTGCCGCCGGCCTGATAGTACTGCTGCTACCAGCAATCATCGTATTCCGCTGGCTGCAACCCCACCTGGGCAAGATGAGCGGCCCCGTCATGGGCTACATCCTGGTCATCTCAGTCATGGTCGGCGGCGCCCTATCCGTCTTTGGGGCGGCCGACTTGCCAACCGGTTTCCGCTGGAGCGTGCTTTCCGGGGCAATTGTTTTCTATCTCTCCGATATCTTCGTGGCCCGCGATACCTTCATACGATCAGAATATAGCAATCGCCTGATCGGATTGCCTCTCTACTACCTCGGACAGTTTCTTTTCGCATTTTCGATCGGATCAGCCGGCATTTAAGCAACACCGAAGGCACCCTGCGCGTGTCAGCGCGGCCAAAGGTAAAAGCGCCCAGGTCACCTGCTCGATCTGATCTTCACGACCGGCGGATAATGCCCACCAGCTTTCCGACATCCCAGCGCAGGCGAGCCTGCCTGTCTTCGCAGTTTCCTGGTGAATGGATTCATCGTAGGACATTTGTGCCCCCATGTGATTAGGTTCACATGAAAAATTTTGATTGACCTGATAGTCAGCGCGGACTAAGAACGAAGGAGTTTCCAAGTTTCAGAGATAGCGATCCACACGAGTGCGAGTGCGAACAAGCGTTCGTACTAATTAGCGAGGTTTTTGCTAAATGTCGATTTTTTATCTGGCTGATTAACGGATCTCGTATGTAAAACAGCCGTAAAATAATCGGCTATTGGGCAACCTGAACTATGTTAAATTTCACTATGAATCGAAGATTCTTCCTGAAAACAATATTGGGCTCATTAGCTTGCTCCCAGCTTGTTGGGTGTAGTAAGAAGCCAAGTGAAGCGAAAATGCAGCATATCGATATAGAGCAAGCTGCTTTTTCGAAGGTTAATCTGCACAATAGCCTCGAAAGGTTACTTAAAGCATTTGAATCAAAGGGCATGAACGTTAACGATTCGCTTTTGCCAGCGCTTACTGAGTCGGAGATTAAGAATCAATGTTCATGGTTCCCCGGGGAATTAACTGATGAAATTATCGCACTCTATGAGTGGCGCGGCGGGCAGACAAAAGACGCTTTGGAGTCTGAACAACCTTTTTGGTTCAGAGACAATTCTTTCTGTAGCATCGAAAGAGCCAGATTTGAATATAAGAGTATGATGGATTCGTATGGAACTTATAAGCCAGACCATCACATGCTGAAAAACGCTTTCCCAATTGCATCTTTTAATGGCGCCTGGTACGTGATCCCAACAAAAGGCCATAATCTCGCATCTGCCCTAAAGAGGCCCGTCATTTCAGTCCATGAAGGCATAGTTATTTATTTCTACTCAATCGAAAAAATGGTTGAAACCTGCGTTGAATGGGTAGAGCACAACAATTACTCGTCGGATGGACTTTATCCCGAGAGCATTGAAATGGAAATCTGGAAAAAGCACAATCCGGGCATCTTTAGCTAAAAATTTAATCTGGTTATGCACTTCGCTCCAGTAAGACACAGGTATGAGGTGTCATAA
>LADR01000012.1 GCA_000961655.1 Desulfatitalea sp. BRH_c12
CGTCCGCCACATAGGCGTAATTGCCCGCTACGGCGACGCCGTAAGCATTGCCCGGTGTATCGACACTGCCGAAAATGACCGGGTTGGCCGGATCGCTGATGTCGATCACCTGCAGGCCGGAAGCCCCGTCCGCCACATAGGCGTAATTGCCCGCTACGGCGACGCCGTAAGCATTGCCCGGTGTATCGACACTGCCGAAAATGACCGGGTTGGCCGGATCGCTGATGTCGATCACCTGCAGGCCGGAAGCCCCGTCCGCCACATAGGCGTAATTGCCCGCTACGGCGACGCCGTAAGCATTGCCCGGTGTATCGACACTGCCGAAAATGACCGGGTTGGCCGGATCGCTGATGTCGATCACCTGCAGGCCGGCACTCTCGTCCGCCACATAGGCGTAATTGCCCGCTACGGCGACACCGTAAGCATTGCCCGGCGTATCGGCGCTACCGGCGATGGCCGGGTTGGCCGCGCTGATGTCGATCACCTGAAGGCCGGAACTCCCGTCCGCCACATAGGCGAAATCGCCCGCTACGGCGGCACTATAGGCAGAGCCCGGTGTATCGACACCGCCAGCGATGGCCGGGTTGGCCGGATCGCTGATGTCGATCGCCTGCAGGCCGGAATCCCCGTCCGCCACAAGGATGTAATCACCCGACATGATGACGCTATAGGCAGAGCCCGGTGTATCGATACCGCTGGCGACGGCCCGGTTGACCGGATCGCTGATATTGATCATCTGCAGGCCGGAACTCCCGTCCGCCACATAGGTGTAATCGCCCGTCACCGTTACACCCCTGGCAGCGCC
Source organism: Desulfatitalea sp. BRH_c12 (assembly GCA_000961655.1). GTDB lineage: Bacteria > Desulfobacterota > Desulfobacteria > Desulfobacterales > Desulfosarcinaceae > Desulfatitalea. The sequence continues at coordinate 806 of LADR01000012.1, forward strand.
CGGTGTATCGACACTGCCGTAAATCACCGGGTTGGCCGGATCGCTGATATCGATCACCTGCAGGCCGGCACTCCCGTCCGCCATATAGGCGTACTCGCCCGCTACGGCGACACTATAGGCAAAGCCCGACGTATCGACACCGCCGGCAATGGCCGGGTTGGCCGGATCGCTGATGTCAATCGCCTGCAGGCCGGCACTCCCGTCCGCCACATAGGCGTAATTGCCCGCTACGGCGATGCTATAGGCATAACCCGGCGTATCGATGTTGCCGGCTATGGCCGGGTTGGCCGGATCGCTGATGTCGATCACCTGCAGGCCGGAAGCCCCGTCCGCCACATAGGCGTAATTGCCCGCTACGGCGACGCTATAGGCAGAGGCCGGCGTATCGACGCTGCCGGCGATGGCCGGGTTGGCCGCGCTGATGTCGATCACCTGCAGGCCGGAAGCCCCGTCCGCCACATAGGCGTGATCGCCCGCTACGGCGACACTGTAAGCATAACCCGGCGTGTCGACGCTGCCGGCGAAGGCCGGGTTGGCCGGATCGCTGATGTCGATCGCCTGCAGGCCGGAAGCCCCGTCCGCCACAAGGGTGTAATCACCCGATACGGCGACGCCATAAGCATTGTCTGGCGTATCGACGCTGCCTAAAATTACCGGGTTGGCCGGATCGCTGATATCGATCACCTGCAGGCCGGAAGCCCCGTCCGCTACATAGGCGTGATCGCCCGATAGGGCAACGCCTATACTGTAGCCCGGCGTATCGACGCTGCCGAAAATCCCCGGTCGAATGGTTGATAACACCTGTGTATAGGGAGCATCGTTGTGAACAGCGGCAATACACTTTTCTAAAAACGGCCAGTCGCGCGCGGCCTTGCCTTTATCCAAAACCGGATTCCACGCCAGAAGATCGCCCTGGTCCTTGTCGCCGTCACCGTCGATATCTTCTCTTAAAAGAACGCGGATATATTGGTCCATCTCTTGTTGGATGGTCGCTTGAGGATAGCCGGCCAGAAGCAGATAGGATATTTTATGATAGATGATGTCGGTTAAAATATTGGCGTTAAACCTGTCTGATTTGAGCTGGCTGCCGACGGCCACCAGATGAAGCGTCCCCTGGTTTTCGGTGGGGCCGGCATCGATTACACCGTCGTCGTCGGCGTCGATGTCGCTGCCGCCTGAAATCGTAATCACGTAAAGCGTATCATCTTCCAGAAGACCTTCCGGGATATCAAAAAGGCCGGCCGCGGAAAGCGTTGTTGACACCGAAGTGGTCGTGGAAAAAATAGAGCTGTTCAAATCATCATAACGGAACACATCCACGGCCGCACCGGTAAGCGGGCCTAAAAGCGCCTGGCCGGTCACCAGGGTCGATGCAGGGGTATTAGCGCCGCCACCCGAACCACCGCCGCACCCGATCAGCAAGAGAAGTACTGCAAAGGAAATACAGCTTGTTCGCAACTTCAGCGAGAACCATCGACTTGTATTCACAATTCCTCCTTTTTTGTCTGTTGAAGCTTTTTTCCCCGACCTTTCGCTTTGGGTCCACTCAGAACAGGTCGTGGTAAACCGCTCGGCGTGGGGATAGATCATTATTGCGCGGGTCGAAATAAAAGTTTGGCCTTTAAGCGCTGGTATACCAGCAAGAGACGCACAGATAGGTTACGGATTGAAGGAATTTGGCCAAACAAGGCCATAAAAGATGCTATCCGGTAGAAAATATATCATTGTACCGGAGCCTTATCAGGCCGGGTGCCTGGTGTGGTTGGCTTGAGGTGGGCAAGGCTGGAAATTTCAATCCGGATGACGGGCATCTCTTTGGATTGCGTCCCGAAGCTTCCTGGTCTCGGGAGATGGCGTCAGGCCGAGAATGGAACGCAGTGCCCGTCGGCAGCGCCGGTAAGTCAGCAGTGCTTCGGCGCGCCTTCCATGGGCAAGGTAAATGCGCATCAGGCGCCGATACAGAGGTTCTGTGGCTGCATTGATTTGGAGCCCGCGCTCATACAACCGGCGCGCACGATCACAGGTGCCATCCTGTTCGTAGTGCTCGCCCAGCATAAGGATGGCACCGTGGAATTTGTTCAGTAAACGCTCCCGGTACGAAAGCGCCCAAGTCTCGCTGACCTCATCGAGGAAGGCTCCCTCGTAGAGCATCACTGCGTAATCCAGAAGCCGGCAGGCTTCATCGGGATCGTTGTCTGCAGCGTTCCATCCATTTGGGAGAATGCATTTTTCGGCCCGGGCAAGGAGCTCTTCAAAGGCATGGGCATCGACCCAGCAAATTCGCGGGTTTATACGAAGTCTCCCGTCGCGGAGCGCAATCGCTTCATCGTTTCCCAGCAAATGCCGAAGCCGATGGAGGGCCGTGGCCAAAGACTTGAGCGCCGTGTCTCCGGCTGCCTCGGGCCAAAGCAAATCCGCAAGTGTCACCTCCGGTATGCCCAGCGGCCCGCCAGCCACCAGAGCCTTCAGGAGCAAGAGGAGCCGGCGTGGCGATTTGTTCGGGAAAACGACGGGTTGGCCGTTGCGCTGTATTTCAAAACGGCCCAGGGTAGAGATCCGCAGCTCCCACGGCCACTGCCGGCAGTGGTAAGGTGGAAAGTCGGGAATAAGGTGACGTGCCAGTACAAGGCGGCAGACATAGTCCACTTCGATGCCGGTTTCCAGCGCTTTGAGGCAGAGTTGGGTCATCCATGCCGGGACCCACCAGAGTGTGGTCAGGTAGCCGCGCAACCTTCCAATCGCCATGGCCTCGCTTAGACACCGGAGGCCATCTGTATCGCGGCTGGCTGTCTTGTCCGCAAAGCAGATTCGTGCCGCGGTGAGGCAGCACATGAAGAGCAAGTTTTCGCTGCCCGTCGCCTCGATGATGTGCCGGGCGGTCGCTATTTGAGCGGCTGCCTCGACCGGCATGTCCGACTCAAGCAGAAGGTTTGCGTATGCCAGCCTGCATATGGCTTCGGGAAAGATCGCGCCTGATTCTACAGATAAGGCAAGCGCTTGTTCGGCGTGGACGACAGCGTCGGCGCGGCTGCCCGCGAGGTACGCATACCAGGAAAATAGGAAATGGTATAATGACTGACTGTTGTGGCCATGCATGACCGAAGCCATGCGGCCGAGGTAGCTGCCTGCCGAGTCCATGTCTTCTTTCATGAGTGAGCCTGAGGCGCCCTCACCGCAAAGAAGGAAATCCAGACTGTGGACGCCGCTTGACCTGGCGATTTCCAGACCTTCGCGAACCGCTTCCAGGCACAATGCCGGCGAAGCGCAACAGAAAGCAGCCCATGTCGCTTCCTGCCATTTATAGGTGATGGCGGTGAGCGGTGATGCAAGCGGGGAAGCCGCTGCACTGCCCAATTGTTTTACGATGGTATCCAGCATGGCGTAGTTGCCGAGCCACCAGTAATAGATGGTTAAGCTTGTGCCGGCCTGCAGACTCGAAGGGCTGTAAAGGTTTTGGCGCATGATCCGATGAGCCGCTTGCAGCCACTGGTGCATCAGGGGATGGTGCGGTTGTCTGACAATGAGCGCCTTGAGCATGCGGGTAGCCACGGTCGCCGCCACCTGGGGATCGGATATATTGAAAGGTGGTGACAGGTGGCCATCAAGCCAGGCGATCCATGGATCGAGGAGGCTTACATTGTCCCAAGACGCTATGATGGAATCCACAATGCCGCCCCAAGACAGAAGTTGCCCCTCTATGTGCCCGCCGATTTCAAACAGTGCAAAGGCATTCTCGAGGTGCAGACGGCTCTCTTTGAAATCTACCGGGAGTCGACAGATGCCGAGCCAATAGAATAGCCATCCCGTCTTCCGGAGCGCATCCGGTGGCATACTGCTTATCCACCTTTCGAGGGTCTCGGTTCGGCCTTGCTCTGCCATAGCCGGGGCATGCTTAATGATCAGAGATGCCAATGCCTCCCATTCACCAAGCTCGATGAGCAGGATGGCGGCATCTTCGGTCTGGCCTTCATTTTCGAGCAGTCGGGCAGCTTGTTTGCGAACCTCAACCAGGGCCGGTCCGGCGAGATCTTTCCCGGCCCGGGTGATTAAAAATCCCCGAAACAGCGGGTGGTATTCATAACTCGGGTCCTTCTGGCGGTGCTCGACAGTGAAGTAGCCGGTGTGACTGAGCAAGGAAAGCATATCCGCGGCATCGGCAAATCCCGTAAGCTCGCCGGCAGCGGACACGCTGATTTTTGGCAGAAAGGCGGTCTTGAGCAGAAATTCCTGAAAGCGTCTGTCAACCCGCTCAAAGACTTCGCCGGCAAAATAGTCGAAGATATCCTGTGAGGTGAAGATTCCTTCAATGGTGGGTATGGCGCCGCTCGCCTTGGTCTCTTCGATCATCATCACCAGTCCGGCGGCCCATCCCTGGACAGCTTGGTGAATATGCGCCGCCTCTTCCCGCGAGAGTTCCCGATGAGCGCGTCCCTCGGCGATTTGCACTGACTCTTGAAGGTCCAGTCTGAGGTCTTTCCAGCGCATCACAGCCACGTGGCTGTTGGCCCTGAGCCGGCTGAAGAGCGCAGGAGGCGCCTGTCGGCTCATTACCAAGACCCGGATGCCTGCTGGAATTAACGAAAGTCCGTCGCACATAACCCGATGAACCGGCGATGTCTCAGGCATCTCATGGTAGTTATCCAGAACCAACATGCCACCCGGCCGCATCCGACTGAAAAACTGTTCAAAGAAGCGGGTCGTAAACGTCTGGATATCGAGCAGATACTCCGGTGTGAGCAGAGGCAACGGTCGTTTGCTGCGGGGTGAAGCCTTTTGTGCCAGGCGACCGAGATTGTAGAAAACATTTGCTACAGTGGCATCACTGCCGTCGATTTGGTACCACAGGCAGGGTATTCGTCGCGCTGCAACATAGCTGCTCACGAGACTCGTCTTGCCCGCACCGGCGGGACTTGAGATCCAGGTGATGGGTTGTACACGATGCGCGTCAATCAGATGAAAAAGCCGATGGCGTGGCACAAGTCCCACGGGCTTGGGTGCTGTTATCTTGGCAATTGATGACATAGAATTGTACCGGGTGTCAGCGACAGGTGCCAAGCGCTGGAGCACGAACCATATGAGTCTTCACGCATGTTTGCCCCGGCTCTTTGATTAGGCAGGCGATCATTAACTTGAAGAAGGTCAGGATTCAGGTGCACGACAGCTTCCATTCCGAATCCAAAAACATCGCAGTTACATCCGTCCGGTCCAAAACAGCTTGAAACCGGAACTTATCAAGCACCCCATAGCCTGTCAAGGGACCTGCGCGTTATTGGTTATTGCAAAATCATTTGGCCTTTCCCGTCACCGTTTTGTGCTCGGTGATGAGGAACGGAGTGTACTTTTTTGTTTGACCACATCAGTGCGCTAAGTCGAAAACATCCTGTTCCGGATTTGCGCTTTATGGTATGCAGCGGGCATCACGGGCTGCTTGCCCGATAACTGAACGAGGTGTCCTGTGTCCACCAGATCCCGCAGACTGGAATTTTTAAACGGCGCCCGCGACACATTGCCGCTGGTGATCGGGGCTGTGCCCTTCGGCATTATTTTCGGCACCCTGGCTGAAGGGGCCGGGCTGAGCGCCTGGGGCGCCATGGGCATGTCGTTGTTTGTTTTCGCCGGTTCGTCACAATTCATCGCCGTGGGGCTGATCGGCGCCGGGACGGTTTGGCCCATGATCGTTTTGACTACCTTTGTCGTCAATTTCCGCCACCTGCTCTACACCGCAACGCTGCTGCCGTATCTGGCGCGTCTGCCGCGGCGCTGGCAGGTGGTGCTGGCCTTCGGGCTGACCGACGAGACCTTCGCGGTGTCGGTGGGGCGCTGGGGCCGATGGGACGAATCGGCTTTCAAACACTGGTATCAATTCGGTTCCATGCTCTTGATGTACGTCAACTGGAATGTCTGCACGCTGGTGGGCATTGCCGCGGGCAGGCTGCTGCGCGGCATCGGGGGATGGGGCCTGGACTTTGCGATGGTTGCGGCCTTCATCGGCATCGTGATTCCCTTCCTGAAAGACCGTCCTCATTATTGCGCCGTGCTCGTTGCAGGGGGTGTTGCGCTGGTCTTCAACGGTCTGCCGCATAAATTGGGATTGATTGTGGCCAGCGTGCTGGGTATTGCCGCGGGGGTGGCCGCCGAAGCGCTGATGAATTCGCTTAGCAGCGGCGATGGGGTGAAGGGAGACTAGAATGGAAACGGTATGGATGGTATCCGGGATGGCGCTGGTTACCTTCTCGATCCGCTACCTGTTGCTGCCGTTGTCGAGCCGCATCCACTTCAGCCCGATCGTGCAGCGTGCTCTGGGCTATGTGCCGCCGGCCGTGCTTGCGGCGATCATCGTTCCAGCTGCACTGTTGCCGGACGGGGGCGAAATTCAATTGACCTGGCGCAATCCCTACCTGATGGGGGCCTTGTTGACGGCGGCGATCGGTTGGCGGTTCCGGAACATGCTTGTGACGATCCTGGGCGGCATGGCCGGCTTTGCGGTTTGGCAATGGGTGTTGCGCGCGGGCTGGATTTAAGCGCGGATTAAGGCGCTTCAAAGGGGCGCCCTGACGAGCCGATCCGGGTCTCTACTGGCCCATTCACCGAACGTTCCGGCTGGCAGCGCCGGCGAAAAGTTTTTCGAACATATATCTGACTCGTGCCCGGTGTCCACCACGCGCCAGGGGAGGGTCAAGTTAATTAGTTAAGGGCGTCCCTAACTCCCCCCTAACTCCCCGATACGATTCCATACACGGTCGTAGCATTTTTGCATACGAGCAGGAGGCTGCGCGCTGAAAGGTGCTTGGCGGCGCTACGGCCGGCCATCCCGTTACCAGGAGGCCGGCCCGCCTATCCGCTGCTTGTAAAGGCGCGGGCATTGACATACAGCTACATAAGTTCCTATCATTGAAGATCCTCTGTCGATGCGATGGTTTCGGGAATCCTCAATGTCGCAAAGCGGTTTTTCTCGTACGAATATTCTGGTGGATGACGGCCCCACAGACAACATCCGGAAAAAGGTAGATCGGTTCGAAATCCCGTTCCTTTAGCTGAGGGGAATTGGATTCCGCCGCAATCTCAGCCAGACCAGTGCCATATTGGCCGATTTCACCATGCCCGCGGAAAACATCGCCACGATGGATGGGGACTTGCAGAATAATTCGGAAGACATTCCCTTGTACGCTTTACCCGATGGAAGAAGTCGCAATGCGATATCGTCAGCGGTTGGCGCAAGCACCGCAGGACCATATAAAAAGGGTGCTGCCGTCCAGGATGGCCGGCAACAGCCAGGCCCGGATAGTCACGGTTATTCTGATGGTCGCCGACGTCTCCACTGCAGGACCTGGAGGCTGGCAAATCAAAGACTACACGATCAAAAAAAACATATAGTGCTACAGTTTAAGCGGAGATCATTATGATTACTGATCGCGGTGTTTCTTCCGATATTGATAACCAATCGAATATCGGTGCATATGCATGGATAGGGCCGGCACTGATGATCTCGGCCATCCTGATCGGCCTTATGGCCCGTTTCAAGGGTATTGGGCGATGGCCGTTCGCCTACGACGAATTTCTCATCGCCCAATCCGTCGAGCATATCCTTAAGACCGGACTGCCCATGTTCGAAAGCGGCGGATATTATACCCGGGGTCTGTTGTATCAGTATCTATCGGCCGGATTGGTATGGTTTTTTGGTAATCCGGAATTCTGGCTGCGTGCGATACCGGCGGCATTCAACATGATGTCCGTTCCGGCCCTGTATTGGCTGGGAAAGCGTATCGGCGGCAAGGTCGTTGCTTATGCCGCCGTGATACTGTGCATGCTGTCGATCTGGGAGATCGAATTTTCGCGCTTCGCCAGAATGTATGCGCTGTTTCAAGCCATTTTCCTGTGGTACCTGGTAGCGTTGTATAAAGCGGTGCTCGAAGACGACTCACGAGGTGAAATTTGGATGTATGTGCTTTCAGCAACAGCCATTTTGGCCTTCGAAGGCGCCATCTTCCTGGCGCTGCTGAATTTTCTGCCGACTGTTTACCGGCGGCGGCTTAATATTTTATCCTACAGCCTGTGGGTTCCGTTGCTCATCGCCATCGGGACTTACCTGTTCATCACGGCCGATTTCAGGCGGATGGGCTTGGATAACGCTTTGCCCGATGGCTTCGTAGCGCCCTCCGGCGGCGACACGATCCTGTTTCCGTCGACAATGCTGCCCATCCTTTTTTCGCATCCGATTTGGACAGTTAGTTTTTTTTTGCTGGCTGCAGTCAATGCATTTCTGGCGTATAGAATTGTATTTTCTGCCGCCACCCCATTGGATAAATTTTTCTTTCTAATAATCGTTCTCGCGGCCCTCTTTCACCAGTTCGGTATCGTCGCGGGTATTTCCGTCTTGCTGGTTGCCATCTACCATCGACGGCTAAAAGAGAGTTGGCGGGAAAACAGATACAATATCGTCACCGCAGTCGCTTTGTCATTCGCCTTCTGGATAGTAGTCGGCATTGCTGGTGATATGTGGCACCAGATAATCCCCGGTATTGAAAACCCGGGCTTGACGAAATATTTTTTGCTTTTATTCAACTACCCCGATGTATATGCCCAAGTTTTTTACCAATGGCTGGCCATAATGCCGAAACTTGTTCTGTTCCTCGGTGGAGGCGTAACCATAGCGTTTATAGTCGCAATCTTCAGTTCACAAGAAGACTACAGCGGGATTCGTTTTCTGTTGGCCGTATTAGTTGCGATGGTTTTGCTGGTAGGTCTCATTCAAACCCCTTATCACAGCACGCGATATACTTTTTTCATATATCCGGGGGCGATTATTATCTTTGCGGCATCAGTATCGATAATGATGCGCAGGCGCGTGAAAACTAAAATCGGCTTCGGAATTTTCTTTTCGTTGGCGATTTCTGCATACATTCTTCTTGCAGAGGATTACAGGTTCATGCATCTTTATAGGATCGATTCTCCGGAATATAATTTCAGACATAACTTCAGCAAAAGGTTGGAGAGCCATTACTACTTCCGGATCGATTACCGAACGCCGGCCGATATCATCGACAAAGCGGCGGCTCCAGGTGATCTCGTGGTTTCGCTCTTTACCCCGACAGCCTATTATCTGGACCGTCTGGACTACCTCTATTTCAACGATCCCAAGTTGATAATGAACTACTCGGCTTTGAATGGAAAAAAGGAACTTTTCACCCATACCAATTTAATTCTCGAAAAAGAGCAGTTATGGGCGCTGATCGAAAACAGCGCTACGCCTATCTGGATTATTTCAGCGTCGGATACCTATCGTCAAAACCCCTACATCGCAGAAATATCGAAGGAAATTGGAAACCGTTACTCCCCCAATATTTTCGGCCGCAGCGTGGATCAAAAAATACTGGTCTATCATATCAGGGATGAGAAGGGGCGGCCTTAACTTAGCTCCAGCGGCATCTATTCGGGCTTTTCCTGGCATGCAGGGAAGCTTAAAAGGTTGTTTGTGGAGGGTTAAGTTAAAAAGTTAAGGGCGTCCCCAACTCTCCCAGGGCGTCCCCAACTCTCCTGGCAATGGATGGCATAGAATTTTTTCACAGCCTCTTTCAGCCCTTCATTTGCTTCTTTACGGATTTGACGAAGCGTCCGAATGCCTTGTCTTTTTTCCGTTTGTCTACGTACGATAAGTCGTGGTACTCCGATTCCTTTTTGAGCTTCATATAGCTGGAATAACGATCTTCAGTCAACACCCCGCTGATGACAGCGGCCCGGACTGCACAGCCGGGTTCCTGGGTGTGGCCGCAATTTTGATAGCGGCAATTCAGTGTAAGCCGCACGATCTCTTGAAAGCTTTGATCGACCTCTTCGCCCACACCGAGAAGGCCCAGTTCTCGCATGCCAGGCGTATCGATCAACATGGCGCCTTGCTCAAGAAAAATAAGCTGGCGCCGCGAAGTTGTATGGGTACCTTCGCCCGTGCCACTCACGGCCTTTGTGCCAAAAGCGTTTTGCCCGATAAGGCGGTTGATCAGTGTTGTCTTGCCAACCCCCGACGAACCGACAAGGCAATAGGTTTTCCCCGAGACTAACATCTGTTGGAATTCGTCAAACCCGATGCCCGTGATGTTGCTAAGGGCAATGATCCTGGCGGAAATGACGCTCGATCGAATGGCAGCAATCTTCTGCACCAGTTCTTCGGGGGTTATCAAATCCGACTTGGTAAGAAGAACAACCGGTTCAACACCCCCGTCGGCTGCCATAACAAGGTAACGATCCAGCCTCCGCACATTGAAGTCAAAGTGGCACGATTGGACAATAAAAGCGACGTCAATGTTGGCCGCTATCATCTGGAAGTCCACCTTTTCACCAGCAGATTTGCGGCGCAGAAAAGTCTTTCTCGGAAACAATTCATGGATAATTGCGGCAGTATCGTTGCTGTGATATTGCACGGTGACCCAATCGCCGACGCATGGCAGGTCAACCGATGATTCTGCCTGAAAATAAAACTTCCCAGCGAGTTCAGCCGGGATTTCTTTGCTTTGATTTTTGATGAGGTATGCACCGCGGTCAACTGCCGATATTCGCGCAAAGTCCCGGCCCTCTAAACGCAAATCATTAACATGCGCTTGAAACCATTGGTCGAAACCTATATCTCGTAATTTCATCATATATAGTCACTGAAAATAGTCCTCAAACATTCCGGCTGTGCAGCGCCGGCTAATAGTGTTCGCGGACATTTATCTGTATCGTGCCCGGCGTCCGTCACGAGTCATTGTAAGTACAAGTTAATAAGTTAAGGGCGTCCCCAACTCTCCCAGGGCGTCCCCAACTCTCCCCCAAGTGAATTGTTGGCAGTTTTTTCCTTTTTTTCTCAGAATGGAAGCACTCCATCTTCATCAAGCGCATGTTTCTCTACGCACGTGTCGGAGCCCTCCTTCATTTCTTGTGGCCCGGTGATATATTCCCACATCTCATTTTTATGGAGCCAAATCGGATCGGCATTCCGCCGAGTGAACTCATCCACATCCAAGCCATTGATTTTAGGTGCGCGCCTCACCCGTTTCTGTTTGCCATTGATGAAAATGATCTCGAATTCCTCGCGCCTCCGATCCTTCTCCCTTTTCTCCGCTTTAGTAAGCTTTCTCTTTTTCTTTTTACTCATAGGTTTTAGCCAATATTCCTGCCGACATAGTTTAGACTGCCCAACAGCCTCATTATTTTACGGCTGTTTTGCACCCGAAATCGATTTAGACGTCTGTTTAGCCGTCTAATACCGGCCGTCGACCTTATTATACGATTAAGCAGCCATCTAAATCTGGAGCACATAGCAAAGAAGGAAGGGATTCATGGAAGGAATCCCGCCCTTCTCAAACCTGGTACTGCCTGCACTGGAACAGTTGTTGCGGGAACTGCCGGTAAGTTAGTCGGAAACCCTCCCTTATGTCAATGTTTGGTTCTTTTTTATTGCCTTGAAATGGGCGGGATTCAGGCGGTGGCCAGGTGATGACCGTTTTCGACCACGGCGTTCTGTCAGGTGCGCAGGGTGAGCATTGGTTGCCAGATGCCCGATTGGCAATACCCCAAAAGTGGGTAAATACCCCATTGACGCCTACCCCCAAATGGCGCGATTAAAGGATCGTAGCGTCTTGCCATATGCCCCTCCTGCCGAGGGGATGGATGGATAACCCCCATGAGAGGAGCCGAAAATGCCACAAATTTCTTCCACCCCGCAACATTGTCCGGGATTCGATCAGTTCAAAAACCTGAAATCCTTCATCTGCCGCTGCAATGAATGTGGAGAGGCCAAGGAGATTTTTTCGGACGAATTTAATCGCGAGCACAAGTGCGGCAAGTGCGGTGCAAAAATAGATTTTTCGCAATGTACTCTTGACGGGCAGGCTGGTGCCTCGGATCCGCGTTAGCGCCCCGTTTCCTTTCACTGTCAAACCACGCGACGTGCGCTTGGTGTTGCGGAGGTGCCGCTCGCATCTCCGTTGCGGCCCACGTATGCATACCCATCCGTCGGCATGCCCCTGCGATACGGGCCGGTATCCGGGGGCACGCTGCCGATCCCACCAGTGATCGTGCGCGCATATCCTTCTATAGGCCTCAAGCGCCACACATCTTACTGAAAAATTTGGATATGCAGTTCGCTCCAGCTAAATTGGCGAAGTGGCGGGATTGGCACGGAGGAGGTGATCCGGGTGGGTGGTCCGCGCCGCGTCAGCCATGAGATTTAGTGAGGCATAAGGTGTGCGCAGGACAGGGGGCCGCGCTGTTTGAGCGAAGCGAGTTTGCGGCCCGTCCGGAGCATACCTTATTGCCTCACTTGATCGAATGGATGGTGGCGCGAACCACCCACCCGGATCACCGGGGCTTTGGCTTTTTTTACGTCACCCCACGCCCGTATCTCACCTGACCGAAGTGGACGACCAGATTCCTGAAATAAGCCGGACCGTTCATCCCTTCAGGGCGGCGCCCTCGTATATATGAACGCCGGGTAGGTCGGTGCCCAGGAGAGCGATCGCCTTGCGGGCTACCGTGCGCGCCTGAACCGGCCGATACTTTGCGGGAATCAAGGGGCTGAGCGGCTTCATGAAGACACTGCCCACCACTTCGCCCATCCTGAATTCGTCGCGTTTGCCCAACAGGAAGGAGGGCCTGAGGATATGGATGCTGTCAAAAGGAAGTTTGCGGATTTCAGATTCGAGTTCCCCTTTGACCTGGTTGTAGAAAATTATGGAATGGGGGTCCGACCCGATCGCGGAGATCAAGATGAACTTTCGACATTGATTGGCCAGGGCGATTTTGGCGATACGCAGAGGAAGTTCAAGGTCGACATGGCGGAATTTTTCTTTGGAACCCGCTTTTTTCATGGTCGTGCCCAGGGCGCAAAAGGTCGCGGTGGCGGCCAGTTCGTGTTGGTAGGTCTCTAATCGGTCGAAGTCGATGATGCGTTGCGCGATGTTGGCGGCATCCCGGACCGAAGCCATCTCCCTTCGGGCTAGCGCGATGACGCTCGGATAGGCGGCATTGTTCTTGATCATCTCCAGAAACAGTCCGCCGATCAATCCTGTTGATCCCACAACCAAGACATCTTTCATGATTGGATCACCTCCTCTTGGGCATGGCCTGTTGCGAAGGCACGTTGCCTTCATTGGGCAGGGACTATCCGGTGCCAGCCCGGCCGCGTTTCATTGAAATATAATCACAAATCGGGATCTGACGTCAGCACACCCCACGATCCAGGCTTTTCATGCGGGCGGGGTCTGGATGGGCGGTAAAAGGAGTACGATGGTGCAGCCGTCTGCGGGATTGTTGGCGGCCTGCACGCGGCCGCCCATGGCCGTGATGAATTTTTTGACCAGGGCCAGGCCCAGGCCGGTGCCGCCGGCGTTGCGGGTCGACGCGTTGTCGGCGCGGTAAAAATCGTCGAAAATCTTTTTGAGGGATTGGCGCGGAATGCCCGGTCCGGTGTCTGCAACGGCCAGCCGTATCCAGCCCGGCACCGGGCGGGCCTCGATGGTGATCTGCTTGAGCGGGGCGTTGCGCCCGAATTTGATGCTGTTTTCAATGAGGTTGAGCAGGATCTGGATCAGCACTTCGCGGTCGTATACAAAGGCGGGCAGGGCCGTCGCTTCGATGCGTAGCGTAAATCCTTCCTGCGCCATTTTGGGTCCCATCACAGTCTGGACTTCGTCCAGGACATCGGTCAGGTCGCCGGTTTGCCATTCGAAGCGCCGTCGGCGTTTTTCCAGCCGGGACAGTTCCAGCACGTTGTCGATCAGCCGGCTCAGGCGGGCGCTTTCCGAGCCGAGGATGCGCAGGTAGTCCTGTTCGCGCTCGGGGGTTGCGGCAATCCCGTTTTCGAGCATTTCGATGTACATGCGGATGTTGGTCAGGGGGGTTTTGAGTTCGTGGGTGACCGAGGAGACAAATTGCGCGCGACGTTCGGACATATCCACCACCGTACGGGCGCTTTGATAGATGGCCAGCAAACCGATCAGCAACACGGCGCCGAGCGCCGCCACGGCGAGCATGAGGGGGCGCCGCGCAGGTGATGGGGGCACGGACGCTGCGCTTAAGCTGGCCGAGAGATAACCGTAGGGGGTCGCGAATTTCCGTTCGGCGCTGAATGCGGGCGCCGGATCGGCAGCGGCGCCGGTTTGGACGACCGCGTGCCGGTGGCCGTTCTCGATGACCGCAAGGTTCAAATGCGCAAAACCGGACAGGGGCTGGCCTTCAAAATGGGCGGCGGCCAGATGGCGTAAAAACGGGCCGGTCAGGAGTACGAACCCCTGGCGATAGATCTGGTTGTTCATGGCAATGCGCCGAAAGATGAAGACCTGTTCGCGATCGATGAGCACCGCTTGGAAGGGGGCCACTTCGACTTGCAGCAGGGTCTGCGCCGGCGCTTCGGCCATTAAAGCCCCGTCGGGGGCGGCGCGCTCTTCTCGGGGGCGTGCCGCGGGCGCGGCCGCGGATGCCCTTTTTTGCCGGTCGGGCGCGGCGTCTACCTGCGCGGCCGGTGCGGGGACATTCTGCTCGGCTTGCGGGGCGATGTTGAGTGCCTGGTGGGGTGTAATGGCTTCCAGGCGCCGCTCTTTCTGACCCAGGTAGGTTTTGGCGGTTTGGGTCGCGGGGCGCGAAAGAAAACGGTCGGAGAAGTCGGCCGATGTCCTTTGCTTGCTTTTTGGCGCAACTGCCGATTTCTTCTCCTTCACCGCAGCGTCCGGTGCACCCGCAGCAATGCTCTTGGCGACATGGTACTTTTGAGTGTTGAAGAGGTTGTTGACCTGCTGCAGCCGCGCTACCAATGGGCGGTGCTCGGCCGACACGTGGTTCAGGTCGGCCGCCAGCGGCGTCTGGAAAGAGCCATCCGGATTATTTTGCAGGTATCCCAGGATGAAATCGAGCTGGGGCGGCTCGGCCAGCGGGGAGCGGCGCGGCGCGCTGCCCGATATCAGCATGGTGTGGTGATACTCGTCGACGGCGCGATTTTCTTCCTGCTGCACCCACTGGGCCAACTCCTGTTCCATTTGGTCGAACAGGGCTTCAGCGAAGAAACTCAACTGCGCTTTTTCCTCGCGCGAAAGGCTCTCGGCCGTGCGCAGGATCACGTATGCCAACGGGATTGAAATGGCCAGGCAGAAGATCACGATATAGCGTTTGAGCCGCTTCATGCCAAACCCGCCAGGCGGTAGCCTTCGCCGCGCACGGTTTCGATCATCTCCGCATCGGGGTTCAGGGTCGTGATTTTCTTGCGCAGCTTAAGCATGTGGATGTCCACGGTGCGGGTTTCGATGTCCGCGTCCACATAATGCCAGACCTGCATCAGCAGTTCTTTTTTGGAAACGATGCGATGCTGGTTTTGAAAAAGGTAGACGACAATATCCATTTCACGGCGGGTCAGGTCCTGCACGCGGTCCGCGCACGCCGCGCGCAGGTTGAGTCCGTCGAAGTGGATGGCGCCCCATTCGACGGTGACATCGCCGCACGCCTTGCCGCTGCGCCGCAGCAGGGCCTCCAGGCGAACCATTAACTCGCGTAATGAGAAGGGCTTGGGAACGTAATCGTCGGCACCGCACTTGAACCCGTTGACCACGTCGTCTTCGGAGCCCTTGGCCGTGATCATGATGATGGGCTGGGTGGGGCGCTTGGCGCGTACCTGGCGGCAGATCGTAAACCCATCCATGCCCGGCAGCATCACATCCAGCAGCACCAGGTCGTACTGCCCCTGCAAGGCCGCGGCGCAGCCGAGTGCGCCGTCTGCTTCGCCGTGGGCGGCATAGCCGTGAAATACCAGGACATCCAAAAGTCCGTTCAGGATGGCCGGGTCATCTTCGACGACCAGGATATGTGCTTTGGGTGGTTTCATAACGGCTTCGCAGCCGGCTGCGCCGGAGGGGCAAGCGGAAAGACGAAAGTGGAAAGAGTCGGTAGGCAGTCGATTGGGTGCGGCATGGCTTTCTCCGTGGTCTCGTTGGCAAGTGCGTATGATGCTATGGTCATATCCGAGTTCGCATGTTCTGCAAAGCAAAAGTTTTGTAAAAATTACTGCCTAACCTTTTGCATTTCTTTGAATTGTCTTTTCATCCGCAAAGCATAGAATCGCGTTCAAATGACCTGAAGAAAACCTCAACACAGGAGAACGAGCATGCAATCCATTAAAAAAGGCCTATGGCGGATGATCACCCTCATTGGGACCCTCAGCGCTGTTCTGGTGCTGATAGGCGCCCACGACCGAGCGCAGGCAACCCGGATTGCCCCGGCAGCCGCGGGGGCCCACGGCAACGGCGACATCGTCCAACTGAGCACCGCGCTGGTGCAGGACAAACTCCTGATCGGATCGGATGGCAAGATTTCGGTGGCGATCGATCTGACGGTCGAAGAGATGCCTGCCCTGATCACCGACCGGCCTCGGCAGCGGATCGACCTGGTGGTGGTGCTGGACCGCAGCGGCTCCATGCAGGGGCAGAAGCTCGATTATGCCCGTCAAGCCATTGTGCGCATGTTGGACTGGCTGTCGCCCGAAGATCGTCTGGGATTGATCATCTACGATGATACCATCCAGACCCTTTTACCCCTGACCACGGTCAACGAGTCGCATCGACGGATCTTCGCGGCCACCGTCGCCCAGATCCAGGCCGGCGGCGGCACCAATCTGGGTGGCGGCCTGCAGGTCGGCATCGATGCCGCGCGGCATTTTCCGGCCGAGGGACGTCTCCGCAAGGTCATCCTGATCTCCGACGGCCTGGCCAATCACGGCATCACCGATCCGGCCGCCCTGGGGCGCATGGCCTCCGGCGCGGTTGCGCACGGCATTGCTGTCAGCACGGTAGGGGTCGGCTATGATTTTAATGAATCCCTGATGACCGCGCTGGCCGATTATGGCGCCGGACGCTACCATTTCCTGGAAAATCCGCAAACATTCACGGCCGTGCTGCAACACGAGTTCGAGAGCACCCGCAACGTGGCCGCGGTCGGCCTTGAAATTCGCCTGCCGCTCAAAAACGGCTTGCGCCTCCTGGATGCCGGCGGCTACCCGATCCAGAAAGAGGGCAATGTGGCCGTGATCCAGCCAGGCGACCTGCTCAGCGCTGAGCGGCGGCGGATCTTTCTGACCTTGCAACTGCCCGTTGACCGCGCCCGCCAACACACCATCGGCGGCCTGACCGTACGGTATCAGCACGCCGGTCGCCCGGTTACCCTGACGTTGCCCAAACCCCTGACCGTGGCCTGCGTGGCCGATGAAGCCGCCGTGCTGGGCAGCATCGACAAGACGGTTTGGGGCAGCCAGGTCGTACAGGAGGATTTCGGACGGTTGAAGGAAACGGTGGCCGACGCCATTCGCAATGGGAAGAAAAAAGAGGCTCTGGACCTGATCAAGACCTATGAGTCCCGTACCGAAGCCATCAACAGCAGCGTGGCATCGCCGCAGGTGAGTGAAAACCTCGAGGGCGAAGTACAGATCCTGCGGCGCAGCGTGGAAGAGACCTTCAGCGGTGCGCCCGCGGCGGTGGCCGAGAAGCAAAAGCAAAATGCGAAGAGTTTGCAATACGATGGCTATAAGAGCCGCAGGGATAAGAAATAAACAGGGGGCATCAGGCCACTGGCGACTGTCGCCTGTGGCCTGATCTTTTTCATGCGCGCAGCCCGGATAGCTGCTGCTGCAGCAACCATCGCGCTGCGCGCCGTTTGTTCAGAGCACCATGGAACGTCGCGCCCAGGTACTGGAAGGATAATATCGTTGACACTTTTCCCACTCTTCGGATAGACGCGCGGGTTCGTGCGAAGCCAGGTATCTGCTCACGCCAAGATAATAGATGGCTTCCGGCGCGAAGTCACTTTGCGGGTAACGGTCAAACACCGCTTTGAAATAGGGCACGGCCTGGTCGAATTTTTTGCGATGCAGTTGATAATGAC
This sequence comes from Desulfatitalea sp. BRH_c12, assembly GCA_000961655.1. Taxonomy (GTDB): domain Bacteria; phylum Desulfobacterota; class Desulfobacteria; order Desulfobacterales; family Desulfosarcinaceae; genus Desulfatitalea. The sequence continues at coordinate 18,698 of LADR01000012.1, forward strand.
CTTGGGCGATGATCAGCATGGCAGCGCACTCGGCAGGCGAAAGCCAACCTTCACTATGGTAGACCGGTTTTTCCCTGTTCAGGATGTTCAGGTTGGGCGTCCAGATGACCTGAAACTTATCGACAAGTTTCGGGGCTTTCTCGACATTCACCTGCACCGGCACAAAATGGTCGTTCAGCATGGCAGCCACGGTGGCATCCGGGTACGTCACGGCACCCATTTTTGCGCAGCCGCCTCACCCATCCTTGAAAAAATCGAGCATGACCGGTTTTTTTTCATCGCGGGCTTTTTCGATCCCTTGATCGTAATCTTCGATCCAATTGACTTTAATGTCCGCAGTCATGACACACCTCCATTGGAAATTTTCATGCAATGACGCATGTCGTGTGTCGGTTATAGAATTTCGGATCATTTTAAAATAAGGGCTTGCGTGTATTCATGACGAGAATAGGGCGCAGGCAAGATCCGCAGGAAACCCGTGTGTTGGACGCGAACACAAGGTTCGCCCCTACGGTGCGAGACGGGGTATTGTGCTGGGGCGGCAGGTGGGAGACGGTCGAAATAGACCTTCCGCTGTTGATAGACCATTCAAAAATATCCTAAGGCATAAGATGATCTCTCCTTGGATGAAACGCGACTTTTCACAACCGTCAAAGTTCCCTAACTCATTGGTCGTTGTCAGACCGGATCAATAGAATCGGAATGTCTGCCCCCTGCAACACCCCGGCCGCCACGCTGCCATAAGAGGCACGGGTCGAACCGCCTATCCCGTGCGAGGCAAGGGCGATAAGATCGGCGCCTGTTTCAGCGGCAGTGGCCAATATGGCTTTGACGACCGGCCCATAGACCAACCGTGTTTGCGCCTGTATGTCCTTCTCGCGCAACCTGGCTTGGAGCGTTTCCAGATAGGCACCGGACAGTTTTTTGCGTTTTTGCAAGTCTTCCTGATACTTGTCCATATCGATCACTTCGTCTCGATCCAGATACAGGATCTCTTCTTCGACTTTCAGTAATATCACTTTCGCATCGTGTATTTTTCCCAGATTTTCGACATGATCCAAAATCGCTTCAGCCCGCTTCGACCCATCCAAGGGAATCAGGATTGTTCGATACATTGTTGCCTCCTTTATGCATTTTTGGCGTTTTTCGCCGATCAACCACCCGGCATTGCACCACTCGTGGGCCCATCCCCCCTTTCCAGGGCGCGCATAAATCGGCCGGATGGATCACTGGCAGCAGGCGCTTTTGGAAAAAGGTGCGGGGCGATATTTTCCTTGGAGGAACTTGGAGGAACAAGATAAAAAATCGTAGAATGATTGCTCGGAAAGGTACATTGGGTGAAGGATGTATTTTTTATAGAATGTAGGGTGGGCATTGCCCACTGCTATTCCCCGCAAACAACAACATCGGTTTCTGACACTGATCCCGCCCAGGCAATTGGATAGCCACCGGACATTGCGCGTTGATTACGGCCAATCACAGAAGCGATCAACATAATCAATGGTGGGCGATGCCCACGCTACCTGTCTGAAGCGAATTGGGTAACCCAATATTTTTATTTGGTGATGCGGTGCGCGCGTTTTCAGCGCCAGCGGTACCATGTGAAAGGCGCACCGCTGAGTTGTATCCGCTCTCGGGTGGGGCGTAGTTCGCGCCGGGTGCCGTCGTGCTGGAGAATGAGTTTGCGGAACGGTTCGAGCGTGTAGGGGGTGATGGCAATGTCGCCGAATCCGGTGGCGTGGGTGTGCAGGCGAAGGTGCAGGTGCTTTTGAATGCGCTGCGCCGCGATGGTGATATCGGAGCGTTTCCCTTGCAGATAGTCGAGGCTCTGGCCATCGTCGGCTCTGTAGTGGTAGGTGGCCTGGCCGGAATGGTGCCGCGAGATGCAGCAGAACAGGCCGATGCTGGTCAGGGTGCAGCGATTGTCGCGGCGTGTGCCAGGCTGGAAGGGGATCAGCGCGCCTTCGCGTATGAAAAGCGGCGTCGTCCGCTTGTCTCTTTTGACGGTCAGGCGCCGGCCGCCTTCGACCCAGCGTCCGGTGTCGGTGCGCAGCCAGCGGCCTTGCGGCAGCGTTATTCCGCGCGTTTGCGCCCGTTCGGTCACAAAGGGGGCTTGCATGATGTGGGGACCGACCATGAACTGGTCGTCGATATCGCCTAAGGGCAGCGCCTTCGTATCCGTGAAGTCATGGAACAGGGGGCGCAGAATAGCCGCCCCGCTGATGTCTTGATCGATGAACAGGTTGTAGAGATAGGGCAGCAATGTATAGCGCAGGCGCACGAAGCGGCGGATAATCCGCAGAGCTTCGCGGGAGTAAGCCCACGGTTCTTGGGCGCGGCTGCCGCGCACGGTATGATTGCGCAAGAACGGGAACAGGAAGGCGGCTTTGATCCAATCGACCAGAAGATCTTCTGTGCAGTCGCCGCCGAAGCCGCCGACATCCGGGCCGTTGAAAGGAATGCCGGAAAGGGCCAGGTTCAGCGATTTGCCGATGGCGCGCTGCAGGTGATGGTAAGAGGAGAAGTTGTCGCCGGTCCAGTGGGCGGCATAGCGTTGCGAGCCGGTGCAGCCGGAACGCGACAGTAAAAAAGGACGGCGATCGGGGTGCGCGGCGATGAAGCCCTCGCGGGTCGCGCGGGCCATCAGCAGGGCATATTGGTTATGATAGACATCGTGATCGTCCCGGCCGTAAGTGAAGCGCATGGCGTGGCAGTCAATCGGGCCGGTGGAGGGATCGTTCATGTCGATCCAGGCGCCCGCGAAACCGAGTTCGAAAAGGCCGCGGGCGTGCTCGGCCCACCAGCGGCGGGTCTCGGGCAGGCTGAAGTCTGGAAAAACGCTCAAGCCCGGCCAGACCATGCCAACGAAAGCAGTGTCATTGTCGTTGCGACAGAAGAGATTGTTCTGCCGGCCGCTGTCATAAACCGCGTAGCCTTCCTCGCGTTTGACGCCCGGATCGATGATCGGGACGACGCGAAATCCGCGTTCGGCGAGTTGGGCCGTTGTCTCGCCGGCGCGCGGCAGGCGGTCCGGATGGAGCGTAAAGACGCGGTACGCATCCAGGCAGTCGATATCCAGCCATAGCCCGTCGGCGGGAAAAGCGTGCGTTTCGAACTGATCGGCGAGGTGGTTCAAATCGGCTTCACCCGCGTAGCCCCAGCGGCTTTGGTGGTATCCCAGGGCCCACAACGGCGGCAGGGGGGTCGTGCCGATCACCTGCTGAAATTTGCAGGTCAGAGCGGAAAGGGAAGGGCCGTAGATGCAGTACAAGGATGGCCTGCCGTTTTCAGCGCCGATCAGAATGGCGGGCGGGTAGGATGATCCGGCCTGCAGGAATCCGGACAGATCGGCATCGTCGGCCATCGAGATCTGGCCGGCATACGGGCAATCCATCAGCAGTCCGATGTAGGTATTGCCTTGTTTGACGATCAGATAGGGAATCGAGATGTAATCGGGATCGTAATCGCCATGCATGACGTCTTGCATGGGATGGTCGGCCCAGACGTCCACATTCCAGAAAGTAAAGGCGCGCCCGGACCGTTCGAAAGGGGTGTGTTTTTCACCCAGTCCGTAAAAGCGCATGTCCGGGGTGCGTTCGAACCGGAACAGCCAGGCCGTGCCTGATGTGCCGAACCAATGGCGGTCGGCGGCCTGCAGCCAGCGCCGGCCCCGACTGGAACGCAACGTCATGCCGGCATCCGCGCTGATGTCCAGGCGGACGCTGTCGCCGTCCGGTGCCGCGCTGAGCTGCCCGGCCGGCAAGCGTTCGGTTCGGTTGTCCTGCGGCCATACAGCCGTGTTCGTGATTTCAATATGATAGATGTCCCGGCCCAAAGCAGTCAGATGTAAATCGAATGCGCCCAGGTCCGATGCGATTTTTCCATCTTGAACATGGTTGGCGAATATGAAATTTGCCGGGTGGAAATGTTTGTTGAAGAGATACACGCTTTTATCTCCCCTCCGGAAAGGTTGTAGAACTGCGCGTTCGCGCGGCGAGGCCGGATCGACCATGCGCTTGTTCCAACGTTGCCACTGGCGGTCAAAAAAAATTTTTACTGCGGAGCAAGGACCGATGCGGATGGGGAAGGTGTGGGCAAGCGGAGATGGGGGCTGGTGCAGGCAGATCCAAATCAAAGAAAAAGCATCATACTCATCTCAGGGTATGATGCTTTTTTACAGGTTTGAAGCGCTTAAGCTTTACGAACGTTTTTGGCTTCCGGACCGCGAGTGCTTTCTTCAATTTCGAAAGATACGGCGTCCCCTTCGTTCAGGGTCTTATAACCGTCCATTGTTATTGATGAAAAATGCACAAAAATATCCCGACCGTTTTCTTCGTTGATGAAGCCATACCCCTTTTTGTTGTTGAACCATTTTACCGTACCATTTGCCAAAGCATTGTCCTCCTGTCTTATACGTTCGCACTCCAATGTTACCGCCAACCTGTGAACGATGCCAAGTCTCTTCCAGATGTCTTTTTATAAAGAAGACCAAGCCATTACATGAGATGCCATCACAATAAGCGAAGCTTTACCGCAACGTCAAGAAAAATCCAGTAATTTATAGTGAATTGTACTTGCCTGCGGCCCGACTTTATCGCGGTTTTCTGTCGAATGAGCGTATTCGAAGCATGCCGGACGCCGGGCCATGCCGGTCCGCGTTGCCACAGCCGTCAGTAGCCCATTGCCTGATTGACCAGGACGACGCTGATCTGGGTCAGCATGGGTTGGCGGTGTAAAATGGTGGTAATGCGGCAGATGCGTTGCGGCGAATGGCAATCGCTGCATAGACCGGTTTCGGCACAGGGGGTTTTCATGTTCAGGCTTTTGGCGCGCATGGGCGCGGCCACATCGCGGATGCGCTGCAGCGCGCCCGGAAGGTCGTTGGCCAGCTTGTTGATGCCGGCCACGATAATGACTCTGGCAGGGCCGAATCCCATGGCGCTGGTACGATTGCCGACGCCGTCCACGTTGACGATTTCACCGGTCATTGCAATGGCATTGGCGCTGCAGAAAAAGCAGTCGCAGGTCAGTTGGGCTTTGCGTGTTTCCATGATCGCTTGGGCGGAAAGATCGGTGCGCCAGTGATCGTAAACCGTCTTGCCCTCGGTCGCCAGCGTTTCGATGATATTGAGCATGCGCACCGTGTCGGAACCGCCGAACCCAAAGCTTTTGTAGGCTGCGGTCATGGACAGAACCAGACTGCGCGCCGCATCCAGATCAGCGACCCAGTGGGCATCGAACCCGTTTTTCTGAAGGTTGGAAACACATACCTGGCCGCGGCGTTCACCCAACCAATCACCATAAGACGTCTGCATAGCTCTCTCCCTTCATTGAAAACTCTCTGGGCCCGAAAGAATTACTTATTCAACTTTCAGGTTCCATCGCCGGTGATCCGGGCGTGTTGTCCGCGCCACACGCCATTTCACTCAAGTGAGACTAAAGGTGTGCGTAGGGTCGGGCCGCAAACTCGCAGGCGCTCAAACAGTGCGGCCCAAATCACCCTACGCACACCTAAGTCTCACTAAATCTCATGGCTGACTGTGGCGCGGACAACACGCCCGGATCACCTCACTACGTGCCAATCCCGAAAGTTGCGATACTTATGTCTGGCGATCAACAACTACTTTGCAACGTCGGCGCAACCGGGTCACGACATCAAGTAAAAGCCCAATCCCGGATCGTCGCCCTCGTTGAGCGCAAAAGAGGTTCCGACGATATTCTTCTGAACATTGCGCACGATCACGCGCTTTTCGAGAAAGGTCCGCCGCTTGTCGTCCAGGTGAAACTCAACCCGCAGGATTTCACCTATTTTGAATTCCCGCTCCACATTGAGGCGCAGCTTGAGGCCGGTCGTGGAGACATCCACAACACGCATGATACCCTTGTCCATTTCGCCATCTTCCCGGCGATAGAAATACATTCCCGGCAAATCGGCGCTTTTGCGGTATTGGCGTCTTTTTTCGAGTGAAACCGTGAAACGGTGGCCGCAGCTGCAGTTGCATCTGACATTGACCCGCTTGTCCAGGGAGGCGAATTTAGCGACATTGGCAGTGGTGACATTGCCGCATTGCGGGCACACAAAAGTAGCGGTATTGTTGTTGGTGATAAAGACTTTGTCTACCATCGATCACTCCCGGATATCAGTATTTGCGCAAATGATCGAAGCGTTGGATGCGGTGGGGTGTTGGGGTTCGTGCCCCATGATACGAATGATTTTAGGGCGATAGGCCTCCTGCAGTCCCATGCGCTGGCCCTTTCCGCGCACGATCAGCAAGGATGCCCCGAAACAGATCAGGGCCCCTATGACGGCAGCGGTCGATGGATCGCACTCAAGCCGGGGCGCCAGCCAGCTGCCTATGAAACCGCCGGCCATCATGCACAAAATCGGGAACAGATAGAGCAGGAAGGTGGCTTTGAAAATGGCGCCCGAGCTGACTGAAAGCTGAATGCGATCGCCGACGGATGCGCCGGCCGTATTGATCGCCTCCACCTCCTGGGCAAGGCCCTCGCCGGAATGACAGCTATCCCGCGAAGCGCACGCTTCGCAGGCACTCGAACGCACGGTTTTGACCCATGCGGTGGTGGGGCCCTGCGGACCCAGCTTGATGACGATGCCTTGTTCGATGGCCATTGGAATTTCCTATGATCAGCTGGCTATTGACTGCGGCAGGGTCTGCTGGTCGCGACGATAGCAGATCAGTCCGCATCGCAGGCACCGTTCAGCCTCGGCCTGGGCCATGGTCATGTCGAAACCGCGTTCCAGCTCTTTGCCTTGAGCCGTCTGATTGCTGTCGGTCAGGGGCATGATCTGACGCAGGCGGGTGGCGACATTCACCACATGATCCACATTCTGTACCATCGTGTTCGGCGTGACCACGTGTTCCGGGAGATCCATGGGGATATCGTACAGCGCGCGGTGCATCGAGGCCGCCGCGCGGCGTCCGGCGGCGATCGCCTTGATGGCGGCCGAAAAATCGGTGAGAACGTCGCCTTGGGCCATCAACCCGGTTTCATGGTGATAGGCGGGCTGCTTATAAGGCGGCAAGGCCTGCCATGCGAGGGAAGCCGGCGCTTCGGTCGCTTCCGCAACGGTTTCGGGTGTAAAAACCAATTCGGGGATGCGCCCGGCGGTAAAGATGATGTGGTCGGCTTCCACGGTCTGCGATGTGCCGTCGGCAAGATCGATCAGCGCCACCGACGTTAACGTGTCGTCTTGTCCATGCAGGCGGCCGATGCCGGTATTGACGCGCAGGTCCACCTGGGAGGGATCGATTTCGGAGGGGGCGGCTTCGCGCACGAGCAGTGTAATTTTACGGGCGCCCAGCTCTTTGCAGCGCGCGATCATGGCGGTGTTCAGGTTGGGGTTGCCGACGATTATGACATGGCCGTTGAGCGCGACTTCGGGGTAGCCTTCACGACCGCTTTTGACGATATCGATCAGCAGATGGCAGCCGGGCACGGGGCTGACGTCGCCCTTGCCCGCGGTGCGGGCCAGGCGGCCATCCCACCCACCGACAGCCATGAACACGGCCTGGTAGCCCTCGGACAAGAGGTCCATCACTGACAGATCGCGTCCGAGCTGCTTGCCGGTTTCGGCTTTGACACCCATGTCCAGAATGCCTTCGATGTCCCAATCCAGCACGGGCATGGGCAGACGATAGCGTGCAATGGCGCTGCGCAGCAAGCCGCCCAGTTGATCCTGGGCTTCGAACACCGTGGTGTCATGTCCCAGACGCGCGGAAAAGAAAGCGGCCGACAGGCCTTCCACACCGCCGCCGATCACCGCCACCCGGCGGCCGCTGGCGGGTGCTTTATACGGTTGCACATGTTTGCCCTGGGCCATTTCGACATCGGCGGCATAGCGTTTGAGAAAATTGATGGCCACCGGCTCGTCCACGAGCTGACGCCGGCACTCGTTTTCACACGGCCGCGGACAGATGCGTCCGATGACGGTCGGGAACGGGTTGCGTTCCTTGATAATCTGGACGGCCTTATTGTAATCGCCTTCGCTGACGGCGCCGATGTAGCCGCTGATGTTGATGCCGGCCGGGCAGGCGCGCTGGCAAGGCGTGGTGCAGTCTTCGGTGGTGTATTCTTTAAGGATGCGGCGCGTGACCGAAGAGAGGGTGATGATATGCTTGGGGCAGACCCTTTCGCAGGTGCCGCATCCCGTGCAGCGGTTTTCGTGGACCACGGGCAGACCCTTGGGGCCCATGGTGATGGCGCCGAACGGACACACTTTGGCACAGGTGCCCAAACCGACGCATCCGATCGTGCAGACTTTCATGCCGCCATTGAGCAAGGCCACGGCACGGCAATCGTTCAGGCCGTCATAGACGAATTTTGTATCCGCATCGATGGTGCCATAGGTGCAGCCGGGCAGGGCGATGTCCGGTTCCTTGGCCTCGAGGGAGACCCCTAGAATACCGGCGATGGCAGCAGCCACTTCCGGTCCGGCCGCCACGCAGGAGTTGGCCGCGGCCCGTCCGGCCACGATGGCCTCGGCATTGGCCGAGCAGCCGGGCATGCCGCACCCGCCGCAATTGGCCCCGGGCAGGGCCGCCTCAACATCCAGGATTTTGGGGTCCACGTAGACATAGAAAACTTTCGAGGCGATAGCCAGCCCCACGCCGACCACCAACCCCAGTGCACCCATCAATATGATTGCGATTACCATTTATACTTCCTCCCGGAGGATATTTCGAATCTTCAAAACCATTTCAAGAGACGCCCGCCACACCGCTGTCGATCCCCGTACGCCCAATGATACCCGCGGTGGCTCAATCGATAGCGCCGAATTTGCATTTATCGTAACAGGTCAAACACTTGATGCATTTTTCAATATCGATACGGGCTTTCTCTTTTTTCTGCCACGCGATCGCCTGCACCGGGCAGGCCTTGGCACACAAGCCGCACCCCGTGCACACATCCGGATCGATTGTGAACTTCAGAAGATCGACGCAGCGTTTGGCCGGGCAGCGGTGCTCGTAGATATGCGCTTCGAACTCTTCGCGGAAATAGCGCAGGGCCGACAGGACCGGATTGGGGCCGGTCTGCCCGAGGCCGCACAGTGCCGTCTCGCGAATCACATACGAAAGCTCTTCCAGGGCGGTCAGATCGTCAGGCTCGCCGCGTCCCTGGCAGATTTTTTCCAGCAACTGCAGCAGGCGCCGCGTGCCTTCGCGGCAGGGCGTGCATTTGCCGCAGGACTCTTCCTGGATAAAATCCATGAAAAAACGCGCCATGTCCACCATGCAGGTTTTGTCGTCCATGACGATCACGCCGCCGGAGCCCATGATCGCGCCCACCTTGGCGATCTCTTCATAATCGACGGGGGTGTCCAGGTGTTCTGCGGGGATGGAGCCGCCTGAAGGGCCGCCCAGTTGAACCGCTTTGAATTTGCGTTTCTTGGGTATGCCGCCGCCGATGTCGAAAATCAAGGTGCGCAGCGTGGTGCCCATGGGGACCTCGACCAGCCCGATGTTGTTCACGTCGCCCGATAGGGCGAAAACCTTGGTGCCCTTGCTGGTGGCGGTGCCGACCGATGCGTACCAGGCGCCGCCGTTGAGCATGATCTGGGGCACATTGGACAGGGTTTCCACATTGTTGAGGATGGTGGGTTTTTCCCACAAACCCTTCACTGCCGGAAAAGGCGGCCGGGGGCGCGGCATGCCGCGGCGGCCCTCGATCGAACGCATCAGCGCAGTCTCTTCACCGCACACGAAGGCGCCGGCGCCCTGGTAGATGTCGATATCGAAGTTGAAGCCCGATCCCAGAATATCTTCGCCCAGCAGGCCGCGCTCCTTGGCCTGGGCGATGGCGATCTGCAGTCGCTGGATGGCCAGCGGGTATTCTGTGCGCGCGTAGATATACCCTTTGTGGGCATTGATCGCGCGCGCTGCGATGATCATGCCTTCAAGCACCGCGTGCGGATCGGCTTCCAGAATGCTGCGGTCCATGAATGCGCCGGGATCGCCTTCGTCGGCGTTGCATAATACATATTTGATATCCCCGGGGCTCTTGCGGGCAAAATCCCATTTGACGCCCGTGGGAAAGCCGGCTCCGCCCCGGCCGCGCAGCCCGGCAACTTTCATTTGCTCGATGATCTCTTCAGGGGTCATGTCCATCAGGGCGCGGGCCGCGCCAAGATAACCGTCGCGGACGATATAGTCGTCGATCGATTCCGGATTGATCAGCCCCTTGTTGCGCAGTGCGCGCGGCATCTGGTGGGCGAAAAAGGGGATTTGGGTCTGCTCGGCGATGTGCTTCTTGGTGACCGGGTCCTTGTACAGCAGTTTTTCTACCGGTTTGCCGTCGATCAGATGGTCCTGCACGATCACGGGAATGTCTTCGATAGTCATCTTCTGGTAGAAGATATCGCCCGGATGCACCACCATCAAAGGCCCCATGGCGCAAAAACCGTTGCAACCGGTCTCGACCACTTCGACTTTGTCTTGCAGTTGCTTGGCGGCCAGTTCGTTGATGAGGGCTTCCTTGACTTTCAAGCTGCCGGTGGCATGACAGCCTGTACCGCCGCAGATCAGCAGGTAGGTTTTGCCCTTGAAAGCCAGTCGGTCTGCTTGCCGTGCTTTGATCGCTTTGAGATCATCTATCGTGAAATTGGGCATTTCGTTCACTCCTGAAGCATTACCAAGACCCGTCCAATCCTCTGATGCCGTTCATGTAAAGGCGCCCGCAAGCGACAAACAGGGAGTATTCGGTTATTAGCAAGGGAATGTTGTACGAGTTCGCCAACGCAATGATCTCTTCGGACGGCTGTTTGCCCCTCACGATGACCAATGCGCCTACCTGTACGATTCGTGCAGTCTGGATCACATGGGTCGTGGTGACGCCGGTCAGCAGCGCACAGCCCTTGGCTGCCGCGGCCAGAACGTCGTCCATCAGATCGGCTGCGCCGCCGCCCGTGATCACTTTTTCCAGCTGGTCGTCTCCGACCAGCATATCCGCTTTGAGGATCTCTTTGAGTTCTCTGATTTTCATGTTTGCTGTCCGGCGGAAAACCGCCTTTAAAGAGAAATGCTGTCTATTGATAGCGTTCGATGATTTCGATCACCTTGTCCGAACTGACATCGCCATGGGTATCCTGATCCACCACCATGACCGGTGCCAGGCCGCAGGCACCCAGACAGCGCACGCCCTGGAGGCTGAATCGCCGGTCGTCGGTCGTCTGGCCTTCCTTCACATGATACTGGTTGACCACCCGGCTCATGACCTCTTTGATGCCCTTGACGTAACAGGCCGTCCCCAGGCAGAGTTTGATGGTGTGCCGGCCTTTGGGGGTCATCGAAAAAAGGGCGTAAAAAGATGCGACGCCATACACTTCACTGCGGGGCAGGTTCATGCCCTGGCCAATGTAATCGAGCAATTCCACGGGAAGATAACCTACAATATCCTGACATTCCCTGAGTACGGCGATGATGGCGCCGGAAAGGTTCCGGTGGCTTTTGATGATCTGGTCGATCTGAGGCCACATCGTCTCGTCGATATCGGGATGGTCTGGATGTCCGGTCCTGTTCATGCCTTCTCTCCTTGGGCGCTTCTCCTTTTGTGCGGGCAAGATGATTATGCGTTTGGAAACGGGGCCTTGTCGCTATGGAGGCGCAATTTATCAATTCGGAACCATCTCATAAAGCCTGGTGAAAGTCAATCAGGACACATGGATAAAAATAGAGGTCAGGGCAACCGTATTTGCGTGTGGCTTGATCACAGAAACGGAAATCGTTCTGCTCGTAGGGGCGAACGGGATTAAGTGCCGCGCGGGACGTCTCCCCTCGGGTACGCACCTGTGGTGAACGGCAGCTTTTTCGAAACAATAGGGTGAGAAGTCTTAAAGCGGCGAATTTCCAAATGCGGCTACCCTGCACTGCCGAGGCGTTGACGAGACGGGGTGGGGTACACTATAAAGGTAAAAATTTGAATTCATCTTCTGAAAGGCCGGTATCATGGAGCGACACGTAGTGTCCTATACTTATAATGATGCGCTTTACGCTGCCGATTTCGTGCGGGCCCGCTTCGGCACGTTTCCACCCGCGGCCATCCTGGCCGGCACCGGCTTGGGCGACATGATCGACGCCATGCAGGTGAACGATGCGGTGGATTACCGTGAGATTCCCCATTTTCCGACGTCGACGGTGCAATCGCATGCCGGGCGCCTGGTGTGCGGCCGCCTGGGCGGTCAGTCCGTGGCGGTTCTGCAGGGGCGCTTTCATCTTTACGAAGGTTATCCATCGACGGCCGTAACCTTTCCGATTCGCGTGCTGCAAGCCCTGGGGGTGCGCACGCTGGTGCTCACCAACGCTTCCGGCGGTTTGAATCGGGACTTCGCGTCCGGCGACATCATGCTCATCGCCGATCACATCAACCTGACAGGCGCCAATCCCCTGGTCGGACCGGAAGAGGCGCACTGGGGCCTGCGTTTTCCGGACATGACCCAGGCCTATGCCATGCAGCTGCGCCAAGCGGCCCTGGCCGAAGCCCACGCGCTGGGCATGCCCGTTCGGCAAGGAGTGTATGTCGGTCTGAAGGGGCCATCGTTGGAGACGCCTGCGGAAATGCGATTTTTGCGGATGATCGGGGCTGATGCGGTCGGTTTTTCGACGGTCATGGAATCCATTGCGGCCGTGCACGGCGGCATGCAGGTCCTGGGCCTGTCGACAATCACCAACATGTGCCTGCCCGATGCCCCGCTGCCGGCCGGTGTGGATGCCATCATCGCCGTGGCCCAGTCCGCGGCGCCGCGCCTTTCAGCACTCATTGCGGGCGTCCTCAACCGCCTGAACGGATAAAAAACCGATGAACGAACGCGCGACAGCCCATCCCGGAATAGACTTCAGCGCCGATCTGCTGGTCAGCAATGGTACCGTGATCACCATGGACGCTGCGGGTACGCAAATTGCTGCAGGTGCGGTCGCGATCGCGGACGGCACCATTAAGGCTGCAGGACCGGCTGCCGAATTGGACGGCTGGCATGCAGCGCAGCGCATAGACGCCTGCGGCGGGCTGATTATGCCAGGATTGATCAACACCCACACCCACGCCGCCATGGCCCTGTTTCGCGGGTTGGCCGACGACTTGCCCCTGATGACGTGGCTGAATGACCATATCTTCCCGGCCGAAGCCAGGCTGAACGCCGATATGGTCGGAATCGGCACACGCCTGGCCTGTGCGGAGATGATCCGCGCGGGGATCACCTGTTTTTGCGATATGTACCTGTTCGAGGAAGCCGTGGCCGAAGTGGCGCGCCAGTGCGCCATGCGCGCGGTGGTCGGCGAGGTGCTCTACGATTTTCCGTCGCCCAATTACGGACCGATCGCTAAGGGTTTCGACTATACCGCGCGCATGCTGGCGCGGTGGGCCGGAGACGCGCTGATTACGGTGGCCGTCGAGCCTCACTCGCCTTACTTGTGCGCGCCGGATCTGCTGACGCGCGCCGCGCGCCTGGCCGCCGATTACCAGGCGCCATTGGTGATCCATCTGTCCGAAACGACCAGCGAGGTGGCCCAGATCCAGGAAAGGTATCACGCGACGCCGGTCGGGCACCTGGAACGGCTGGGGATTTTGGCGCCCAACCTGGTGGCCTGTCATGCCGTAGTGCTGACCCCTGCGGATATCGCGCTTCTGGCGCAGCATGATGTCAAAGTCTCACACAACCCGGAAAGCAACATGAAGCTGGCCTCCGGGGTGGCGCCGGTGCCCGATCTGCTTGCAGCCGGGGTGTGCGTGGGGTTGGGCACGGACGGTTGCGCCAGCAACAACAACCTGGACCTGTTCGGCGAAATGGACATGGCCGCCAAACTGCACAAGGTGCATCGTTTGAACCCTACCGTGATGCCTGCGGCAGCGGTTTTACGCATGAGCACGATCGATGCCGCCCGGGTGCTCGGCTTGCACCATAAGGTTGGTTCGATCGAGGTTGGCAAGCGCGCCGACCTGATCGTGATCGATACAGACCAGCCCCATCTGACGCCCATGTACGATCCGATTTCGCATTTGGTTTACGCGGTGCAGGGCAGCGATGTGCGCCATACGATTATTGACGGGCGCGTGGTCATGCAGGATCGCCGGCTGGTGACCATCGATCTGGCAAAAACCCTCAGTGATGCCCGGCAGCAGGCCGGTTGGATAGCCGATGTGGGACACGCTCATTCATAACGGTATGGTGCTTACGGCCGACCGGTCGTTTACGGTAATCACGCAGGGGGCGGTGGCCGTTCAGCAAGGCTGCATCGAAAAGGTGTGGGCGCTACCCGCCCGCGCGCCGTTGCCTGCTGCAAGGGAGACGGTCGATGCGCAAGGCAGCATCATCATGCCCGGCCTGATCAATGCGCACACGCACCTGCCCATGGCGCTCTTCCGGGGCCTGGCCGACGATCTGCCGCTGCAGCAATGGCTCAACGACCATATCTTTCCGGCCGAGGCGCAGCATATCACGCCGGCATCGGTTCGGTTGGGCACTCGGCTGGCGTGCGCCGAAATGCTGCTGGGTGGCACGACGACCTGTTGCGACGGTTACTTTCTGGCGGACAGCGTGGCCGCCGAGCTCGAACAGTGCGGAATGCGGGCGGTGGTGGGGCAGGGCGTCATCGATTTTCCAGCCCCTGGTGTTCCCGACCCAGCGCTGAACGTGGCCGTGGCGGAGGCGTTTGTCCGACAATGGGGTGCGACTTCCGGTCGTATAAAGCCATCTATCTTCTGTCATTCGCCCTACACCTGTTCGGCTGCGACCTTGCAGGCGGCCAAGGCGGCGGCCGCTCGGCTGGGCGTGCGCTTTCAGGTCCACGTGGCCGAAACCCGGGACGAAACGGAGCAGATGCTGCGCGAACATGGCTGCACACCCATTGGGTATCTGCACCGCCTGGGCGTGTTGGATGCCGATACCCTTCTGGTGCATGCGGTCTGGGTCGACGCGGCGGACATTGCCATCATCGCCGGCAGCGGCGCGCGCATTGCGCATTGCCCGCAAAGCAACATGAAGCTGGCTTCGGGCGTGGCGCCGGTGCCCGCTTTCCTGTCTGCCGGGATCCCCGTGGGATTGGGCACGGACGGCTGCGCCAGTAACAACGATCTGGATTTGTGGAGTGAAATGGACAGCGCCGCCAAATTGGCCAAAGTGCAGTGCCTCGATCCGACAGTGCTGGATGCCGTGGCGATGGTGCGCATGGCCACCATCGACGGCGCACGCGCCCTGGGACTGGCTGAGACTATCGGGTCATTGACGCCGGGCAAGCGCGCCGACCTGATTCTCGTGGACATCGACCAGCCCCATCTGACGCCGCTGTATCATCCCGCCTCGCATCTGGTGTATGCCGCGCGCGCCGCGGATGTGCGCCATGTGATGATCGACGGCCGCTGGGCAGTGCGCGACAGGAAACTGCAGACCATCGATTTGGATGTATTGTTGCCCGAAGTGAATCGATTTTGTGCGAGGATGAGAACGTGCCATGCCGATAAAACCTTTGCGCAAGATCATTGAGGCCGCCCGCGGCGACCGTCCGGTGGATTTGCTGATCCGCAACGCGCGTCTGGTCAACGTGTTTTCGGCCAGCGTGGTTGACACCGATATTGCCGTGGACAGCGGTTATGTGGTCGGGTTCGGCGCCTATGCGGCGCGGGCCGAGGTGGATCTGCACGGCAGCTATGTGGCCCCTGGGTTCATCGATGCCCACGTGCATATCGAAAGCGCCATGGTCGGTCCGGCCGGATTCGCGCGGGGCGTGCTGCCTCACGGCACGACCACGGTGGTGGCCGATCCGCATGAAATCGCCAATGTGCTGGGGACGGCCGGAATCGATTATATGCTGGCCGCCAGTGTGGATCAGCCCCTTAATTTCTATTTCTCACTCTCTTCATGCGTGCCGGCCACCGATCTGGAAACCTCCGGCGCCCGTTTGAACGCCGCTGCAATAGAGGCTTACGTGCATGATCCGCGCATCGTGGCGCTGGCCGAAATGATGAACTTTCCCGGCGTGTTGGCAGGCGATGACGATGTTCTGGCCAAGATTGCGGCCATGCAGCGTGCGGGCAAACCGATCGATGGCCACGCCCCGGGATTGGCGGGGCGTTCCCTGTTTGCCTACCTGGCTGCGGGCATTGGCAGCGACCACGAGTGCACCACTATCGCGGAGGCCCGCGAAAAACTGGCCGCAGGCATGCACATCATGGTTCGCGAAGGCACCGGTGCGCGCAATCTGGATGAACTGCTGCCGCTGGTTACGCTGTACACGGCCCGGCGCATGATGTGGTGCACCGATGATCGGCATCCGCACGACCTGATGGCCGAAGGCCACATCGACAGCATGGTGCGCCGGGCGGTGCGCGGCGGATTGGACCCGATCGCCGCTATCCAGATGGCCACGCTCAACCCGGCGGAGTACTTCCGTTTGACCGACGTGGGCGCCGTCGCTGCGGGGCGACGCGCCGACCTGGTGGTGATCGATGACCTGTGCGACCCGGTGGTTCGGCAGGTTTACTTTGGCGGCCGGCTGGCGGCCGATGCGGGGCAGGTGATCGAATATGGCCGACCCGCGGAGGTGCCGGTACCACCGGGGACCATGCACCTGGCGCTGGATCGCCTCGACTTTGGCATACCGGCCCAAAGTGGGCGCATGCGTGTCATCGAAGCGTTTGCGCATCAGATCGTGACCGGTAGTGCAACGGCCGAAGCGCTGATCGTCAACGGTCAGGCCGTAGCCGATCCGGCGCATGATCTGCTCAAAATTGCGGTGGTTGAACGCCATCGCGGCACGGGCGCTTTGGGCCTCGGGTTTATACGCGGCTTCGGTCTGAAACATGGCGCCCTGGCATCCAGCGTGGCGCATGATTCGCATAACATTGTCGTTGTGGGCGTGGACGATAGCGATCTGCGCACCGCCGTTGAGGAAGTGGCAGCGATGGGCGGTGGCCTGGCGGTCGTCGCCCAGGGCCAGGCACTGGCCCGTTTGCCGCTGCCCATCGCCGGTCTGATGTCTGATCGACCCATTTCCGAGGTCTGCCGCCAAATGGATGGGCTGCAGACTGCGGCGCGTACTTTGGGGGCAACCTTGCCGGACCCTTTCATGACCTTGAGTTTTATGGCACTGCCCGTTATACCGGCCCTGAAAATGACCGACCAAGGGCTGGTGGATGTCGCGTCGTTCAAGCATGTCCCGTTGTTTATGGCATAACCGCTGAAGTATGATTATCCTGGTGTTGTAATCCGGCAGCGATCCTGTTAAGGGTCTTGTACCTTGTGCTCTTGATAGAAGCGATCCTTGTCCTGACTTTCAGAACGTCTTCCCGCAAAGAACCCCCCATTCATTCCTGATCCATCGATCCCGAAGCCACACAAGACAGAAGCATTGCTGAATAACGGCTGCGGCGTCTGGCGCTGCTGTTCAGCCGATACATATCCATTACGGGGCCACAAAAGGAGGGTTCATGGAGTCACAGCGCAGAAATATCGCCATCGCCTGCCAGGGCGGCGGCAGTCAGACGGCGTTTACGGCCGGCGTTTTGAAATCACTCTTTGACCAGGGAATCCAGAACACCCATCGCATTGTCAGTTTCAGCGGCACATCGGGAGGTGCGATCTGCGCCACGCTGGCGTGGTATGATATGATTAAATCCGCTAAAAGCAACGCGACTCCGGACCTGCGGCGCCTGAGTGATTTTTGGGAAGATAATGCCACCCAATACCCACACGAAGATCTTTTTAATGATTGGATGATAGGGGCATTGCAGTTGATTGACAGCGGTTGCCTGCCCCATTGGGAAACATCTTTGGAGACCCCCATGGCTGGTTTCTGGCCGGGGATCTCCGCCATGCTGCCACATCCGAATTTTTACAACTTCAGATCGCTGCTGGAAACGCATATCGATTTCGAGGAGATTCGATCGTGGGGCCGCGTCGACACGCCTGCACTGCTGATCGGCGCTGCCAACGTGCTTACTGGCGATTTTAAGAAGTTCAGTTCACTCAAGGGAGAAATCCAGGTGGAAGCCCTGCTGGCCTCGGCCGCTGTACCCACGCTGTTTTCAGCGGTGACCATCGGCGCGGACACCTATTGGGATGGGCTTTTTTCGGATAATCCGCCGACAGATGAACTGCTCGATGAAGAATTGGTCGGCGCGGACAATTTGCCTGATGAAATTTGGATTATCCAAATCAACCCCGTCACGTGTGATCGCGTGCCACGACAGCCCAAGGAGATCGCCGACCGCCGCAACGAAATGATCGGCAATCAATCCCTGCTGCAGGATCTTCAAAAGATCACCATGATCAACCGATTTCTGGAAAAAGGGGCGTTTACGCCGGAGTTTCAAGCCAAATACCGGCCGGTGCGCATCCGCATGATCGAGATGCCGTTCGAGCGCAAGCAGCAATTGGATTATGCCACCAAACTGGATCGCAGCCGCCGCTTCATTAAAGGACTGATGGCAGATGGCGAGCGACAAGGCCGACAGTTCCTGCAAGAGATAGCCGCTGAAATGGCGTCTGCGCCGATCTCGCGGTCGGATATGCTATCGGACATCACGTCGGATATTTCGTCGGATATTTCGTCGGATATTCCATCAGAGATTCCATCGGATATTCCATCGGAGATTCCGTCGGAGATTCCATCGGATATTCCATCGGATATTCCATCGGATATTCCATCGGATATTCCATCAGATATTCCATCAGATATTCCATCAGAGATTCCATCGGATATTCCATCAGAGATTCCGTCGGATATTCCGTCGGAGATTCCATCGGATATTCCGTCGGATATTCCGTCGGATATTCCATCAGAGATTCCATCAGAGATTCCATCAGATATTCCATCAGAGATTCCGTCGGAGATTCCCTCGGAGATTCCATCGGAGATTCCGTCAGAGATTCCATCAGACATCTCGTCGGATATTCCGCCGGATATTTCTACGGACATGCCACCAGACGTTTCTCCGGATATTCCGCCGGTTAAATCCAAGCCGGTTAAATCAAAGCCGGTCAAGTCGAAGATGCCAAAAGCGGTCACATCCAAACGCAAGAAAACGCGTAATTGAACCCTCGAACGCGTGTCGCCGGACTTGACAAAAGTATCTCACCCGCATAAGCCAATCATTCGAATTCACGCACAGTTCGCCGGGGAGATCATGACTCAGACAATGCGCACCATATGGTTGGATCAAGACGGCTGCACCGTTCAGGTGATCGATCAACGTTTATTGCCGCATCGCTTGGAAACTTTGCCGTTGACCACGGTTGACCAGTTCATTTACGCCATCCGTGAGATGGTGGTGCGCGGCGCGCCTCTGATCGGGGTGACGGGTGCCTACGGCGTTCTGGCCGCGCTGTTGACCACTGGCGATGACGATCTTTTCATGCAGGAATGTCAACGCCTGAAAGCGGCCCGTCCCACAGCCGTGAACCTGGCGTGGGCCATCGACCGGATGCTGGCGGTGGTCATGCAGGCCGAGTGGGGCGCAGCGCGCATCGCCAGCGGCCGCCGGGAGGCGGCTGCCATCGCCGAAGAGGAGGTTGTGCGCTGCCGACGGATCGGCGAGTATGGCGCCCGCTTACTGGCAGATCTGAGCCGTGCCCGGCGAGGCCGCACGGTCAACATTCTGACGCATTGCAATGCCGGGTGGCTGGCTTGCGTAGAGTGGGGCACGGCCACAGCGCCGGTCTATGTGGCCCACGAACAGGGGATCGATCTGCATGTGTGGGTCGATGAAACACGCCCCCTCAATCAGGGCGCTCGGCTGACCGCCTGGGAACTGGGGCGCGCCGGCATCAAGCACACGGTCGTGACCGATAACGCCGGTGGCCACCTCATGCAGCACGGGCTGGTGGACATGGTGATCGTGGGCACCGACCGCACCACCTATACCGGCGATGTGGCCAATAAGATCGGGACCTATCTCAAGGCACTCGCCGCCAAGGACAACGACATTCCCTTTTACGTCGCCTTGCCTTCGTCGACCTTCGACTGGCAACTGCGCGACGGCGTGCGCCAAATCCCCATCGAGGACCGGCATGCGGACGAGGTCCGTTTTGTTCAAGGCCTCTACCAGCATGCGCGGGCATCCGTCCTGGTGCCGCCCCAGGACAGTCCGGCCGCCAACCCGGCCTTCGATGTCACGCCGGCGCGCCTTGTCACCGGCTTTATCACCGAACGAGGCGTTTGTGCGGCGAATGAACAGGCGATTCTGGCGCTGTTTCCCGAAAGAAAAGAATGAGAGATGACAGAAAATGAGTGAGCTGTTGACCGACACCGAAAAACAAGTGATCGCCTCGATTCAGGGCGATATGCCCATCGTCGAACGCCCTTACGAACAGATTGCCAGCCGGCTTGGCATGAGCGAAGCGCGCCTGCTCGAAATCCTGCGCGACTTGGTGGATAGGGGCATTATCCGCCGGTTCGGAGCCACCTTGCGCCATCAAAAATCAGGATTTCGAGCCAATGCCATGGTGGCCTGGCAGGTGGACGAAACGCGCATCGATGCCGTCGGTAAACTTATGGCCTCGTTTCAAGCGGTGTCCCATTGCTATCGCCGCGACCCAACCGACGAGTGGCCCTATAATCTCTACACCATGGTCCACGGACAGGATGAAGCCGATTGCCGCCAAACCGCCGAAAAAATGGCGCGCGATGCCGCCGTCGATCGCTACGAATTGCTGTTCAGCCGCCGTGAACTGAAAAAGACTTCGATGCAGTATTTTCGGGAAGTAAAGAGTGAAGTGTAAAGTCCAAACTCTATGACCACCCCCCCTCATATCCTCCTCGTCAATCCCTGGATTCATGATTTCGCGGCGTACGATGTGTGGGCGCATCCCTATGGGCTTTTGAGTATTGCGGCCCTGCTGCGCGACCACGGCGTCAAGGTGACCTATGTCGATTGCCTGGATCGGTTTCATCCGAACATGGCGTCAGCGGATCCGCATGCCCGGCATGGTCGCGGGCCTTACCTCAAAACCCGACTGGCCAATCCCAAGGGGCTCGAAAACATTGCCCGCACTTACAGTCGCTACGGCATTCGACCGGAATGGTTGCGCGCCGAGTTGGCTGCTGTCAGCCCCACTCCGGATCTGATTCTGGTCACATCGATCATGACCTACTGGTATCCGGGGGTGTTTGAAACCATTGCCGCTTTGAAAGATTTTTTTCAGGGTGTTCCGGTGATTTTAGGCGGCATCTATGCCCGCTTGTGGGAGGCGCATGCGCGCGCGCACAGCGGGGCCGATCATGTCGCCAGCGATGATGGTCGCAGCCTGCCGGACCTAATGGCGCGCTATACCGGATTTGACCTGAAACTGCGCTACGATTGGGCCGATCTGGACGCGTGGCCCTATCCTGCTTTTGACCTGCAGCGTCGCATCGCGGCCGTTCCGCTCCTGACGGCACGGGGCTGCCCATTCGACTGTGCTTACTGTGCCTCCGGTTTTCTGGAGCAAAGCGTTCGCCGCCGATCGCCCATCCAGGTTGTCGATGAAATTCAGTATTGGCACAGGGCGTACGGTGTGCAGGATTTTGCTTTTTACGACGACGCACTGTTGGTGGATGCGCACAATCATGCGATCCCCATGCTGGAGGCGATCGTCCGTTCGGGGCTGAAGGTGCGTTTTCACACGCCCAATGCACTCCATATCCGGTCCATCACTGCCCAAACGGCGCGTTTGATGTTTTTGGCCGGGTTTCACACCATACGTCTGGGGTTGGAGACGGCGGCTTTCGAGGCTGGCAGCCGACTGGATCATAAGGTGACTGCCGCGGAATTCAAAGCAGCAGTGGCCCATTTGAAATCAGCCGGATTCCGGGGACAGCAGATCGGGGCCTATCTGTTGGTCGGGCTCCCCGGGCAAAGTGTGGCCGCGGTGGAAAGCTCCATTCAAACGGTTAAAGAGGCCGGCATCATGCCGGTGCCGGCCCATTACACACCCATTCCCCACACCCGTTTGTGGGACGCGGCAAAAACGGCTTCGCGCTATGATCTGGCGGCGGATCCCTTGTTCAGCAACAATGCCATTTTTCCATGCCAACAGGGGTTTTCGTGGGAAACCCTGTCGCACCTCAAGCAAATGACCTCGTCAGACAGCGCTGCCTGACGCCGGTGCCAATCAGAAAAGGCCGTACCTTTCCCCTAAGGAAGAACGATGTTCCATTTCTGAAAATGAGGCCCATACGCAAATGCGGTTACCCTGTGCGGGTGTGTAATCCTCATTGACTTTTTGTTCATTTTGTCGGCTAATAAAGGGCTCGAAACAAGGTTTTTCGATCATCAGGAGGCCGGTCGACCTGCCAACATGCCGAAAGAGTAAGTCATCCCGCAGCAGTCGGCAGGTTTTTCAAATCGCTTTTCAATTAAAATGCCTATCGGAAATCAACGACGATATGAGAGCTAATATTATTACCGGAGTGGCGGTTGCCGTCCTTTCTTTTTGCATTTGGGCCTATTTGAACAAGCCCGAGCAGGAACCTGCCTGGCCTGAACGAATTCAGGGGTTTTCTTTTCAACCCCTGCGCGCCGACCATGATCCTGTGGCCAAAAACTATCCTACCGAAGCCCAAATCGACGAAGATCTGGCGCTGCTGGCCGGCAAAACGCACGCTGTCCGGACCTATACGGTCGAGTCCACGATTGCCAAAATCCCCGAGTTGGCCAAGAAGCACGGCATCAACGTCACTTTAGGCGCGTGGATTGAAACGGATACGGTTCGCAATGAGTTGGAAATCGGAAAACTCATCGAAGTGGCACAGACCAACAACAATGTGGTGCGGGCGGTGGTCGGCAATGAATCCTTGCTGCGCAATGATCTGCCGATCGAACAGATGATCGGGTATCTTGACCGCGTGCGCGAAGCGCTCTGGATCCCAGTCAGCACGGCCGAGCCCTGGCATGTGTGGAAAAAACATCCCGAACTGGCCGAGCATGTGGATTATCTGGCCGTCCACATGCTGCCTTATTGGGAAGGGATCAGTCTGGATCATTCTATTGATTACATCGTTGAAAAAATAGATGAGCTCAAGGTCATGTTTCCCGATAAACCGATTGTTATCGCTGAAGTGGGGTGGCCGAGCAATGGTCGCACGCGCTATGACGCGGTGGCATCGATGGCCAACGAAGGGGCCTTTCTCAGGCGTTTTCTGGATCGCGCCCAAGAAGAAAATTATACGTATTACATCATGGAGGCCTTCGATCAGCCGTGGAAGCGGGTCAACGAAGGGGCGGTCGGCTCTTATTGGGGCGTATACGATGTCCTGCGCAGACCCAAATTCCCTTTCAGCGAACCGATCGTGGCGATTCCCAACTGGTACTATCTGGCCGGCATCTCAGTGGTCGTGGCGGGCATCATGCTGACCCTGCTGCTCAGCGACAGCCAGACCCTTCTGCGGCGCGGGCGCAGCTTCCTGGCCATCGTCGCATACCTGGCAGCCACGGCTGCGGTTCTCATCGTGTACGATTATATCCACCAATATTTGACCTTCAGTACCGTGATCGTCGGCGTCATGATGTTCATGGGCATGATCGGGGTCATTCTGGTACTGCTCACCGAGGCGCACGAGTGGGCTGAAGCCCTGTGGGTCAACAACCGGCGACGTTCTTTCCGTCCGGTTCTGCTGCCTGAAAATTCACTGCCGTTCGTGTCCGTGCATGTTCCGGCCTACAATGAACCGCCCGATATGCTGATCGAAACTTTGAACGCGCTTGCCAAGCTCGACTATCCCCGTTTCGAGGTGCTGGTCATCGACAACAACACCAAAGACCCCCAGGTGTGGGAACCGGTCGCTGAGCACTGCCAAAAACTGGGCGCGCAGTTTCGCTTCTTCCATGTGGACCCCCTTGCGGGTTTTAAGGCGGGCGCCTTGAACTTTGCATTGCGGAACACCGATCCGCAGGCCGGCATCGTGGCCGTGATCGACAGCGATTACGTGGTCAATCCGGCCTGGTTGCGAGATCTGGTACCGCAATTCAGCAATGAACGCGTGGGTGTCGTGCAGGCGCCTCAGGATTATCGTGACGATCAGGAGAACGCCTTCAAGGCGATCTGCTTTTCTGAGTACCAGGGTTTTTTCTATATCGGCATGGTCACCCGCAACGAACGCAACGCCATCATTCAGCACGGCACCATGACAATGGTCCGGCGCAAGGTACTCGAAGAGACCGGCGGATGGGGTGAGTGGTGCATTACCGAAGATGCCGATCTGGGCCTGCGGATTTTCGAGCATGGCTACGATGCGATTTACATCCCCAAAAGTTACGGCAAAGGATTGATGCCGGATACTTTCGTCGATTTCCAGAAACAACGCTTTCGCTGGGCGTATGGTGCCATTCAGATCATGCGCCGCCATATGGGACACTTTCTGGGGCGCAAATCAAATCATCTGACTCGCGGACAGCGCTATCATTTTCTTGCCGGATGGCTGCCCTGGGTCGCCGACGGTTTCAATCTGCTGTTTAACTTCGGGGCGCTGGCCTGGTCGATCGCCATGATCGTGGCCCCCAAGAGCATCGACCCGCCCTTGATGGCGTTATCCTTTTTCCCTCTGTCGCTGTTTACCTTCAAGGTGGGCAAAATCGTCTATCTTTACCGAACACGCGTGCAGGCGACCTTCGCCGAAACCGTAGCGGCGGCGCTGGCTGGATTTGCCCTGTCGCACACGATTGCCAAGGCGATCTTATGGGGATTTTTCACCAGCGACAAACCGTTTTACCGCACACCCAAGATGGTCCCCAAAACGGCATTGCTGCAGGCGCTGATCAATGCTCGCCAGGAAGTACTGCTTCTGCTGGCTTTCTGGGCCGCGATTATCGGTCTGCATATCCGGCAGCCATCCACGTCCTTCGATCTACAATTGTGGATCATCGTCATGCTGGTGCAATCCATTCCCTATGGCGCCTCCCTGGTGCTTTCGCTGATCAGCGGTTTCCAGGGGGTCTCGGCCAAATGGGTTCGCTTGCAACGCCCCATACGTGACCCGGAAGTACTGTAACAGCGGGTTTACCGTGACGTCCTTTATCGCAGGGGACACTCCTGTAGGGGCGCCCGGCGGTCGCCCACGCTGCGCAAGGATTTGGGATGTCGGCACGCTGTGGCGCGACCCTTGGTTTTTCGCACCAATGATTGCCTGGGGGTGTTGGTTTGTGCACCCGCACCGGGCGACCGCCGGTCGCCCCTAAACCGGTTCTCATCGCTATGGGCCGTTTACCCATCGGCGCCGATTTTCCGGCAACTGCGTACCTGGCTCGTCCTGGCGGGCGAGGCACTTTTATCGTCTTTGTTTACCGGTATCGCTGAAAGGCCGCGTCAGCAGGCTGTCGGTTCCGGCGTTTGGGTGAGTATGAGGATATTGGGTGGGTCTCATCTTCTGGGCAGTCAGTTCAGACTATAAATTGTTCACGGGCAGAATGCAAGGAAAATTGCAAGAGGTCCGATGACGCCAGCAACAGTTTCTCTTTGATGTCACACGTAATTTGTCGCAGGTACCACTTCAAAATGTCCTTAACCGGCTGCTGAAAACTGCGTTTGAGACCGCCATTTTGCATTGCGCGGCTCATGAAAATGCCTACGTACGACGTGTATGCTGCGTTTTCAAAAGCCGCGCGCCGTTCAGGGCAGCAGGTAGCCCCGGTTCACGGCGTCGTCGATGAGGGTGCGGACGAACTGCCACAGGAGCGGCGCTCCACGCGCGACCGGCTGCATACGCGCCACAACCTGAGGCCGCTGAATGCCATGCGCGCGCCACATCTGGCCCTCGGTGGCATAGTTGTGCATAAAGGCCTGAAAGCGATCCATGGCATGTGCGTAGCGCGCCTCGGCCGTTTCCGCTGCCTCGAACTCGTCCCAGAGCGCGCGGAAGTCGGCTGACTGCTGGCCAGGCAGCATGCCGAACAGTCGGTCGGCTGCGCGGCTTTCCCGCTCGTGCTGGTCACCTTTGCCGTGTTCATCGTAGCAATACGTGTCCCCGGCATCGATCTCCACGATGTCATGCAGGAGCAGCATGCGGAGTGCGCGGCACAGATCGAAATCATCGTCGGCGCCGTGCTCGGCAAAGAGCAGGGCCGCAACGGCGATATGCCACGAATGTTCCGCCGTGTTTTCATGGCGGCTGCGATCGATCAGCAGTGTCTGACGGAACGTGTGCTTGAGTTGGTCGATTTCGAGCAGAAATGCGACCTGCCGTTTGAGCCGGTCGTTTTGATCGGGGATCAATCCGGAATCCAATTCCTGGTGCTGTCCGTCTTTTCGTCTGGCCATCAGCCGTCCTTTTTTTACAATAGTCTGCTTTACAGCCTCAGCCCGGGCTTGCATGGGATCCATGGGGGGCGCCAGTCGCGGCGTCCGATGTCATCATGCTCCGATAGATGCCGGTTTTTGCAGGTGACCAGGGCTCGTCATTCAGGCCTGTCCAATTTTTCTTGAACAGAGGCCACCTTGCGCTTCAGGCGATCGGAAGTTCCTTTGCGATAATCCGCTTTTACCGTCAGATAGATCCGGCTGCTGTCTTTTTGAAGCTCTTGAAAACAGTGATCGACAACCTTCAATACGTCTGGCCAGTCACCTTCGACACACGTGCCCATGGGATTCAGTTCATACGGCAACCCTGAGGCTTGAACGATTTTCACAGCCCGGGCGACATATTGACTCACACTTTCGCCTTTATCCATCGGAAAAATCGAAAAGTCCACGATAACGCTCATGGGATCGCTCTCCCTTCGTCTCACTGGTTACTATCTGGTTAACAATAGGCTTTAAATCCAAGCGCGTCCAGCGGTCTTGGGTGCAGGGATTTCTCAGCGGTTGCCACCTTGACAGGTAACCGCATTTGCCTATGGGCCGCATTTTAGAATGGAAGCGCTTTTACTTAGGGGCGAACCGTGTGTTCGCGGGGTTAGTAGATGTCGGCTGATCACTGGGGCAATGGACACCTTGATGATCACGATGCTTATGGTCTTAATGGTTGTGGAGCACGATGCTTGGATTGCAATCGCAATGCTTATAGGCACGATGCGGGCTGTAGGGGCGACCGGCGGTCGCCCACGCGAAGCACTGTATTTAGGTCATCGCCCCAACATGGCGCGGCCTTGTACTCCCGCACCCCTGATTGGCTGGCATGCCGTCTTTGCACCCGCCCCGGGCGACCGCCGGTCGCCCCTACAGGTGGAAGCCCCTGCGATTGCACGGCAACGAGGTCCCCGTAAAGGCCGAGTAAAGGTGCGGCCACGCCCTCGATGCCACCTTGAAATGGCCTCTTCCATGAGGTATGTTTTGGGCCAACGAGATCGATAATGGGCCTGATGGCTTGGTTGCCGATCTTGGGGCACACAATGGCATTCGTGTATCGGGATGGGGATGCACAGGGCGGATGATTTGCAAATCGGCAGCCTATGATTTGCTGATCACCGGCTTACATGGGATTTCGCCATGGCATATTTACCTGATGAAGACACTTTCCGGCCATTCAAAGACTTGGATCGTCTGCTTAAGCGCAAGAAGATTGCCGTGAAGAGTGCACCGGCGCCGCAGCCATCATCCAGGGCTACGGCACCGGTTTTATCCGCGCAGCAGGAAATCGAACTTTTCTTGGAGGCCATGGCCGATGTGACCCCGCTGGCTTTCGACGCCCACTGGCAATGGCCCCAAAAGCATCAAAGCGACCACTGTGCTGAATACGACGAAGAACAGGAAACAGTCGCCGCCCTGGACCGGCTGATTATAAACGGCCAGGGTTTTATTGTGGCCGATACAGCTGAATACATGGAAGCGACCGCACCGGGCGTCGGTCGCGAAATCGCGCGGCGGCTTCATTCAGGCCGCTATTCCGTCCAGGATCATGTCGATCTGCATGGTTTGTCAGCACGGGAAGCCGATGACGTGATGCATGCCTTTCTCAAAAAAGCCATCCACGAGGGCAAGCGGGCCGTTCTCGTGATCCACGGCCGAGGACTGACGTCGCCCCATAAACCGATTCTCAAGCAAAAAGTTTACCATTGGTTGACCCGCGGGCCGTTGCGAAAACATGTCATCGCGCTTACCAGCGCGCGATCCTGCGATGGCGGCGCCGGCGCCACCTACGTTTTGTTGCGGCAGCGCCCTGTGAGCAAACGCATGCGCAAGATGGCGGTCCCTAAATGAAACCCCGCCGCGGGACATCTATTGGATTTCGGTCCTGGCCAGGCGGCTTTTGGGCCGATTGTCAACCGGGATATCTGATAGATGCCACCTTCGAAACGCGGGAAGATCAAAACAGCACCTGAATGCTTTTGAGGCGAGCCACCATGTCGGTCAGTTGGTAGTTAATCTGCTTGGTAAACGCCTTTGCATCGGGCATTTTTTCATGATCGAAATCGTTCATGACGCCAGCCACGCGCAAATCGACGGACACGCCGCACACATCCAGCGGCGAGGCGTGAAGCAAACGCAAAATGCGCGATAAGGCTTTTCGGGCTTCTTCCTTAGCTATCATGGGCAGCAGCACTATCATCTTGTTCTTGCCGACCTGACCGATATAATCCACCTGGCGAATAATGGTTGACAGTCTATACAAAGCGGCATCCAGAACAGCTTCCTGGGTGACAGTCCCTTTCTGGTGCTGGGTCTTGGGCTTAGCGCTCACGAAAGCAAACGCCAATGCGGAAAAGAAGGATCCGTAGCGTTGTGCGCGGGCGATCTCCTTGTCGAGGATGAACATAATCTCTTCAGCGTCCAAAACCCCTTCGGGAATGTTTTTTTCTTCCGCCAGGGCGTCAGTGGTCTGTTTTTGACGGATGATCTCCTCGTGAATCTGGCTGTAGTTGTTTTCTTCGATTTCTCCGGCGTCCACTCTGGCGCGCACGGCTTTCAATATTGGCGCCAGGATTTCATCCTGGCTGACATTATGCTCGAGCGTCTGCAAAACGCTGAGCATTTTAACTTTTTCCTGGCTGGTGCGGCTGTTCAGCCATTGGACGCGCATGCTGTCGAGGATTGACTCCATGCGGGCATTAAGCCGTTCTTCCATGCGGACCAGCAGGGTGGTGTTGACATTCATGTGGCTCAGCTTTTTGAGAATGGTCGATTCCACATCATTCATCACTTTTTTTAAGTGCGCGGCCCCTTCCGGAGAGCTGTTATCGGCATCGCGGGCCATGCGTTCGCCTAATTTTTCTATATACTCCACAAGAATATCGGAGAGTGCGGACTCATCGCCGCTGCCCTTGCGGATTTCCGAGGCCAGATAGATCAATTCGGCGGCATGGGCCGGATTGCGTTTGACCTCTTCGATCATCATGTCGCCATCCAGACCCATCGCTTCGGAACTTTCCTGGAGTATTTTGGAAAGTTCTTCGCTTTCAAGCTCATTGCGCAGTTCATGCACCAGCTTCAGGTAGTCGGTCGGGGTCATGCCTTCATGCAGCAGTGTCCGTTTGATTTGAGGCAGCAGGCGTCTGAGTTCTTCGGCCTCGGGAATCAAGCGCCGTATGATTTGGGCCAGCCGCCGGGTTGTGATGGCGCCTGCCTGGTATTCTTCCTTGATCAGTTCGACCAGAACCTGGTCTGTGAGTTGGTTGGCGGCGCTGACGATATCCGCTTCATTGGCGTATGCAATGCCCAGGGCTTTCTGCGTTTGGATGCCTTCCATGAGCTGCTTTTTCATGTCGAAAATTGCTTGGGCCAGATCCGGCAAGGTGATCTCACTGCCACCGGAGAGCTGTTTTTCGACCTCATGATGCATGACTTCGATTTGCTTGAGCAGCAATGTGCCGCGTTCGGCGGTCGGCGGCGCTGCGGCATCCTGTGCGGTCGGTGTGACATCTGCCATATCTGCGGATAACGTGACTTGCGAACGATCGTTTTCGTCAAGACCGTGTTCACCGGGGCCATCCTTAACCGGCGAGGGCATAACCGGGTGCGGTCCGTTTCCGTCCCCTGCCAAAGTCGTCTGGCCGATCACTTTGCCGGACGGTTTGGTTGCTGCTGGCGAAGCGGATGCACCGGCTGGCGAATGGAATGTGCCGCCTGGCGAATCGGATACATGGGGATTTGCGCGGTCATTCAATGCCAACGTACCGGCCAGATCGGTATCGATCATGTGTTGCCCCAAAGCCTTGGGATTGGCGAGCAGGCTGGTGATATTGAGGGTTTTGGCAAACTCTTCGCTCACAATGCTTTCCAGCAGCGTTTCCATGAATTTACGGCGATTCTGAGGGTCGTCCGAATCCAATATTGGCGTAACATTTTTCAGGGCATCCCGGGAGACAATCTGATCATCCTGAGTCACCTTTTTGAAGACGACATGATTGACCTTGATATTGAACACGCCTTTTTTGATGAGATCTTCCTGAACCGAGGCGACTGTCGTCAGCTTGGTCATCGCTCCGAATATTTCTGAAAAAATGGATAATTCGGTTTCCATGATCCCTTTTTCAAACGATATGGATTGCAGGCCGGCGCTTTTGAATATTGCTATGGTTCGATTGACATTGATCCGTGGGTCGAGCAATTCGTCGTCCATATAGAATTGGTCGCGGTTCAGAATGAATACCAGGGGCGAAGTATTCTCCAGCAGTCGTGTCGCCACGCTCAGCAGGTCGGTGATCGACTGTTTGATGAAAGGATGATTGGCCTGGTACATTAAGGTCCGGTTCAGCAGCAGGGCAAAAAAACGCCCGAATTGCGCCAGCTGAATTTTGTAGGCTCTTTGATCCATAGGGTATCCTAATTAGGCCGCCGGCGTTGTAAGGTGACGGGCAGTGTGAGAAGTGGAAGGTACGCTGTCGCTGTTATTCGCCATGAACGTCCTTTGTGGGGCACGCCTTTGATGCGGCTATTTACGGTAACGGCTGGGCTTGGGCTGAACGTTTGTTGTAGTTTTGAAGGTAGCGCCTGAGATCACGCGCGAACTCCCGACACGAAGAATAGCGACGTTCCTTATCATATGCGACGGCTTTCAAGACGATTTCATCCAATACGCGGTCGACATGCGGATTGACCTGCGAGGGGGTTTTGCTGAACAGGCGGTCCTGCAGGCGCAATTTGATTTTAAGCAGCTTCACGGCCGAATCGTAAGGCGGGTAGGGCAGCCCGCCGCTAAGCATCTCCAGCAGCATTACCCCGGTGGCATAGACATCGGCGCGCCCGTCCACAACGCCCGATAAAATTTGTTCAGGGGCCATGTACGTCGGCGTGCCCACGAGAACGCGCGTATCGTCGTCCGACCCACCATAGGATCGGGCCACTCCGAAATCGGTGACCATCGGGCGGCGCGAGTGGGTTTCGATCAAAATATTGCGCGGTTTGATATCCCGGTGCACAATGCCCAACCCATTGGCGTAGTCAAGCGCATCCAGGATCTTGACCACGATCTTGAGAGAGGTCTCGACCGGAAGCATTCGTTTGGACGGCAGCGGATGGTGGCGGGCCTGGCGGATGTAATCCGACAGGGATTTGCCCTTGACCAGTTGCATGGTGAAAAAAAGAAATTCGTCCGTTTCGCCGATTTCGTACACGGGAATGATGCATGGGTGCGACAGGAAGGCAGCCGCTTCGGCCTCCTGCTGAAAGAACTCGGCCACCCGGTGGGTCAGCAGGATTTTGGGCAGAATCTTGACAGCGATCTGGCGTCTGAGCGTCGTCTGATACGCTACAAAGACGACCGACATGGAACCGTTATCGAGTTTTTTCAATAGGCGGGAGGTGCCGACGGTTTGCCCGATCAGATGATCGAAAGTCATTTCCTTGATGGAAGCCATACCCGGATTCTCCGCCGCTCAATTCAGACCAAGGCCAGCGTGGAAGCGATTCACTGCCAGTGTATGCGCATATCGGTCAATATGAACAATTGTCGCTATCTTAACAACAGGTGTGTGCGACGTCTACATTTTTATCGGGTGGTGCTGGCTGTCCGTTCGATTCGCTGCAACGCAATCACTGATTGCCAAAGCCGTTCATGTCGCCGCAGTCCGGGCACTGCCAGGTAATGTGATTGCAGGACATGCCCCATACATTGGCCTGCATGCAGGACTGGCATATTTCAAAACCGCAGCGGCACCGCCAGCAGAAAGTCAAAAATTGACCACAGCAATGGCATTGCTGTTGGCCGGTGCGGCGCCAGCGGCGCTTGCGGGGTGTGTTCTGGTTGTCCGTCATGTCGCTCTTGATCCGTTTCAGTGAATCGGGCCGGGTTGTCTGGTAATCTTGTCGTTTCCAGTCATCCATGTTAGTAATTGCATTTTGCGATAAAGGCCCAACCTTTAAGCGGATCGAATTTATGCCAATGGCTGGCAGCTGTCAAGCCGGGGCGTCTTTGGACACATAGCCATAGGATTCATTTACGGGATTAACGACCATGCCATCACCAGCAGATACCTCAGCGCCCGCCGCTTGCCTCTATTTAATTGACGGCAGTGCTTACATGTACCGCGCCTTCCACGCGATTCGCCATTTGAGCAACTCAAGGGGGATGCCGACCAACGCCGTCTATGGGTTCACGCGCATGCTGATCAAGCTGATGCAGGAGCGTGCACCCCGGCATGTGGCCATGTTCTTCGATGCCAAGGGTCCCACGTTTCGCCATGAGATGTATGCCGACTACAAGGCCAACCGTCCGAGCATGCCCCAGGAAATGGCGGTACAAATTCCCTTCATCAAAAAGGTGACCGCCGGGTTTAACATCCCCGTGATCGAGAAAGAGGGGTTCGAAGCCGACGATCTGATCGGCACCTATGCCCGGTTGGCCGAGGAGGCTGGTCTGGACGTGGTCATGGTGACGGGCGACAAGGATTTCATGCAGTTGGTCACGGACAGCACCACCATCTGGGATCCGATGAAAGACCTGGTCATCGACAAGGCCGCCATCGCGCGAGATTTCGGATTGGAACCCGACCAGATGATCGACATGATGGGCCTGTGCGGCGACACCTCCGACAATATACCGGGCGTGCCGGGCATCGGCCCCAAAACGGCCTTAGCGCTGATTCAGCAGTTCGGCAGTCTGCAGGCGCTGTACGACCGCATCGACGAGGTCACGGCCAAAAAGCAGCGCGAGAAGCTGCTTGCCAATAAAGAGCAGGCTTTTCTGAGCCGCTGGCTGGTGACCATCGACCGACAGTCGCCGGTGGATTTCAAACTGGAGAGCTTCCAGGTCCAGCCTCCTGACCCGCAGGCGCTGACCGATCTTTTCCAGGAGTTGGAGTTCAGGCAGCTGCAGCAGGAATTTCAGCATGCCCAGCCGCCCGCGGCCACCAATTATCACACCATCCTCGATGAGAACGATCTGCAGGCGTTGATCGATCGATTGACCCAGTGCGGTCTTTTCGCCATAGACACCGAAACCACTTCGCAATATCCCATGCAAGCCGTGTTGGTTGGCATTTCCGTCTCTTATGAACCCAATGCGGCCTATTACATTCCCTGCGGCCATCGCTACATCGGCGCACCCCGGCAGTTAAGCCGCGACACCGTTCTATCCCGGTTCAAGCCGTTGCTGGAAAATCCCGCCGTCGCCAAGGTGGGGCAGAACATCAAGTATGACTGGACGGTTCTCCGCCGCCATGGCGCCGATTTGAAAGGGGTCACCTTCGACACGATGCTGGCGTCCTATCTGCTCGACCCCTCCAAGCGCGCGCATGGCCTGGACCAGATTGCCTTGGATTTTCTCAATCATAAGAATGTCACCTTCGAGTGTGTGGCCGGCAAAGGCAAGTGCGCCCTGACATTCGACCAGGTCACGCTCGACAAAGCCGCGCCCTATGCCTGCGAGGATGCCGACATTACCCTGCGGGCTTACCAGGTGCTGCGGCCCAAGTTGGAAGCCTTGGGGCTTATGCCACTGATGGATCAGGTGGAAATGCCGCTCGTATCGGTGCTGATGGAGATGGAAATGGCCGGGGTGCTGCTGGACCAGGATTTGCTGCACGATTTGTCCAAATCCCTGCAGCATCAGTTGCAACTTCTTGAAGAGCAGATTTGCAGCCTGGCCGGGGAGAAATTTAACCTGCAATCCTCGCAGCAACTGGGCCGCATCCTGTTCGAAAAACTGCAGCTGCCCTGTTCCAAGAAGACCAAAAAGAAAACCGGGTATTCTACGGACGTGGAGGTGCTGACGCGCCTGGCCGAACAGCACGAACTGCCGGCATTGCTGCTGCGGCACCGCACCCTGGCCAAACTGAAATCCACCTATGTTGACGCGTTGCTCCAAATGGTGGACCCCGAAACCGGACGCATTCACACCTGCTTTAACCAGACGATAGCGGCCACCGGACGCCTGAGCAGTTCGGAGCCCAATTTGCAGAACATCCCCATCCGCACCGAAGAGGGTCGCGAGATTCGTAAGACATTCGTGGCCCGCCCCGGCTGGCATCTGCTTTCGGCCGACTACTCCCAGATCGAACTGCGCATTCTGGCGCACTATGCCGATGACGCCATTCTGATCGAATCGTTCGAACGCAACGAAGATATTCACGCCCGCACCGCCAGTGAAGTCTTTATGGCGTCGCGGGAGCAAGTGCCGGGTGAGTTGCGCCGGCAGGCCAAGGTGATTAACTTCGGGATCATTTACGGGATGAGCGCCTACGGATTATCGCGTGAGTTGGGCATCAGTCCCAAAATGGCCCAGACCTACATCGATAACTATTTCGTGCGCTACAGCGGCGTTAAAAACTATATGGATCGCACCGTCGCGCAAGCGCGCGAAACGCAGCAGGTCGGAACCCTGCTGGGCCGGTTGCGTCTGCTGCCCGATATCAACAGCCGGAATCCGAACGTGCGCCAATTCGCGGAGCGAACGGCGATCAACACGCCCATCCAGGGCACGGCCGCCGATCTGATCAAAGTGGCCATGATCCGCACGGCGGCCTTTTTAAAAGAGCGGCGGCTCAAAACGGTCATGCTGCTCTCCGTGCATGATGAAATTGTCTTCGAGGTTCCGGACGATGAGTTGGATACAATCCGGCATTTGGTGCCCGATATCATGGAAAATGTATGGGCCTTGAAAGTGCCCTTGAAAGTGAATGTATCCTGGGGAAGCAATTGGGCTGAAGCCCACTAAACGATCTGACGACTTAACGAATCAACGCGACCCATTAACGGTTAACGCATCGACAAATTAACGCATGAACGAACCTTCAACGGAGGCATGCACGCATGAATATAAAATTCCGGTTATGGCCGATAGTTATCTTCGCAGGCATCCTGACGGTGACAGGATGCTCCATGCCTAAAGTGACATTGTTCGGAGATCGGGATGAGCCGCTCAAAGAGTTCACTTTGCAAGGCAGCGGCAAAGGCAAAATTCTGGTGCTTTCCATTGATGGGGTGATTTCGGATAAACCTGAGGAGCATATGCTGCGCGGCAGCCAGCCCAGCATGGTTCAGCAGACCGTGGCCTACCTCAAGCATGCCGAGCAGGACCCGGAGATCAAGGCCCTGTTGCTCAAAATCAATTCGCCGGGCGGAACCGTCACGGCCAGCGACATTCTTTACCATGAACTGGTCCGCTACAAGCAGCGCACCGGGGTCAAGGTGGTGGCGGCCATGATGAATGTGGCGGCCTCGGGCGGATATTACGTCGCCTTGCCGGCCGACCACATTCTGGCCCATCCGACGACGATCACGGGTTCCATCGGGGTTATTTTCATGCGCCCGGGCGTGAGCGGTTTGATGGAGAAGGTCGGGCTTTCTGTCAATATGAACAAGTCGGGGGCCCAAAAGGACATGGGATCGCCTTTCCGTCCGCCCACGGACGAAGAAATCGCGCTTTTCCAGGACCTGACGGATGGGATGGCCGACCGCTTCTACAATTTGGTCATGCAGCACAGGAGCCTTGCGCCGGAGCAACGTGCGCAGGTCATCACGGCGCGAGTATTTCTGGCCCAACAGGCTGTTGAGGCAGGCTTGGTGGATCAGGTCGGTTATCTGGACGATGCGATCGTCAAAGCCAAGGAGATTGCCGGGTTGTCCGAAGATGCGCGTGTGATCGCCTTCCGGCGCCAAAAGAAAGAAGATGATACGATTTACAATCCTGCCATACGACAGGCGGGCGGTGGTTTTACAGCGCTTCTTCCGGGGCTGGCATCGTTGAGTGCCGTGGCCGCAGCCGACTTTTACTATATCTGGCCGGCCGCCATCGGGCAATGAAGCCTTAAGCTTTCGGTCCTATCTTAAACGACGATCAAGGCTTGCCGGCGGCGCCCGTATTGGTGCCGCCGGTCTGCGATCCGCCGCGAACCGTCGCATCGACGGCATCGTAAATGGTCTTGAAGGTTTCTGCAAAGTTGCTGGGTGAGATCCTGCCGACCTCGATGAACTTAACGGCAATCTCTTTGCTGGCTCTTAAAACCTGTTCCTGCGTCGATTCTTTTCCCATACGTTCTCTCTCGGCCTTTTTGAAGTGGTGTGATTCTCGGGTGTTAACAAGTGGGACCGTGCAAGTCAATGAGTATCATGTCACTTCCTTGTCACTTCCCAGGTTAACCGCAATTGCGTATGAGCCTCATTTCAGAAATGGACATCGTTCTTTGTTAGGAGCGAACCTTGTGTTCGCTCGGTGCGTAGGTATCGGTGGATCCCTGGTGCGAATGGACACCTTTATGATCGCGATGCCCGCTGCAGGGGACCGGCGGTCGCCCGGGCGACCCACTGTATTCGGGTCATCGCCCAACATGGCGAGGTTTTATTCTCCCGCACCCATGATTGCCGGGGATGATGGCTTTGCCCCCGCACCGGGCGACCGCCGGTCGCCCCTACAGGTGGGGCCCCTTGCGATAGCCAGGTAGGGTGGGCATCGCCCACCATTTATTTGCAAATGATTATAGGTGATCTGTGGTGCGAATGCGCGACTACTTTTTTTTATCGTGGTAACTTACCAGCGCCAGAAATTTCTTAACCTGCCGGAAAACCAGGCATGCTTTGCGAATCCCTTCAATATAGCGCCTATGATGGTGGGCAATGCCCACCCTACAACTCATAACAGCACGCTGCGTGCCAAGGTTTACATGCGATGGCCCTGTGTCCCCGGCTTGTCCCCGCCTGTCTCCATTGACACCGGTCTTTAAATTCTCTATGTACTATAGGCATTTATGCCAAACACAGTCACTCATCTGATTGACTATACTCAGGAGATCGAAAAACACATGGCCACGCAAAAAAATCATGATGTGCCATATACGATCGGAACGATCGAATCGGTGCGACCGGATATGCTCGAACCGATTGAATATGCCTACAAAGGCCGCAGGGACATCGTTATCACCATTCATCAACCGGAATTTACCTCGGTATGCCCGATGACCGGATTGCCCGATTTCGGCACCATAACGGTCCGCTACCGCCCCAACGCATCGATCATAGAACTCAAATCCTTGAAGTTTTATTTGTTGCAATACCGCAATGTCGGCATTTTTTACGAGCATGTCGTCAACCGGATTCTGGACGATCTGGTCACGGTGCTGGCGCCTCAATGGATGGAAGTGCAGGGGGGGTTTACCGCCCGGGGCGGCCTTACCACGGAAGTGGTCGCGCAGTTCAACATGGAATAAGGAGAAAACGTTAATGCGCAGAACAATTGGCCTGCTCGGTCTGATTTTGTTGACAGGGTTTTTCATCAATGCGTGCGCCAAGCCGTTGTATGAGCGCGGCGAGCAGCGCTCCGCGTACTGGGAAGCACCCAATAAAAATGGGCGCTACCAGAAAAAAACAGCCATCGCTATCCAAACGAACTCCCCGGGGCCTTACATTCGCGAGGGCGAAGAACTCTTAACGCAGACCATGGTTCAAACCATTAGGGACAAAGGAAAACGGCTGTTGTTGTTGACCGCGCAGGACCCGGGGTTTCCGGCCGCTTTGCAGAACCCGGATTCTCTTTCAACCAGCCAAGGTGCGTTCATGGCCCTGCAGGCGGCACGCCTGCAGGGATATCATTGTCTTTTGCAAGCCAAGCTGATCGGTATCCAGCCGGACGAAAGGAAAACCGGTCTCTGGTGGTTCCGCAAAAACAGGTTTTTTATGACCGTTGTAGTCGCGTTGGATGTGTATGACACGTTTTTGGGCGCCAAAGCCGCCAGCTATGTCCGGCAACAAACGGTGCAGGTGGACGAGGGCCACTATCGTGCTTTTGTGGACGGTACGCCGCAAGCCATGGCCGCGGTTGACGAGATGATCGTCGACTTAAGCGAGGATCTCGGCGAGCAGGCGGCCGAAGCCGTTGAAGCGATAAAATGGATCGCATCGGTGGCCGATATCCAGGGACAAAATGTTTATCTGGGCGGCGTGCAAGAAACCGGGCTGCGCGTCGGCGATCGTCTGTCGATTTACGAAGGCCGCCGTGTCATGGAAGGTTCGAACGGTGAAAAATTTATCGTGCCGGGTTACAAAGTGTCGGATATTTTAATTCAGTCACTGAACGGCGACACCGCTGAAGCCGTTATGGACGAGGCCGCCGACATCCAGCCCGGCGATATCGCGGTGCCCGCCGGTTAGCATCTTCTGCGCCGATCGAGGCTGCACGGCTCGCGTCACTCCCTGTCAATTGGCACGCAGAGGCGATTCCCGGTGGGGCGGTCCGGATTTCCGGCGTTTGAAAACCAAAAAAGCTGACTTGCTCCGATGTGAGAAGACCTAAAAGGCTGACCCTCCCAATGCGGATACCCCGTCGTATTTTTGCAAAAGTGTTGCGCGATAGTCTTCCACAAGCGCGTGGGCCTCTGTTTCAGAAGTAATCTGCCGGATGGCGTTCCTGAACTGCGCCGCTTGCGGCAAACCTTTGGTGAACCAGCCCAAGCGGCTGCGCAGCGTAAAACAGGCCGTGGTTTCTCCCAGGTAGGCCACCGAGGCGTCCACATAGCCGGCCATGGCGTCAAAGCGTTCTTGCAGGGTCACCGTCTGCACGCTGCCTCCGTCCAGAAGACTTACGATGTCGCGGAAAATGAACGGGTTGCCGATTGCCGCCCGGCCGACCATCACCGCATCGCAGCCGGTCTCCGCCATCATGCGGGCTGCATCTTGCGCTGTTACCACGTCGCCATTGCCGATCACCGGGATGCTCAGCATCGCCTTGATGCGCGCGATCAGAGACCAATCCGCGCGGCCGCCGAACGCTTGGCGCGCAGTGCGCGGGTGCACGGCGATCGCATCCACGCCGCAATCCTGCGCGATGCGTGCCAAAGCAATGCCATCGCTGCCGGAAGCGTCCCAGCCGCTGCGTATTTTAATGGTCAGAGGGACGTTGACCACCTTACGCACAGCCTTCAACAGGGCTTCAGCTTTAACCAGATCGCGCATCAGGGCCACTCCGGACCCGCTTTTAAGGATCTTTTTCACTGCGCAGCCAAAATTGATGTCGATGATGTCCGCTCCGGCCGATTCGACCTGGCGGGCGGCCTCGCAGAGCAAATCGGTCTCACCGCCAAACAGTTGCACGCTCAGCGGCTTTTCGTCGGCCGTGCTGCGCAGGAGTTGCCAGGTTTTGTCCGCCCCGTGAATCAGGCCATTGGCGCTGATCATTTCAGAGTACACCAACGCACAGCCGGCGGATTTGGCCAGCAGGCGCATGGGCAGGTTGGTGATGCCCGCCAGGGGGGCAAAAACTGTGGGGTTTTGGAGTAAAATAGGGCCAATGTTCATAAAAAATTTCTCAATCTGGTTATGCCGTTCGCTCAGGTGAAGGCGAAGTGTTAAGTGTGTTTCATCATTTTCCGGAATTCGCGTAGCAGAACAGGCAATTGTGCCGGCAGGGGTGC
The DNA here is from genome assembly GCA_000961655.1 of Desulfatitalea sp. BRH_c12. Lineage (GTDB taxonomy): Bacteria > Desulfobacterota > Desulfobacteria > Desulfobacterales > Desulfosarcinaceae > Desulfatitalea. Next base: position 58,394 of record LADR01000012.1, read on the forward strand.
AGGCGGTAGCTGCCGATATCTTTGGACAGACGGCACCCGCAGCCCGCTGCGACGCGTTGCCCGCTATCTTTGCGCAGGGTAATATCGGGGCCGTAAAGCGAGGCCAGAAGCCGGTTAGGGATACAGGCTGCGCTGTGCACGTTACCCCCAGGCGGCAGGTGGGCAAGCAGATCTTTTTCGCAGCACAGGTGCAGTTGTATGCGCAACTTTTCAAGTTCATGCGCCATGTCGGCCACTTGTCTGGCTTTCTGCGCCATGGGCGGGTCGATCAAGACGATATCCGCGGCAGCGGCGCGACGCTGGACTTTTCTGTATAGATCCACAAAGCTGGTGATGCAGACCCGGATGCCTGCGGCGGCGGCGCGCGCGGCGATGGCTGCAAAGCTTGCCAGGTTGTCGCCGGTTGCACCATTTTTGTGTTGAAAATAGCAGATGGGATCGAAGCGCCAGAAAATGCTTTGCGGTCCAAACCGTTCGCTCAATCGGGACAATTGATCCAGACGGGCGTCCAGGGCCGGCACGTCCGGTTCCAGGGTGGCATCGGGCGAATTGATCGTGAAATTGAAAAAAAGGTTGTATCCGCGCGCGACCAGTTGCCGGTCATAGCCCCCGTCCAGGAAAGGGCCGAAATCCTTTGACCAGAAGACAATCGTGTGGACCTGGGCGGGCGTTGCCGGCACGTGCGCGGCTGGCCGCCCGAAAGGATGGTCGATCTCGAAGAAACCACACGCGATGCGTTCCATGAACCATGGCATGTAGAAAGCCGGAATATCGGTTCGACGGGAAGCTGAGATGACTATCCGTTGCATTTATTTCTTTTTGAGATCCTTGAGCGAAATGACTTTGCTTTTGCCGGCGCCGGGGTGATCCGGCGGGGTTTGGTCGTGGGCTTTGGCGCTGATCGGGCTGACCACTTTTTCCAGGCGTATCGGGTTGCCCTCCATCGTGAAGGTTTCACCATTGATATAGACGTCACGCAAAATCCATGTGACGACCGTCGGCGGGACCTGCAGCAGCAGAAGGCTGACATGATACCAGCCGCGTTTGACATCGGGCTCTATGGCCTCGATGCGGGCAAAACCCTGTGGTTTGTCTTCCATGTAAATCAATACAATGTCGTTGATATCGGTCATGGGTTGCTATTTTCCTTTCAAAGGTGCGCAATGATGGCATAAAGGGCGGGTTTTGTAAATTCGTTAATACGTTTACGTCAGGGTAACCGCATTTGCGTATGGGCCGCATTCCAGATGGACCATCGTTCTTTCTTTGGGGCAAACCATGGGTACGCGCGGTGTGGAAAGATGTCCGTTGATACCTGGGGCGAATGGACACCTTGGTAGTCACCAGGCTTATGGTCATGATGCTTATGTAGGGGCGGCCGGCGGTCGCCCCTACAGGTGGAACCCTAAGATAACACGGTGAAAAGGGTTCGCCTAAGGTCCGCAGGAGATAGCGCCTTTTTTTTAGCTCAGAGTAACGCTTATTGCAAAGTACAGTAATGAAAATTCCAAATGCGGTTACCCTGACGTTAAACGCAATAATCATCGCAAAATCGTCCTTCCTGCAGGGGGTAAACCTTGGGTTCGCCCGTATGGTGACAATCCCTGGCTATCCTAATGTTGAAACGTTGGTAGGGAGTTATCAATCGTGGTCGTTCTAAGGCGCCTAGGAATACGGCACAAAATTTTCGCATGATCCATTAAACGACTACGTTAAATATTGTTAGGAATCGACACAAAAATTGCAAACGTATAAAAAAGAATCACGGCCATGAACAAAGTTCAGTATATTTGGAAAAATTATTGAAGATGCTGAAAGCATGGGAAATTTCTTGGGGCGCGCAGGGCTTTATGCTTGACAGGAAAACGGGGGGTCTGGTAAATGAATGAGTGTTCATTCATAATGTGTCGGCACCACCATCAGGCCGGACGCTCTTCATGGTAATCCGGCGATAACTGCATATCGGTATTTAGGAGGGGTCATGACAAGAAAGATAAGACAAGCAGCGGTCATCGGATCTGGCATCATGGGCGGCGGCATTGCCGCTTTATTGGCCAGCGCCGGTATCAGAACACTTTTACTCGACATTGTCCCGTTTGATCTCAAAGAGGACGAAAAAAAAGATCGCAAAGCCCGCAACCGAATTGTCGCCGCTGGTCTTGAAAATCTGCGCAAAGCCCGGCCAGCCGCTTTGATGCAAGCAAAAGACATCAATTTGATCTCCATTGGCAACATGGAAGATGACTTCGATAAACTGGCCGAATGCGACTGGATTGTTGAAGTGGTGGTGGAAAATCTGAAGGTCAAACAGGATCTGTTCAAACGCATCGAGAAAATTCGTAAAAAAGATGCTGTCGTATCCTCGAACACCTCCGGTATCCCGTTGAAAGCCATGAGCGAAGGACTCAGCGACGATTTCAAGAAACATTTTCTGGGGACCCATTTTTTCAATCCCGTGCGCTACATGAAATTGTTGGAAATTATTCCTGGCGAAAAAACATCGCCTGAAATTCTGCAGTTCATGGCTGATTTCGGCGAACGCAAGCTGGGCAAAGGCATCGTATGGGCCAAAGATACCCCCAACTTCGTGGGCAACCGCATCGGCGTTCAATCCTCGGCGCGCAGCATGCAACTGATGCTCGAACATGATTTGACCATCCCGGAAGTCGACGCCCTGTTCGGACCGGCCATGGGACGCCCCAAAACCGGAATGTTCAAAACCACTGACCTTGTGGGGCTGGATATCGCCTATCATGTGGCCAAGAACACTTACGACCTGGTCAAGGATGACGAAGCCCGCGAGACCTTTATCCTTCCCGATTTTGTCCAGAAGATGATGGACAAGAAAATGCTGGGCAACAAGACCAAGGGCGGCTTTTACAAAACCGATTTGACCCCGGAATGGAAGAAAATCCGCAAGGTCCTCGATCTGAAAACATTTGAATACACAACTTACGATAAAGTGACGTTCCCCTGCCTCGAGGCCGCTGCCAAGGCCAAAAATCCGGCCGAAAAGATCCAGGCCATGGTGTTCGGAGACGACAAAGGGTCCAAGTTCGTATGGCGCTCGGTCGCTGAAAACCTGATCTATGCCACCAACCGCATTCCGGAGATTGCCGACAGCATCGTTGAAATCGACAATGCCATGCGCTGGGGCTTCGGCATGGAGCGTGGTCCGTTCCAGGGTTGGGACCTGCTGGGTGTTGCGCGCGTTGTCGAGCGCATGGAGAAAGAGGGCCTGAAGGTGCCGGCCAAAGTCAAAAAGATGCTGGCCGCCGGCAACACCGCCTTCTACAAAATTGAGAACGGCCAACGTTTCTTCTATGATTTCGCCAGTGAAAGCTACAAACCGATCGCGGTCAGCGCGACCATGATCGATCTGGCCATGCTCAAGGCCGCCAATAAAGTCGTATTGGGCAATAATTCAGCGTCGCTGATCGATTTGGGCGACGGTGTTTTCTGTGCGGAATTCCACACCAAGATGAACTCGCTCAATGACGAGATCGCCGATTTTCTGGAAAAAGCCCATGACTACGTCGATGCCAATGGTGTCGGTCTGGTCATTGGCAATCAGGCCGGCGGCATGCCCGGTGCTTTTTCGGCTGGCGCTGACCTTCGTCAGGTGCGTGAAGCCGTATCGCAAGGCGCTTTTGCCGAGATCGAGGCGGCCGTCAAGCGTCTGCAGACGATCATCCAACGCAGCCGCTACTGCCATTATCCGGTTGTCGCGGCCCCCTTCGGCCTGGCCTTGGGTGGCGGTGCGGAAGTTTGCCTGGGTGCCGACCGTATCGTCGCCCATGCCGAATTGTATATGGGACTCGTCGAAATCGGCGTTGGTTTGCTGCCCGGCGGCACGGGTTGTTCCGCGTTGTGGCGCAAAGTTATGGAGAATATTCCCGAGTCGGCGGGCGAAGTGGAATTGGGTAAATTCTTTATCCCGGTGTTCCAGGCTATCGGCATGGCCCAGGTGTCCACCTCTGCAGCCGAAGCCCGTTCCAGGGGCTTTCTGGGGCCGAATGACCGCATCGTCTTCAATCGCGATCATTTGATCGGCGAAGCCAAAAAAGAGGTTCTGCGCATGGCCGACGACGGCTACACCCCGCCGGTTAAAAAACCTATCCGGGTGTTCGGCGAAGCTGCCTGGGGCATGGTCAATGCGGAACTGCTCAATATGCAGGCGGCCGGTTTTGTCAGTGAATACGACTCTTATCTGGCCGGCCGGGTTGCCTACGTCATCGCCGGGGGTGAGGCGCGCACCGGCAGTTATGTGAGCGAAGATGGCCTGCTGGCTCTGGAACGCGCCACTTTCGTGGATCTGCTGCGCCAGGAAAAGACCATTGCCCGGATCGACCACATGCTCAAGACCGGAAAGCCGCTGCGTAACTAAGGACGTATTGAAGCACCAACACGCCAATAATCAACATATCCTGGAGGGATACCATGAAAGACGCTTATATTGTCAGTGCCGTCCGTACCCCCGGCTGCAAACGGGCCAAGGGTGCGCTAAAAGATACTTTGCCCCTGGATCTGATCTCGTTTATTCTGAAATCATCCGTTGCGAAAGTGCCCCAACTCGATCCGAACGATATCGACGATGTTATGGTCGGCTGCGCATTCCCCGAAGCGGAGCAAGGTCTCAATATCGGTCGCAATGCTTCTAAAATCGCCGGTTTCCCCGACAAGGTGTCGGGTGCCACGGTGAACCGCTTCTGCGCCTCGGGCCTGGAAGCCATCGCCGACGCCGCCATGCGCATCATGTGCGGTTGGTCGGAGGTGACCATCGGTGCCGGTGTCGAGTCCATGACCTACGTGCCCATGGGCGGTAACCTGCCGCGGCCGTATCCGGATGCCGAAAAGAAAGAGATCGATCTGTTCATGTCCATGGGCACCACCGCGGAAAACGTGGCCAAGCGCTACAATATCTCCCGCCAACAGCAGGATGAATTTGCCTACAATTCTCAGATGAAGGCCGTCAACGCTCAGAAAAATGGGCTGTTCGCAGAGATCGTGCCGACACCGGCCGCCAAGTACGTGACCCAGGCCGATGGCACCGTCAAACGCGAAACGTTCCTTCAGAGCTTCGACGACGGCGTCCGTGAGGAAACCACCTTAGAGGGTTTGGGCAAATTGCGTCCGGCCTTCTCCCTGACCGGCTCCGTCACCGCCGGCAACTCTTCTCAGACGACCGATGGCGCGGCCGCCACTGTGTTGATGAGCGGCGATAAAGTCAAAGCGCTGGGCATCAAGCCGTTGGCCAAACTCAAATTGTACACCACCATCGGCTGCCGTTCCGACGAAATGGGTGTGGGCCCGCGTTACGCCATCCCCAAACTGCTCCAACTGGCCGGTTTGACCGTCGATGATATCGGGGTGTGGGAGATCAACGAAGCGTTTGCTTCGCAGGCGCTCTACTGCATCCGCGAACTGGGCCTCGAAAAATACATGGACCGCATCAACATCAACGGCGGTGCGATCGCCCTGGGTCACCCCCTGGGATGTACCGGCGCCAAGTTGGCGGCCACGCTGGTCACGAACATGCGCGCGCGCGGTGCCAAGTACGGCGTTGAGAGCATGTGTATCGGCGGCGGCATGGGCGCGGCAGCTCTGTTCGAGTTGTGTGACTGATCCGACTGTCCCATAAAAGTTGTTGTCGACACCGGCACGTTCGGTGAAAAGAAATCGTCGAAAGCCGCCGCAAGGCGGCTTTTGATGTTTTGGTGGCATGACGTGATCAAGGCTTGCGCAATGGGGCCATTAGCGCGTAAGGTTGTTCATAATCCGAAGTTTCTTACCCCGTACGCTGCAGGAGACGTAATGGCCGGCCGTATAGTATTGCTGATTGGGGTGGCGCTTGCGTTGGTCGCCTGTGCAACGTTACAAAAGAACAGTCGCATCTCCGAATTTGACGATGTTATTTTAGCTTACCGGCGGGCTCTTTTGGACGCAGACTACACTGCCGTGCGGCATTTTCTCGATCCTGGCGTATCCAAAGCATCGGACACCCCCGTCAACAAGCTGGTCAAGGTGGTTGAATTCAATCCTACGAATGTCGATGTGGCTGAAGATGCCACTAAGATCGAACAGGACATCTGTCTGCAATACTATCTGCTCAACGTTCCTCGTGTGAAAACCCTTCAGTATCGTCAGGTCTGGCATTACAACGCGGAGCACCGCTTGTGGCTGCTGCAAACGCCCCTGCCAAATTTCGATCAGCAATAGAGCTCATCGCTGTAGGGGCCGGCGGTCGCCCGGTGCGGGTGCAGAACCAACACCCCAGCAGTTCATTGGTGCGGACAGACAAGGGGCACGCCCAGTTGTGCCAGCACCCTGATCCTTGCGCCGTGTGGGCGACCGCCGGTCGCTCCTACAGGAGAGTCCCCTGCGATATCACGCAGTCCCGATGGGCGCGTAGTTACGGGTGGTACGGTACCAAGATAAACCGGCGTAACGTTCAAGGATCGCGGTTACCGGGAAAATGGCGCCGATGGGTAAGCGGCCATGGCGATGATCATCGTTGTAGGGGCGACCGGCGGTCGCCCAAGCGGTGCACGTTTTAAGGTATCAGAGGCAGGACGCGCCTATCCCAATGCATTCACCTGCAGAAACATCCAATGGTCGGGAAAATCGAGTTGGGCCAGGTGTTCAGCGGATAATCGCACGTCATTGTAAATGGCTTCCGATGGGCCGCAGCACCCTGCCGCCACATCGAATTGCCGGAGGTGTTTTTCGAGATCCTTTCCTTTGATCCAGACACCTCTGTGCAGCAAGTGGGGCCCTAATTCGCGCGCCACCAGGTTGAACAATTTCAGCGTGACGGTTGCTTTTTGGTGGGTCGCCAAAGCGACTGGCGTGTCTTGATGGGAAATATCTTTTCGCAAAGGCGCAAAAAACCCGCCCTTGCGCAGGGTGGCACCGGCCAGGCCCGGCATGGCGGCTGACAGTGCAATCACATCGTTCGCCTTGATCATCACCTGGTCGATGCGATCCACGGCCCGTCCATTGAGGAAGATCGTTTGAATGCGCTGGTCGACATAATTGCCGTCAATGGCCAGATGATCACATAGCAGGGACTGCAGCGAAATGCCCGTTGCGGTCTCGATGCCCACTCCGGCCCCGAACAGAATTGCAAAGCTGTCGACGGCCGACTGCGGCAATCGCATAAAAAGCGTGTTGGATGGGTTCATACGTCACGAAAGAGGGGCGCTGACTGGCAGCGCCCCTCATGGTTGGTGGCTCCGGGGTTAGAAATTGAAAACCTGATCCAGTTCTTCGTCGCTGACGTTGAAGGTGATCTTGTGCGGTGACAGCGGCTCATTTTTGAAGTAGTCGGGCAGGCGGTCATGGGCCGCGGTCAGGCCGGCCGCTTTGTTGAAATTCCGTTCATGAATGAGAATCGACTTGCCCAGATTGGTAACATCATCGGCTGTCATGCTCAGGCCCGTAAAGCCATTGATCAGGTCGATCAGCGACTGAAAAGTATCCGGCTGATCCAAAATGGCAAAGGCGATGAACAGGCACATGCCCGTCGCATCGATGGCCGTGGTAGCGATCTGCAGGTTGCGCGACAGTTCGACCTGGCCTTGCGGTTTGAGGGGATCGACGGTGCCACCTACGGAAAGCAAGTTGGCGGTTACGGCATAGCCGGCGGTGTGGTCCGCGCCCATCGTGGTAGTAGCATAGGTGACACCCATGCCCTGAACGGCTCTTGGATCGTAGGCCGGCATTGACTGGCCCTTGACGACCGGAATGCGTTCGACACCGAATACCCGGCCGGTCACGGCTGCGCCGCTGCCCAGGATGCGTCCCAGAGGTGTGCCTTGGCCGACCTCTTTAACCAGGCGGATGGCCGCTTCGGCATCTCCGAACTTTGCCAGACCCGCATCCATGGCCACGGCGATGGTGGCGCCCATCTCGATGGTATCCACCCCAAAATCGTCGTCCATGCGGTCGATCAGCGCAATCGCGTCCAGATCGTCGATGCCGCAGTTGCCGCCATGGGCCCAGACGGTTTCATATTCCGGCTGCTTGGTCACGAAGCGCCCGTTTTTATCGAAAAAAGTACCCGAACAGCGGATCACGCACCCCCTGTGGCAACCGTGGGTCGCCGAACCTTCGCCGCCGCGGGTGTTCTCCAACTCAGCCTGTGCCTCCCCGCTGATTTTGGATGCGCCCTCGAATTGCCCTTGCTTGAAGTTGAAGGTGGGGTAACCGCCGGCCTCGTTGACGACGTTGGTCAGAACGTTGGTGCCATAAGCCGGAAGGCCTTGTCCGGTGACCGGATGTTTGCGCAGGCCGGCCACGAAAGCTTTGTTGGCCTCCTTGAACGCATCCGGGTTTTTGGGCTGGCGCATCGCTGTGCCCGTGTCGTCAAGCACGATGACCTTGACCCCTTTGGCGCCCATCACCGCGCCCACACCGCCACGGCCGGCATGACGGGTCGGGCGCAGTTCCATATCCGTAAACGCTATGGAGGCAGCACCCAACTTCATCTCGCCAGCCTGTCCGATGGAGATGCAGGCGATCTTGTCGCCATACTGCGTCTTCATCTTTTCGACTAGATCGTAATTGCCGTGCATCTTCAATTCATTGGCCGGGCTGATCGAAACATCATCTTTCGTGATCACCACCTTGTACAAGGTGTCGTCCTTGGGCTTGCCTTCAAGAACGATGGCCGCATAGCCCAAGCGGGCCAGCACCTGGGACGGTTGCCCGCCGGAATTGGCTTCCTTGATACCGCCGGTCAACGGGCTCTTGCACCCGACCGAGATTCTGCCCGACATGGCAGCCGCCGATCCGCTCAGCAATCCCGGTGCGATAACCAGTTTGTTCTCAGCGCTGAGCGCATGGCAAGTGGGGGGGACCTCCTTGGCCACAATGGTGGATGTCATGGCGCGACCGCCTAACCCCTTGTACTCTCCCAACGATACGGTATTGATTTCCGGACCATTGGCACCGCTCATATTGATACGTAGAATTTTATCCATGCCATTGCCTCCCTATTTTAAGTTGATACGGCCTTACCGGCCACAGTCGGACGTTGATTTGAATGCGTGGGCCCATCTGAACGTGAGCTCTGAATTGTAAAATCGCGGAGCAGGATGGGGTAGGTATATAGATTGTGTGATCCGGTGTGGCGCCTGATTTGCATAAACTCTACAACCGATTCATCGTAGGTTTCATATTAAAGCCAGACAAGCTCCATATCTATAGTACGTATGAGTAATTCCCGGTCTTGTCAAGGATTTCCAGGGACAACAGCAAGGTAGATGCCCCACCCGGCACGGGGCCTGTTTTATCCGGAAACCGCGGCCCCGACCTGACGGCGTAATCGCACAATGATCAACGCCTGCAAAAGGAACGAGGGGGAGGGTGTGGTGCTGCAAAAAAAATCGATCCGGGCTGCTTACGTGGCAACCCGAATCGATGACTTGTCTGAGGCACTACAGGTTGAACGAATTCAAAATAGAAAAGACAGACCGCTACGCATTGTTGCGTTCGAACGTCTTCATGAACGCGACCAGGGCTGCGACCGCTTCCAGGGAGGTGGCATTATAGATGGAAGCCCGGCAACCGCCGACCGAACGGTGGCCCTTGAGCCCGCCCATGTCGTTGCTGGCGGCTTCGGCGACAAATTTTTTCTCCAGGTCTTCACTGGGCAGACGGAAAGTGACGTTCATGCGTGAACGGCTGTCGACATCGGCCGTACCATTGTAGAACGTGCTGCTATCAAGCAACCCGTAGATCAAATCTGCTTTTTGCTGATTGATCTGCGCCATTTTGTCGAGGCCGCCAACGGTCTCTTCAAGCCACTTGAGCACCAGTTGGGCCGTGTAAATGGAGAAGCACGGCGGGGTATTGAACATAGAGTTTTTTTCCGTGTGGGTCGTGTACCGCAACATGGTCGGCAGCGTGTCGGGAACCATCTTGAGCAAGTCGTCGCGTATGATCACCATGCAGACACCGGCCGGTCCCATATTCTTCTGGGCGCCGGCATAGATCAGGCCAAAACGGCTGGCGTCGAATGGGCGCGAAAAAATATCGGAAGACATATCGGCGATCAGGGGGACATTGCCGGTATCGGGGAATTGGGCCCATTGGGTCCCCTTGATGGTATTGTTGGACGTGATGTGAACGTAGGTCGCCTCGGCGGTGTAGTTGATGTTCTTGGGAATGTAAGCAAAATTACGATCCTCGGAAGAGGCCACGACCGTGATTTTCTTACCGAGTATCTTGGCTTCCTTGATCGCTTTGGTCGACCAGGTGCCGGTATTGACATAATCCGCCGTGCGGCCCTCGGCCAGGAAATTCATCGGGATCATGGCGAACTGCATGCTCGCGCCGCCCTGCAGGAAAAGAACACTGTAGCGATCGTCAAGTTTGAACAAACGTTTGGTGCGCGCCACTGCCTCGTTGATGACCTCATCGAACCACTTGGAACGATGGCTGATTTCGGTGATAGACATACCAGAGCCCTTGAAATCCAGAAACTCTTTCTGAATCTCTTCCAGTACGCTCAGGGGTAGGGCCGCCGGGCCGGCATTAAAGTTGTAAATGCGTTTCGGGCTCATCTGTCTTCCTCCATTTTTCTGCATGAATTATAGGCTGCCAAAGAACTTTGTCAGCACCACGGATCGCGGTAAAAACAAAAGTGTTTTTTATCGTAAAATATCGGTAGCAAGTCAATCCAAATCTTTTCCGTTGGCCGGTTTGGCCTGTTGGAAGGGGTTGGTATCCCTTAACAAGGCAGCGTTTCCTCCTTGACAGCCTTTCACGAATCCCCCATATTCCCAGCCCTGCAAGGCACTATGGGAATACCTGCCGATGGACCGCATCCAAGATGAAAGGGACACTGAATGAAGATTTTGCAATATCCTTCGGAAGCTGCCGCCAAGCAGCTTGACCGGATTGTTAATAGGGGGTTGGCGTATGGACGCAAGGAGCTTTCCGCTGTCCAGCGCATATTGGATGACGTCCGCAAGAAAGGGGATCCGGCGCTGATCGATTACACCCGCCGTTTCGATGCCCCCCATCTGGATATTGCGGATATCGAAGTCTCGGATTCCGAAATGAAGGCCGCCGAAAAGAAAGTGGATCGCAATTTTAAGCGGGCGCTCGAGCGGGCAGCCCGTCAAATCGCAGCGTTCCACGAAAAACAGATGCCTCGCTCCTGGATGGACACACAGCGCCCCGGAACTTTTCTGGGGCAGATGGTCCATCCGGTCGATGCCGCCGGCGTGTACGTGCCCGGTGCTACCGGTGGTGCGACACCCTTGGTGTCATCGGTGCTGATGGGGGCCATTCCCGCCAAGATTGCAGGTGTCTCCCAGGTGGTCATGACCACGCCGCCGACCCCCGACGGCAGTATCAGTCCGTACCTGCTGGTGGCTGCCCGCAAGGCAGGTGTGAACCGTGTATTCAAGGCCGGCAGCGCCTGGGCCATTGCCGCCCTGGCCTTCGGAACAGCCACCATTCCCAAAGTGGATGTCATTGTCGGACCCGGTAATATTTATGTGACCTTGGCCAAAAAACTCGTAGCCGGCATGGTCCAGATCGATATGATCGCCGGACCCAGCGAAATTCTGGTGGTGGCCGACGGCCGGGCCAATCCTGAGTTTGTCGCCGCCGATATGCTGGGGCAGGCTGAGCATGATCCCAGGGCATCCGCCATTCTGATCACGGACGATCGGCCGCTGGCCGAAGCCGTGAACGCCGCGTTGGCGCGGCAGGTCGCCACATTGCCGCGCCGCGATATTGCCGAACAATCCCTGAAAGCGTTCGGAGCGTTGCTGGTTGTGCCCGATCTGGATACGGCCATCGAACTGGCCAACCGCATAGCGCCTGAACATTTCGAATTACAGGTCCGGGACCCATTTGCCTACATAGGCCGTATTCGCCACGCGGGCGCGCTCTTTCTCGGAGATTACACCCCCGAAGCGGTCGGCGATTACGTGGCCGGGCCCAATCATGTCCTGCCCACCGCCGGAACAGCCCGCTTCTCCTCCGCGCTCTCGGTGAACCACTTTCTCAAAACCACCAGCATCATCCATTACACCGACGAGGCGTTCCGGAAAGAGGCTGAAGACGTGATGTGCCTTGCGCGCGTGGAGGGCTTGGAAGCCCATGCCCGTACGATCGATGTTCGTAAGAAACTTTAAGGACTTCGGGATGGCACATTGTGAAGTGAGCCGGGCGTGTGGTGCCAGACCACCCGGCTTACCTCTTCAGGACCAAACCCGAAAGTGGCGTTTTTAATTTAAGCCACTTAAAAATCGCTCCGAAAGGGTGAACCGGTCAATGACGTGGACCTTAGCCCGGTGCACCGCGACGAACCCATCGCGCATGTCTGACGAACCCCTTTTTTAGCGATATTCGGTCTTTACACTTTACACCGAACCCCTTACACTTACGTTTTTGCTATTGCTTGCCTGCACCGGTTTTACGCGATCCTGCCCTGTAATGCACAGCTGCTTCCCCGCTCAATCACCGGCGAGCAAAAAACCATACCATCAGATCGATTTGATTCCGCCCCATGATCAGGCGGTAAATGATGGTTGAAAAATATTACATTTGGCTGTTCAGCGAACGCTCGGGCAGGCAAGAGGAAGCATCATGACCGACACTACAGGGAAAGAGTCTGGTACCATATTGGTCGTGGACGATGAAGAATCGATTCGCACCATGCTCAGACTCGGGATTAAATTGTCCGGCTTTCAATGTTTTGTGGCTGACGGCCCCATATCGGCATTGCAGACGCTGGATCAAAACGATGTGGACGTGGTGGTCGCCGATATCAAAATGCCTGATATGAGCGGCATTGAACTGGCGCGCATCATAAAATCCCGTTACGAGGCCGATGTCATCATCATGACCGGCTATGTGGATGATTTCAACTATGAGGATATCGTCCAGCAGGGTGCCAGCGATTTCATCCAGAAGCCAGTACGCATCGCGGAATTTATCGCGCGTCTCAAGCGGGTCTTATCCGAAAGAGCTTCCAAGACGGCGCGGCTCAAAGCCTTGTCGGATCTGAAGTTGAATCTGGATAAACTGCAACGCGCCATGGAGGGCATCGTGCATGCCATGTCAGTGGCTGTCGAAATGCGCGACCCTTATACGGCCGGGCATCAGCAGCGCGTAGCCCACCTGACCGCCATGGTGGCGCGTGAAATGGGGCTCAGCGAGGACGATATTTTCGGGCTGCGCATGGCCAGCGAAATCCACGATTTGGGAAAGATCACCGTCCCGGCCGGAATTCTGGCCAAGCCCGGGCGTTTATCCGAGCTTGAATATGAACTCATCAAGAGCCATGTCCGGTCCGGTTACGACATTTTGAAACAGATCGAGTTTCCCTGGCCTTTGGCCGAAATCATCTTGCAGCACCATGAACGGATGGACGGCAGCGGCTACCCCCAGGGACTCAAGGGTTCTGAAATATTGCTGCAGGCGCGCATTCTCTCGGTCGCCGATGTTTTCGAGACCATCGCTTCTCATCGCCCTTATCGGCCATCGCTGGGCTTGCAGCGCGCTATCGACGAACTGACCGACAACAAAGGCATTCTATTCGACGAAGATGTCGTGGCGGTGTTTCTGCGGCTGGTCGAGGAGAAGCGGTTTCCCGAGTTTGATAATTGATGGGCCAATTGCCTTAACGCTTACCCGCAAATCCCCCCCTTCTTTTATTGTTTTTTGGTGATCCAGTTCGCTCCCAGTGACAGTTGGACGAAGTGTATTCGGCATGGGCACGGAGGAGGTGATCCGGGTGGCGCGGACCACCCACCCGGATCACCGGGGCATCCGTATCTCACTTGGCCGAAGTGGATAACCAGATATTTGTTTTTCCCGCGAATTACCCTGATGCCCCTCATGCAATCACCTCAAAGGCACGATATAGACTTTTGAGGGGTAGCGTGCTATTTTGTTGCCACTCTTCCGCAGCGGACCGTTAACCTGTAATGGCAAGGATTGTATTGCATTCATGTTGAATTTTTTTTCAAAAGAGATCAATCTGCCGCCACTCAGATCTTTTTGCCTGAAAAACTATCTCATCAATTTTTCCCTGGAACGGTTGCGGCCGGGAGTCGACAATATCCGGCACGATGTGCTGATCAGCCCAATTTTTGTAAATGCCAATCGCAAGATCGTGATCCAGTTGGTGACGCGCCATGCCGGCCTTGAAAAAAGGGGGCCAAACACCGGCAATGGGAATTGGATCAAGGAAGTCGACAGTTACAAGCAACTCTATGCCGAGGTCATGCGCGACGCGCTCAACAAGGCCAAAGGGCATCGCGAGCACCAGATAGAATGTCTGGCACAAACCAGCATGGTTAAAATGCTGCTCAAAGAGATTCAGTCGCAATACGACCTGCTCGTTGGCCGTTTGAAAAAAACGGTCCGCTCATCGGACCTGTCGGCCCATAACGACTGGACCGAAGCTCCCAAACTCAAAGATAAACTGCAGATTCTGATGCAGGACCGGGAAACGATCCTGCAGCGGGTCGGCCAGGAAATCTGCGGATTCTGGGCCGATGTGGAACGCAAGGAAATTCGGGTCATGCGCGAAGCGATCTTCGGTAACCGCTCTTCTTTTTACGAAGATGTGATCGATACCGCCATGCTGCATGTGCAAAACACCGATAACGAACTTTTTACCTTGAGCCAGTATGACCTCTCCCTGGGGCGGCGGATCGAAGATGGCGATAAATATGAAAATCTTCTTTTCCTCATCCGGAATCTGATCAATGTGATCGAACTTAAAGATTCCGGCGTGCAGGGCATGTCGGTCGAGCAGCGTTTGAATGCGCCGTCACACCCGGAAGAAGTTCCTGAAAACGCCCAAAAAGCGCACGTGCAAAAAATAGATGGGTACCTGCGCTATCTTGGCAATATGGACGTGCTCTTCAATTGGCGCAAAACCAAGGCCGATCTTCAGGCACTGAAAAAGCAGTGTGGCGATCCTCATAAAATCGAACAACTCTGCCGGGACCTCAAGAATCAGAAGACCGTGTTGCACTTTTTTTACAAAAGATTCCGCGAAAAAAAAGTCCTCGACCGTATTGCCGCTTCCTACGAGATGCAACCGGAGTATTTGCAGTATTGCCCGCCACTGGTACCTCAGCAGATCATCCAATATCTCGTGTTGCCCAAGGCACGCCGCGTGACCAAAAACAGGCTCAAGCGGCTTTCAATCATGTACGGTCGATCTTTTTCATTGGCGCCCTTGAACAAAAAAATCAAGGCCATGGAACAGATGACGGCCAGTCGGCGCAAAGACCACCTGGTCCGTTTCATGAACGCTTTCGCACGCTATCACAGAGATTTGAGCAATCGTGCAATCATCGAAGAGGCCATGGACCGTGTCCATATCGCCACCGAAGAAAAAGTGATCACGTTGTCGCGCGAAAACAATACACTCTACGAATTCTTGCTGCCCCATGAGCAGGCCGCATCCAAGGCGCCCATCATCAATCATGTGATCATCAAAGCCGATGTGCGCGGCTCAACCGATATCACGTACAGCATGAACAAACGCGGATTGAACCCGGCATCTTACTTCAGTCTCAATTTTTTCGACCCGATTTCCGAGATTCTTTCCGAGTATGATGCCGGCAAGGTTTTCATTGAAGGCGATGCCATCATCTTGTCTATTTTCGAAAGAGAAAATACGCCCAGTGATTGGTATGGCGTCGCGCGTGCGTGCGGTATCGCCATCAACATGCTGATTATCATTCAACGCTATAATGAAAAAAGCAGAAGAAATTTGCTGCCCATTCTGGAGTTGGGCATCGGCATCGGTTTTCTGGATAAATCGCCCACGTTCCTTTTCGACGGCAACAATCGCATCATGATCTCGCCGGCCATCAACCTGGCCGACCGCCTCTCCAGTTGTTCCAAAATAGGGCGACGATTGTTCGCCGGCAAAAAAGGCCCGTTTCGGTTGTACGTGTTCCAGACCCGTTCGGAAGAGGAAATGGCGGCTACCAAGGACGACCTGTATATGCGATTCAATGTCAATGGCATCGAACTCAATGCAGCCGGTTTTGAAAAATTGTCCAAGGAGATCGATCTCAGAGTGCTGAGTTCCGACTTCAAGGATATCCACGACCGCAAGTGTACCCTTTACGGTGGCAAATTTCCTACCAAAAGGGGCCGTTACCAGCGCCTGATCATCCGTGAATCTCAGATTCCCGTCGTCGATCCTGAAAACTTGAAGATCCTGCGCGTCTCTTCCCGCAAATATTATGAGGTCTGCACCAATCCCAAGCTGTACAAGTGGGCGCGCGAAAAACAGGAATAGATCAGCCTCTCACATCGTTTAGTGACGCCGTCATATCGGACAAATTCATGCGCAGTTCGTATTCTCCGTTAGCGCGGCTCATTTTGAAGCCAAGTTTGCGGCCCAGGGCGAGCATTTGCGTGTTTTCGGACATGACGGCGCCCCATATGTGATGCACCCCCTGTATTCTGGCAATCTGCAGGCAGATGCGCAGCAGGGCCGCTCCGATTCCCCGACCATGCCAACGATCGCCTACCAGAATAGCGAACTCCGCCTGGGTAGGATCGATGCCGCTGATAATACGCCCGACTCCCAGCATCTCATCGTCACCAGTCTGATTTTCCTGTATGGCCACCATAGCAATCTCGCGGTCGTAGTCGATTTGCGTGAAACGGGCCAGCATTTCTCGCGGCAATTCCTTCAGCGGGGAGAAAAACCGAAAGTAAATGCTCTTGCTGGACAGCGACGCGAAAAAAGCTTTCAGCAACGGGGCGTCTTCCGGCCGGATCGGTCGGATCTGGATGGGACCTTCCTCGTGCAGATCCAAAACCGTCTCATACTGGTTGGGGTAGGGCGCGATGACCAGGTGCAGCGGGGCGCGCACGCTCGCGGGGTACACGCGCACGCGTGCGCTGACCGCAAAGAAATTTTGATCCACAACCAGCAATGGATTGATGGCGATTTCCGCGATCTGCGCAAAGTCGGTGGCCAATTGGGCCAGCCGTATCAGGATTTCCTCCAGAAGGGCGATATTGGCCGGGGCATGATCGCGATACCCTTTGAGCAGACGATAGACTTGGGCGCCTTCGATCATTCTGCGGGCCAGCAAGCGGTTGAGCGGCGGCAGTGTATACGCGCGATCGTGCGAAATATCCCTGGCGATGCCGCCCCAGCCGAAAGAGAGCACGGAGCCGAAATGGTCGTCCGTATGAATGCCCAGAGCCAACTCCGCGCTGGGGGAACCGAACATTTTTTGAACTGTAATCCCTCGAATCCGGCTCCGTTCCGAAGACGAGCGGGTCGCGTTCATCAAGTCCGTGTAGGCCCGGCGAACCTGATCTGGGTCGGATAGATTCAACCGTACGCCGCCCCAGTGGGAAATGTGGGCCTGGCCGGGCGAATCGATTTTAAGCACCACCGGGTATCCTGCACGACCGGCCAACGCAACCGCCTGCGACAAGTTCGCCGCCAAATAGGTGGGATTGGTGGGTAAACCATAGGCGGCCAGCAGCTGTTTGGCATGCACTTCACTCATCCAGGGTTCGCCGCCGGATAGTTGCTTTTGGATCAGCACTTCGGCTGTGTGCCTGTCGAATTTCAGGCGATGCGGCAGTTTGGCAGGGATTTGCCGGTGCATCTCCAGATTGCGGGCGTAATGGTACAGATCCATGAAAGCCCTTACGGCCCGTTCAGGACTGTCGAAGGTGGGAATGCCGGCTTGGTTGAACAGATTGCGGCCGGCTTCAATGCTGCCGCCGCCCAGCCATGCGGTGATGACTGGGATCTGACTGGCCTGCAATCGTGGAATCAAGATACGGGCGGTTTCGGTCGGGTCGTTGAGGGCATTTGGAGAAAATATGATAAGCAGCCCGTCGACTTCCGGGGCTTTGAGGATAATGTCCACCACGGCCAGATAGCGTTCGGGCGTAGCATTGCCACGGATATCCACTGGGTTGGCGCGGCTCCAGAGGGGCGCCAGGAGCTTTTCGAGCAGAGCCATGGTGTCGGGCGCAAGCGGTGCAGGTTCGACGCCGTGATCGGACAACGCATCCGCGGCCATGACCGCCGGCCCGCCGGCATTGCTGACGATCACCAGTCCGGCGCGCCGGGGGTGGGGCTGTTTGGCCACCAGTTCCGCACAATCAAAAAGCTCCTCGAATGTTTTTACCCGCAAAATGCCGGCGCGTCGAAAAGCGCTGTCATAGATGTCGTCCTCGCCCGCAGCGGCACCGGTATGCCGCATGGCGGCCAATGCACCCGGGCGGGTGCGGCCTGCTTTCAGGGCGATGATCGGCTTTATGTTGGAGACCGCCCGCGCGGCGCTCATGAAACGTCGCGGATCGCGAAGCTGTTCCATGTACAGAACGATGCTGCTGACGCGCCCATCATTGCCCAGGTAGTCGATGGCATCCCCAAAATGGACATCCATCATGGCGCCTAAACTGACAAAGTAGCTAAAACCGATGCCTTCTTTTTCGGCAGAATCGAAAATGGCCATTGCCAGCGCGCCGCTTTGAGAAATGAAGGCCAGTCGTCCGCCTGGCGGCATTTTGTGACCGATACTTGCATTGAGCTTGCAGCGGCTGCAAATCAATCCCATGCTGCCTGGACCGATAATGCGCAACGGTGTGCCGGCAGCCGCGGCGTTGATCTGCTGTTCCATCTCCGCACCCTGGGGGCCGGTTTCCTTGCTCCCAGGGGTGATAATCAATACGCCGCCAGCCGCCACCTGTACGCATTGTTGCACAATGCCCGGCACCGAGGCGATCGGGGTGACGATGACGACAAGATCTACCGGTGCGCCAATCCCGGCGACCGATCGGTGGCAGGGATAGCCCATCAGGGAGCGGTAACGCGTATTCACGGGGTAGATAGTGCCTGCATAGCCGGCGTCGATCAGGTTGCGCATGAGCGCCGCGCCGGCCGAATCAGGCCGCTCGCTGGCCCCAACCACCGCCACCGACTGGGGATGAAAAAGACGATCGAGATGGTGAATGCTCATCGGGCGCCCTTTGCCGGCCTCGCCGGTGCGTCAGGGGGTGAAGGACAGTCGCCGAGGTATAAACCCGAATGGTGACTAAAAGCTATTCATCGACTTTATAGGGATTCACGACCAATACCGGCACGTGCGAGGTTTTGATCACCCGTTCGGCCACCGAGCCGAACAGCACGCGATCCAGGCCCTTGCGGCCGTGCGTGCCCATCACCACCACATCCATGTGCTGCTCGTCGATATACGTGAGAATGACGTCGGAAGGATCGCCCAGCACGACCGCGCTTTGGGTTTCGGGCATGTGGCTGAAATGGGCTCTCGTAAACTCGTCCATTTTTCGGCGCGCTCCTTCCACCAGTTCATGTTCGAAAACCGAAATAGAGGGCGGGGCCACATAGATGTCGGTGAAATACTGGAAAATCCTTACCACGAACAGAATGTGGACCGACGCCTCGAATTTTTGGGCCATGCTGATCACATAAGGGACAAGCTTTTCGGAGTTTTCTGTCAGGTCCACCGGGAAAAGAATGCGTTTGAAGTCTTTCATCTTCTTTTTCCTTATTTGAGGGTTTAAGGCCGTTCGTCAGATGCGGGTAAGCCCCGATCATTGCATGAGCGACCGACCATTCGCACTTGTTGATGGCAATGATTATGCCAAAGATAAGTACTTTTATTTTTATATCTTCAACTTTCGGGATTGGCACGTGGTGAGGTAAGCCGGGCGGGTGGTCCGCGCCACAGTCAGCCATGAGATTTAGTGAGGCTTAAGGTGTGCGTCGGGTGTTTGGGCCGCACTGTTTGAGCCCCAGCGAGTTTGCGGCCGACCCTACGCACACCTTTAGCCTCACTTGAGCGATATGGCGTGTGGCGCGGACCACCCGCCCGGCTTACCGGCGTTTGGAACCCGAAATTGAATTATATCCCTATGGCGTGATAATGAAAGCGAAAAACTTACGACAGCGGATGGTGGACCGGGTCTCCCGCACCCTGATTCGTCAAAGCCTTTTACACGCTGTAAAATCAGTGGACGCGACTGACGGCACATCGATAGCCCTTTTCATACCTCCCAGAGTAGGTTACATTCTTTCGAAATTATAGAATGTTGGAGGCATTTTCAATGCACTACGAAGGCAATATCATCCGGCCGCCCAGCGAGGCCAACTCTATTTTGCTCCAGGTGACTGTGGGCTGCTCGCACAATAAATGCACGTTCTGCGGGACATATCGCGGGGAGCGTTTCAAGATCAAAAGCGACACGATCATCATGCAGGATATCGCCTTTGCCGCGCAACACTGCAAACGTCAGCGGCGCGTGTTTCTGTGCGACGGCGATGCACTCATCATCCCGCAAAAACGCCTGTTGGCGATATTGCGGGCCATCCGCGAACAACTGCCTTGGGTCACGCGGGTAGGGTCCTACGCCAACGCCAAGAGCCTCAACATGAAAAGCCCGGAGGAACTCAAAGAGTTGCACGCGAACGGATTGGGCATTCTTTACATGGGTTTGGAAAGCGGTGACGAAGAGACACTCAAGGCGATCAACAAAGGCGCCACCGCCGAACAGATGATTGCGCGCGGCCGCAAAGCCAAAGACGCCGGATTTAAACTGTCGGTGACCGTGATCCTCGGCATTGCCGGCCGACAGCGCTCGCGAATACATGCCGTGGCCACCGGACAGGTCCTCTCGGCCATAAACCCTGACTACGTCGGCGCTTTGAGCTTGATGTTCGTGCCCAACACCCCTTTGTATGCCGACTATTGCGCCGATCGTTTTCCGTTGCTCGAGCCCGCGGAGATGTTGCGCGAATTGCGCAGCCTGTTTGCGCACACCCACCTGACCCAGGGGATGTTTCACGCCAATCACGCTTCCAACTACCTGCCCATCCGGGCCCGGCTGCCCAAAGACCGCGAGGCGGTTCTGGATTTGATCGACAAAGCTTTGGCCGGGCAGGTGGCGCTTAAGCCCGAATGGATGCGAGGACTTTGAGTTGGGGTTGGGTCTCACTTGACCGAAGTGGATAACCAGATAGTAGATTTGTTGGTGGTTTGATCGCTGTATACGAACAGGCGAATAGATGAAGGGACGAATAGAAGAATAGGCGAATCGACGAATTAACGAATCCTTGCTTCTCGTGTCGATCCATTGTAACAAGCCTGCCATTTGTCGAATTGAATCGGCGGTCCCAGAGGACCGCAACGACCCCAAAGGAGATATGAAAGATGGAAGCCCGGACTGCTGAAGACACCCTGCTCGATCAATGTTGCGTCAATGCCATTCGGACGTTGTCCATGGACGCCATTCAGAAAGCCAATTCCGGCCATCCGGGAGCCCCCATGGGGCTGGCCGCCGCTGGTTATGTGCTCTGGACGCGTATCATGAACCACAACCCGCGCAATCCCGACTGGCCCAATCGCGATCGTTTCGTGCTTTCCGGCGGTCATGCCTCCATGCTGCTGTACAGCCTGTTGTACCTGACCGGCTACGACCTGTCGCTCGAGGATATCAAGAATTTCCGCCAGTGGGGCAGCAAGACGCCGGGCCACCCTGAATTCAGCCACACACCGGGGGTGGAAACCACCACAGGCCCGTTAGGCCAGGGCGTGGCCAATGCGGTGGGCATGGCCATGGCCGAGCGCCACTTGGCGGCCCGTTTCAATCAGAGCGGCCAGGAGATTGTCGACCATTACACCTATGTCATATGCGGCGATGGCGACTTGATGGAAGGGGTCTGTGCCGAAGCCGCCTCGCTGGCCGGACACCTGGGCCTGGGCCGTTTGATCTGTATTTACGACGATAACGACATTTCCATCGAAGGCCCGACCGACATCACGTTCACGGAAAATGTCGCCCAGCGTTTCGCGGCCTACAATTGGCATGTGCAAACCGTGGAAGACGGCAACGATCTGGCCGCCATCGAAACGGCCCTGCGCGCGTCCAAGGCCGAAAGCGACCGCCCGTCGCTGATCGTGCTGCGCACCCACATCGCCTATGGCAGCCCCAACAAGCAGGATACCTGCGGCGCTCACGGCGCCCCTCTGGGCGAGTCCGAAGTGTGTCTGACCAAAGGATTTCTGGGGTGCGACAAGGACCTGCTGTTCTGTGTGCCGGAAAATGCGCTTGAGCATTGCCGCCGCACGGTTGCGCGCGGCCAGGCGGCTGAAGCGCAATGGCAGACGCTTTACACCGCCTACAGCAAAGCGAATCCCGAACTGGCCGATCAATGGGTCAACGCGATCAGTGGCTTTTTGCCGCGCGACTGGGACAAAGACCTGGTGACCTTCAAACCCGAAGATGGCGCAGTGGCCACCCGTTCCGCCTCGGGCAAGGCGCTCAACGCCCTGGCCGAACGCGTTCCCACCTTGATGGGCGGATCTGCGGATCTGGCGCCGTCCAACAACACCTTTCTCAAGGGGCTGCCTGAATTCCAAAAAGGCCACTACGACGGGCGCAACATCCGTTTCGGCGTGCGTGAGCATGCCATGGGCGCCATCATGTCCGGGCTTTTTCTGCATGGCGGCATTCGGCCCTTTGGCGGTACTTTTCTGGTTTTTGCCGACTATGTGCGGCCGGCCATCCGGGTTGCGGCCCTGATGAAACTGCCTTTGATCTATGTGTTCACCCACGATTCGATTGCGGTCGGCGAAGACGGCCCCACACACCAGCCGGTCGAGCACCTGGCCGCCCTGCGCACCATTCCCAACCTGCTGGTATTGCGGCCCTGCGATGCCAACGAAACGGTCGATGCCTGGACTCAGGCCATGCGCAGCAACAACAACCCCGTGGTCCTGGCGCTGAGTCGTCAGAACCTGCCCGTGCTCGATCCCAAACAGACCAACGGTCAATTGGCCCAAGGCGGGTATGTGTTATCGGATTGCAAAGGCACACCCGACATCCTGCTTCTCGGCAGCGGCGCCGAAGTGCATCTGGCACTGAAAGCCCAGAAACTGCTCGGAGCCCAAAATGTTGCCGCGCGGGTCATCAATATGCCTAGTTGGGAGCTGTTCGAGAGAAATACCGAGGACTACAAAAAGAGCGTGTTGCCCCCCGGAGTCACCGCGCGTTTGGCCGTCGAAGCGGGCATTCCCATGGGATGGGAGCGCTACGTGGGTACCGACGGCAAGGTGATCGGTATGCAAGGGTTTGGCGCTTCGGCCCCAGGTAATATCGTTTTGGAAAAATTCGGCTTTACAGCGGACAACGTGGTTGCGCAGGCGTTGGCCCTGCTCGCGAAATAACTCAGCTGCGCAGGCGCTCCTGCATGTTCGCGCGCAGTTTCATGAAGTGTTTTTTCAACATCGCAATTCGGTGTGGATTGTTTTTTTCGAAGTCCCGGGTCCGGACGAGAGGCGCAATCTCGTCCGGCCAATGACCGGGCATGACGAACTGGCGGTCATTGAAAACGGTTTTCAGCAGTTTCAACGCTTTGGTCTTTTTGATCAGAAAATAGAAACTGCGATGGGGGGGAAAGGGCGGGCCGCCATCAGCAATATGATCGAGCGGCGTGTCGATCTCCTCGAAAGTGTTTTTGCTGCGGATCACCCCTTCGGGACGGCCTAAAATTCGAATGCCGATTGTTGGAACCTTCTGCTTGGAGGGGCGCGCATCCACAATTCGATTGTTTTCAATCACCAGAAAAGCCCCATCGAAATTGGTAATCAGGCCCACCGGGTGGGGCATCTGCTGATCGACCACAATTTGATTGGATACCACTTTGGCAAACGCCCCGGTGTTGTTGTCCACAAACGCACCCGTATGCCACGCGAAAGGGTTGATAACCAGGTTGTCCCGCACCAGGGAGGCTCGCATGACCTCCGAATCGCCATACTGCTCGTTGCGCAGGACGCCGCCGCACTGGTACGCCATCGGATGGTCGATGATGTTATTCTCCAGAGTCACGGAACTGTTGCCGAGCACCGATACCACCCCGCCGTCATTGAAGGCGTAACGGGTATAATACCCATCTTTGCGGCGGAATTTTTCATCGCCGATGCGATAGGAAAAATCAGGGTAGTAGGTGCCTCCCAGCCCCGCCATCTGTCCTATCATGTAAAAGCCCGCTACTGTGGTCGCCAGATGCGCATCCGCGGCGACACCGTCGAGTACCAGGAAGCTGGTGACGCCATTGCCGTCGATAATCGGAAGCTGTGGCGCGAGCTGGTTGATTTGCTTACGGTATCGATCCACTGAAATTGTCTGCCGTGTCAAAGGTCGGACCCTGTGCGGGGCGCCGATCAACGCGATACCTGCATGGACTTCCTTGAAGATGAGCGGCCGGCTGAAAACATAGTGTCCGGTTTCGATCTTCAGTGTTTTAGGGACCCCCACCGCCGCGGCGTTGGCCAGCATATCCAGCGCGCGGGCAAACGGCTCTTGCGCGTTGTAAATTTTTCGGACCCCTCTGGGCATGCTCAGGGTGACCATCCATGTTTTGCTGATAGTGTCATAAAACGGCGCGCTCAAGCGCGCCTGGCCGGCAGCGCGGTGATGCTGGTGGCGGAGGGCACCGGTCAGAGCGATGACTCCCAAAAGGCCGATTAGGCTTATGAGGATGTACAACGAAGTGGATTTTCCCATGGGGCTCCTTCTATACGGCACAGCACTTGTGCAGAGGCCCCACCGAGCGATCACGCTCGAAAATAGACCCGCCCATCGTGCAGGCGTGTGTGGCTGAGGACTTGTAAGATCAAGGCGTCAAAGGCGTCTTTCGCTGTGGCTCGGACATGCATGCATTTCACGATTTCGCGCTTTTACCGGGACGTTCTACATAGGCCGCTATAAACAATACCCTAATATCTTGCCCATGGGTGTCAAGCCACGAAGAGCGTTGTGCAGGTTAAATATTGTGTTTATTCAGAAGCATATACTTAGTCACCGAACGCTTCCCCGTTTCTGCAGGGGTGGTACCGAGATAAACCGGTGTACCGTTGAAGGATAGCAGTGGCGCCGAGGGTAAGCGGGGTTGGGTGATGCGCATCGGTGTAGGGGCGACCGGCGGTCGCCCGGTGCGGGTGAAAAATGACACCCCAGGCAATTATCGGTGCGGAAAAAACAAGGGGCGCGCCCCGTGTGCCAGCCTCCCCGATCCTTGCGCCGCGCGGGCGACCGCCGGTCGCCCCTACAGGAGCGCCCCCTGTGTTAAACGCCGTCAAAAATGGGGGCGCGCAGGTACGAATGATGACGATACCGGAACGTCCGGCACTATGCCCATCAACAATTCAACAAACCAACGAGTGTTTTGGAGGTATATTCTCCCACGTCAGCCAGTGCATCGGTGGGCAGGAATCGATGGGCATTGTTTGAGTACAGGCAGGTCACCGCGGCCGGGAAATCCTCGTCGGCAAGATAGCAGACATAACACAGGGCGATTTTAGGCAGCGGCCGGACGGTGAACGATAAATCCCCGTTGACCGTTTTGGGTGCCTCGGTCACTCCCAGTCGATGGCTCCAGGCGGTGCGTGTTTTCTGAAGCAGGTGCACTGCCGGCACCAGGGCCTGTTCGGTGCGGTTCGTAAAAGCGGCCGCGTAAGGCGCGCTGTCTGGCATCTCTTTAAAGGATTTGAACGGCTCCAGGCACAAGGCCTCCGGAGTGGCGTGCAGGCCATACAGCGAAATGATGATACCGCGAGGCCCTTCTTCCGCCTGATCGTCCAACGTGATACCGTCGGGGCTGACGCGGCACAGCGCCCCAAATGCATCGAAGACGAGCGTGTGGTTTTCTCGCTGGGCTGCGAGGGCAGCCGCGCGCTCGTTTACATCGCGGGCGAAAAGCGCGCGCAGATTATCCTGGATGATGACGGCATAATTATTGGCCATGAGCGTTCCTTTTGGAGGCAAATCTGTTTGTGCGGTTCGCTTAAGTGATTTTGGCGAAGTGTTGATTCGCTATCACTTCATGGTGCAAGCCTTTGATATAACTGCCTTCGGGTGATCAAACCCTTACACCTCTTCTGTGCAATCTCGAAAGTTGACTTAACCTAACAGGCGTTCGATGCGCGCGGCCCCGCGCGGGTCCCCCGCTTTTGCAAGAAGTGTGATCAGCGCCTGCAACAGGGCCTTGATCACGGCTGTTTTGGGGCGCGGCGACAATAGATGCACTTCGATGGTCTTAATGTCCATGATCATCTCTTCAAGTCGGCCGTATTCCGTGGTCAGCTTGGCGACATCTGCCTTGAGCCCTTCCAGTAATTTCGCAAGCGTCTTGCGATCCGAATCATCGATCATAGGCCCAGCGCCCAGACGGTCACCATCCCCAATCGGTCCGGCCCCTGCCTGTTGCGCCATATCGATTCCCTCGGCCGTAATGCCGATGCCGCCGGACAAGGTCTTGATCTCCACCCAGCCTTTACCGATGAGCGTTTCGGCCGTTTTCTGGGCCTCCTGTTTCTCCTGTCCGAGCGCGGCGCCCACTTCGTACATCGACTTCGTGACACTCGGGTTTCCGGCGGTACTCTGGTACAATGCCAGCAGATAGGCCTTTTCCTGGTTATCTTCAATCATGATGCCATCCATCCATGAGGGTTCGGTGCTGCGGGTATTATAGAAGCATCATACCACAAGGCAATTGGCAAGAAAACCGGGGAGCCGTTTGCCCGCGTTTTCCCGTTTGTGGGTGCCGGGCAGGGTCGTACCTTACACCATCCAGGGCACGGGTCTATTTCATCGTAACTGCGGTCTCCCTGCGACAGCGTTTATCGCAGGGGACTCTCCTGTAGGGGCGACCGGCGGTCGCCCACGTGGCGCAAGGATCAGGGGTGTCGGGCACACTGGACACGCCCCTTATTCTACCGCACCAATGATTGCTTGGGATGTTGTTTTTTCTCCCCGCACCGGGCGAACACAAGGTTCGCCCCTACACGCGTTGACCGGGACGTAGAGCCTGAATGTCATGCCCGCGCTGCGAGATTTATAAGGGCATGGGCGGGTTGCCGTGCAGGGGCCTGCGGGTTACTTTTGCATTGAAGCCTGTGAGTAATTCAACTACATAGACTATTTCGCCAATGATGAAATGACTGAAATCGATAAGTGAGTATTTGTCATGAAAGAGTTCTTTAATGTCGCGGATATCGCCACGGTGCTCGGCATGGCCGTTGACTTCCCAACGGTTGCAACCGAGAAGATCGCGTTGGACGAGGCGCTCGGACGGGTGCTGGTCGTGGATTTTCAAGCAGAAGACGACCTTCCCGGATTCGATCGGTCCACCATGGACGGCTACGCCGTATGTGCCACTTCAACCTACGGAGCTGGCGAAAGCAATCCGGCTTACCTGACGGTGACGGGGACGATCGGCATGGGCCAGACGCCTGCCATGACGGTTTCAGCAGGTCAGGCCGCGCGTATTTCCACGGGCGGTATGCTTCCGCCGGGCGCCGATAGCGTCGTTATGATCGAACATACCGCACCGATTGACGAGCAGACCATTGAAGTCTACCGCAGCGTGGCTCCGGGGCAGAACGTGGTCGCCAAAGATGAGGACGCGGCCAAAGGTGAAATTTTGCTGCGTGCCGGCACCCGGTTGCGTGCGCAGGAGATCGGCCTGCTGGCGGCTTGCGGTGTCGCGACAGTCGCCGTATTCATGCCGCCCGCGGTCGGCATTATCTCTTCCGGCGATGAGGTGGTGCCGATAGATGCCGTTCCTCGAAGCGGCCAGGTGCGCGACGTCAACTCCTACACATTGGCGGCCCAGGTGCGCCGCTGCGGCGCGCGCGTGCGAACTTACGGGATTGTCGGGGACCGCTTCGACGATTTGCTGGCGACCAGCCAGCGCGCTCTGGCCGAAAACGACATGGTGCTGGTCTCCGGCGGTAGTTCGGTCGGCACCCGTGATTTGACCGTGGAAGTGCTGGCGGCCTTGCCGCAAAGCCGCATCCTGGTGCACGGGGTCTCGATCAGCCCGGGCAAACCGACCATCCTGGCGCAATGCGCAGGCAAGGCCTTCTGGGGGTTGCCCGGACACGTGACGTCGGCCATGGTGGTGTTTATGGTCCTGGTGCGGCCCTTTATCAGCCATGTGGGCGGCTGCACCAGCGATGTGCCGGTGTGCGTGCCCGCCCGCCTGACCCGCAACGTGGCCTCGGCACAGGGCCGGGTGGACTATGTGCGTGTGCGCCTGGTCGTCAAGGACGGCCAACCCTGGGCCGAGCCGATCATGGGTGCCTCGGGCCTGATTCGTACCATGGTGGCGGCCGATGGCTTAGTGGCCATCCACATGAACAGCGAAGGCGTGGAGCAGGGCGATAGCGTGGATGTGATGTTGTTCGCCTGATTGAAGCAGTTTTACACTCAAAACGCCGGAGTACCCGGCCAATGTCAGGAAGTGACCCGTGTCTCACAAGCGCAACGTGTATCTGCAGATGAAATCATTGGACGAGGCCCGGCGCATCGTTCTGGATACTTTTGGCGGCCGGCCGCTGGATACTGAAGTGGTGTCCACGCCCGATGCCGTGGGCCGTATTCTGGCTGAACCGGTGGCCGCGCGTCTTTCGTCACCCCATTTTCATGCTGCTGCCATGGACGGCATCGCCGTCAGCGCCCAAACCACTTTCGGCGCGCATCCGTCCCGGCCGCGCCAGTTGCTAATCGGCCGCGACGCTTTTTATGTCAACACCGGCCGCGTGCTGCCGCCCGACACTGACGCCGTGATCATGATCGAACATCTCCAGGTGCGCGACGACCAACATGTCCAGATCGAAGCACCAGCCTTTCCCTGGCAGCATGTGCGCAAAATGGGCGAGGATATCGTGGCCACCGAAATGCTTTTTGCACGCCAGCATCAGGTCACTCCGTATTGCGTGGGCGCCTTGTTGGCGGCGGGGCTGTTTGAGGTAAAAGTCCTTAAAAAACCGTGTGCGATCATTATCCCAACCGGCTCGGAGCTGATCGACTGGCAGAAACAGCCTGCCCTGGAGCTGGCGCCCGGACGGATGATCGAATCCAACGCCTTTGTGCTGGGCAAGTTGACCGAAGATGCAGGCGGCTGCTTCGCACGGCGCGACTTGCTGGTCGACAATATTGACACCATTGCCGAGGCTGTGCAGGCCGCCGTGGATTCAGGCGCGCAGATGGTGATGATCGTGGGCGGGTCATCGGCCGGCTCCGAGGATTTTGCGCGCGCCGTCATTGCCCGGATCGGCGAGGTCCTGGTGCATGGCGTCACCATCATGCCCGGCAAGCCGACTTTGGTCGGCCGCGTGGACGGCACGCCGGTGTTCGGAATGCCCGGCTATCCGGTGTCGACCATTATCGCCTTCGAACAGCTGGTGCGGCCCTTGATCGCCCATCTGCTGGGTCAACCATTGCCGCGGCGGCCGGTGGCCGATGTCCAGCCTACCCGCAAGATCGCCTCCAAGCTGGGCTTGGAAGAGTTCGTGCGCGTTAAAATCGGCCAGGTGGGTGATCGCCTCGTGGCCACGGCATTGCCTCGCGGCGCCGGACAGATCACCAGTATCACCGAAGCCGACGGCATAATCCGCATTCCGTCGCACCTGGAAGGCATCCCCGAAGGCGAAGCGGTCCGGGCCGAATTGCTGCGGCCCATGCATGCCATCGGCAACACCCTGGTGGTGGTCGGCAGTCACGACAACACCCTCGATATCCTGGGCGACGAACTGCGCGCCCAGAGCGCCCATCTGACCCTTTCTTCCAGTCATGTAGGCAGCATGGGCGGATTGATGGCCGTCAAACGCGGTGCATGTCACCTGGCGGGGACCCACCTGCTTGACGAGGAGAGCGGAACCTACAACATCAGCTATATCCGCAAACTGTTACCGGGCATGGCCGTCAAGCTGGTGCACCTGGCAATGCGCGACCAAGGCTTGATCGTACCGGCCGGCAACCCCAAAGGGATCCGCGGTATCGAAGATCTGGAACGCGCGGACGTGCGCATGATCAACCGCCAAGGCGGGTCCGGCACACGCATCCTGCTCGATTACCGGTTGCGCCAATTGGGCATTACGCCCGACCGCATCGTTGGCTACACGCATGAAGAGTTCACCCACATGTCGGTGGCCGCGGCGGTGCTCAGCGGCGCCGCGGACGTGGGACTCGGCATTTCCGCCGCGGCCAGGGCCCTGCGTCTCGATTTCGTCCCGGTGGTCACCGAACAATATGATCTGCTGATTCCACAGGTTTTCTTCGAAACAGCCGCTGTCCAGGAGCTTTTGCGCGTGATCGGCTCGGACGCGTTCAAGCAGCGCGTGCGCGGCCTGGGCGGATACCACACCGAACGAACCGGCGAGGTTCTTTTATAACCTTCCGTAACGTTGACGACCCCTTCTATATGCGCACTTTACACTTTACCGGTTCGATGGACCGATATCAGCGCTATCTCTGCCCCGCGCCTTGGCGGTACTATGATCGTCAGCAGATGTCGTACGGAGTATAGGCGATGAGCGAAACACCGTACCCGCATCACGCAACTTAGCGGATGGGCCTTTATGAGCGAGACATCCCAAAGGTATTTTCGCGTGTTCGAACATACCGCCGATTTGGGCCTGGAAATCTTCGGTGCCGATCCGCAAGCCTTGTTCGTCAATGCCGGCCGCGCGCTCTATGAAGTGCTCGTGCCCTTGGAGGGTCAACCCCCGGAAAACCGACGTCGGCAGCGCATCGAAGCGCAGGGAGAAGACTGGGCCGATCTGATGGTCAACTGGCTGCGCGAACTGCTCTACCTGTTCAACGGCGATCAGCAGGTGGTGATCGCTATTGATCTGGAGTCTCTTGCGGAAAATGCCCTGCAGGCCACCGTCACCACCACCGATTTCGACCCCGATCAGTACCGGGTAGAATTTGAGATCAAGGCGGTGACGTACCACCAGGTGATCGTCGCTCCCTATGAGGACGGCTGGCGGGCACGGGTCATTTTTGACGTTTAGGTCCAGTCGGCCGTTGGCCCGTTGCGCGGTCGGACCGTACATCGGTTTATCCTGGAGGGGCGAACCTTGGATTCGCCCGAATGTCGGTTGGATCCTTTCGCATGCGATGCCTGCGGCGAGCGCGGGCGAACACAAGCTTCGCCCCTACACAAGAAACTGCGACCGCGCAGGCAAACGGGTAAACGACCCAAGGAGGAATCATGCAGATCAAACGCATCGATGATTATCGCTGGCAGCTGGAAGCCTCCGGGCCGATGAGGGTGCCGGGGCTGATCTATACGAGTGCGGCGATGCTCGATCAGCTCAAGGCCGAGGAAGCGCTCAACCAAGTGGCCAACGTGGCCACCTTGCCCGGTATCGTCAAGGCCTCTATGGCCATGCCCGATATCCATTGGGGGTATGGCTTTCCCATCGGCGGCGTGGCAGCCTTCGACTGGCAGACCGGCGTGGTGTCGCCTGGCGGCGTGGGATACGATATAAACTGCGGCGTGCGCCTGGCCACCACCGATCTGCAGCACGAAGATATTCGCGACCGGATGAAGGATCTGGTCGATGCCCTCTATCACCATGTACCATCCGGGGTCGGCGCCACCGGATCGGTGAAGCTGACCGCCAAGGAGGGCAAAAAAGTTCTCGTCCAAGGCAGCCGTTGGGCGGTTAACCAGGGCTTCGGCACCGACGAAGATATCGAACATACCGAAGATGGCGGGTGCCTGAGCCATGCCGACCCGGACCTGATCAGCGAACGCGCGCAGGAGCGCGGCAGCAAACAGTTGGGCACTCTTGGCTCCGGCAATCATTTTTTGGAAGTGGGTGTGGTCGAGGAGATCTTCGAACCGGACACAGCCGATGTTTTCGGCTTGCGTCTGGGGCAGGTGACCGTGCTGGTGCACAGCGGCTCGCGGGGTTTCGGCTACCAGGTGTGCGATGATTTTCTGGCCATCATGAGCAAGCATGTCCGTACGCTGGGCATCGCGCTGCCCGACCGGCAACTGGCCTGCGCCTACATCCAATCCGAAGTAGGCCAGCGCTACCTCAAAGCCATGGCGTGCGCAGCCAATTACGCCTGGGCCAACCGTCAGATCCTGCTGCATCGCAGCCGTGAAGTGTTCGAGCAGGCCCTGCACATCAGCCCACGCGCGCTGAACATGCGCTTAGTCTATGATGTATGCCACAACATCGCCAAAAAGGAAGAGCATGACATCGACGGCCGTAAGCAATGGGTTTGTGTGCACCGCAAAGGCGCCACGCGGTCTTTCGGACCGGGGCACCCGGCCGTGAACCCGGTCTACCGCGCTGTCGGCCAACCCATCCTGATCCCTGGCGACATGGGCCGGGCCTCCTATGTGCTGGTCGGCACAGAGCGGGCCATGCAGGAGACCTTCGGATCGACCTGCCACGGCGCCGGCCGCCTGCTGAGCCGAAAAGCCGCCAAGCGCCAGGCAAAAGGACGGTCAATCAGCCGCGAACTGGCGGACCAGGGCGTTCTGGTGCGCTGGACCGGCCGGGGCACTTTGTCTGAAGAGATGCCGGAAGCCTACAAGGATGTTTCGCAGGTTGTGGGGGTGGTGCACGGCGCCGGGATATCGCGGAAAGTGGCGCGGTTGCGGCCGATTGGCGTGGTCAAAGGCTAAGCGTCGCTGTGTCTTACTGGCGTGAACTACCTAACCATAGTTTAATTGGCTGATGCATTGCATCGATGGGCTGTCAGGTGGTATACGGGCCAAAGAGCATGCGGACTGCGGGCCTGCCGGCTCACGGACCAAACGGGCCCCAGGGCGAACGGGGCCAACGGACAAAAGAGGAGTTTGGAATGTTAAATCCGGAGATCTTCCGTCAGTATGATATTCGCGGCATTGCCGGCAAAGATTTGACCGATGAGGATGTGGTTCTCATGGGTAAAGGCATCGCCACTTACTTGCTGCAGCAGGGCAACCGGCGTATTGCCGTGGGCCGGGATTGCCGCTTGACCTCCGATGTTTACACCGAACGGCTCACCGAGGGGATGACCGCCGCGGGCTGCGATGTGGTGGACATCGGGGTTTGTCCCACGCCGGTGGCCTATTTTGCTATTCGCCACCTGGAGACTGAAGGCTGCGTCATGGTGACGGCCAGCCACAACCCGCCCGAGTACAACGGGTTTAAAATCTGCAGCGGTACCGATTCGGTGTTTGGCCAGCAGATCCAGCAAATCCGCCAGATCATAGCTGACCAGGCGTTCGCGCAAGGTCGCGGCACGGTCGACAGCTATGAAATATTGCCGGCCTACATCGATTACCTCCTCGAAAATATCGAATTGAAAGCGCCCTTGCGGGTAGGCATCGATGCCGGCAACGGCACGGGGGGCATCACAGCCGTTCCGATCATCGACAACCTGGGCTGCGAAGTGTATGAACTTTACACCGAGATGGACGGCACGTTTCCCAATCATGAGGCCGATCCGACCGTGCCCGCCAACATGACCGATCTGGTCGCCCTGGTTAAAAAGAATCATTTGGATGTAGGGATAGGCTTAGACGGGGATGCCGACCGGCTCGGCGTTGTGGATGCCGACGGCAGCCTGATTTACGGAGATCAGTTAATGATTCTCTTCAGCCGCGAAATTCTCTCGCGCAAGCCCGGCGCCACCTTCGTGTCGGAAGTCAAATGCTCCCAAACCATGTATGACGACATTGAAAAGAACGGCGGAAAGGCGATCATGTGGAAGACCGGTCATTCCGAGATCAAAAAGAAGATAAAAGAGGTCAACGCCGAAATGGCCGGCGAAATGAGCGGGCATCTTTTTTTCGCTGACCGCTATTACGGATACGATGACGCAGTCTATGCCGCCTGCCGCTTGCTGGAGATTCTGGCCGATCGCAAACAAACCATCGGTCAATTGCTGGCCGATGTGCCCCGAACCCACAATACCCCCGAAATACGGGTGGATTGTTCCGACCGAATTAAGTTCGACGTGGTCGCGCGTGTCACCGACTACTTTCGGCAACGCGAAAAAGTGATCGATATCGACGGCGTGCGCGTGCTTTTCGAGGGCGGATGGGGCCTGGTGCGGGCCTCCAATACCCAGCCGGCCCTGGTGCTGCGCTTCGAAGCCTTATCAGAAGAGCGCCTCGCTCAAATCCGGGGCGAAGTGGAAACGGTCCTGGAGACAATCAAAAAAGAATTTTAAAAAAAAGTAGAAAGATAAAATCTATCCTGGAGATTGCACATGCCTGTAGTTCCTTTCCCCTGCTCCTGTAGCCTGCACATATGAATAAAAGAGTCTTTGGGATTCTCTTTTTCGCCCTGTTCTCAACGATCACCGGGGTGGGCATCGTTGTGCCGCTGTTGCCGGTTTACGCCCATGGCATGGGCGCAGCCGGCATCTATATCGGCCTTATCTTCGGGGCCTTTTCCATCTCGCGCACCTTCTTTTTGCCCTACTTCGGAAGACTTTCCGATCGAAAAGGCCGCAAGCCCTTCATTATCACCGGATTGCTCGCCTATACGATCGTATCGGTGGCTTTCATCTTTTCCACAAGCGTAACGCAGCTGATCGTCATCCGCTCCCTGCAGGGCATCGCTTCGGCCATGATTATGCCGGTAGTACAGGCGTATGTCGGAGACATCACGCCGCCCGGCCGCGAAGGGTTCACGATGGGCCTGTTCAACATGTCGCATTTTCTGGGCCTGAGCCTGGGGCCGGTGGCCGGCGGCCTGATCAACGATTACCTGAGCATGGAAACCACCTTCGCTTGCATGGGGGTGCTCTCCTTTGTCGGTTTCGTGCTGTGCGCCTGCTGGCTGCCGCCCACACGTGAAGAAGCGGCAGTGCAGCGCCAGCGTCCGCCCCTGCGCTGGGGGTTGATCCTGGGTGACAGGCTGATTTCCGGTCTTTTCCTGTTTCGACTGGCCTACACGACCGGCATCGGCGTTATCTGGGGGTTTTTGCCCGTGATGGCTGCCGCCGAACTTCACCTCAGCAGTGCCCGGATCGGCGTACTGGTCATGTTGGGGGTGTTGGTGTCGGGCATCGTGCAACTGCCCATGGGTAAACTGGCCGATAGTTTCAACCGTAAAATCATGGTGGCGTTCGGCGGCGTGTTGGCCGGCATCGCTCTGCTCGCTTATCAATACGTGCACAGCTTCGAGTACCTCTTCGCGATCAGCGTTCTTTTCGGCCTCGGCGGCGGGACGGCCATGCCGGCCCTGATGGCCATAGCCGTGATCAAAGGCCAGCGCACCGAATCGATGGGGTCGGTCATCTCGCTGATGACCATGGCGCATAGCATGGGCATGTTCGTGGGATCCATCGGCGCCGGTTTGATGATGGACTGGTTCGACTTGCGCTTCGCATTTGTCGCGAGCGGCTTGCTGATGTTCGGCGGAATTGCCGTTTTTCTGCTTTGCGCGGTCGGACAAAAAACCGAAGGGCGCTGCTGAACGACGCGCGTTCGGGTGCCTGCTTCCCGATGAAGCGTCCCATTCAACCTGTGAAAGGATCGTTTATGAGCGGCATCACCTTGACCCCTATCGGCCTGATCCGCACCCCGTATCAAAAAACAGAAGGCATGCCGATCCAACCGGCCGGCGCAGCGCAAACGCCCGGTCAGGTGATCGTGGATGCCGCTTTCGAGGAGGGATTGGACGATCTGGATGGTTTTTCCCACATCATTTTGCTCTACCAGTTTCACCACGCCAACGGGTACGATTTGAAAGTCACCCCTTTTCTGGATACTCAGCGGCGCGGCCTGTTCGCCACGCGCGCGCCGCGCCGGCCCAATCCTATCGGGCTTTCCGTGGTGGCGCTGACACGGCGCGAAGGCAACGTGCTGCACGTGGCCGGCATCGATGTGCTCGACGGTACGCCCCTGCTCGACATCAAACCGTTTGTGCCGGCCTTTGACGCGCCGGCGGTGACCGCCGTCGGCTGGATGGCGGGGCAGTTGGACCGCACCGCCAGCACGCGTGCCGACACGCGGTTTCAACAACCGTCCGGACACAAAGATTAAGCCTCTGTCTGAGATCGAACGTGAAAACCGCAGCGGGCTTTAGAGCGCTTCCGGCGTGAACGCCACCACTTGATCGATGCTGTCCGAATCGGTCAGCAGCATCACCAGGCGGTCGATGCCCAGCGCGTTGCCGGCGGCATCCGGCATGTGCGCCAATGCCGCCAAAAAGGGTTCGGGCACGGGATAGGAGGATTTGCCGGCCTCTCGGCGACGGCGGGTCTCTTCCGCGAAACGCTGTCGTTGCTCATGGGGATCGGTCAGTTCACTGAATGCGTTGCACAGCTCCAGTCCGCCTATATAAAGCTCGAAGCGTTCGGCCGTGTCCGTCTGGCCCGGTTTCAGGCGCGCCAGTGCCCCGCATTCCGCCGGGTAGTCATACAGGATGACCGGTTGATCCCATCCCAGTCGGGGCTCGATCTGCAGCCCCATGATGTCATCGAAACGGTCCTGGTCCAAGGCTTCGGTCATTGCACAGTCCCCGAAACGCCGAAATGCGTCTTCCACACGCAGACGCGTCCACGGCGGCGTAAGGTCGATCGTACGCTGCTGGTAGGCTATGACCGGGGCCATGCCAAGCTCGGCCGCGACAAACCCCACCAATGACTCGCATTGTGCCATCATGTGGCGGTAATCCACACCGGCCGTGTACCATTCCAGCATGGTCAATTCAGGCAGGTGGCGCCGGCCGCGCTCGCCTTGTCGAAAGCATTTGCAGATCTGGAATATCTGGGGATATCCGGCCGCCAGCAGGCGTTTCATGCCCAGTTCGGGCGAGGTGTGCAGGTACCAGTCACCGGCCGGCTGGGCATCGATGTGGGTTTCAGGGGCCGGGGCAGGGATGCGTATGGGGGTTTCCACCTCCAGATAGGCCTGCGCGACAAAAAACCGGCGCACCGCATCCAGCACCCGGGCGCGTACGTGCAGCTTGTCTTTTTTTAAGGAGAGCCGGGTCACAGGCGGTTTAAGGTCCAATTCCGATTCAGCGCGTTATCAGGCCGAATTCCTCTGACGAACGAGATATTTGTCTTCGGGTCGATCCTGAAGATGGATTCTTTCGAACAGGTCCAGCTTGGCCGATTCATACCATTGATAGCCCTGCTCTTTGCACGTATGACATGCCTTGCGGGGAATGTGCACGGCCAGGGCGTTGCCTCTTTTATCGGATGAGGTCTCGATGCGCAAGGCGCCGGCGCACTCTTCGCAAACCCGAATGGTTTCAGACTGCACCTCGTAAATGTTGTCGGTGTCGTAGAATATACGCCGTGAACGGTGACTGCACTGTGGCTGGACGCGCATCTCTTCGGCCAGCCTGCGGCGCTGCTGCCAGTTTTTAAGCACCCGCACCCCGGTCTGTTCGATATAGCGGGTCGTTTCCGATGTCTGACGGTAGCGCTCTTCGTCGTAGTCCGGTTCCACCAAGTGGTTGTAATCCAGACCCGCCATGGCCAGGATGATGCCCGTATTGACATAGGGCAGGGCGCCTTCGATGGAATAGCCCCCCTCCAGGACGGCGATGTCGGCCTGCAGCAGGTCAGTCAGTTGGGCGTAGCCGCGCGCCGAAAAATTCATGTTGGTGATCGGATCGGAGTAGTGGTTGTCCTGGCCGGCTGAATTGATGATCAGTTGGGGCTTGAAATCCTGCAGGATGGGCAGCACCATCTCCTTGATAGTGTACAGAAAGCCTTCATCCGACGTATGCGGGGGCAGGGGAATGTTTATCGTGCTGCCGACCGCGTTGGGACCCCCGTTTTCGTTGAGGAACCCCGATCCGGGATAAAGGGTGCGGCCGTCCTGGTGGATGGAGATGAACAGGGTGTCCGGATCGTGCCAGTAGATGTCCTGGGTGCCGTCGCCGTGATGACAATCCGTGTCCACGATGGCCACGCGATCGACGCCATACGCCCGGCGCAGGTATTCGATCATGATGGCTTCGATGTTGACGTTGCAGAAACCGCGCGCGCCGTGCACCACCCGGTTGGCATGATGCCCGGGTGGCCGTACCAGGGCGAAGCCGCGGTCCACCTTGCCGTCCATGACCGCCATACCGATCGTCTTGGCTCCGCCTGCGCTGATGAAATGGGACTCGGTCATCACCGCCCAGGGATCCGGAATGCAAAAGTGCACCCGCTGCACATCCTTGACCGTGACCAGGTCCGGCTTGTATTCGAAAATGCCTTCGATATCCAGCAACCCCTCTTCGAACACTTGGTCCTGCGTATACAACAGGCGCTCTTCACGTTCAGGGTGGGTTGGGCTGATGGCCCAATCAAAGGCCGGGAAAAAGACAAGACCGGTTTTGTTTTTGGCGCGTAGCATATGAATTACAAATCCTCTCTCTGCAGCTTACCCGAAACCGGGTCGTAGCCTTGGATGAGCCCGGGTTTAACCTGGGCGCGGATGCGGATGTTTTTGCCGATCGTGTGAAAGCCGCGGATCATGTTGAACTGGTAAGCTTCGATCACCTCCAGGTCCAGGTAGTCCGGGTTGGCGCCGCGTCGCACGGCTTTTTCGCGCAGCAGCTGCAAGGCCAGTTCGCGTGCATCGTCGAGCGTGAAGCGGTTGGATATTTCACGGGTCAAATGTTCGCCGGAAGCCACGGCAACTTGCTGGGCCGTGTCGGCGAACAGGGTCACTTCACTGGTGGTGCGGGCCAAGGCGCAGCCCAGGGCATTGGCGACCTGCCAGTGAGGCACGACCGACACGCTGCCGTCAAAATGGGTCGCGAGCCTTTCGGCAAACTGGGGCGCCGGACCGCCCAGAACCATGATATGGCGCGGTTTGATCGCGCTGCCCTCCCACAGCTCGTGAACCGTGTACACCGGTTTGCTGTTGATGCGATCGATCATTTCGCGCGCACCCGCCATGATCTGCGCGCAAGCCTGGTCGAAAATGGCCAGGGCGGCCTTTTCCAGGGAAAGATTCAAGGCCTCGGCAATGGGTGTCAGGCCTTCGACGGCGCGGTTACGGTCGCCGCCGGCCATCAGGCCCAGGACGCAAAAGGCATCCGTAGGCGTGACCACGGGGCCACCGAAGGCCAGGGCGCGCCCCTGGCGCTCTGGACCGACCGTCAGGCCACCGTCGACCAATCGCACCACGCTGTCGCCGCCCACGCCCATGGATTGGGTCCGCAAGGCCCGGATCAATGTCTTGTAAGGCCCGATTTCAATGCCCTGGGGTGCCAGCAGAGGCACCCCATCAATGAGGATAGCCATGTCGGTTGTGGTGCCGCCGATATCGAGGACCAGGGTGACGCCGCTTTTCGGCGCATAGGCCAGTGCGCCCATGACGCTGGCTGAAGGCCCTGATAGAATGGTCATGGCCGGATGGTCGACGGATGAATCGAAGCTCATGTTGCCGCCGTCCGGTTTAAGGATACGGATCGGCACGTCCAAACCCTTTTGGAGCAGGGATTGCTTGACCGCCTCAAAAAACTCTTTGTGGACGGGATACACGGCCGCATTCAGATAGGTGGTGGTGATGCGGCGCGGAAAATTCAGGTTGCCGGAGAGCTGGTGCCCGATGAAAACCCGCTCGAAATAGGGCGCCAGAATGTCCGCAATCTGATTCTCGTGCTCGGGGTTGTGCACGGAAAACTTGGTGGCGACGCCCGCATAGCGGACGCCGGATTTTTGCAGTTCTTCGGCAATTTGGCGGATCTGATCTTCGTCGATGGCCGCGAGTTCGCGGCCGCGATGATCCATGGCGCCTTTCACCGCATAGTAACAATCGTTGATACAGAACAGTTCCGGGTCGATGCCCGGCCCGCCGGCCACGATCATCCCGACCGGCGGCAGTTTACGTTGCACGATCAGGTTGGCCGCCAGCGTTGTGCTCAGCACCACCCGACGGATCATTTTCGGATCCACGCCGGCCGTGACCTCCTCAAGGCCGGCCGTTACCGTTTGGAACAGTTGGGTTTCATCTGTAGGCACCTTAACTTCTTTTTCGATGCC
The DNA here is from genome assembly GCA_000961655.1 of Desulfatitalea sp. BRH_c12. Lineage (GTDB taxonomy): Bacteria > Desulfobacterota > Desulfobacteria > Desulfobacterales > Desulfosarcinaceae > Desulfatitalea. The sequence goes on from LADR01000012.1 coordinate 98,195, forward strand.
CTCATGCCCGATAAGAACCGCATCGGTATGCGTCCCACCAACATCGAGTCCGATGATCATTGACTTGTCCTTGCGGTCCTGCAACTTTGCACATCCGGCTTAAACGCCATGTGCCGCACTGGTATGCAAAGAATGTCGGAGTGCCGCCTTTTAGGGGTCCGTATTTCGGTCGATGGCCCAGCCCAGCCTATCGGTTAAGTGTTAGCTAAAGTAGTCAAAAACCTTTGATAAGTCAACATATGAGCTCATATTGCTGAACGAAATTCATTTAACGACCCCATTCCCCGCTCCGTTTTCGGTGTCACTCAAAGGGGCAATCTTGGTTCGCCCGGCGCGTCATGTTGGTTAATCCAGGGCGAATGAACATCTTGAGGGTTACGATGCCCGCGCAACCACTGAATTTGGGGCATCGCCTAAAATGGCGCGGCCTTAATCTCCCGCACCCATGATTGCCTGAGGTGGAGGCTTTGCACCCGCACCGGGCGACCGCCGGTCGCCCCTACAGGTGGTATCCCTTGCGCTATCAAGGCAACGGGGTTTGCGTAAGAGCCGCAGAAAGATACGGCCTTTTGATTTCCGGCACAGGGCATCGTTTATTCTGGGGGCGAACCTTGTGCTCGCCCCGTGCGTAAATGTCGGTTAATCCGGGGCGCATGGTCACCTTGATGGTCACGATGCCCGCTGTAGGGGCGACCGGCGGTCGTCCTCGCGAACCACTGAATTTGGGTCATCGCCCAAAATGGCGCGGCCTTAATCTGCCGCACCCATGATTGCCTGGGGTGGAAGCTTTGCACCCGCGCCGGGCGACCGCCGGTCGCCCCCTACAGCCAGGTAGGGTGGGCACCGCCCACCATTTATTTGCAAAAGGTCATCGGTGATCTGTGGTGCGGATGGCTTTGAACGATGGAAGGCAACGCCCCGCCCAATCCATAAATGTTGATGAAAAATCATGTCGGATTATCACCGCGCCAATACCAAAGGTGCGACTTGCTTTTTTATCGTGCTAACTTACCGGCGCCAGAAATTCCTTACCCTGCCGGAAAACCGGCATGCTATGCGCATCCCTTCAATCCAGCGCTATGGTGGTGGGCAATGCCCACCCTGCAACGCATAACAGCACGCTACGTGCCAAGGTTTACATGCGATGGCCCTGCCTTCGCGGGCAGGGTAACCGCATTTGATATTTTTCATTACTGTACTTTTGCAATAAGCGTTATTCTGAGCTAAAAAGGCCATATCTTCCTGCGGACCATACGCGGACCCTTTTCACCGTGTTATCGCAGGGGTTCCACCTGTAGGGGCGACCGGCGGTCGCCCGGTGCGGGAGCAAAGCCACCATCCCGGCACTCATGCGTGCGGGAGAATATTTCCGCGCCAGCCTTTGCGATGACCCGAATGCAAAGGTTCGCGCGGGCGACCGCCGGTCGCCCCTACAGCGCGCATCGTGCCATAAGTCTCGTGACCATCAAGCTGTCCATTCGTCCCTGGTATCAACGGACATCTTAGCGCACCACGTACACATGGTTCGCCCTGAGGAAGAACGATGTGCCATTTCTGAAATGCGGCCCACACGCAATGCGGTTACCCTGCCTTCGCAGGTCTTTATTGTTGACTCGCTCACAAGTGATGCGCTATCAGAAACAGTTTATGTAAATATTTTCGCAAGGCCTGCGGCGTCGCTTCGGCGGTTCGACGTATCGTCTTGACATACTTGCTCAGGTGACATGCAATGATTCAACTTATACGCGGATTCAAGGATATTCTGCCCGGCGAAGTGGAGCTGTGGCAGCACATCGAACGAACGGCCGTGGACCTGTTCACCACCTTCGGCTATGGGGAGATCCGCGTTCCGATCATGGAAAAAACCGAGCTGTTCGCGCGCAGCATCGGCGAGGATACGGACATCGTCGAAAAAGAGATGTACACCTTCACCGATCGTGGCGGCGACCAGCTTACGCTGCGGCCCGAAGCGACGGCCTCCATCGTGCGCGCTTACATCCAGCATAAAAAGTACGCCGACGACCCGGTCCATAAACTTTTCACCATCGGCCCCATGTTTCGGCGCGAGCGCCCGCAAAAAGGCCGTTATCGGCAATTCTACCAGCTCGACGTCGAGGCCTTCGGCATCGCCGCGCCTTACATCGATGCGCAGATGATTCACATGCTGCACCTACTTTTCGAGCGTCTGGGCGTCTCACAAACCGAGGCGCACATCAACTCGCTCGGGTGCCCGGAGTGCCGTCCGCATTTTCGCGAGGCCCTGCTGCAATTTTTGGCGGGCGTCGAAGGGCGGCTCTGCAGCGACTGCCTGCGCCGCAAGGACCGCAACCCCCTGCGCGTCCTGGATTGCAAAGTGCCCGACTGCCGTGATGCCGTAGCCGATGCACCCGCGATCATCGATTACCTGTGCACCGATTGTCAGGATCACTTCAAGACCGTGACTCAGAGCCTGACACGCCTGAAGGTGCCCTTCTTTCTCGACAAACGCCTGGTCCGCGGCCTGGATTATTACACGCGCACCACTTTTGAAATTCAGACCACCTTGCTGGGCGCACAGAGCGCCGTGGCCGGCGGCGGCCGCTACGACGGCCTGGTGGAGGCGCTTGGCGGCCCGCCCACGCCGGCCATCGGGTTTGCGGTGGGATTCGATCGCCTGGTGGAGGTCCTGGCCCAAAGCCTGACGATCACGGCGCCCAGTCCGGTTCTGTACATTGCCGCCCTGGGCGAAGAAGCCAAAAACGTGGCCTTTGACTGCGCCATCCACTTGGGCCAGGCCGGCTTACGCGTGGAGATGGAATACGGCGACAAAAGCCTCAAAGCACAAATGAAACGCGCCAACCGCCTGGGGGCGGCGCATGTCCTGATTCTGGGCGAAAGCGAGCTGGCCACCGGCAATGCCGTGCTGCGCAATATGGCCACCAAGGCCCAGTCCGATTTCCCCCTCGACGGCCTGGCCAATGCGCTGGAGACGATGTTGCGCGGGTAAAGCTTCGGTGGAAAATCAGCGCGAAATCAACCGAAAGTTTAAACAGCACCAACCAACCCTATCTTCCGAGGATAAACCCGGGCGAGGGTGTAAAAAAGGAGCAAAGAATTGGCTGACATCCTGGGCGATATGCGAAAGACCCATCATTGTAATCAATTGGGTGCGGAAGATGCAGGTTCGGAAGTAGTGTTGATGGGATGGGTGCAGCGCCGTCGCGATCATGGCGGCGTTATTTTCGTGGATCTGCGCGACCGCGAAGGTTTGACCCAAGTGGTGTTCAACCCAGATAACGATGCGCAGGTGCATGCCAAAGCCCATGCGCTGCGCAGCGAATATGTGATCGGCGTGCGCGGCCGGGTGACGCCGCGTCCTGAAGGCATGGTCAACCCCAACCTGGCCACGGGCGCCATCGAGGTGATGGTCAGCGACCTGCGTATTTTCAACCCGGCTGAAACCCCGCCCTTCATGATCGAGGAAACCGTCGAGGTCAACGAGTCCCTGCGCCTCAAGCACCGCCATCTGGATCTGCGCCGTCCGCGTCTGCAAAAAAATATCATTTTGCGCCACAAAGCCGGCGCCGCCGTGCGCGAATATCTCAATGGCAACGGTTTTCTCGACATCGAAACGCCGTTTCTGACACGCAGCACCCCCGAAGGCGCCCGCGACTACCTGGTGCCCAGCCGCGTCAATCCGGGTCAATTCTATGCATTGCCCCAGTCACCGCAGCTTTTCAAGCAGCTGCTGATGGTCTCCGGTTTCGAGCGCTACTACCAGATCGTGCGCTGCTTCCGCGACGAGGACCTGCGCGCCGACCGCCAGCCCGAGTTCACCCAGATCGATATGGAAATGTCCTTCATCGGCGAAGAAGACATCATGTCGCTTTCCGAAGGCCTGATCGCCTATGTCTTCCAGGAAGTGCTAGGCCAGGCCATCCCCTTGCCGCTGCCGCGCCTGACCTACACCGAAGCCATGGACCGCTACGGCCTCGACAAGCCCGACACGCGCTTTGGCATGGAACTCAAAGAGGTCTCGGACATCGTCAAAGACTCCGGCTTCAAGGTTTTCGCCGACGTCGTCAAAAAAGGCGGTATCGTCAAAGCCCTCAACGCCAAAGGCTGCATCGACTTTTCGCGCAAAGAGATCGACGATCTCACCCAATACGTGGCCGTTTACAAAGCCAAGGGCCTGGCCTGGATCAAAGTGCGCGAAGACGGCTGGCAGTCGCCCATCGCCAAATTTTTCACCGACGACGAAAAAGCGCGCCTGGCCGAACGCATCGATATGGCGCCCGGCGACCTGATCTTCTTTATGGCCGATCAGCCCAAAATTGCCAACGAAGCCCTCGGGCAGCTGCGCAACCATCTGGGCGAAAAACTCAAACTGATCGCGCCCGGCACCTTCAGCTTTACCTGGGTCACGCATTTTCCCATGTTCGAATGGGATGACACCGAAAAGCGCCACGAAGCCCTGCACCATCCCTTCACCGCGCCGCTCGAGGCGGACTACGACCTGCTCGAAACCCAGCCCACGGCCGTTCGTTCGCGCGCCTACGACCTGGTACTCAACGGCTTCGAAATCGGCGGCGGCAGCATCCGCATCCACGACATGGCCCTGCAATCGCGCGTCTTCAAGATCCTGGGCATGAACAAGGAAACCTACGAAGGCAAATTCGGTTTTCTGCTCGATGCCCTGCAGTCCGGCGCGCCGCCCCATGGCGGCCTGGCCTTCGGATTTGACCGGCTGGTGATGCTGATGTGTGGTGAAAGCTCCATCCGAGACGTCATCGCCTTCCCCAAAACCCAGAAGGCCGCTTGTCTGCTCACCGGCGCACCCTCTGAAGCTGCCACGGTCCAGCTCGACGAACTGTCGCTGCGCATCAAAGCAACGGCCAAAGTATAAACCGAGATGTGCCGCGCGAGGTGCGGCCATGCCGAACCTCCCGCGCACACTCCGGTTGCAATACCGATCCTACTGACATGGCATAAACTTCGAAGCAGGTATAGCAGGCGGTCGTCTTGGCCAAACTCACAACCCCCCGGACAGCAGGGACCGTCCCCAGAGAAAGGGTGTTTCGGCTCCTCGACGAAGGCATGCGACGGCCAATTCTTTGGGTGGCGAGTCCAGCGGGGTCGGGCAAAACCACCCTGGTGGCAAGCTATCTGGCCGCGCGCGAAATCCCCTGCCTCTGGTATACCGTCGACTGCGGCGATGCGGACATCGCCACCTTCTTTTACTACCTGGGGCTTGCTGCCAAAAAGAATGCTCCGCGCTACCGGACCCCGCTGCCGCTGCTAACGCCCGAATACCTGATGGGTATTCCGGCCTTTGTGCGGGGCTACTTCGAAGCTTTCTACAAAAGATTCAAACCGCCTTTTGCAATTGTCCTGGACAATTGCCAGGAGATCCCCGTCGATGCGCAGTTCAACGATGTGATGAACATCGCTCTCGCTCTGCTCCCGGAAGGGATCAACGTGATCATGCTGAGCCGAAGTGCAGCCCCGGACGCATACGCACGGCTGCTTGCCAACGACAAAATCAGCCGGATCGAATGGGAAGATGTTCGCCTGACCGAAGAAGAATCCCGGCAAATCGTGCACGCGAAAGACGCGCGCGATCTGCCGGAGGAGATGCATGCGCTTTTTCACAAAAAAACGGAAGGCTGGGTGGCGGGACTCGTACTTCTTCTCGAAGCCGCCAAAGGAAAGTTTCTCGATTATCGGCAGCTGGAATCATTCACACCAGAGGAAATCTTCGGGTACTTCGCCACGGAAATTTTTCTGAAGACCGATCGGCAGGAGCAGCAATTTTTACTCACGAGCGCCTTTTTGCCTGCCATGACCGTGCCCATGGCCGAAGCACTGACCGGTATCAAGAGCGCTGGAAAAATATTGCAACGCCTGAACACGCGTAACTTTTTTACGGAACGGCACCTGCGGGAGCGGCCCGTCTTCCAATACCACCCGCTCTTTCGGGAATTTCTCATATCCAGGGCACAGGAAACATTCGCCTCTCAAGAAATCACGGCCACTCAGTGCAAAGCCGCGGCATTATTGGTCGCGGACGGCCAGGCGGAAAACGCGGCCGCGCTGCTTACGGCAGCGGAAGCATGGGAGCAATTGATTGCCCTGATTGTGGAGCAAGCCCCGTTGCTGATCTCCTGCGGCAGGAGCAGGACCATAGAAGAGTGGCTCGCCCGCATCCCTCAGACGCTGTTGGAGAACACCGCCTGGCTGCTCTATTGGAAAAGCATTTGCACGATGCCCATGAACCCGGCCGAAAGCCGCACGCTTCTCGAACGGGCCCACCGGATGTTCAGAGAGCACGCGGATGATGCCGGCGCACTGCTGGCGTGGGTAGGCGCCGTCGATGCCTGCTTTTTCGAATTCGACGACTTCAAACCGCTCGACAGCCTGATCGACTGGCTCGATAATCGCGTGCGCCATTGCCCGGCATACCCTTCGCCCGAAATCGAAGCCTGTGTGGCCGTCGCTATGTGCAGCGCCTTGCTGTGGCGGCGTCCCACCCATCCAGATATCGGCAGCTGGATGAGCCGGGCGTCAGCCTTGTCACAAACCAGCGCCAATGTGATGCTGCATGTCAACGCTCCCATCAGCGTCGCCACCTATTACAACTGGATCGGCGACATCGAAGAACACCGCATCGTGCTGGATTGGATGAAGAGGATGGCCGCCAGAGCCACGCCACCCCTGATCAAAATCGCCTCGAAATTCCTGGAAAGCCATTTTTACATGCAACAACCCGGCGAACATGACCTGTCGCTGCGGGCCGCGTCCGACGGGCTTGCAATGGCCGCAGAGAGCGGTGTTCATCTCCTCGATGCCATGCTGTTCTCCCAGATGGCCTTCAGTGCATTGATCAACGGCGATCGCGGGCTGACCGAAACCTATTTGAAGAAAATGGAAGCTGTCATGGGGCCCGGTCGGCGCGGCGCCTATGCCATTTACTACACGATCCTCTCCCTGCACCACCTGATCACAGGCAATGTGCCCAGTGCCGCGGCATATGCACACAAAGCGGTTAGTATCACCGCGGAGAACGGCAAGCCTTTCCCCGAAGCAATGAGCAGAATTCTTGCAGCCCAAACCGATTTCGAAGCCGGCGATCATCCGGCCGCCGCTCGGCAGCTCTCCCGTGCCGAAGATATTTTCTCCCAGATTGGAAGTAAGTGCTTCGAATACACCTGCCATCTCATCAACGCCTATTTCTTTATAAGCCACGGCAGAGAAAACGATGCCCGCCAAGCCCTTCGCAAAGGCTTCGCTCTGGCGAAAAAGAAGGGATACACACATGCGCCCTACTTTTGGCGGCCGGATGCCATGTGCCGGCTCTGCATCGCGGCGCTCACCGCGGACATCGAGGTGGACTATGTTCGAACGATCATTCAGAAACTCAACCTTGTTCCGGATGTACCGCCCGCAGGCATCGAAAACTGGCCCTGGCCCGTCAAAATTTATGCGCTCGGCCGATTCGAGGTGCACAAGGACGGCCGGCCACTCCAGTTCCCGGTCAAGGCACCGCGTAAGATTATCACCCTGCTCACATTGCTCATCTCCTGCGGCCTGAACGGCGCCAGCGAGGAGCGTCTGGCGGACCAACTCTGGCCCGAGGCCGACGGAGATGCCGCCCTGCAGTCCCTGGCCACCAGCATCCACAGGCTGCGCCAACTACTGGGAAACGACAAAGCCATCCAGCGCCGCAACGGGCGCCTGTCGCTGGATGCCGGCTACTGCTGGGTCGATGCCCACGCTTTTGAAACGCTTGTTGACCAGGCTGAAAGCAAGCCCCAACCGCAGCAACCGCCATCCATGGATGCACAGGCGCACTGCATCGAAAAAGCCCTGGTGCTGTACAAAGACGAATTCCTGAATGAATCCGTAGAGATTTGGGCGCTCTCCTACCGTGAACGACTGCGCGATAAGTACCTCAAGTCTGTGCGGCGTCTGGGCAGACAATATGAATGCCTGGGCATGTTCGAACCGGCCATCGAATGTTACCAAAAAGGCCTGGAAGTCGACAACCTGGCTGAAGAATTCTATTACCGGAGCATGCAGTGTTGCCTCGCTCTCGGACGCAAGGCCGAAGCCATTGCCATTTACACCAAATGCAAACGGATGTTGCAAACAGTCCTGAAAGTCGATCCATCCCCCGCAACCGAGACCCTGTTCACTGGATTAAACAAAGCATGACTGATGAAATGACCATCCAGCAGCCTGGCAGCGAACGACTGACCTCCAAAATAGCCCCCAACCCGCACAGTACCCCGTCTCACCTGCAGGGCGAACCTTGTGTCCGCCCGTATTCGACGCACGGTCTTCAGCGAGAAGGGCGATTGTCGTCAAACGGGTGGAACGCCGGATTCGCCCTCCAGTTGCCAGTGGCAACCACAGTTACCTTCAATCCGTACCCCATCTGTAAACCGCCTTCTGCTTAAATACCGGTATGGACGAAAAACAAAAGGCGCCCGATTCATTCGTGGCCAACTACATTGTGCGCATCTACCGCTTTGAAGGGACAAGACAAGGCGGTGTTGTAGGGCTCGTCGAGACGATCGGACGGGAGGTCAAAACAGCGTTTACGACCGTCGATGAGCTTTGGCGCATTCTCAAAGCTGAAAACGACAGAAGGGGACCCAACCGAGTTGCGGATCTAACCGATCTTGACATTGACTGAGAGCAATCCGAGACCAACCACAACCAACTGGCACTTGGCCCGCGAAGCCCATCGCTCTTTTTACAGGGATTCGCGTGGCGGGCACTTATCCAAACACCGTGTACATACGATGGTGCAAGCCGGCATACGGGTTTAACCGCTCTCGAATCAATTAAATTCTTGACAACGCATCTTGGTTTTATTAAAGAGCGTTGTTTCAACGGGGCACAAATTAAGCCTCGCCACGATCCCCGATAGCTCAATCGGCAGAGCGGGTGGCTGTTAACCACTAGGCTGTAGGTTCAAGTCCTACTCGGGGAGCCAAAGAATACAAGGGCTTAGAGAAAATCATCTCTAAGCCCTTTTTTAATACCCAACACTATACCCAACACGCAAAATAAACTCTATTACGGCTACGATAAGCCAATGCTGAGATGGCCCTGAAACTAAGCCGTTTTCATTTGAGGTCCTGCATACAATTGGAAACCCCCATTGACCAACTGGAAGGCTTTCGTCCCGGAGGGAACAGGCATGTACCGGCGGGTTTTGGTCACTGTCAATTCAGGCCAGATGCCCTTTGCAGCGTGGGCCTATGACGGATCACCAATCAAATTGAGATTAAAATCCAGGATCAATAACGGCCTCTGGAAAGGTATTTAAATAGGGTAAAATCGGTTAAATTGGCAAACTTTAATTGACATATAGTTCCATTCCCAAGTAGTTTCTACTGTATAACCCTACCTGAATGGCCGAAAATGGCAGGGGAACCCTCAAACCCACGATCCGTATAAAAGACGGCAAACCTGGAGTTTTCATATGGAAGACAGATGGCTGTCCGTAGATGAAATTGGAAACTATCTCGGCGTTAAGAGGGATACGGTTTACAAATGGATCAGCGAAAAAGCCATGCCTGCCCACAAAGACGGTCGTCTTTGGAAGTTCAAAAAGGACGAAATTGATAAATGGGTACGCAAAGGCGGAGCATCGGAATCAAAGGGTGACCATGACGGATAAGGATAACAATAAATTGACACGCTTCGGATTTGCATTTCCCCTCGGTAGCCCCCATGTGTCCCGTACGATGATGCTGACTGAACTGACCCGCCTGATTGATTATATTGGCGACACCAACGCTCCAAAGCAACGATATGCCACCGCGATCGTGGAAGAGAACTGTCTCGCCAAGCGCACGGAAAAGAACCGAGCCATTACCAAACGATTTTTGCTTGAGCTCTATACGCTTGACAATAGTAAAATTCTTTTTCGAGGACTGCTGTTTTTCTGGCAGCGTGACCCCGCCGGGCGTCCCCTGCTTGCGTTGATTTGTGCCTATGCACGGGACACCCTTCTCAGGACCAGCGCGTCCTATATTCTGCCTTTATCCGAAGGTGCTGCTGTTTCGCGGCGAAGCATGGAGGAATTCCTTGATGGCCAAGACCCCGATCGCTATAGCCCAGGAAAGCTTGCCTCCAATGCTAAAAACCTGAACTCCACTTGGACCCAATCCGGCCACCTGTGCGGCCGCTCCAATAAGATTCGAACAAGGATAATCCCGAGCCCAGGCAGCGTTTCATATGCACTCCTTTTGGGATACCTAAAAGGCGTTCGGGGTTCGACTTTATTTAACACGGATCTAATGAAACTCCTCGACTGTTCATTCGACAAAGCTGTTGAGCTTGCTGAGGAGGCCTCACGAAAAGGATGGATCGTATTCAAACGGGTGGGCGATATCATCGAGGTGCTATTCCCGAACATGATTAACGAACAAGAAATGGAGTGGCTGCGTGAGCAGAGTTAAACGCCTGTTACAATCCTACAGCAAATACATAGCGGTGCCTTGGCGAGATGATGCCGCCGCAGCTCAACGTGTCATCTTTTGCGTTTACGATGAAACCGAAGAACGCTGGCTCCGATCAAAAATCGATGAATTCGATATCGCCACCCGACAATCGGGACACGAATGGGCTATCTTTGATTTGACCGACACTTTTGCAGTTTGGTTGACTTCCCAACGATATGCCAAGAGTTATTTCCAAAAGCCGCATTTGCTATCTACACTTCTTCCAAAGTACCTTGATTTCATTATTGATGAGTTCTCAGCCTTTCTGCAGAAGAACGAAATCGACGAAAACCACGTGGTGGCGATAAAAGGCGTGGGTTCACTATTTGGTTTCTTGAAGGTCAAAGAGGTCGTGGAAAAGCTCGCCCCGTTGATTAAGGGCCGGCTTTTGATTTTTTTCCCAGGAAGTTTCGAGAACAATAATTACAGGTTGCTGGACGGTTATGACGGTTGGAACTACCTCGCCGTGCCCATCACTGCTGACAAGGAATTCTGAACGCCAACGCTTAAGGAATCGAATTGATGATGAAAAACCGTGACATATACCAAAAAGATCCAGCCACCCGCAAACTGGTCAATGAAGGTGTGGCAAACGTTAACGACGAGAGAACCAGTCAGGCGCTGGGAGTGCTGCGCTACGAGTTGGAAACCTTCGTCTGTGATGGCCAGTATGAAAAAGGCATGGCCCATATCCTTGAAACCTACCTGAAGAACATCGACCAGGCCCAACAGCCTGCGGTGTGGGTCAGTGGTTTTTACGGCTCAGGTAAATCTCACCTGGTCAAAATGCTTCGTGCGTTGTGGATAGATACTGTTTTCGAGGATGGCGCAACAGCGCGCGGTATTGCCAATCTTCCCCAAAACATCCGCGATCACCTGAAAGAACTTAACACCCAAGCAAAGCGGCATGGTGGCCGGCACGCAATCTCCGGCACATTGGGGGCCGGTGCCAGCGGCAGTGTCCGGCTTGCGCTTTTGCGAATCATTTTCAAATCGGCCGGGCACCCCGAACAGTATCCCGTCGCCCGCTTTGTTATGTGGCTCAAGCGTGAAGGGATCTATGAACAGGTGCGCAGCCAGGTTGAGCAAAACGGCTTCGACTGGGATGAAGAGCTGGACAATTTTTATGTGGCCGAGGGGCTCCACCAAGCGCTTGTGCAAGCAAAGCCGAAACTTTTCACGGCCCCTGAATCCTGCGTTGAGACACTTAACAACCTCTACCCTTACGTTCAGGACGTTTCCAGTGATGACATGCTCAAAGCCATTCGTCAGGTCCTTACCAAAGACAACAAATTTCCTCTCACCCTGATCGTTCTCGATGAGGTGCAGCAGTATATCGGCCAAGACACCCAGCGCTCTATGGACGTACAAGAGGCCGTTGAAGCCTGTTGCAAGAACATCGGCGGGAAACTGCTTTTTATCGGCACCGGCCAGACTGCTGTCACCGGCACCAGCAATCTGAAAAAACTCGAAGGTCGTTTCACCATCCGCGTGGAACTTTCGGATGCCGATGTGGATGCCGTCATCCGCCAGGTCATATTGGCTAAAAGGCCGGAGGCCAAATCACCCATCGAACAGATGATGCAAACCAATTTAGGGGAAATCTCGCGGCATCTGGCCGGCACCACCATCGGGCATCGGCAAAACGATATCCCCTTTTTCCCTCAGGATTATCCGATTTTGCCCGTTCGTCGTCGATTCTGGGAAAATACCCTGCGGGTGCTCGACCAGACCGGTACCGACAGCCAGCTACGCAACCAGCTCAGCATGATCCACAAGGTGATTCAGACCAACCTGAACGAGCCGCTGGGGCATGTGGTCCCGGCCGATTATCTCTATTTCGATTCGGCCGACAAGCTTCTGCAATCCCGCATCCTGCCGCGCAAGGTCCATGAAAAGACCATCAGCTGGAGCAAGGGCTCGGATGACGAACGGCTCATGGGACGTGCCTGCGGCCTGGTGTTTCTCATCAACAAGCTTGCCGGCAGCAATAATGAAATCGGCATCCGCGCCACCATCGATACGCTGGGCGATCTTCTGGTCGCGAATCTTTCCCAAGGATCCAGCGCGCTGCGCAGCAAGTTGCCTGGTCTGCTCGATAAATGTGAACTGTTGATGAAGGTCGGCGACGAGTACCGTATTCAGACCGAGGAAAGTGCTGCCTGGAGCGATGAGTTTCTGAGCCAGCACTCCGCACTTTCCAATGAAGCACACCGGATCGAGGCCGAACGCGACGACCGTATCCGTAAAAAATTTGGCGAAATGGTACGCAAGCTCTCGCTGACCCAGGGCAATTCGAAGGTTACCCGCGACATCTACCCGGTTTTTGATGCCCAGCTTCCACCAGATGCCGGCCAGCGTATCTGCGTTTGGGTTCGCGACGGGTGGAGCATCGATGAAAACTCGGTGCGGGCCGATGCCCGTCAGGCTGGCAACCAGTCGCCGACCGTTTTTGTGTTCATCCCCAAGCGCTCGGCCGATGACCTGCGCTATCACCTGATCTATTACAAGGCCGCCAGCGCCACCCTCGACAAACGCGGCGTTCCCAATACGCCGGAAGGTACCGAAGCCCGCGCGGCCATGGAGACCACCAAACAGACCGCCGAAGGAAAAATTCGCGAACTGCTCGAAGAAGCCTTCTCCGGAGCCCGCGTATTCCAAGGCGGTGGCAATGAGATTTTTGGCAATAATCTTCAGGAAATGGCACTCGAAGCAGCAAACAACTCCCTGCAACGGCTCTACCCTCAATTCCACACCGCCGATCATATCGGCTGGGCCAAGGCTTACGAAAAAGCCCAAAAAGGCGCTCCCGATGCCTTGAAAGCAGTGGGCGACGAAGGTGAGCCTGCCAAGAATCCGGTGTGCAAAGCCATTCTCGGTTTCATTGCTGGGGGTAAAAAAGGCGCGGACATCCGCACGCAATTTGAAGCCACCCCCTATGGGTGGTCCCGTGATGCGGTCGATGGCGGACTGCAAGTCTTGCTGGTGGCTGGGTTAATTCGCGCCCAGGACGAGCGTGGACAAATCATGGACCCGAAGGAGCTGGAGCGCAAATCTATCGGCAAGATGATGTTCAAGGTGGAATCCGCCACCGTCACCACCGCGCAACGCATTCAGGTCCGCAAGCTTCTGCAAAAATATGGCCTGACAGCCAAGCAGGGGGAAGAGCTGACCTATGTTCCCCAGTTCCTGCAAAAGATGATGGCGCTGGCCGATCAAGCGGGTGGTGAAGCCCCGAAACCGGCGCGGCCCGATACCGTATTTCTGGATGAGATCCGGCTGACAGCAGGCAACGAGCAACTGCTCTCCCTGTACAACCGGCGCGAGGAACTGGGAAACAGCATCGAAACGTGGTCCGATCTCGCTGAACGCATCACCAAGCGTTGGCCGAACTGGACCGTACTGAAACGCCTGATGGCGCATGCCGCTGTCATCCAGGACGCCGAGGTGATCCTGGCCCAGGTCAAGACGATCGAGCAGCAGCGTCAGTTGCTCGAAGACCCCGATCTCATCGTGCCGCTGATCGCCAACCTCGCGCAACTGCTGCGGGATGAGCTTAACCGGCTCGACAAGGAATATCAGTTGCGCCATGAAAACGGCATGAAACGTTTACGAGAAGATTCAAACTGGCAACAGCTTGAGCCGGAGCAGCGAAATCAATTACTTTCAGAGCAAAGATTGACCCTCACCGATCGGCCAACAATCGAGGTGCAAAACACCAATGAAGTCGTTGCTACCCTTGACAGCTGTACATTGTCGATGTTTGCCGACCGCGTGGCAGCCTTGCCCGCCCGTTTCGACAATGTCGCCAGTAGCGCCGCCGAACTGTGCGAGCCCGAAATTCAGTTTATTGCGGTACCGCGCCGCACACTGAAATCATTGGATGAAATCGACACCTGGGCGGAAGAGGTGAAACAGCAGCTTAAGGATGCGCTACAAAACGGTCCGGTTTCGATCCGATGATTCGCAGAAGCCGGGAATAACGATAAGAACTGCTGCAAATATAGAGGCGTTATTGCCAGCGCTGAAACACAGGACGGCCATGACCTGGAAGACCAGGAACTCGGCAAAGCCGATGATGGAACATTGCGATAAGGCCAGGTAATGCTGGTTGGCAAGGGGCCGGACGCAAGAAAAGGTAATGGCTCAACCATTGGTACTTGGGCCAACACCGGGCCAAGAGGGTTTTTATCGGCCCCAAAATGTTGCCCGCCAAACTATGCCAATGAGGATAGAGCAGGAATATGAAACCACTGGATAAACCAATCAGAAACCGACTCGAACGCACCATCAAGGATGCGCGTGACATCGCCGAGGGCGCTGCCCGCGCTTCGTTGGAGCAACTCGGTGTTGGCGAAGCCGCCCCGTTCGCGCATTTGAGCAACCAGGAACGGGAGCTACGCCGCAAACTGCGCGTACATGGGCGCCAACTCGGGGATTCTCTCAACGGCCGTAAGATCCAGACCATGGACCGTCTAATGGAAGAGGTGGCCTACGAGCATTGGCACCGGATGCTGTTCGCCCGCTTTTTGGCTGAAAACGACCTGCTCATGTACCCGGACCCGGATGATCCAGTGGCTGTAAGCTTGGAAGAGTGCGAGGACCTGGCTGCCGATGAGGGGGAAAAAAATGGTTGGGAACTGGCCTCACGTTTCGCCGCCCGCATGTTGCCGGAGATTTTCCGACCGGATTCACCGGTCTTTCAATTAGCGCTGCCGCCCGAGCATCAGCAGAAACTGGAGCTGTTGCTATCCGAACTTCCCCGCGAAGTGTTCCAGGCCTCCGACGCCCTGGGCTGGGTCTACCAGTTTTGGCAGGCCAAGAAAAAAGACGAGGTCAATGCCTCCGAGGTGAAGATCGGCGCACGCGAACTCCCCATTGTGACCCAGCTCTTTACCGAGTCTTACATGGTGGCATTTCTTCTGGATAACTCGCTCGGGGCGTGGTGGGCTGCGCGACGGCTGACGGAAGCCGACCTAAGGAACGCCAAGAACGAAGCGGAACTGCGCAGGAAGGCATCCCTGCCCGGCATGCCGCTCGATTATCTGCGTTTTGTAAAGCAAGAAAACGGCGCATGGGCGCCTGCCGCAGGTGCCTTCAACGGCTGGCCTGAAAAGCTGGACGAATTCAAAATGCTTGACCCTTGTTGCGGGTCCGGACACTTCCTGGTGGTCGCCTTTTTGATGCTGGTCGCTATGCGCATGGCGGATGAGAGAATGTCGGTCCAGGGGGCGGCCGAAGAGGTGTTGCGTGACAATCTTTACGGCCTGGAGATCGACAGACGCTGCACCGAAATCGCTGCCTTCAACCTCGCGCTGACGGCCTGGCGGCTTGCGGGCTATCGCCAATTGCCGGCGCCCCATATCGCCTGTACCGGAATTTCCGTTGGCAGCTCGCGCGAGCAATGGATGGACATTCTCGCCGGGCAGCCGATCGTCTCCAACTTGCGTTTTTATTTCGGCCAGCTCTACGACCTCTTCAGCAAGGCACCCACCCTGGGCAGCCTGATCAATCCCCACCGGTTCCTGGGCAGCGGTCTGCTGGACGAGAAGGGCATGGCGAATCTGCATCGCGCCTTGACCGCGGCATTGGCTGGGGAGGCAAAGACGGTGACAGAGCGCTCCGAAATGGGTGTCACCGCACAGGGTGTGGCAAAGGCTGCGGAACTCCTGACCGGCCGGTTTACACTGGTGGCGACGAATGTGCCCTACCTCGGACGAGGCAAGCAGGACGAGGTGCTCAAAGGGCATCTTGAAACTCATTACCCCCTGGGAAAGGCTGACTTGGCGACTGCCTTTGTTTTGCGTTGCCTGGAGTTTTGCGCCAAGGGTGGGACCACAGTCCTGGTGACCCCACAGAACTGGCTCTTTTTAACCACCTATACCAAGTTACGCCAGATGTTGCTTGAAAATCGATCTTGGAATGTGGTGGCGCGATTGGGGCCGGGTGCCTTTGAGACTATCTCCGGCCATGTTGTGAACGTGGCCTTGCCGATGATAACTGCGAATATACCAGATGATGCTCACACCATGGCTGGAATCGATGTATCGGCAACAAAGGAGCCTGAAGAAAAAGCGGCTATGTTGCGAAAGGCGAAATCTGCAGAGATTGTGCTCGTGTTGCAGGATGAGCAACTTAAGAATCCGGATGCAAGAGTGACGGTTGAGAAAAGGTCAAACCTTCCACTTCTGAGCTCCTTCGCCAAGTGTTTGGTAGGGATTCAAACGGGAGATGATCCATATTACATCGTAGGTTTTTGGGAGGTTGAATGGGGTGGTTCGAAACTGTGGGAACCGATGCAAGCAACCCCAGATGAATTTTCTGAATTTGCTGGACAATCGTGGATGATTCGATGGGCATCTGGGAAAGGGGATTTACACCTTGCCAAGGGCGCTAGAATACAGGGCATCGAAGCTGTTGGGAAAAATGGCGTCGCTATGCATAGAATGGGTCGATTGTTCCCATATTACTATCTGGGGAATTTCTATCATCAGAACGTAGCAGTTATAGTCCCCCGTGAGTCTATTCACCTTCCTGCAATCTGGTGTTTCTGTTCCTCTCCTGATTATGAAAAAGCGGTTCGAAAGATTGACCAGAAATTGAACGTCACCAATGCTACACTGGTTAAAATTCCATTTGACATAGCCAACTGGCAAAAAATCGCTGCTGAGAAGTATCCCAACGGTCTACCTGAACCCGAAAGCGATGACCCCACCCAATGGCTTTTTCACGGTCGCCCGGAACATTCTACCGCGCCCCTTCAAGTGGCTGTCGCGCGGCTCCTGGGTTTTCGTTGGCCCGCTGAGTTAGATGAGAAAATGCGCCTCAGTCAACGAGCGCGGGAACTGGTCCAGCGTTGTGATGAATTGTTCTCCTTTGCTGACAAGGACGGCATCATATGTATTCCGCCCGTGCGCGGCGAGGCATCGGCCGCCGACCGCCTGCTTAACATGCTCGTCAAGGCCTACGGCAAAGAGTGGCATACCGATGTTCTTAGCGCCCTTTTGAAAGATGCCGGCTTTGCCGGCAAGCACTTGGAGACCTGGCTTCGCGAAGGTTTTTTTGCCCAGCACTGCGACCTGTTCCACCAGCGTCCCTTCATCTGGCAAATTTGGGACGGCCTGCGTGGTGGTTTTTCCGCCCTTGTGAATTATCACAAGCTCGACCGCAAGAACTTGGAGACCCTGATCTTCACTTATCTGGGCGACTGGATCAGCCGGCAGAAGAACGACATCGCCAGCGGAGTCGATGGCGCACAGGAACGCTTGCAAGCCGCCGACGCCCTCAAGAAACGCCTGGAGCTGATCCTCGAAGGAGAATCACCGTACGATATTTTCGTGCGCTGGAAACCGCTTCGCAAACAGCCCATCGGCTGGGAACCGGACTTGAACGACGGCGTACGGTTGAACATCCGACCGTTCTTAAGCGTTCCCGACATAAAGACGAAGGGCGCCGGGGTTCTGCGCGTGACACCCAAAATCAAGTGGACCAAGGACCGGGGCAAGGAGCCCAAGCGCCCCATCCGTGAGTATCCCTGGTTCTGGGGCTGGGACGGCAAAGTGGACTTCGAGGGCGGCTCGGAATTCACCGGCGAACGATTCAATGACTGCCACTACACTTTGGATATCAAACGCCGCGCGCGTCAGAGCACGGATGAAACAGAAGGAGTCTTCTCATGAGCATCAACGTCGGCATCATCGATCAACGCGTGCGACAGCTGGCCGAGGACCTTGCACGAGAGTTTGAAACGCGCCTGAACATCAGGAACGATGAAGATAAACAGCGTTCCACGGCCTTCGTGTTCCTGGCTGTCAAAACCGTACTCGACCTGCCCGATGAGGAGGCCCTGGATTGTATGACCGAGGGCGGCAACGACTTCGGTGTGGATGCAGTCCATATCGGCGACGTTGAGGACAGTGAGTTCACCGTGACGTTGTTCCAGGGGAAATACAAAAAGGATCTGGCGGGTAATGCGAACTTTCCGCAGGGCGGCGTGGAAAAAGTTGTTCAGGCGATAAGATACCTCTTCGACCCGGATGCCGTCGTCACCACGAATAGGCAGCTAACCGCGCGCATCGAGGAGATCCGCTCGCTGGTGCGTGATGGCCACATACCCCGCGTTCGCGTTGTGCTGTGCAACAACGGTCTCAAATGGAAGGATGCGGCGCAACAGATCATTGACGGTGCGGGACTGCCCAGCGACCAGGTCGGATGGGAGCATGTCAATCATGACGATATCGTCCGCTTGATGCAGGCAACACGGCAGGTGGATGACACCTTGCGCTTAGCAGGCAAGGCCATCGTCGAGGACTTGGATTATTGCCGCGTACTTATCGGCAAAATTCCGGTACGAGAGATCGAGGTGCTGTTTAATCGTCATGGTGACCTTCTCTTAGAACGAAACGTCCGCCGTTTTCTCGGGTTGCAGGGAAACCGGGTGAACCAGGGAATCGATTATACCCTCAGGACCGAAGCCGAACGCGAGAATTTCTATTTCTATAATAACGGCATCACGCTGCTTTGCCGGAAATTCACCTATAACGCGCTGCAGGGCGAAAACTTCCAAGTCCGCGTTGAGGGGCTTCAGATCATCAACGGTGGCCAGACCTGCAAGACGATCCAGGCGACTTTGGCCGCGCTTGCCGGCGCGGATGCAGGCTTGGAGAAGGCGTTTGTTCTCGTCCGTCTCTACCAGTTGCCAAGCGACGCGGCGGATCTGGTTCGCAGTATCACCTATGCGACCAACAGCCAGAACCCGGTGGACCTGCGTGACCTGCGCTCGAACGATTCAAAGCAAAAAAGTCTGGAAACGGCCATCCGGGAACTTGGCTTTACCTACCACCGCCATCGTAGTGAAGCATCACTCAAGACAACCGACATTAGCAGCGCCACCGCAGCGGAGGCGGTGTTGTCCGCATGGAGAGAACGGCCACATCAGGGAAAATTCTATGGCCGGGAACATTTTGGTAAGCTCTATGATCTTATTTTTAGTGATGACTTGAATGCAACGCAGGTGGTCATCGCCACCTTGCTGTTCCGATTCGCGGAAAACAAGCGCAGGCGCCCGCCTGCGGGTGCGCCGGATTTCATTGCCTACGCATCTTGCTTTGCGGCAATGTTAATGGGCCGATACCTTCTAAAAGACCTTGGCATGTCTCTCGCACAATTGGATCATCGCAAATTCGCCGAAGCTAAATCCAAACTTGATCAGAATGAAGAAGTATATTTTTCACGTGCGGTCACGGACATAGATGCGGCGGTAAAAAGATTATATTGCGACCAAACGCCATCTTTGCAGCGGTTGGCGGCGACCTTCCGGCGCGGCGACCTCTTGCAGGAACTATCGTGAGGAGATCAGATAAATGATTAAGTCGGTAAACAATTATCCGATTTCTCAGCTCTTTGATATAGAGGCAGATGTGGTCTTTGCCATTCCGCGCTATCAAAGAGAATATTCTTGGGGGAAAAACCAGTGGGAGAATCTATTCGACGATGTTGTGGAGAATAATTTGGGATATTTTCTTGGCTCCATCATCTGTATCAACCAATCGACCGATGCCTTGGCAGTACAAAAACTTGAACTGGTCGATGGCCAGCAGCGCCTGACCACGCTATCGCTGCTCTTTGCTGCGGTCTACCGCGCTCTCAAAAGCCATGAGTCCGAACTGGACGATGAACAGCGGGTCGAACTGATCAACTTGAAGCGTAAGTTGGTCCTGAAAAAAGGTGACGAGCAGATCCGTGTGATTCCGCAAATTCAGAACAACAACCAGAATGATTACCGGGCCATTTTGGCTGAGATAGGCATTATCGGCGAGTGTGATGCACCCGCTTATGCCGGGAATCGGAAAATATTTCGAACCTATCGATACTTTCAGGGCCGTATTAATGAGATGATTGACGATCTGGGGCATCGGATCGGAACCATTATGGAGTTTCTCGACAAGGTAAGCCACGCGTCCCTGGTCAAGATCGAGGTGGCGAGTCATGCCGATGCGTATACCTTGTTTGAATCGTTAAACAACCGTGGCATGCCGCTCACGGCCATCGATTTAATCAAAAACAAATTGCTGGCACGACTAGAAGCCATTGAACCGGGCAAGGTCGACCAATACTTTGGCCATTGGAATCGTCTCCTTGGCTATCTGGGAGATGATTACGCCATTCAGGAGCGTTTTTTCCGTCAGTACTACAACGCTTTCAAGGATGAATTGAAAGCGGTGCACCAGGTTCCTGTTGCTACCCGCTCGAACCTGATCCAAATCTATGAAAAGTTCATCAACCATGATGCTAAGGATTGCTTGCAGAAAATTAGCGCCGCTGGTCGACTGTACTCGCTGATACTCTCGCGCAACCAGGACGATGCCCTAAATGGGATCGAAAAACCACTCAAGGATTTAGAACGAATCCAAGGAGCGCCATCATACCTACTGTTGCTTTACCTTCTGGTACGTAAGGACGAGTTGCAACTGGATAACGACCATCTCACGGCAATTGTCTCTCTGCTGGTTTGCTTCTTCGTTCGCCGTAATCTCACAGACACACCGCCTACCCGGGATCTGACCCGGCTGTTCATGACGATCATCGACAAGCTGAATGGCCTGGCCGGCTCTGCAATCCCACAGACCATCCGAAATCAAATTATAGCAATCTCTGCCTCCGATGATGTGTTCCAGCGCAAGTTGGAAGGGCCAATTTACGAAGAAAACTCCGGTGTCACACGATTCATTCTGTGCGCCTTGGCTGAACAAGCCATGACCAAGGAGACCAGGCTCGATCTCTGGCGCTTCGAGCACAAACAGTTCGTTTGGACGATTGAGCACATTTTCCCTCAGGGTGAAAACATTCCTCCGTCCTGGGTTGCCATGGTCGCCACTGGAGACCAGCAAAAAGCCAAGGAAGCTCAGCAGACCCATGTCCACAAATTGGGGAATCTGACCATCTCCGGATTCAACAGCGCGTTAGGTAACAAGAGCTTTGTCGAAAAGCGGGACCGAACCGACCGGCAGGGCCGTGCGGTGGGTTATAAAAACGGCCTTAAGCTCAACGAGGATCTTGCAGCTGTGCAAACTTGGAGCTTAGCCCAAATCGATGCCAGAACCAATAAGCTAATCGAACAAGTGAAAGTTCTGTTCAAACTCCAGGAGGTATCGCATGAGAGAGCTTGATCATCTGGAGGCACCACAATGAGCAAGAGGATTCGACGTGTCGGTTCCATCAAGAGCGAGCTTCTTAAAAAATCGCGGGAGGCGACCCTTGCCGCCGTCCAGATTTTCAACAACCCAAACATTAGCTTTAAGTCGGAATCCTATGTGGTTCTAATGATCATCGCCTGGACTTATCTTCTTCATGCATATTTTCGCGATCAAAAAATTGAATATCGCTATTGCCAGCTGAACGGCAAACGGCGTGAATTCGATAGAACAAAACATGGGGCCTGCAAGTATTGGGAACTCGAGCGTTGCCTTAATGATCCCAAATCCCCAATTGACAAAGATACGGCCAATAATCTTCGCTTCCTCATTGGGTTACGTCATGAGATCGAGCATCAAATGACGACTCGGATAGACGATATTCTGAGCGCCCGTTTCCAAGCGTGCTGCCTGAACTTTAACGCGTACATCAAGAAATTGTTTGGAGTAGGCAAAGGAATTGAAAAGCACCTTTCATTCAGCCTTCAGTTTTCGACAATTTCGACAGAGCAAAAAGAACTTCTGGAAGAGCATCGCGATCTTCCAAAGAATATCCAAGGCTATATCAAGGATTTTGACGCTAAATTATCCGACGATGAGTTTTCCCATCCGCATTATGCCTACCGGATTCTGTTTGTTGCCAAAACTGCCAACCGAAAAGGGCAGGCGGATCGTGTGATCGAATTTGTAAAGAGCGATTCACCTCTGGCGGAAGCTGTAAATAGAGAGTACGCCGTAATAAAAGAAACTGAAAAGAAGAAATATTTGCCAATGCAGGTCGTAGATTTGATGAAAGCAGAAGGCTATCCCACCTTTTCAATCCATAACCATACCCAGCTCTGGCAATCGATGGACGCAAAGAATCCTGTTAATGGTTTCGGTACCATGGTGGCTGGAAAAGTTTGGCATTGGTATGAACGATGGATCGATTTGGTGCGAAAGCATTGCCAGGAAAATAAAGAACGATATTCATGAAAAATCAATAAGAGGATTCGACATATGAGGGTGATGGAACACCTCGTTAAGGCCGTTCGCGATGCCGCCGTCTTCAATCCGGAAGTTCAGGTAGCCCCGGCATGCATCCTGTGGCCGGACCGTGACCGTCAATGGGAGGCCGCCATTCCAGTCCTTCAGGCAGAGTTGCCTGAATTGTTGATACTGGGTAACTATGCTCCCGATAAGCGCACGGGACCAGCTATTTGGCTTCGTTGTGTCATCGCGGGGGGTGTGCAAGACGTGTCACTGCCGAGAGACCGCACTCCTATATTCTGCTTGCCCGGTGTCAGTCGCCAGGATCTGCGGGCCATCGAAAGCTGTCCGGACAATCTGAAACCGCTGGCCGAACTGCAGTACCGGGGTGTGATCTGGTCGCAGATCAATGCCAAAGATTGGACCATTCTGGCTTATCTCAAGTCAGATCAGGGTGGGCTGGGTTTGGATGTAGCCCAGGATAATGCCGCCAAGAATGCGATGCAGTTGGCACTATACCGATTGCTTGATGAGGAGGTGGCGCTTCTCAAGGGAAAACGTCTGGACAAAGACTATTTCAACACCCTGCTGACCGGCGGCGACCCCATAAGAGATCTGTTGCAATGGCTCAACCAGGGGGATGCCTTCCGGGATAGCAGGGGCGAGAATGAATGGAAAGCCTTCGTCGAGGTATGCAAGTCACAACTTGCGTTTAACCCGCAGAAAGAGGGCGTGCTTGCGGGGGCAGCCAAATTGGCTAACCATGAGGGCCCCTGGCGCGCGGTATGGGAACGCTTTTGCGAGGCACCCAAGCGTTATCCGAATGTCCCTGTCCAAATTCGTAAGTGTTCGCCGCCTATCGACAATATTCTTTGGCATATGGGTGATGGCCCTTTCGATGGCTGGCCGCAATGGAACGAGGGGCGTGAAAAACAGCTTTGTGCAGACCTTCAAGGTCTCTCGAATGTCCCCGCCCACGAGGCCAGAAAAAAGCTGTTGGAATTGGAAAAACAGCATGCCCATAGGCGTAAACTGGTTTGGGTTGAGCTATGTGAAGCACCTCTGGCGTGCGCATTAGAGCACCTGTCCGTATTGGCTGAAGTCACCCAAACAAATCTCTCCGCAGGCACGTGTGATGATCTTGCCGCCGGGTATTGCAGTTTTGGATGGAAAGCTGACGATGCCGTTATGAAGGCTTTGGCGTATGTTGAAAGCAATGCTGATTTTGAAGCGATTTCAGCTGCCATACGGTCGGTTTATCTGACATGGGCAGAAGAGTCATCGCGTCATCTACAAAAAATTGTCAACGGTGCTTCATACCCAGGAGGGACCAGCTTTTTCGCGAAGACGATATCCGTGAGTTCCGGCGAATGCATCTTATTCGTTGATGGTCTTCGATTTGATATGGGTAAACGAACCTCTGAAATGCTGGAGTTCTTAGGGTTAGATGTTGTAGAGGAAGCCCTGTGGTGTCCGCTCCCATCCGTGACCGGGACTGGCAAACCTGCCGTGGCGCCCATTGGCGGTTCAAGCCGTATTGCTGAAGAACCGCAAGGTTACAATTTTGAACTGTTCAGCGCTTATCAGCTGCATAAAGCTATCGAAGAAAATGGATTCCAAATCCTCGCAAAGCATGAGAACGGCGATCCACAGGGTAAGGGGTGGTGTGAGTTTGGCGACATCGATCATGAAGGCCATGATCGGGGCTGGAAACTGGCCAAACAAATTGACCATTTGCTCGCGGAGGTTCGGGACCGCGTAGCTGCTCTACTCTCTGCCGGCTGGAAATGCGTTTGGGTCGTAACCGATCACGGATGGTTACTGCTTCCCTTAGGGCTTCCGGATATCCAACTACCCAGTCCCCTTGCCGATACCAAGTGGGGACGCTGTGCTTCTTTGAAGCCTGGTGCTTCAACCGATGAACGTCTATATCCTTGGTTCTGGAATCCGGACCAGCATTTTGCGCTGGCAGACGGTATAAGCTGCTTTAAAAAGGGCGAAGAATACGCGCATGGCGGCTTAAGCCTGCAGGAATGTCTGACGCTTCAATTGAAAGTTTCAAAAAGGACATCTGGAGGCAGCGCTTTACACGTTGAATTCACTGATGTGGTCTGGAAGGGATTACGTTGCACGGTCGCCGTGGATGGCGAATTCTCGGGTTTAAGACTTGATATTCGCACGCAACCAGGTAATTCTTCGTCGAGTGTGGCTGTTGGTATCAAAGCTTTTAAAGATAATGGAACGGTTTCAGTTGTAGTCGAGGATGAAGATATGGAGGGGCGAAATGCTACATTGGTTATACTTGACGCCGCCGGCGCATTAATGGCTCAGATTAATACGATCATAGGTGGGGAAAAACCATGATTGACTTGGATCATATTGATGTGCAAGCAGCCGCTTCGCTTGATGGGTTTCTGGTCCGCAAGGATCTGGTCCGGACGTTCAGCCGCCAATTCCCGGTGCCAACCTACGTTGTTGAGTTTTTACTCGGCCGTTATTGCGCCAGCATCGACCAGGAGGAGATCGAAGAAGGACTGGAGATCGTTCAGCGCCAACTCAAATCGAAAACGGTCAAAGCAGGTGAGGAGGAGTTGTTTAAGGCAAGGGCCAGGGAGAATGGTGAAGTTAAAATCATTGACCTGATTACCGCCCGGCTGGATGCCAAAACGGATTCTTATGTGGCAACCCTGCCCAGCTTGCGCCTGAACGATGTCCGCATCAGTCCGGAACTGGTCAATAGCAATGAGCGGATGCTGACAGGCGGATTTTACGCTGAGATCAGTCTCGGTTACGATGCCGCCATTGCCCAAGAAAGCAAAGGACGCCCCTTTGGCGTTGATTCACTCCGGGGAATCCAGCTTTCCAAGCGCGATGTGTTGGATACGATGGCTGAAGCCCGCAAGCAGTTCTCGACCGATGAGTGGAAAGACCTCCTTTTTCGTTCCATTGGCATTGAACCCAGTGGCTTATCTCCGCGGCAAAAGAGTGCCTTCATGCTGCGTATGGTTCCATTTGTCGAACGCAATTATAACCTTGTGGAACTTGGTCCACGCGGAACCGGCAAAAGTCATCTTTTCCAGCAGGTGTCGCCCTACGCGCATTTAATTTCTGGTGGAAAGGCAACGGTCGCCCGCATGTTCGTTAACAACGCAAACGGGCAACGCGGTTTAGTTTGTCAATATGATGTGGTCTGTTTTGATGAAGTATCTGGCATATCCTTCGATCAAAAAGACGGCGTGAACATCATGAAGGGCTACATGGAATCCGGCGAGTTCAGCCGAGGGAAAGAAAGCATTCGTGCAGACGGGAGCATTGTGCTGGTGGGCAACTTTGAGGTCGATGTTGAACATCAGCAGAGGATCGGCCACCTGTTCGGTCCCATGCCACCGGAAATGAAAGACGATACGGCCTTCATGGATCGCATCCATGGTTTTTTGCCCGGATGGGATGTGCCAAAGATCAGCAAGGAATTTCTGACCAACCATTTTGGCCTGGTTAGCGATTTCCTATCCGAATGCTGGAGCCAACTCCGAAATCAGAGTCGAATAAGCGTATTGCAAAATCGGGTCTTTTTTGGCGGAGCATTATCTGGGCGCGATACAAATGCGGTCAACAAAACCGTCAGCGGACTTCTCAAACTACTTTATCCTGGCAATGGTGAGGTGCCAGACGAAGATCTGGAATGGGCCGTTAGAATCGCCATGGAATCAAGACGGCGGGTAAAAGAACAGCAGAAGCGGATCGGGGCCGCTGAATTCCGCAATACGCATTTCAGCTACGTCATGGGCGCCGATGGGGTCGAAAAATTTGTCTCCACGCCTGAAATGCGAAGCGAGAACAGTATCGGTGGGGATCCCTTGGAGCCAGGACAAGTTTGGAGTATTAGTCCGGGGGGTGCTGAAGATCACCCAGGGCTTTATCGCATTGAAATCAATGAAGGGCCGGGATCAGGTGTCAAGATTCTCAATAAACCCGTACCCCCGGCCTTTAAAGAAAGCATGGCATATGCAGAACAAAATTTGTATTCCCGGTCAATGCAGTTAGTAGGCGATAAAGATCCTCGCCATCATGAATTTACGGCTCAGCTCCGTGCCTTTGATGCCTCAAAAGCGGGTGCCAAACTAGGTGTGGCTGTTTTAATTGCCCTTTGCACAGCGCTTTTGAAAAAAAGCGTGCGCGGAGGTCTCATCATTGTTGGCGAAATCAATCTTGGTGGCTCTATAGAACCTATTCACAATCCTGTAGTTCTCGCAGAGATAGCTGTAGAAAAAGGTGCCTCGGCGCTGCTTATGCCTGTTGCCTGCAGGCGCCAGCTGTTTGACCTTTCAGATGATATGGCAACAAAAATCGATATACAATTTTATTCTGACGCCAGGGATGCATTGTTAAAGGCGATTGTGGATTAGCAATACAAGTGCGCGTTACTTTTTCCCTGGATGTCGTTTCACAAAGAACAATCATGGCAGGTCTCCTTAGCTCAAGGTTGCGCCCAGCGAGTGGATGCGGGGATAGATTAAGGGCGTCCCGGTCCTCACGGCCTTGTAACGCACCTTGTTGTCGGCGGGGTCGGCAAAGGCGGAGATATGATCGAAAGTTGTGTTTAAGGAGATAGGTGGTGTATCCACCGGTTGATTGTTTCCGAGGCAATTAACCGGCCCACCGAAATGGAAAGGATACACACACCATGAGCAAAGATAACGTAATCGCGATTAAAAAACCAGACACCTTTGTTGACGACCCCATTTCTGAGATTTTGCGCCAAGGAGCCAGAAGCTTGATATCGCAGGCCCTGGAAATCGAATTAGAACTTTATATCAATCAATACAAAGACCTGCGGGATCAGATGGGTCTTCAAAGGATCGTTCGCAATGGGTATTTACCCGAACGTCAAATTCAAACTGGCATTGGGCCAGTTTCCGTTAAAGCGCCGCGAATAAGAGATCGACATCAGAACGCATCAAAGAAAATACATTTTAGTTCTGCCATCTTGCCGCCGTACCTGCGTAAAACCCGGAGCATGGAACAGTTGCTGCCTTGGCTGTATCTGAAAGGCGTTTCAACCGGTGATTTTAGTGATGCCTTGGCAGCACTGGTCGGCAAAGATGCACCGGGATTGTCCGCGCCAACGATCGGCAGACTCAAGACCGTTTGGCAGCAGGAATATGAGCAATGGCAAAAGCGCAGCCTGTCAGGCAAACGATACGTCTATTTTTGGGCCGATGGGGTTTACTGCAATGTGCGCATGGACGATAAACATTGCCTTCTGGTGATTGTGGGCGCAACCGTCGATGGCGAAAAAGAGCTGGTTGCCATAGAAGGCGGATTTCGTGAAAGCGAGCTGTCCTGGTCCCAACTGCTGTTGGACCTGAAATCAAGAGGGGTTACTAATGGTCCACAGCTTGCCATAGGCGACGGTGCCCTCGGCTTCTGGAAGGCCATGGACAAGGTGTTTCCAGATGCCCGCTGTCAAAGATGTTGGGTTCACAAGACTGCTGATATCTTGAACAAATTACCGAAAAGCCTTCAACCAAAGGCAAAGTCCCACCTGCACCAGATTTGGCAGGCTGATAACAAGAATGAGGCAGAACGGCACTTTAATGGTTTTGTTAATGCGTATGAAGCAAAATACCCGAAAGCCGCTCAGTGTCTGGAAAAGGATCGTTCCTCTTTGCTGACCTTTTTTGATTTTCCGGCGGAACATTGGCGGCACATCCGGACAACAAACCCTATTGAATCAACCTTTGCCACTGTACGCCTGCGAACGAACAAGGTCAGAGGCTGCTTTTCTGCGAACACGGTAATGACAATGGCTTTTAAATTGTGCCAATGTGCACAAAAAAGATGGATACGCTTGCATCATCCCGAGCGGTTGGCTGAGATTATAAAAGGAGTAAAGTTTGTCAATGGTATTGAAGATAAAAGGATCGCCGCCTAAATTCTTCATACACAACAATTGACCATAACTCCGGCAAAGGTGCGCACCAGGGTGTACTCGGTCCAGTTCTCGTCGATAGGCCGGATCCCCTGGATGGTGTCAAGGTGTACTCTGAATCAGATGATGTTCCGGTGAAATATCGTAACCTGCGCAAGAATGTCTATGTGAAAACCTTCCTGAAACCATACCCAACAATCCCCGCTATTCTTGTGGCCGAATATGGCCTTGACTGGGACGCCAAGATAATTGTGTTCCATGTCAAGGAGATCCAGAAAGGGTCCTGGGAGAATTAAAGGACGCCGTTCAAGAAGGTGTATTACGGGACTGTCAGGGATTTTAAGGGGTATCTGAAGGGGATCCTGAATGGGATAAGGTACTCACGGAAAAAATCGGGTATGACAATGAAAGCCCAGCATAATTCCAGTGTGATCTATCAAGCTTGATTTTATTGGATATACTTTATAAGGTAAATTCCGATCCGGAATACTTATAACGATACCAACAGAATACCTTGGGGTACCCCATTATCTGAGAATGAATCCAAAATAAAAAATTTGGAGACAGGTGTGCAATGAGAATAGATTTTGTGGAGATTCAAAATTTTCGAAGGTTGGCTAAGATCCGGATTGATTTTTCAGATAAGACTACCCTTTTTGTAGGCGCAAATAATAGCGGGAAGACATCTGCTATCATCGGGCTTAGTTATTTTTTGACACGTCAGAAAGATTTTTCCACCTACGAGATCCCCCTTGCCCTATGGTCCTGCATCGAGGAGCTGGGGCGTGCATTTGAAAACGACCAGGATAAAGAGTTGCCTTATAGCTGGCATGAACTCCTGCCTTCACTCGATGTCTGGCTCAACGTTTCGGGTGACGAGATACATCATGTCGCACATTTGATCCCGACCCTAGATTGGAGTCCTGATCAGGGGGTAGGTGTCCGGCTGCAATTAGAGCCAAAAAATCCCGACGAACTCCTTCAATCATATCAAATATCGAAAACCGCAGCCTGTGATACCCTGAAAGCCAGACCAGACAACTCGGATGTGAAATTGCTCGACAAAACTGAGGCGAAAGAGCCAACAACAGGTGATGGAACCTGTAAGGGATTCTCGCTCTGGCCAGAAAATCTGATGGATTATCTGAAGAAAGACATGTCAAGCTTACTCACAGTAAATGCATACCTGCTTGATCCGGCGAAAAAAACCGCGCCGATAAGTGGGATTGCACAACCGCAATTATTGCCAGAAGGTGCTGTGCCTCTTGAAGAGGATCCATTTAAGGGTCTGATCAAGATTGATGAAGTCCCAGCTCATCGGGGACTGAGCGATTATTCAGGTGGCCCAGAGGAGGAATGGCATGAACAAGGGGAAAGAGGAGGAAAGCATCTGTTAACCAGCCAGTTGAGTGCATACTATACCAAACACCTTGACCCTTTGAAGGCTCCTGAACCCTCCGATATACAGGCACTTGAGGCGATTTACGAAGCCCAGACAGTTTTCGATAAACGATTGAAAGTTTGCTTCAAAAACCCCCTTTGCGAGTTGGAGGGACTTGGATATCCGGGAGTGGCCAATCCACGTTTGACGATCTCAACTATCATTAGCCCAGTTGAAGGACTCAAGCACAAGTCCGCTGTACAATATGATCTCACACCAGCCCAGGACACATCCAGGTACCGCCTTCCTGAGCAATATAACGGATTAGGATATCAGAATCTCATCTCAATGGTCTTTAAGCTGATCAGCTGTCGCGATGATTGGATGAAGGTCGGAAAGGCTGCCCGGCCAGAAAAAGCCGGCACCCAGAAAACTTCTCCACCCCCCTTGCATCTTGTTCTTATCGAAGAGCCTGAAGCCCATCTGCATGTGCAGGTTCAGCAGGTATTTATACGAAAGGCCTACGAAGTATTGTGCAATCATCCGGCATTGCAAGGCAAAAGTTCCCTCTCAACCCAGCTGGTTGTCAGCACACATTCCAGTCACATCGCCCACGAGGTTGATTTCGCGCATATGCGATATTTCAGGAGGCATCCGGCATGTAAGCCCGGAGAAACACCGTTCTCAAGCATCGTCAACCTTTCAGAGGTCTTCGGGAAGCCGGATGAAACGGCCAGATTTGTTTCCCGCTATTTGCAGGCAACCCACGCGGACCTTTTTTTCGCCGATGGAGCAATAATTGTCGAGGGGGCTGCTGAACGGATGCTCATTCCTCATTTCATCCGGAACAATTATCCGACTTTGCACAGTTGTTACGTAACCCTGCTTGAAGTGGGTGGGAGTCATGCCCATCGTCTTGCGCCCTTGATAGAGCACCTGGGGCTTAATACCCTCATAATAACTGACATTGATGCGGTTGATAAGAAAACACGTTCGAAAGTCACACCGAAAATAGGCGGCGATTTGATCTCTTCCAACAACGTTCTCAAAAGCTGGCATCCCAAAAAAGAAGGGTTTGATGACCTGGTGGATCTTTCTGAGGATGAAAAAGAGCTTTCCTATGATGGCTTCTTTTCTATACGGGTCGCCTACCAGACATCACTGAAGGTTGAAATGAAGGGCAAACCATTTGATGCCTATCCATCTACTTTTGAGGATGCATTGGTATTCGAGAACATTGACCATTTCAGAAGCGCTAACGGGGGCGGGCTCATAAAGCAATTCAGGCAAGCTATAGAGGACAATGATGACATCTATAAATTGCAGGCGAGCATGATGAATGCTCTCAAGACCGGTACAAAGGCTGAATTCGCCCTGGACATGCTATTTTCACAAGATCCAGCCTCGGTTAAGGTGCCGACATATATACATAACGGGCTGAAGTGGTTAGAGGATCAATTATTGCAACGACAACAGGAAGTCGCATTGCCGCAAAGAGAACCGGTAAGTGAGGCAGTAGAGGCATGAAAATGTCGCATCCAGATGATTTATTCGATAAGCAGGCCGATGAACTGATCGCTAAGTGCGTCACCGATGTCCCGCCGACAAGTTTCTTCCTGTTCGCTGGTGCAGGATCAGGAAAGACAAGGTCTCTTGTGGAATGTCTGGAAGTGATCAAAGAAAAATCAGGTCCTCAGTTCTGGCTTGATGGTCGGAGAGTCGGCGTTATCACATATACGAATAAAGCATGCAATGAGATCAGGAGCCGACTGAAATATGATGAGCTCTTCACGGTCTCGACGATCCACAGTTTTGCATGGTCGCTGATCAAAAATCTTAACCATGATATAAGGGACTGGTTGCAAATAAATCTGCAAGAAGAGATCTCCGAATTGGAGGAGAAGGAACGGAAAGGCCGTGCCGGTACAAAAGCCTCGATCGACAGAATCAATGCGATCAAATCAAAGAAGGAACGCTTGGCCGGTCTCAGCCAGATAAAAAGATTCATATACAATCCTGATGGTGATAACCCAGAACGCAACGCCCTGAACCATTCCGAAGTCATCTATATCACGGCGGACTTTCTCACAGGGAAACCGATGATGCAGAACCTGCTCGTCAACCAATTCCCGATTCTGCTCATCGATGAGAGCCAGGATACGATTAAGGAGCTCATTGAAGCATTTTTATTCGTCCAATCAAAGCTCAAAGACCGGTTCGCTCTGGGTGTCATCGGAGACTTGATGCAAAGGATATATTTGGCTGGAAAGATTGATCTTGACCAAAACCTCCCGGCGGATTGGGCCACGCCTGCTAAGAGAATGAACCATAGATCATGCCATAGGATAATCAAGCTCATCAACCGCATAAGGGAGCCAGTCGATACGCAGGAACAGAGACCTCGTTCTGACAAAGGTGTGGGTTGTGTCCAATTTTTCATATTGCCGGCTGATGCTGAGGACAAACTGGCGGCAGAGCAGGCATGCTGTAGGCGTATGGCCCAGATCACAAATGATGATGGATGGCTCGAACCCGATATCAACGTCAAGACACTTATCCTTGAACACCGTATGGCCGCAAGACGGCTCGGCTTCCTGGATATGTGGGATGCGCTAAGGGATGTGAAACGTCTTCAGACAGGGCTGAGGGACGGAAGCCTGCCCGCTCTGAGGTTCTTCTCCAATCTCATTCTACCATTGATCATAGCTAGTGAAAAAAAGGACAGTTTTGCCGTCGCCTCAATTGTCCGTATGCATTCGCCGTTGCTTGAAAGAAACACACTGATATCGTGTTCGTCGGGTCAAAAATGTCAGGTAGAAAGCGCGAAGGCCGCATTTGATTCCCTGGTCGCTCTTTGGGGACACGGGAAATCTCCCACCTTTATGCAGGTCCTGAACTCAGTACACGAGACTAAATTATTCAGGATTCCTGAAATACTCCTTCCATTTGCGCAATCTGCTGAAGGGATTACAGAGGAGCCACGGGAGGAGGATAAGTACGATGAGCTTGTAGCGTGGAGAAAATTTCTTGAGACTCAGTTCAGCCAGATTGAAATGTATAGCCGATATATCCAAGGGGAGGCACAATACGATACCCATCAAGGAATAAAGGGGCTGGAATTCCCTCGTGTGTGTGTCCTGATGGATGATTTAGAGGCCGGCGGGTTTCTGTTTTCATATGAGAAGCTATTTGGTGCAAAGCAGGATACAAAGAGCAAAAACCCAGACCAGGAAACATCAATCGACAGGACAAGGCGCCTGTTCTATGTCACATGTAGCCGTGCTGAAAACAGTCTTGCTCTTGTTGCATATACCACAGCGCCTGAAGCGGTGCGAAGGCATGTGATCGATGAAGGGTGGTTCAAAGAGGACGAGGTCGTGATGGTCTCACCCGAATCATGATTAAACCGTATCCAAATCATGACGACAGTGTAATGATAAGCCGTCGGTTCAATTGCAGCGATTTCATAACATGGATTTTGCTATGTCTATAGAATCTGCTTATAGGTTTGCTGACATTATAAACAGGTATTCATATACTGCGAATATCGATAGCGATCCTGCCCCCCATATTAATGTTACTTTCTTTCTTGGGGCTGGATTCTCGAAATCATGGGATGATAGATATCCACTTGCCTCTGAGCTATTTATATTCAAAGCTGAGCATGTTTATTCGTCCTTTCGAGAGATCGCCGATATATTTTGGGACAGTGGGATTGATACCCTTAGTGATATCACGCCAGACAAGCTCAAAGAGATTGTCTATCATTTAAACATGGAATTAAAGTATCCTGCCATCAGATCTCGCTATAGGGATGAGAATGGCATCAGGATAGCTCTTGATATGTTCAGAGCCAACATAATTAAAAATTTCCTTGGTTTTGTCTCTCCTGACTATGTGACAAGTGAATCAACATTGATACACTTGCCAGATGAAATTAGTGAAGGAAAAAAGAAAATATTAAGATTTTTCGATGATGTTGCATACCATGAAGATGGTTCTAGAGGATATCCTGCCGGAGTCCGGATCAATTTTATTACGACAAATTATGATTTTATTATTGAAACTATAATAGATGCCATCAGTCATTCAGACGACGAACCGAATTATTTAAACACATATAGAGGTATAACCCCGACAAAAATTTGCGGAAGCAACAACCCTTCCACAATCCATAGCCATATTATGGCCAGAACGCTAATTAAACTTAATGGTGGCCTTGAGATCCTGCGCAATACTGACGGCACTTTTAACTTTGAATATAGGGAAAGAGGATTCGATGAAATTTACAAGAACCCCTCTGTCATTATGATGCCATCAAAGGAACAGGATTACCAGGACAGTTATTTTAATTCAATCTTTCCAAAAGCGGTCAGGCTGCTCAACGAGAGTAAGGTATTGGTCATAATCGGTTATAGCTTCCCCGAGGACGATGCTATGCTGAGGTTTCTATTAAGACAATTCGCAGAAGATAATCGAGATGCAAAGGATAAATCCATTTTTTATGTAGATCGTATGGCCGAAAGCAAACAAGACAATAGACTTAAAGATTGTTTCCCTTATCTGATAAAATCGAGGAAATCTAATGTATACCTCTACTCAGGTGATTTCGCTGATTGGGCTGAGGCTGCAACAAATGAACTACAGCAGAACGTAGACAAAGCTGCGTATGAAAAGGTTTTAAAGGATTTTAAATAGAAAGTTATGAATCCTGAAAGCAATCTATAATTCGATTGCAGCGTATTATTGCGTTCGCTATCGTCGCCCCTAAAATGACCCCATCATCTGAAATGGATTTCCCTTCCTTATGAATCCTGAATTGAGGCTTGGCTTCTATATGAAGAGCTGCAATCCCTAAAGAGCTGCAATCCCTATCTTTCCTGCCTCCATCAGAGATTCAGTCTTATTGGCAGGCATTTCAATAATCCCATCTGATTCTGATCCATCGGTACCGAGAATTAAAGCATCAGCTTTTCCGGGAGATTTCTGGATTCCTACAGAATAGCTGTTGTCGCTTTCCAAGAAATGCACTAAAGCCCTGCCGAAATCTATTGTTTCTGTCCCCCGCTGACTTCAATGTCTAAACGTCTATTAGACCCTGCACCATGACATTCAAAAAGCATCTCCAGGCGAAACGATATCTCGCAGAATCCGTTGAGGTGAAAATATAGCCGCCGTTCTGAACCGCCACTATCTTGGTGCCGTCTTTCGAGGCGGCGATAGAGTTCAGATTTCCAACTAGACTGCCCGTGGTTTCCATTCACGCTGGGCCGACATCCCGAGTATGGACTGGCCTTCGTTTTGCACTATCTTCCAGCCGCCGGCTCCGCTGCCGACGACCTCGACCCACCTTCAGGGAGTTGGGCAAAGTAATTGTAAACTGGCTGGGTTGTTGGCAATGTAGCCGGTATTGGCGCTTGCTTGCTGAGTCGTGCCAGTGTTTTCCACCCAATCGATCCCAGGCGGCATACCTTGCAGATATAGGCGCTGGAAGTCACCTCATCCTGATCGAGTACTTTGTCGCCGCTGCTTGTCCAGGCCCGACTCAACCCGCCGTCTACGCAGTCTGACCACGCCTACTCGGGCGTGATGACCAGCAGAGTGGTCAAGCCGTCTATCCCGTCCGCCCCGTCTATCCCATCGGTGCCGTCCAGACCATTGCACAGGTAACTGGTCTGGGTGACTTCATCCGGATCAAGGACGCCATCGTTGCTGGTGTCCAGATCGCTTTCAACCTTGTAGCCGTCTGCCGGGCAATTGTCCCCGGCAGCCTCGGCGGTGACGGAGACCAGCGCATTGAGACCATTGGTGCCGCTTTGACCATCAGTGCCATTCAATACGGCACTTTTTTGCTACACCAAATAAAAATTGATCACTTGGTTCCGGACTGGAAAATATTGAAAGAATCCGATGAAGAAGGTAAGTTTGTTCAAATGGGTCTTTTATTGATTCGTTAGGCTTTATTCAGGTAATCGTCTGATGGGTTGGTCCTATTCATATAGTTCCGATACTTGGCCCGCACTGATTACCCTCGCCTTGGTAATCTATCTTGGCTCGTATAGTTGGCGAAGGCGAAACATACCAGCGGCCAAGCCGTTCGCATTAGTGTGCGTTTTGGGCGGTTTCTGGACGATGGGTGTGATCCTGGAAATCCTGGCGGTGGATTATCCCGTAAAAATTTTCTGGGTAAAATTCCAAGCCATCTGGCACCTGCCGGTCGTTACCACCGTCACCTGTTTTGTTTTGCAGTATGCAGGCCTGGGCCGGTTTTTAAACCTCCGAAAATATGTACTCCTGTCCATTGTGCCCTTAGCAGGTGCAGTGGTCATGGGGACCAACGATTTCCATCACCTGATGTGGACCGGATTTCGGATGAACGGACAGGTTGCGGTGTCCCCTGGCAGACTCTACTGGGCCTTTGTCGGCTATGGCTACCTATTAAGTCTTGTCAACCTAGTGGTTCTGCTTCGGTTAGCCATTGGCTCACCCGGGCACCGGTTGCCCGTTGCAATCATGTTGGGCAGCCAGATAGTTGCGCGCATCGGATATGCGATAGACAAACTTTCCCCCGATCTGATCGGGTCGGGGGAAATGGTGCTTCTCATTGTCGGGGTAATGGCTGTGGCTTACGCCTTGGCCTTCTTGCGCTTTCACGCCATCGATCCGGTCGCAGCGGCGCGAAAGGCCGTTCTCGACCAGATGAGCGAAGGGGTATACGTGCTCGATGTTGAGGGACGCATTGTTTATGCAAATCCTATGGCTGCGGCGGTCGCAGGAATGCCTGATCACCGCCTGCGGCAGAGACATCTCACAGAGGTACTGCCTGTTGATGCCGGTCTGTTGGATCAGGTAGAAAACCAGGTCAGCCAAACTGATTTGACCTTGGGCAAGGACGTTTCGGCCAAGCAATACGATCTGCTGTTGGCGCCCTTGAGGGGGCGCAAAAACGAGCCTATCGGAAAATTGCTTTTGTTGCGGGACGTCACCGCGCAATGGCGGACGCAAAACCGAGTTATCGAACAGCAGCGCATCGTGGCCAAACTGCAGGAGCGAGATAATTTGGCACGTGAGCTGCACGACGGTATCGGGCAGATTCTCGGATATGTGAGCATGCAGGTGCAGACTGCACTTAAATGGATGCAAAATGGCAACCAGGAGAAAGCCGGCTCTGTTTTAGGCCGGATTGTGGAAGTGACCAAAGATGCGCATGCCGACGTTCGAGAATCGATCCTAAGTCTCAGGACAGGCTCGGAAAAGAAATGGACTTTTATACCGGATCTCAAAAATTATTTGGCCAGATTCGAGGCAAATTACGGCATTCGAACCGAACTCACATTCTCCGATGGTATAGACGAAAGTACTTTCGATTCGCTGGCGCAAGCCCAATTAATGCGGGTCATCCAGGAAGCTTTGACCAACTCTCGCAAGCACAGCGGTGTCAAAAATTTGAGAGTCTGCGTTGAACTGGATACATGCAAAGGCTGCATCACCATAAGCGATGATGGAAGCGGTTTTAATGTCAATGAGCTTAACAGTCGCGACAGCGTTCATTTCGGACTGGTTTTCATGCGGGAACGCATGGAGCAAATCGGGGGCGCATTAAAAATTGACTCGATACCGGGAGGCGGCACCGTTTTGAAGCTGGAAGTGCCGCTGCGGGAAAAAGAGGAGAGATCGCAATGAAAGTGCTCCTGGTTGACGATAACCGGTTGATGCTGGAAGGCCTGCAAAACCTCCTCGAGGCTCACGAAATCGAAGTCGCCGGCATGGCCTTAAACGGCCGGCAATCCCTCGATCTGGCGTGCGAGCTCAAGCCCGACGTGATTTTGATGGATATCCGCATGCCTGGCGGTGACGGTCTTGCGGCCACCCGCGCGATCAAGGCGCAAATGCCCGAAGCCCGGATTATCATACTGACCACCTCCACCGAAGACGATGACCTGTTCGAAGCGATCAAATCCGGCGCCAGCGGCTACCTGCTAAAGAGCATGGACACGGATGAATTGATCGAGGCCCTCGCTCAGGTCCGGCAGGGAACCCCGCCTTTTTCGCCCGGGCTGGCCACAAAACTTCTTGCCGAGTTTGCGCGTGTCGGCAATCCGAAGGAACTAGCTCCCTCACAAATCTCAGCAGTAACCGCCGAGCCAGGATCCGGAGGAATGTTGAACTCCCGGCAAATCGAAGTGCTCAAAATGGTTGCAGATGGGCTCTCCTATAAAGAAGTGGGGGCCCGGTTGTATTTAAGCCCGCGTACGATCAAATACCACATGGCAGAGATAATGAACCGGCTGCATCTGGAAAACCGCGCCCAGGTTGTGGCGTTTGCCGGGCAGATGGGCTGGATGGCTTACAGTCCTAAAAATTAGAAAACTTTCGCGTTGGCACTGTCCCGAGGGACAGTCTCTTTTTTTAAAGAGACTGTCCTTTTTTTGTCCCTGGAGACATTGTGAGCGGATCCTTTTTTTATTATTACCGGTAAAAACAAGGGGGCGGTGTGAAAGCAAGCAAACGAATTGTTCTTTACGGCAATACGGTCATTCTTGGAACCATCGGGGCCAGTCTGAGGCGTTTTTCTGAATATGAAGTAGTCACACTGAAACTGCCACAAAAAAAATCTCAGTGGTTGGGATCTACTATGATCGATATACTTATTTTTGATTTACAAAAAACCCGACCGGAAGAGGTTATGTATTTTCTAAAGGCCAATTCTGCTCTTCTATTGATTGGCATTGATCCGGACGTCAATAATATTCAACTCTGGTCCGGCCGACTACTGGGAGATCTGTCATCGCAGGATCTGCTTAAACTACTTAATAATCAAGCTGAAGGGAAGTATAGTATGAATTCCCTCAAATAATGAAATGGTTAGACTAGAAGATCGAAATTTGGACGAAGGGTTTTATTGAAGCTTGGACTGATGGTGTGGGAAAGGTTGATTTTCTGTTGACTGAGATGCCCGTGAATTAAATTGTTAAAACAAACCAAAGGAGAAAAAAATGAAAAAAATGATCTTGTTGATGGCAATGTTACTGATGGTCTCGTTACTTTTTGGCACCGCGTGGGCGAAGCAACCCCTTCCGCCGCCACCAACGCCTGTATGCGGCGGTCTGACCGGGACCTGGCATGGTGAAGAATCCGGCGATATGCGGTGGATGACGATCCATACATCAGACAATTTGGATCCTTCAAAGGGAGAGATGCTGATGAACTGGATCTACGTCAATCCAAATTTAATTGGTTTGGGTAATACTATGACTCCCGGACATGGGGTCTGGCAACTAAATAGCGATGGCATGTACGATTATACTTGGTACGCCTATGTCATTAATCCGGATGGGAGCATAATAGGCACTATCAGGGTCAGTGGAATAGCAGTGTTCCAGAATCTGTTCGATCCGGATGCCCCGGTTGACTGCAACACAGTTACCATCTACTATGAATTTGCTGGTGTTGAGGGTGAGACCCCTGTGGGAGATTTGGGCACCGCCACCTTTTTTCCATTCACAAATGGAGTCGCTGTTGAAAAGAGAGTTCCTATGGTTGTGACTCCGTTGCCTCAATAAAAATTAAGATATCGGATTGCCTGTCTCTGCGTGCAGGCAATCCGGAATAAGGTGGAGCCAGCATCATTTCAAAGCCTTTTACTGCAAAAAGAATTTGCACTAAGGTGCGCGATATTCTGGATCATCATTACTAGTATTTTTGTTGAGATTAGGTCGATGATCCCCAACTATCTTGATGGCATCCTTTAACAAACAAAATGATGGTAAGTTGGTTTGTAACAATACCTTCTCGAAATTCCTTAGTTCTACGAATATTGTTCAGCTAAATTATGAAAAGCCAGGATTGTTGTCGTTTCCTACTTAGCTTTTTTTCTTAGCAAATCGATAACTTGATTCGCTTTGATTCACTATTTATATCTCAATCAGCTTTTTCATCGGGAATATATCATCAGTTTGCGTTCAGCGTGATAGCAACTGATCCTACTCAAGAATGAACAAGGAAGGTCCAACAGTTCCACATGGAAGTCGCAAATACTTCATCAGGTTCAATTATGATTTGCAAAATGGAAGTAGGCCATTTTTAAATTCAGTAATCTATCTCATTTCAATAACTTGTAGCCCCATTCAAGAATTTGCTGTCGGGTTGCGGGGGGTTTCGCTTTTGGGTGAACATAACGGACCCAATTCTCGCACAATGCACAGCGAAAGCTGACCTCTTCACCAAGATAGCGGCCAGTTTTGTCTACCATACGTTCACCTTCAACCATGGTTGGGCGAATGCACCAAATGAATCCCGTGCTGCCGCATTCCTGACACGGCGTTGAAATTTTAATATTGAGAGGCTTGTAATTGCTATTTTTCCAGATTCGTGCATACTCGTTTATTACTTTTGGCAGATTTCGAGGGATCGTATCCTTTTCTTCCACGATTTTGGAAAAAATGTATTCCAATGCAAGTTGAGGTATATCCTCTGTAAACTTGAACCACATTTCGAAACGAATCCCGTTGACGAACCGCTTGATTCCGTAATATTCAGAAAGTTGTTCGAGGAGATTCTTAAAATCACTGCGAGTCAAACTACATACTCCTCTCCCTTGTGAATATGCTCTTTGATTTCATCCTTCCATCGCCCCTGATTTAGCCAAGTGGCCGGATTTGGGACATAATCCTGTCCATCTCTGCCTCGAAAATGTTTTCCTTCGACCTGCTTTTGGATGGCCTGAATGAGTTGCTGAACGGTTGTTGTGTTTGTTTTGCCAATTTTTTGCCAGGCTTTGAAGGCATCGTCTTTCGCAATTTTTCGCGGATATTGTTTCCACCAGGTTTCAAAAGATAGGGAATAGGCGCTATTCTCTTCATCTGGGGGGGTAGGGGGGGATTTGTCTGGATCACGATAAGTATCTGGATCCATAGTAGGGTATCGAGATCTGTTCTTTTTCAGTCCGTTTTCATTCTGAGTTCGGTCGTTGTTTTCATCTAAGCATTTGGAATCGATCAACCTTATCATTCTGTTATCAGGCCGCTGTCGGTCCGATTTCAGTATCATGATCAGTCCTGTTTGATTCTGCTTTTTTTTAGTTGATACAGGGTAATCAATCTTAATTCCCATTTCTGAAAAATACCGGAGGACACGTCCCTTGCTCCACCCCCAAAGTGCGGCATAGCCACTGAGTGTGACCGGTTTCCTTTGATCGTAATCAAGCTGAAGCGAAAAAGCTGCTTCCAATTTCGTGTAGGGCCTGCCGGACGGCAAATACCGGGCCAGGGCCTTCGATATGGGTACCCAACGGCCATGCTTCATTTGTTGTGCTCGATCTTGCTTGATTGGAGTTGTGCAAAGATGTCGGGCCAATAATAGAGCACCCTGCGGCCGCGCTTTACGTATGGGAAACCGCGCATTTTGTGGCGATCGTTTGCCAGAGTTTGAACGCTGAGGCCGGTTCTTTTGGCGACATCTTTGGCGGAAATAAAGATTGGGTCCGGTTGGATATCATGCATTGTGCTACCTCCTACAAATGCCATTATAGACTCATGGCTTGGATGGTAGCTTATTGGCTTTTCATGTAAAAGAGGGGATTTCGCAAAAACATCTTCAAAAATCATTTTTGAAGATGAATTTTTTACGACTGATCTTCAAAAATCATTTTTGAAGATGCTCTTTTCCTTTTTTCATCTTGGAGCCATCGTGCGATCGTAGATTGTGAGGGCTTTTTCAACCGGCGGTGGATTTCATGGGCAGCAGCATAGATCCCGAGATTTTCACGATTCGGCAATTTGTAAAACTCTTCGATAACTGTTTGTCTTTTTTTTAATCTTTTGGTTTCAACGGCCACAGGATCTCTTTTGTAAGTTATGCCGTAATGAACTATTTTCCGCGAAAACCAGCCGATATTCAAAGCAATTTTGCTAAAAGCGGCGTTCATATAAAGTATCAATTCGATCGGAAAGGCAGCACGATTTGGATTGAGCATGTAAAAACAACGCAACGCCCAGAGCTTTTGTGTCAAATCTTCATAAAAGTCATATGTTAATGAAAAATCTCCTATGATGCTGTCGTAAATTGAAATTAGATTCTCATGGGTCAATGATAGGCTATCGGAAATAATCATCACATTCGATGGTTCTAATGTGATAGAGTATTCTTCGAGATCTTTAAGATTTTCAGCGAACTTTTTATCTTTCACAAGGGCCTCACTATAGTCTAACCAGCGAATAAGCATACTTTTAGCTAAGTCTCTATTTTTCCCCCATGCAGATTCTTTTCCTGTGTCGATCGTGCAGACCGGCCCTTTGAATTTCCTGATCAAATGTTCTATGACCTGCTGCTG
Organism: Desulfatitalea sp. BRH_c12; assembly: GCA_000961655.1. GTDB lineage: Bacteria > Desulfobacterota > Desulfobacteria > Desulfobacterales > Desulfosarcinaceae > Desulfatitalea. The sequence goes on from LADR01000012.1 coordinate 140,496, forward strand.
TATTTCAGTGATATTTTTGTCTTCATTCACGACTATTCAACCTCCAAAAAAATGAATCTTCATTTCACTCTTCCACATCAACAATCGATGAAACTAAATCACAAGCTACATTGCTGGCCCTCTTCAGGGCATTATCGGCTAAATGAGCATACCGTTGAGTCATTAAGGGGCTTTTGTGCGTGAGAAGCTTTTGTAGTGTGTAAAGATCCACTTGTCCCGAGGATGCCAACATGCTGGCAAAGGCATGTCGCAGGCCATGCAAATACCTGAAGTTATCTGGCAACCCCGCAGCTTTCTTGATCCGCAAAAAACTTGGTCGGCAATCGGTCAGGTGTTCTCCTTTTTCCCGGCCAGGGAACACATACGGGCTCTCTTTGTCTGGCTTAATGCTTTCGATAATTTTACGGGCAGTATCGTTTAGCGGAATGCTCTGATCACGACCGCCTTTTGGGTCGCGCAAATTAATAAAGCCACGCTCCGAATCGATATCTGTCCATTGGAGTTTGAATATTTCTGATCGACGCATGCCGGTGAACAATGCCAAGCGCATGATATTTGCAGCGGTCTGATCATGATCGGCATCCAAGGCCTTCAACAGTGATTTGAGTTGCGCCTTGTTAAGGTCCTCGGTTGTCTGGTTGTTCAACCGGGGAATTTCGATCTTGAAGGCAATCGGTGAAGTCAGGCCTTTTTTTATACCGTAGTTGATGGTGCGTCGCAGCAGCTCGAGAACGTGGGCCGCTGTAGTACGCTTTCCGGCTTTTTGTAGATCGATCCGGATTTGATCCACGTCCAAAGGCAACAGTTGGCCAGGTTCCTTGGCGCCGAGTGTCTCTCGCAAATGGTGGTTGAATCTTGCTTTATCATGAGCCAAAACTTTGTTGTCAGCGTGAGTATCACAATAATAATCCCACAGTTTAGATATCGTCCAGCGCACTACTTCAGCGTCTGCGGTGGCGTTTTTTTCAGCTTTTTCCGCTTCTTTAGCAGCTCTTTTTTCGGCATTGGTGGCCTCTTTTCCCTTGATACGAAGCGCACGTTGGTATGATGCTCGCGCGGGTGTCATATCCTCGCCAGCGCGTCCGGCTTTCTCAGAAATTAGCTTTCCGTCCTTGCGGTAGGTTATGTAGAATATTTTTTCAGGCTTGCCAGTTATGCGGTTATTTCCCCATATGAAATACACCCCTGGGTATCCTGTTTTATGTCTTTTCTGTGCGGGCATTTTACACCTGTTTTTATAACCACTAGTTTTAAACGCGATTTATACCCAACACTATACCCAACACGCGGGTTAAAAGTCAAGGTAAGTAGTGGTATGTTCTTAATCTTGTATCTGCCCGAAATTGTAAATTTAAATAGATAAGTAAAAAACGAGGTAAATTGAAGTATGATCGAAAATAGGATCTGTTAACCACTAGGCTGTAGGTTCAAGTCCTACTCGGGGAGCCAAAGAATACAAGGGCTTAGAGAAAACAATCTCTAAGCCCTTTTAATTATTCCAACCATATTTCCATCCGGTCAAATCACCAGCGCTGACGAAGGGTCAATTTTTGAATTATATAACGCAACTTTCGGGTTCCATACACCGGCGAACCGTGCAGGTGGTCTGCGCCACCATCATTTCGATACCGGAAATGTTTCCGAAACGCGGGGGGAAAGACATCCCGAAGAAGGCGACCTGAATTTTTTCGCGTTTTTGTGACCATTGTCACAGACTTTATCGAGGGATTTTAGACATACATCGCCAGGATGGCGATCAGGGCTTCGCATGCCTTCATGCGGTGCAAAGTTATGATTATGAAGGACTCAAAAGGAGGTGTACCATGATGAGGGAAAAAGGACTTCTATATTGGATAGAAGAACGGTTTTTGCGTTTCTATACACGCTTTTCCGTTGGTGAGAGATACGCAAAGCCAGAAGCTGCGAGCGAACATCCCGAAAGCGGCAGATCCGGTATCCGAACCAAAGACTCACCGATGCCGCGATCAAACGGGATGGCAACCTTAAATGAATCTATCGAATCGTGAAACAGTGTCAAAGGTCAGGTTTCCAAATGAGCAACGAATTTTAGAACTATCGGAAGAGTGGTTTTGAAGCAGAAATCGGGAGGTGCCGATTCGTTGAAAACAATATAAGTAGAACGACAGTTTTTACAAGAACGGCACCTTAGGAAAATGAGGATCACGGCACCTGTAAAAAATACCAATCCCCCGGTCTGAACATCAGTGTCTTGCAAGTATGATCAATATAGTCCTGCATTTCCCCTCTTTGATACTTCTTAAGGGTGTATCCTTGGCCAACGGCTTTGATCATAACGGCAAGCAGATTTGCCTTCCAATAAAACTTGTGATCGAATTCAGATTCTCCGATCCTTTTATATACGAAACGATCTGGTCCGGAAATTAGATCCGCCAAAACAGTAATACAATCAGTTTCCAAATGGAGTGCGTTCTCAAGCATGGCACGACGTTGAAGATCCCCCAAAGGAAATCCATCCAGATATGCCTTTGCCATGATGATCATCAATTTCGTGCGGGCGATGAAAATGTCATTGATGTCCATTTCACGAGTTTCGGATGGTGGCGCGCCTAAACTGAGCATAGCTGTTCCTCCTGATGTCAAATTGCCATAACATCGGATCAAGGTAATCATCGAATTCGTGGGGTGTATCGCTCTTAAGCAGTCTGGATCATTCGAGTAGAAGGGTTACCTGAGAATTTGTCGCGTTGGATATGGCAGCCGAAACCATTTCGCGGTGCGCACGCTACTGGACCAAACCATGAAGCTTGTAATGGCATGAGGTAATTCCAATAAGGCTTATCTTTTAATCACTTACCTTTCATCTTGCTTGCAGGTGCAAGGCCCCTTAGAGGCTTTCATTATTGAAAGTAACTACTCAGCGTAAATTGAAGAAAATTCCAAAAAAGTAGAAAAAAAGCTTGACAAGGTTTTCGACAAAAAATCAAAAATTCGTACTTCAGTATAGTTCTTTTATACAGCATTATTTGTGACGCGGGACAGGATGTATTTAGGCCTTTTACATTTAAGGCCATGCCCATTGCGCCAAATTATTTTACGCGCGCTGTGGACGATTACAGGGCGAAAAATCTCGGATTTAAAACCTGTGCTATAGTAGCTATATCAAGCGGCACAGGGATCCGAATGAAAATTCAAAACATTGACATTGAAGCCACCATCAGCAAGGTTCAGAAGATACTTGCTGAAGACCGGCATATGTCTGAAGCCACCAGGTCAATGTTCGAAATTCTGGTTTTGGTCATCACCTTGCTCGCAAACCGTCTGGGTTTAAACAGTACAAACAGCAGCAAACCGCCATCCAGCGATCCAAACCGGACAAAGAAAACCAAAAGCAGCACCGGCAAAAAGGCGGGCGGACAAAATGGCCATATTGGCGTTACACTGAAGAAAGTCGATGATCCTGACAGGATCGAGACGATCAAAATCGATCGACGCACATTGCCCGGCAGACAATACCGGGAAGTCGGATTCGAGGCACGCCAGGTTTTTGATATTGATATATCAAGGGTTGTGACAGAATACCGAGCTCAAATACTTGAGGATGAAAACAGTCGCCGGTTCGTAGCACCATTTCCGGAAGGCGTTACAAAGGCGGTTCAATATGGATCAGGAATAAAGGCGCACGCGGTCTATATGTCCCAATACCAACTGATCCCTTATAACAGAATACAAAATTACTTTGCCGACCAAATAAATGTGCCTATCAGCGAAGGGTCGATTTTCAATTTCAATAAAGAAGCCTTTGAATTATTAGCGGACTTTGAAGATCGGGCCAAGCAAGAATTGTCCGACTCACAGCTTTTGCACGCAGATGAAACGGGCATCAATATCGGTGGCAAGGGGCACTGGCTGCACAGCGCATCCAATGAATTTTGGACGCTTTTCCGACCTCATGCTAAAAGAGGAACCGATGCCATGGACGAAATTGGCGTGCTGCCACGATTCACTGGAACATTGTGCCATGATCATTGGAAGCCATACTACAGATACGGTTGCACGCATGCGCTGTGCAATGCGCATCATCTGAGGGAATTGACCAGGGCATGGGAGCAGGATGGCCAAAAGTGGGCACAACAGATGAAAAAGTTGCTCGAAACAATCAACGATAAGGTTCAGGAAGCCGGCGGCATTTTGGAAGCCGGGACATCGGAGAAATATCGACGAAAATACAGAAAAGTACTTGAAACAGCTGAAATAGAGTGCCCGCCACCGGATAGACCCGACATAAAGGGAAAACGAGGCCGAATAAAAAAGACGAAATCTCGAAATCTATTGGAACGATTGAGGGACTATGAAAATGATGTGCTGCGATTCATGGATGATGAGCGCGTCCCTTTTACCAACAATATGGGCGAAAACGACATTCGTATGACCAAAGTTCAACAGAAGATATCCGGATGCTTTCGTTCAATGGAAGGTGCTTTGATTTTTTGTCGAATACGAAGCTTTTTGTCTACTTGCCGAAAACAGGGTATCAAGGCCAGTCAAGCTCTGGATAATCTGTTCAGAGGCCAATTGCCGGACTTCCCACATGCGAAAACAGGGAATCTGGCGAGAGACGCTGAATAGTTACTATTGAAATTAATATTATAAAAACGTAACTACTCAGCGTAAATTGAAGAAAATTCCAAAAAATCAGAAAAAAAGCTTGACAAGGTTTTCGACAAAAAATCAAAAATTAGTACTGCAGTATAGTTCCTTTATGCAGCATCATTTGTAACGCGGGACAGGATGTACTTAGGTCTTTTACAAGTAAGTTTATGCTCATTGCGCCAAATTATTTTACGCGCGCTGTGGACGATTACAGAGCGAAAAATTTTGGATTTAAAACCTGTGCTATAGTAGCTTTATCAACCGGCACAGGTATCCGAATGAAAATTCAAAACATTGACATCGAAGCCACCATCAACAAGGTTCAGAAGATAATTGCTGAAGACCGGCATATGTCTGAAGCCACCAAGTCAATGTTCGAAATTTTGGTTTTGGTCATCACCCTGCTTTCAAACCGTTTGGGTTTAAACAGTACAAACAGCAGCAAACCGCCATCCAGCGATCCAAACCGGACAAAGAAAACCAAAAGCAGCACCGGGAAAAAGGCGGGCGGACAAAATGGCCATATCGGCGTTACACTGAAGAAAGTCGATGATCCTGACAGGATCGAGACGATCAAAATCGATCGACGCACATTGCCCGGCAGACAATACCGGGAAGTCGGATTTGAGGCGCGCCAGGTTTTTGATATTGATATCTCAAGGGTTGTGACAGAATACCGAGCTCAAATACTTGAGGATGAAAACAGTCGCCGGTTCGTAGCACCATTTCCGGAAGGCGTTACGAAGGCGGTTCAATATGGATCAGGAATTAAGGCGCACGCGGTCTATATGTCCCAATACCAACTGATCCCTTATAACAGAATACAAAATTACTTTGCCGACCAAATAAATGTACCTATTAGCGAAGGATCGATTTTCAATTTCAATAAAGAAGCCTTTGAACTATTGGCGAACTTTGAAGATCGGGCCAAGCAAGAATTGGCAGCTTCACAGCTTTTGCACGCAGATGAAACGGGTATCAATATCGGTGGCAAGGGGCACTGGCTGCACAGCGCATCCAATGAATTTTGGACGCTTTTCCATCCCCACGCTAAAAGAGGCACCGACGCCATGGACGAAATTGGCGTGCTACCACGATTCACTGGAACATTGTGTCATGATCATTGGAAGCCATACTACAGATACGGTTGCACGCATGCGCTGTGCAATGCGCATCATCTGAGGGAATTGACCAGGGCATGGGAGCAGGATGGCCAAAAGTGGGCACAACAGATGAAAAAGTTGCTCGAAACAATCAACGATAAGGTTCAGGAAGCCGGCGGCATTTTGGATGCCGAGACTTCGGAAAAATATCGACGAAAATACAGAAAAGTACTTGAAACAGCCGAAATAGAGTGCCCGCCACCGGATAGACCCGACAAAAAGGGAAAACGAGGCCGAATAAAAAAGACGAAATCTCGAAATCTATTGGAACGATTGAGGGACTATGAAAATGATGCACTGCGATTCATGGATAATGAGCGCGTCCCATTTACCAACAATATGGGCGAAAACGACATCCGTATGACCAAAGTTCAACAGAAGATATCCGGATGCTTTCGTTCGATGGAAGGTGCTTTGATTTTTTGTCGAATACGAAGCTTTTTGTCTACTTGCCGAAAACAAGGAATCAAAGCCAGTCAAGCTCTGGATAATCTGTTCAGAGGCAAATTGCCGGACTTCCCACATGCGAAAACAGGGAATCTGTCGAGAGACGCTGAATAGTTACATAAAAACTTCGTTATCTCGATACCGCGCTCGCTTGCTCGTTTTACAAACCAGGATCGTTCGTCTTTAGGTGGCCGCTCTATATCTGCCGCATTTTTCCGTTTTAGTGTTATTGCTTCTGATGGACAATGTGTAACGCATAAACCGCATCCAATGCACTTCTCAAGATTTATCTTGTAAACATTTTTATCTTCATCTATCGCGTTGACTTGGCACCTTTCTTCTTTGCATATTCCACAGGCGGTGCATTCATCAGGGTTGATATATGCAAGATAGTAGGAATTAATTACATCAGAAGCTTTTAGGCCCAATTTACTTATTCCACTCAAGACCTCACAACAACACCCACAGCAATTGCATATGAAAAAATGACCGCTTTCTATATTCCATGTTAAATGGACTAATGCTGCTTCTTCTGCTTGTTCAAGTACGGCGTATGCATCATTTTTAGAAATCGCCCTGTAACCTTCCAAGTTATCGAAAAAACCGGGAATAGGAGCATAACCAGTGCAAACTTCTAAGGGTTTATCACACCTTTTATTTAAGAGGCCTTTTTGCTTTTTGCATATACACTCAAAAACGGCAAAGGATTGACTGTTATCGATTATATTGGAAACCTGCTCATATGGAAGGGCTTCGTGTCGGGCTGGGATTTTCTTTTGTATGGGCAGCACTTGCATTAATTGGGGTTTACTTTTGAAGAATTGTTGCATGTAAGTACCCATGAATTCCTCACACATCTTAGCCATTTCTTTGTCCATGTGCTGAAGCTGAAATTCAAAAATTCCAAATGCCCAAGGCAACATTTTAAACATTTTCATAGCACCGAAATCTAATTTAAAAACCTGTCCCCTCCTGCTCATTTCTAATAATTGTTCTTCTAACCCCACTATAGGGCGACCCGTTCGTTCAGAGATTTGTTGTGGGGTTTCAAAATCCAGACGCAAATCGCAAAAGAGATCGGCGTCTTCTGGTCGGAAGATTCTTTTTAAAATGCGAATTTCCACACCAGATTCCGTTGATGGAAATCCATTTGGGAGTGTATGGAGAACCTTAGCGAGTTTGATATATTTTTCTTCATTCATGGGTTTCTCCCTCCAATATTGATTTGTAAAAACTGATAGGGTAAGGGGCCAACCTCAATAAATTTTATTGAATATATAACGATCATTGCTCAAATCTGCCGGGATTGCTTCTGATGCATTGGCAAAATTTTTGAACTGCGCAGAGAAACGATTGATGCTGGCCTGCCTTCGCCTGAAACAAGCAAGCAGATCCAAATGGTAGTGAACTGGCAGGCGGGGAAATGAACGTTATCAATTATCCATTCAGCGCTTGGCCATAACGATCGCTTTTTTTTGGCCAGCGCTGAAGGGATAAAGAGCTTGACCTATTCGATTATTTCCAAGATCGTACGCTTCCGGGCCTTAGTGGATACAGCACTTAAAATCGTGCGCATCGCCTCTGCGGTACGACCTTGTTTTCCAATAACCTTTCCGATATCTCCCTTGCCGACATGCAATTCCAGAACAGTAATGTTTTCGCCTTCCACTTTAGAAACAAAAACATCCCCGGGTTGATCGACGAGCTGTTGCGCGATGAATTTAATCAACTGATCCATGAGATTCTCCTTTTCAGATGCAACTTTTGAGTGTGATCTGTGGACACAACAAAATCAGAGATGGAAATACGCTTAACATCCTAAAATTTAAAATGATATGGGGTATTCACCCCAAGGCAGTGTCTTTGAGGATGGTCGAACTTGGTTATCCATCGTTCAATATCATTATTTCTTAACCCATGTTCTGATGATCACCCCATTCTTTTTCCCTGAATCAATAAGATAATCGATGTTGACGACCCATTGGTTTTCATAAGCATCTCTGAGTAGATCCAACATCCCTTGCCGTGCCAGCGCTTGAGCATCGTTGCGAAGTTGAAAACCAAATGACATGCCCGGCTTAGTGTCCAGTTGGATGACCACCTCTACATCAATTTGATCCGTGGGTGGTCCATATTTGGTTCCCACGTCATGCACCCGCAACATTGTCAATCGCCCTTGCGAATTTAACAGCGCTGCTTCCATGGTGCCGGCCACACCGAAGAGTATCGACAAAACGATGATTGGAACTGCCATTCTTGTTTTCATTTTAGCTCCTTTCCCGTCAACTTCAGGGCATCCTGATCACCCGGAAGAGTTCTCCATGACGAATGCCTGTTCGGACATATTCCAGGCGCACCTTTTTGTCGCGACGGAAAGCGCTTCGCAGTTCATCCAGCATCATGCGTTGCGCTGTTGACGAGGCGCCCTGCCTCAGCCTGAATCCGTACCCTTTGCCCGGTGCCGTGTCCAGTTGCACAACGACTTCCACATCCAGCTGGTCGTCAGGCGGACCGTACTTAGTGCCTAGATTATGGACCCGAAGCATTTTAAGTTTCCCCGATACAGAAAGTAAGCTGCCAATCGGGTGGTCCGTGTTTACCTCGAAGGCACCGCGCCCGTGCGTCGCCGCTCGTAATACTCCCGTAACCGGATGAACCGCCAGTTCCCGGACATCAGCCAATGGGAGACCATCATTGTACGCTACCCAGAACCAGGAACTCCCGCCATCCGACGATCGGCCCCGGTAAACACCTTCTCCAGTTCCGGCATAAACTGTGTGCGGATTCATGCGATCGATCGCCAGGCTGTTGATCCTGAGGCCGGCAGGCAGATCCGACGTGATATCCTGAGCCAGCATTTGCGTTGGGGTCACGGTGCCCCGCGAAAACCGGTAAATCCTGCCTATTCCGGTGGTGGCAAAGCCGCCATAGAGAACACCCGGATTGTCCGGGTCGACTTCGATATCGGAAAATCCGAAAGCCGAAGGATGCGTGAAGATGGTGTTCCATCCCGATCCATTCAGACCGGCATACAAACTTCCCTGGTTCGTTCCAGCGTAATGTACGTCGGATCTGGCGTCAACGGCCACATGGTTGATAGCGGCGTTTTTCTCCGAGAGGATTACGGACCAATCGCCGGTTGGCGACGTAATCCGCCACAACCCCCCCGAGCACCCGTTTCCCGTGCAATCATGGGTGCACGGCGCAAGCAGCGTATCGACCTTCATGGGATGCAGGATATACCTCAGGTTGAAGCAGTTCGCCCCTGTGGGGAGGCCCTTGGCCATTGCATCCCATTTATTCTTTGCCTGATTCCACCTCGCGATACTGCCGGCGTACTGGTTCATCGAGTAATGGACCCCACTGTTGTTGGGGGCGATCGCCACCGTCGCACCGTCTCCGTCGCGGATCATACGCCACACCGTGCTAGGTCCGGTATAGAGTAGCGTTCCGTTGTCCTGTGTGCCACCGGTGATGAAATTGGTGTCCGACCCTGACAGACCCATGTGATAGAATTCCGTGTTGTAGATTCCTTGGCCCAGAAAGCTCCAAGTGCTTTTTTTACCTCGCTCGTTGGAACGATAAATACCGCCGTCATTCAATGTATAGATAATGTTAGGGCTATTTGGCCGCACTGCGAAGCCATGGTGATCCACGTGGGCACCGTCAGGTGGGGAGCCTTGTCCGCTAGTCATTTCAAAGGACATGCCGCCATCGGTCGAACGCCAGAAATAGGTTCCGCCAAGATATAGGTAGTTGGCATTGGCCGGATCAGCCCACATCCCGCTCCACAGCGCTCCCTGATCCGTACTGGTCTTCCAGCCTTTTTCCCACAGTTGCTCATTGAGCCCCCCGATGCTGCAGCCCAAAGTCGACGTTTTGAATAGCTGAAAGTTGTCTTTCGAGCGAAACCCCGCAAAAAATATTTGGCCTGAGCGCGCCAGTGTGACTTTTGTCCCGGCGACCTGCGGGGGGAGCGTCCCTCCAGGGCAGCCCGTGATCTTTCGCCAATTGTCGCCGCTGTTACTCGTAGCATAGATGCCGGCCGTTTTATCGTCGGTCTTATGAAAGATCGCCGCAAAAAGGGTGGCGGGATCACTCGTGCTCATCACCAAGCCGGTGGCGCTCCCTCCGCCGAGCGACAAAGTCCAGGTGACGCCCCCATCCAGGGAGCGGTATACCCCCTTGGAAGAATTCAGGAAGAGGACATTCGGTGCGTTCGGATTCACCAAGAGAATGCCGCCATGGGTGATCGCCTCCAGGTCCTGTTGCGAAACCTGGGTCCAACTGCTTCCGGCGTTCAGGGACACGTAAAAGCCCCGCCGTGCCGTGGCCCAGTACAATTTGGCGGGATCGACGGGATCAAGGCACAGCGCCGCGACGCTGACATCAATATGATCGGTCAGCGGGAACCATGACGATCCGCCTGCAGTGGTCTTCCATATGCCGCTACCTTGCCCTCCCACGTACATGATATCCGGCTGTGTCGGATGAATAGCAATGGCTGCCAGGCGACCCACCGCATCATTCCAGGCGTATCCGTGCGCCTTCGAATTGGTTATTCGACCAGGTCCGATGGCTAACCAACGGTGGACCATTGGCATCGGATTCTTAAAGTGGGCGACTTCGCTATTATTTCCCTCGTCTTCCTCGTTCAAGGTATCGCCTTCATCCACTTGAACCCGAATGTCAAACTCCTCCGGCGCGTTTTCAATCGTATGGGATACATAGGTTACCGCGCCGGGCACCAGCGCGTTGGTTTCGATGTACACCGGGTGCATGCCATCCCTGCCTACGGTCCCGGGATCGATGCGGGTTCGAAAAGGAACTGCGGCGGGTAGGGCCCCCTGGTTCCGGATACTGAAGTTCACCGTGACAAGGCGTGATTGATCTGGTTCCGGCAGCGCGGCATGGATGGAAAGATCGCTGAGCACCAAATCGGGTTTTGCCTCTTCGGTCCTTGTGTCACCAAGAGAGAGTCTGCGCTCGATTTTATGCCGACCTACCCTGATTTGAGCGGTAAACCTACTGATGTCCGCCAATCCTCCCACTGGGACCTCTATGGCCGCCACCCCTCCCGGTTGCAGTGCCGGCGACAGCCTAGCGGCGACAACATCACCGTCCATGAGAACGCTTATCGGAGCCTTGGCGGTCATTTTGCCATTATTGCGTATGCGGATCCGCACGCGTTGGGGTCGGTCGCGTTCCAGTAATGCCGCAATATCCAGGATTTCGAAACTGATGTGGGGTGAATCCTCGGTGATCATCAATTCCTTGGTGATCGAATTGTCACTTCGGTTTCGCTCGAGGATCTGAAAATCCGGATCAACAACCGCGTGAAGCGTATAGCGACCGCTCTGATCCACCGACCAGTCCCACAATGGCATGACCGAGCCTTCCGCCGGCACAGTGACTATCTTCTCCGGCAGCGCTTTCCCGTTGATCAGTAATCTCAATTTGACAGCTTCGACGGGTTCTCGTCCGCAATTCCGCACCTCCAGCATGATTTGGATCCGACTTTCCGGGGGCGGAACGTCGGGTGTTTGAACAATCCTGACGGCGATCAGATCGGGGCGCTCATCCGGCCGTTTACCCTCGGGAGTAGGTTCTTTCTGGATGGCTGCCACATGGGACTGTGATGCCAGCAGGCAGATCATCGACAGCAGAAATACCAAAATCCCATACTTGCTTATTTTCATGTTCCCTCCCGCCAACCAGGTTCAAGTCAGGCTTTCGTGAACCCTTTAACATTTTGTCTTTTACGAGCTATCTTCTCAACGTATTCTGAAACGCGTTGAAGCAGGCCTTAGAATGCGAGAATGATTTATCCATTCACAAGATAACTCGCAGTTGACGCGTCTAATCTGCGGAAATATTGGCCAACAAATTCCTTAGAAGTCAGTACTCGAATGCCCGATATATACCCTTGAGCCAATCGGAAGTTGCGGTACGTATGATCTTCAGGGACAAGTATTGACCGAGATCACATCTGGTGAGGTCAACGGTGGTGATTAAGGAAAGTTAATATCGAATCCACTGATAATATCGTTAGCTTGCCGTCATGTTATTGTCAATCGAATTGCCACATGAGCAAGGGTACCGGCGACTTCTGGGACATCGACTGAAATACTTCATCGATGCTTTCATGATGCATACGGCCATCTCGAACACCTCGGTAGCCGATGTCGTTCATTTATGGCGGGTATCCTATTACTGCCGGCACTTGGCCGAAGCGGTCGGCCTGCCGCGGGACATGGTCTTTTTGTCTGCCCTGGGCGGATTTTTGCATGATATCGGGAAGATCAGCATCCCCGATGAGATCTTGTAAAGCGCGGCCGGTTCACTGAGTACGAAGTGGTAAAAAACCCATCCAGGAATTGGGGGCCTCCTGATCCAGGAGCACCCGCTGGGTGGCTTGGCCCTTTCGGCCGTTCACCAGCATCATGAGTGGGTAACCGGACTGGGATACCCACAACGGCTCGAAGGCGATCAGATATCTATTTTCGCCCGAATCGCCAGCATTGCAGATGCCTTTGAAGCGCTCACGAGCACCCGCCCCTTATCGCCAGGGAGTATCCGCGGCACAGGCGGTGCTGGCTCTTAGAATGGAGCAGGGGACCCAGTTCGACACCCGCCTGCTGGATGTATTCATGCAGTGGGTTGAAAAAGAAGCCGTCGCGGAAAAATTATCGGCTACAGTGATACCGGCGTTGCCATGATCCGATGTCCTTGTGGCCCGGTGATCACCGTTACTCCTGATGCGCAGGACGGTGATATCGTCCTTTGCCGGGTTTGCGGCTCGGCTCACCGCCTGAACCGGCAAGCAGACACCTTCACCCTGGAACCGCTGGACATGCAGGGCAGCGCGGAAGATCTAAAGCCGCGTCCCGAGACCAGACCCATCGAGGCATTTATTTCCTTGGCACCGGCCACGGTCACCATCTGAAAAGCGAAAGTCCGGCTATTTGCGGGAACACCCCGGATGAGAGCTGCTATCGTGCCTTCCTGGAGAACACCTCAGGCATAGAGTTTTCGGGAAATTCCAGCCGCCCACGTGGGCTTGAGCGAGGCAAGATCCGCACGGAAATTTTTTGCGAAAATCATCTTTTTTTATTGACACCAAATAAATGTTATTTGTAATACATTATATGTATGACATTCATTCAGGGAGGAAACGGTGTTTAAAAAAATTAAAGAACCAAGGATCTCTGAGACTATTGTGGACCAGGTTTTCCAGGCTATTCTAAGAGGAGATCTCAAGCCCAAGGATAAACTTCCTTCGGAAAATGAGCTGTGCGAAATTTTCGGCGTTAGTCGGGTGACAGTTCGGGAGGCCATCCGCTACCTTGACCAACTCGGTACGTTGGAGATACGCCAGGGCAGTACAGGCGGCTCTTTTATCAAAGAGGTGAACCTTGAGGAGATTGCCGTCCAAATGTGCAATGTGCTGAGGATGGCCAACGTGACCTTCCTTCACCTGGCCGAGGCCAGAGCCTCTCTTGAACGCATGATTCTCAGGGAGTTGATCCCCGCCGAAAGAAGGCCTCATCTCATACAGGCGATGGAGGAGAATATAAAAAAGGCATCGGTATATTACCAAAGCGAAGATGACAACAGCAGAGTCCTCGCCAATTTTGAATTTCACGCACTCATTGCTGAAATGACAAATAATCCGATCATCATTCTCATGCACAAAATTATCGTCGAACTTTCCCTCCGATTCTTCAAAAACGTCAAATCATCTACTTCAATTGGTGGAAGTACGCTCGATCAGCACGCGCAGATTGCTGAGTTGCTAAAGCAGGGGAAAATCGAAGAGGCCGCCGAGTTGTGTGCGAATCATATTTGCCAGGTCAGCGGAGGCATTGTCGAGAAGTCTAATGAACAAACGTCTTTCTTCAAAAAGCCGTTAAGCGCAGGTCGCACGGACCAAAAAGTGAAAGGATGACCGCTGTGGCAGAATGCCTTCGGACAATAGGGGATCTCATCGAAAGCAATGCGCGCCGATACGAAGAAAAAACGTATCTATTGCACGGAGATCAGCAGATTTCATTTGGTGCCATCCATCGCCTCAGCAATAAGTTGGCGAATGGTTTTCTGAGACTCGGTATTCGCGGCAATGACAAGGTATGCCTGATGCTGTCCAACCGGCCCGAATTTCTCTATTGTTGGTTTGCCCTGAACAAAATCGGGGCCGTGATGGTGCCGGTGAATACCGCTTTCCGCGGGCAGGAGTTGTCCTACATCATCCGGCACGCCGAAGCCAAGGCAATCGTCACCGAGGCGCTTTTTCGACCGGCCCTGCTCGAGATTGCGCGTGAAAGCGATCTTCAAATCATCCACATCGGCGATGGCGCAGGCGAAGGCGTCCTCGACTACGGGTGCCTCCTTTCAGGGACGGCGGATACTCTGACACCGTTTGGCATTTCCGAAAACGACCACGCCGTATATCCATACACCTCAGGTACCACCGGCTTGCCCAAAGGTGTCATGCTCTCCCACCGGACATACGTGCAAGCAGCGCGTGCATTTGTCAAGGCGGTCGGCGCCGGCCCGGCCGACCGGATCATGACCCCCAATCCTTTGTTCCATATCAACGCGGAGTGTTACTCTGCCATGGGCAGCATGGCGGCGGGAGCGAGTTTGGTTTTGCTGGAGCGCTTCAGCGCTTCCGGTTTAAAGGGAGAGGTTGAGCGGTATGCGCCGACCATCCTGGTTCTGGTCCTGGCCTCGGCCTCCATCCTTTACAAAAAATACCGGGACAGCGCGGATTGGCAGACTAGTCTGCGCAAGATCGTGGCCGGAGGTGTCCCCAAAGGCGAATACCGCAATTTCGAACGCAAATTCGGTGTCGTTCTGCAAAACATCTACAGCATGACCGAAACCCCCATGGGTCTGATGAGCCCGACGGACGGGCCTGCCCGTGATGGCGGCGTCGGCTTTGCGATGCCGGCCGACGATCCTTACGGGCCCAACCTTGTGCGGGTCGTCAATGAGCACGGGCAAGACTGCGCACCCGGGGAAATCGGGGAAATTATCTTGAAAAACGCCGCCCTGATGGATGGCTATTTTAAGGATCCGGCGGCATCTCAACAGGCCCTCCGCGATGGTTTCCTTTACACCGGCGACAAGGTTCGCACGGACGCGGATGGGTATGTTTACTTCGTAGGCCGGGGGCGCGACATCCTTCGCAAAAAAGGGCACAATATCTCCGCTGCCGAAGTTGAAGCGACCCTGGCCGCCCATCCGGCGGTGCTGGAAGCGGCGGTCATCGGTATTCCTGCGGATTATGGCGACGACGAGATCAAGGCGTTTATCGTTTTCCGAGAGAACCAGAGGGTCGATTGGAAAGTATTGCAGGATTGGTGTGGCGAACATCTGGCGGAGTTCAAGGTGCCGCAAGTGTTTGATGTCGCGGATGCTTTGCCCAAAAATGCCATGGGACGAATCATGAAAAACCGGCTTCAGAATCCTTGATCAAAAAACAGCGAAAGCAGATGCGCAGGAGGTGACAGTGGCTAAAAAAACAAGTTCCATGGTTCTCGAAGGTCCTCGCACGATGCGTCAATGGGAGTTCGATATCCCGACCATCCTGGAAGACGACGCCCTCTTGAAAGTCGAAATGACCGGGGTCTGCGGATCCGATCCCGGAATCTACAACGGTAAGGCGTTCAAGGCACCCCGGCCGTACCCCATCATCATGGGCCATGAGATCATAGGCCATATCGAAGAAATCGGAGAAAAATTCGCGGCCCGCAACGGTCTGCAGGTCGGGGACCGCGTTATCGTGGAATACGCTTTTGGCTGCGGGCAGTGCTCTTCGTGTCTGACAGGACATTACGTGACGTGCGACAAACATTACAATTACGGCTCCATGATTTCTTGCAAGAACCCGCCCCATCTGTTCGGAGCCTATGGCGCGTATGTGTATCTGCACCCGCGGGCCATGGTTCACAAGATCAGTCCGGCCATTTCGGCCGAGGCCGGTGTCTTGATCTGCGCTGTTCTCGGTAACGCTTTGCGATGGCTGCGCCACAAGGGCGGCATTTCCATAGGCGAGACCGTGGTCATCCTGGGCCCGGGGCAGCAGGGGCTGGCAGCCGTGATCATCGCCCGACAGGCCGGCGCTGGGCAGATCATAGTGGCCGGCATGAGCAAAGATCGGCGTCGTCTCGAGCTGGCCCGGCGCTACGGCGCGCATCACGTGGTGGATGTGGAAAAAGAAGATCTGTCGGCAGTGGTGCGCGACATCACGCACGGGCGCATGGCCGATGTGGCGATGGACGTTACAGGGAGTGCCGGGGGGGCAAGGGCGTTGTTTGATCTGGTACGGCAGCAGGGACGCATCATTTTGCCGGGCCTTTACGGCGCCAACAAAGAAATTCCGATCGCCCTGGATAAAATCGTTACGAAGGAGCTGACGGTTCTGGGTGTTTTCAGTCAGGATATGTCTTCGGTGATTCCAGCGATTCGTCTTGCCGAGGAAGGATTATACCCCCTGGAAGAAATGGTCACGCACCGTTTCCCCATGGCAGAGGCGGAACGGGCCGTACAGATCGCCGGTGGAGAATTTCCAGAAGAAGACCCTATCAAGGTCGTCCTGGTGCCGTAAAAAAATCCTTACGGACTGGAGAATCTGTGTCGGCGTTTGCGAAAATCCATGCAAACAACGCCAAGGAGAAAAGAACTATGAGCAAGGTTGGCATTATCGGTGTCGGACAGAGCAAATTCGTCCGCAAATATCCCGGCTCGATCCGGGAACTGGCCTTCGAAGGATTCAAGGAAGCGGTTTTGGATGCCGGGTTAACCGTCAAAGACATCTCTGCTTCGGTGCTTTGCTCGGCGCCGGAGTATGACAAGCAGCGTTCACCAGCCGCAATCGTGGCAGAGTACCTGGGTTTGAATCCACAACCGACCTTTTATGTGGAGACATTGTGTTCCTCCAGCAGTACGGGACTCAAGCTGGCATACAGCCTGGTGGCCTCCGGCGTTCACGACGTGGTGGCGGTCATTGGTCTGCAGAAGATGTCGGAAATTTCTTCAGCCGAATCTCAGGAGCGGATGGGACGGGGCGGCGATATCCAGTGGGAAAGCCCCTTTGGCACCATGATGCCAGCCTATTACGCCATGTATGCCCAGGCGCACATGGAAAAATACGGCACCACTCTGGAAGACCTGGCGGCCATACGTGTCAAGGCCGCCACCTATGGTCAGATCAATGACCGAGCGGTTTACCGCAAGTCGGTCACCCCGCAGATGTTCACCGATCCGGATGACATGATGTCCGGTCCGGTGGCCAGCCCCTTGCGGGTAGGCGACTGCTGTGCCAATGCCGACGGTGCCTCGTGTATCATCGTGGCCAACGAAGAAAAAGCCCGCCGGTTCAGCAAAAGGCCCATTTGGATCTTGGGCATCGGCGCCGCCAGTGCGAGTGTCAATTTAACGGGGCGCGATCTTTTCACCGGTTTGCGGGTGGCTGAGCAGGCTGCCAAACAAGCCTATGCCATGGCAGGTGTGGGTCCGAAGGACATCGATGTGGCTGAAGTGCACGATTGCTTCACCATTGCGGAACTGATGGCATACGAAAACCTGGGTTTTGCCAAACCCGGCGAGGGCAAGGAATTGATCCGGAGCCGCGAGACTTACAAAGAGGGCCGCATTCCGATCAATGTGGACGGCGGCTTGTTGTCCAAGGGGCACCCGATCGGCGCCACCGGCGGCAGCCAGGTGCGTACGATCGTCCTGCAACTGCGCGGCGAGGCCGGCGACATGCAGGTTAAGAATCCGCAGATCGGATTGGTGCACAACATCGGCGGTGTGGGCGTCTATGGCAATGTGACCATTCTGGGCAATCAATAAGCTGGAGAAGAATTATCATGCGTAAATCCGAAAAACAGGAAGATGTGCGTTTCGGTAAATTTGGCACCGTCAGTTTTACCAAAACGACCCGGGTCAACGATTTCATCGATTACCTGGAAAATGGCAAAATAATGGCCAGCCAGTGCAAAACGTGCGGCCAGATCTTCTTTCCACCGCGGGCCGATTGCTGCCAATGCCTGTCCAGCGATATGCAATGGCACGAGGTGACCGGCACCGGTAAGCTGGTATCCTTCAGTGAGCTCAAATTTGCCCCTATCGGCTTTGACAACGATCTGCCTTACAGCATCGCCCTGCTCGATTACGGTGATTTTCGCGTCTTCGGGCGGATCGACAGCCGTTTGGATACCGCGGAGGTCAAGATCGGTATGGCCATGGTTACAGTGGCCAACACATTGGCCAATGGTCAGCGCAATTATATCTTTAAAAAAGCATAACGGAAAAGGGATAATGCAATGGATTTCGGTCTTTCCAAAGAACTATCGATGTTAAAAAAGGCTGTGGCGGAGTTTGCGAAGAAGAAGATTGCGCCATACGCCGATGAGTGGGATTCAAAAAATTATTTTCCATACGAAGAGGCGGTCCGCCCCATGGGCGATCTGGGCTTTTTCGGTACCGTGATTCCGGAAGAATACGGCGGCGAGAATATGGGATGGCTGGCCGCAATGGTGGTCACCGAAGAGATCGCCAAGGCGTCGAGCTCGCTGAGGGTGCAGGTCAATATGCAAGTGCTCGGGTGTGCCTACACGATCTATACCTACGGCAGCGAGGCCCTGAAACAAAAATACATCAAAAAACTGTGCACCGCGGAATACCTGGGCGGTTTTGGCATCACCGAGGCCGATGCCGGCTCGGACACCATGTCCATGAAAAGCACGGCCGAAGAGATGCCGGACTGCTTTTTGCTCAACGGCTCAAAGACCTGGATTTCAAACGCCCATCTGGCCGACGTGCTCATCTGCTATGCTTATACCGACAAGTCCCAAGGCTCCAAGGGCCTATCGGCCTTTGTCATCGAGCCCAAAAATTTCCCGGGCATTAAAAGTTCGGTTCTGGAAAAACTGGGGTCACACTCTTCGCCCACCGGAGAATTGTTTTTTGACAACGTTAAGATTCCCAAAGAAAACCTGTTGGGCAAAGTCGGCGACGGCGCCCGGATTTTGTTCGGTTCCTTGAACCACACGCGACTGTCGGCCGCGGCCGGTGGGGTGGGTCTGGCACAGGCCTGTTTCGATGAATGCATTAAATATTGCAACACTCGCGTGCAGTTCGGAAAATCCATCGGCAGCTTTCAGATGAACCAGGATCTGATCGCCCAGATGTCCACCGATATCGAAGCTGCGCGCCTGCTGGTCTACAAAGCCGCGGTCGCTAAGGATAACGGGCATCTGAACAATGGGCTCGATGTGGCCCAGGCCAAATTATTTGCAGGGGAAACCGCCACCAAGTGCGCCAATTTTGCCATGCGCATACTGGGCGCCTATGGCTATTCGACCGAATATCCTGTGGCGCGCTATTACCGCGACGCACCGACCTACAGCATGGTGGAAGGGTCCACCAATATCTGCAAGATGATCATCGCCCTGGATCAACTGGGAGTCAAACGAGCGAATCGCTAACCGCGATCGAAGGGACATTGTAATGAGCGAAGCGCTGGGCATCTTTGCAGCCGGCACAGCCGGAGTCTTTCTGAGCATGATGCTGCTTTACGGGGCAATGCAAATTTCGGCCGCTGTGATCACCCGATGGTTCGAAGACAAGGTTGAAAAATGATCGAAAAACTATCGACTCTGATTTTCACCACCGGCTTTGTTTATTTAACCCCGGGCATGGTGTTTATGTGGCTGATCGGTTTGACACTGATCTTTCTGGCCGTCGCCAAAGGGTATGAGCCGTTGCTGCTGCTGCCGATTGGCTTTGGAATCGTTCTGGCCAATCTGCCCCTGGCCGGACTCATGGAGCCGGAGACGGGGCTGCTGTGGAAGTTTTACGAATATGGCATCCACTGGGAGATCATCCCTCCGCTGATCTTTCTCGGTCTGGGGGCGTTGACCGATTTTGGCCCCATGTTGGCTCGGCCCTCATTGATTTTTCTGGGTGCCGGCGCGCAAGGCGGGGTCTATATCGCATTTTTCGCAGCGCACCTGTTGCTGGGCTTTTCCCTCCAGGAAGCCGCCACGATCGGTATCATCGGGGGGGCCGATGGGCCGACTACGATTTTTCTGGCCTCGAAACTGGCGCCGCATATGCTGGGCACATGTGCCGTGGCCGCCTACTCGTACATGGCGCTGGTGCCGATCATCATGCCGCCGATCATAAAGCTGCTGACCACCGCAACAGAAAGAAAAATTGTGATGCCCAAGGCCCGCAAAGTCGGTCGGCTGGAAAAAATAGTGTTTCCGCTGGTCGGCGTGCTGGTGATGATTTTACTGGTTCCGGCATCGGCGCCGTTGATGTCCATGTTCATGGTGGGCAATTTGTTCCGCGAGTGTAAGGTGGTCGAAAGGCTGAACCTGGCCGCGCAGAACGAACTGCTCAACATCGTGACGATCTTTCTGGGACTGCCGGTCGGCGCCACCATGAATGCGCAAAATTTTCTCAGAAAAGATGTGATCTTTATCTTCATTCTAGGGCTTTTCGCTTTTATCGCCAGCACCGCCACCGGGATCCTCGTTGCCAAGGGCATGAACCTTTTGAGCAAGACCAAGATCAATCCCCTGCTCGGCGCTGCCGGGGTTTCCGCAGTTCCCATGGCGGCGCGCGTCGTGCACAAGATGGGTCAACAAGCCGACAAGAAAAACTATCTATTGATGTACGCCATGGGGCCGAATGTCGCCGGCGTCATTGGAACCGTCACGGCCGCGGGCATATTTCTGACTTTACTTAAGTAGTGGGCTGGATTGCCACTCGTAATTCGCTTTAAATCAAAAAAGGGAGATTTAGAGACATGCAGCATAAAATGGTAGCCCCCATGGCGGGCAAAGTCATCCAGATCAATATCAATGTTGGCGACTCAGTCGAAGAAGATGACGAAGGGCTGGTCATCGAGGCCATGAAAATGGAAACGCCCATTTTTGTACCCTGCAACGGTGTCGTTGGGCAGATCAAGGTAAAAGCAGGAGATAATGTCGAAGAAGACGACGTGCTCGCCGTCATCGAAACAGAGTAACCAGAGGTTGCCAAGGAATTGATATGAGACCGTACTTCGAAAAAATGGCTGATTTCGGGACTGCACTCAAAAAGGGCCAGATCAAAAGAGGTGAAGAAAACGCAGCCTTGCTCAAGCAAGTGGAAACACAGGTTGCCGCGGCCGCCGAAGGCATCAAGCAGTTGGGCCTGCCTGAAGAAAAAGTAAATGCCCGCGGCGAAATGACCCTGTGGCAGCGTCTGAACTATCTTGTGGACGCAGACACCTGGCATCCGCTGCACACGTTGTTCAACCCGTTGGACAACGAAGAGGGTACCACGAATGTGGTGGACGGCATCGGCCGTATTTCCGGCAAGTGGGCAGTGATCATCGGGTTTGACAACAAGGTGATGGCTGGCGCCTGGCTGGCCGGTCAATCGGAAAACATCTTGCGGGTTACCGATCTGGCAAAACGGCTCAATGTGCCCCTGGTGTGGCTGGTGAACTGCTCGGGGGCCAAATTGTCCGAGCAGCATAAGTTCTATGCCAACCGGCGCGGCGCGGGCGCCCCCTTTTACCGGCATGCGCAGCTCAATCAGATGGGCATTCCCGTCCTGGCGGCCATTTTTGGTACTAACCCGGCCGGTGGCGGCTACCAGGCCATCAGCCCGACCGTGCTCTTTGCCCACAAAGAGTGCAATATTGCGGTTGGCGGCGCCGGCATCGTCAGCGGCATGGCGCCCAAGGGCGGCTTTGATACCGCCTCGGCACAGGAGCTGATTGAAAATACACGTCAGTTCAAAAGCCACCCACCGGGCAGCGCGCAGATCCACTATAACCAGACCGGCTTTTTCCGATACCTTTACGAAGAAGAAGAAGGGGTTCTCGACGGGCTGAAAAGTTATATGCGCAATATGCCTGCCTACGATCCGGAGTTCTTCCGTGTCGCCGCGCCCTGCGCGCCCAAATTTGCAACCGACGAACTCTACACGCTTTTGCCGATCGATCAGAAAAAAGTGTATGCCTTTGACGAAATCCTGGCCCGGCTGGTTGACGGCAGCGAGCACATGGCGTTCAGGCCCGACTACGGGCCTGAAATCTACACCGGGCTGTGCAAAATGGATGGATATCTGGTGGCCTGTATCGGCAACCGGCAAGGGTATCTGGGCAAAGACTATCCGGAGTATGCGGAGTATCCCGGCATGGGCGGCAAACTGTACCGCCAGGGGATGCTCAAAATGAACGAATTTGTGATTTTGTGCGCCAGGGACAGAATCCCGATCATCTGGTTGCAGGACACCTCGGGCATCGACGTCGGGGATGCGGCGGAAAAAGCCGAACTGCTGGCGATCGGGCAAAGCTTGATCTATTCGATCGAAAGCAGCGATGTGCCCCAGATGCTGGTGCTTTTGCGCAAGGGTTCGGCCGCTGCCCATTACCTGATGGGCGGTCCCCAGGGCAACAGCACAAATGCTTTCAGCATCGGCACGGCGGCCACCGAGGTGTATGTGATGCACGGCGAGACAGCGGCCGTGGCCATGTACGCCAGGCGCCTGGTCAAGGAAGAGGACAGTTGCAAGCCACTCGAGCCGATTATCGAAAAGATGAATCAGATCGTCGCCGACTATAAAGAATTTTCGCGGCCGCAATATTGCGCCAAGCTGGGCTATGTGGATGAAATTGTCGATCTGGGAGCCCTGCGGCGCTACATGACCGCATTTGCCGGCTGTGCTTACCAGAATCCCAAATCCATCTGCCCGCAGCACCATATGGTGCTGCCTCGCATCATCAAAGGATAATTTATATCCGGTCAAAGGACTGCTTGCGAATGTCTGACCGGTACGGTTTTTAATATACAGAAGAATAATCGGAGGGAACATGGGGCACTTTAAAATCAATGCCAAGGATGTGATGTTCATCCTGAAAGAGCAGCTTGATTATGGCAAATTGTGCGAACTGGAACGCTACAAGGACCAAAACGAGCGCACATTCGATATGCTGGTCAAAGAAGCCATCGGTTTCGCCAAAGGAGTTGTGGATCCCTTAAATGAGGTCGGCGAAAAGGTAGGACTACGATTTGAAAACAACCAGGTCATCTGTCCTCCGGGATTCAGTGCAGCCTTCAAGCAATATGGCAAGGACGGCTGGACCGCCGCGGCCCGCGACCTGGAATACGGCGGCCAGGGCTTTCCCAACATGATGCGCATCGTCATCAATGATTTCATGTACGGGGCCTGCCAGTCCTTTAACATGGCACCTAGCCTGACCCACGGCGCTGCCCATCTGATCGAAAGTTTCGGTACGCCTGCTCTCAAGGAGACTTACGTGCCCAAAATGTTCGATGGCACCTGGGCCGGCACGATGTGTCTGACCGAACCCAATGCCGGATCCAATCTGGCTGCCTTGGAAACCACCGCTTATCCCGAAGGAGATCATTATAAAATCAAAGGCTCCAAAATTTTTATTTCCTGGGGCGAGCACGATCTGACGGACAACATCATCCATCTGGTGCTGGCGCGTATTGACGGAGAGCCAGCGGGCGTGCGCGGCATTTCTCTGTTTGTCGTACCCAAAGTGCGGGTCAACCCGGACGGCAGCCTGGGAGCTCCCAACGATGTGGTCTGCACCGGTATCGAGGAGAAACTGGGCCTGCACGCCTCGCCGACCGCCGCGCTCAGTTTCGGCGGCAAAGATAGCTGCATCGGCTATCTGTGTGGTGAGAAGAACAAAGGCCTGGCGCACATGTTCCAGATGATGAACCAGGCGCGCATCAACACCGGTGTCAGCGGTATGACCATGGCCAGCACGGCCTATCTGAATGCCCTGGCATACGCAAAAGAACGGGTCCAGGGCAGGGATGTGGCCGCACGCCAGAAGGGGAATGTCAGGATTATCGATCACCCGGATGTGCGCCGTATGCTGCTATCGATGAAAGCCATGGTCGATGGCATGCGCTCGATGATCTATACCGGCGCCTTCTGGTCCGATCTGGCCCTGGAGATGCCGGACGGCGAGCAGAAGCAGTACTACCAGGACCTGGTTGATTTCATGACGCCGATCATTAAAGCCTATTGCTCAGACACCGGATTCCACGTCTGCGAAACCGCCATGCAGTGCCTGGGCGGCTATGGCTACTGCAAGGATTATCCATTGGAGCAGTATCTGCGCGACGCCAAGATCATGTCCCTGTATGAAGGTACCAATGGCATTCAGTCGATGGATCTGATGGGACGCAAAATGAGTCTGCGGCAGGGTGCCTGTCTGAATGCCTTCAAAAAAGAGATTGCTGGTTTCTGTGATGCCCACCGCGAGCACCCGGAGTTGGGCGATCGCGTGCAGACGCTGGAAAAAGTGGTCGCGCGGCTCTTTGAAGTGGCCGCCGTGATGCGGGAACGTATGGACAGTGATCCGCTGCAGTGGGCCTCGTACACCTATCCTGCGCTGATGGCGTTCGGTGATGTGATCATGTGCTGGCGACTTCTGGACATGGCAGTCATCTCTGCGGCCAACCTCCGAAAAAAGACATCCGATTTCTACCAGGGCAAGGTGTATCAAGCCACTTTCTTCGTTGACACCACCTTGCCGCGAACACGATCGGTGATCGAGACATGCTTGCGTACGGGTCGGGAAATCGTTGAAATACCGGAGCAAGCTTTCTGACACGCCATGCAGCATAGATCAGCTTGTCGGCATGGGGCGCTGGTCGCCAGCGACACCGTGAAGCGAGGCGGGGCCACTGTTTGGCATGCAGACATGTGAATGGATTTTTCTAAAAAACGACCACTAAGAAGGAGTTAAAATGAAAAAACTTTCGAAATTTACAGTGTGGGCGATGGCGGCGTTTTTTCTGGTGGCGGTGGCCGCCACTGGCTGGGCGGCTGACGAGCGGATGGCTATCGGCACCGCCTCTACGGGCGGCACATGGTATCCGCTGGGGGGCGGCATTGCCAACATGGTCAACAAGTATTTAAAAGGGTACTATGCAGCGGCCCATCCTTCGGGAGCCTCGGTGGAGAACATCCGGTCGATCAGCAAGAAGCAGGATGCCTTGTCGCTGTCGATGCCGGATACTGCCTTCCATGCTTACAATGGACTCGAGGCCTTCGCGAATAAACCGGTCAAGGAACTGAGGGGCCTGATGTCGACCTATCCGATCGATATTCAGTTCTTCGCTCCGGCCAATGGTAAGGTTAAGACCATCGAGGATCTCAAAGGCAAAAAAGTGGCCGTGGGGGCCCCCGGCAGCGGCACCGAA
This sequence comes from Desulfatitalea sp. BRH_c12, assembly GCA_000961655.1. Lineage (GTDB taxonomy): Bacteria > Desulfobacterota > Desulfobacteria > Desulfobacterales > Desulfosarcinaceae > Desulfatitalea. The sequence continues at coordinate 165,997 of LADR01000012.1, forward strand.
GCCATGGCGCGGTATGTGTTGAAGGTTTTCAATTTGACCTATGACGATATCAACGAACAGTTCCTGTCCGCGACCGAAACAACTGAAGCCCTGAAAGACGGAAACATCGACGCGGGCATCGTGACCCTCGGAACGCCGGCCCCGGCCTTGATCGACCTGGCCACTCAGCGCGATATACTCTTTTTGGATATTGCTCCGCAAATCGCCGAAAAAATCAACAAAGAGTTCCCGGCCTATTTCCCTACCACCGTACCGGCCGGCACTTACAAAGGACAAGACAAACCCCACCATACCCTGTCTTGGATGGGGATCTTCGTGGTTCACCAGGATATGAACGAAAAGCTGGCGTACGACATTTTAACGGCCGTTTTCGACCATAAAGAAGAATTGGATAAGATCCACGCGCAGTTCAAAAGCATCACCCTGGAAAACGCGGTCAAGGGCATGCCGATACCGTTCCACCCCGGCGCTTTGAAATTTTACCAGGAAAAGGGATTAATCAAGTAGGATGCCGACCGGTAAATCGCATGGCGCTTAGGGCGGGCACCGCAATTTTCTCCCTGCGGTGCTCGCTGTTGTAGCATGTGGCGAAAGCGGCATACCGGACAGTTCATCGAATAGAGAAGGAGCGTATGATGACTCAAACAAGTCCACCGGCAAGCCGGCCCTACTCGCCCATGATGCAAATCGTGCGGGTAGTAGCGATCGGGATGGCCGTCTTCCAAATTTACACTGCGCAGTTCGGTCTTTTTTCGGCCTTGGTGCAGCGTTCGATCCACCTGGCATTCGCCTGCACCTTGGTTTTTCTACTCAAACCGTTCAGCAAGCGCCTAAATGAGAATTCCCCGTTTTTGCAACGGCTGTTCGACTGGGCTCTGACGGCGATGGCCGTCGTATCGCTCGTGCATCTGGCCTGGTCTTACAAGAGCCTGGCCATGCGCGGGGGTGAAGCCGGGGTCGCTGACTTGTGGCTGGGCGGCATATTGCTCCTGCTGGTATTGGAGGCCACACGCCGCATAATGGGCCTGGCCCTGCCGATTATCACCCTGGTGGCCGTGCTCTACACCTTTCTTGGCGACCGCATTCCCGGCATGTGGGGCCATTTCCCTATCGATTACGAACAGTTCATCAGTTACCAGTACCTGACCACCGAAGGGCTTTTCGGAATACCCCTGGGCGTAAGCGCTAGCTTTATCTTCATTTTCATCATGTTTGGCGCTTTTCTGGTCAGCTCGGGCACCGGCGAGTTCTTTATTAACTTCTCCAATGCATTGGCCGGTGATTATCGCGGAGGGCCTGCCAAGGTCGCCGTTGTGAGCAGCGGCTTTTTCGGTACCATCAGCGGCTCGGCCGTGGCCAACGTGGTCAGTACAGGCTCATTTACAATTCCATTGATGAAAAAGATCGGTTACCGTCCGGTTTTTGCCGGTGCGGTCGAATCGGTATCCTCGACCGGCGGGCAATTCATGCCGCCGGTAATGGGCGCCGGTGCGTTTATCATGGCCGACATGCTGGGCGTGCCCTACCTGGAGGTACTCAAGGCCGCCATCCTGCCCGGCATCCTCTATTTTCTGGCGCTTTTCTGGATGATCCACATGGAGGCGCTGAAACTGGGCCTGCGCGGGCTCAACCGCGAGGAGTTGCCGCCGCTGTGGGCGACGCTTAAGGCCGGCGGACATCTCATGATCCCGGCAGTACTGTTGATCACTTTTCTGATAATGGGGTACTCACCCATGAAAGCTGGTCTGTGGGCGATTATTTCCGTCTGGTTGGTCAGTTTTTTCCGCCAGTCCACTCGTATGGGGCTGCGCTCGGTACTGCAAGCAATGGAAAAAGGCGCGACCGGCTGCCTTGAAGTCGCACTGGCGTGCGCCTGCGCCGGCATCGTGATCGGCTGTGTAACGCAAACCGGTCTGGGACTCAAATTTTCGGGGCTCATCATAGCGGCTGCGGGCGGCAATCTTTTGTTATCGCTTATTTTTGTCATGTTTTCCTCACTTATACTCGGAATGGGTCTGACTACCTCAGCAGCTTACATTTTGACGGTTATCCTGGGCGGCCCCGTTCTGATTGAGTTGGGCGTCAATCCCCTGGCGGCCCACATGTTCGTTTTTTATTACGCTTGTCTTTCGACGCTTACGCCACCGGTGGCCCTGGCCTCTTTTGCCGGTGCCGCCATTGCGGGTTCCAGGCCTTTTGCGACCGGATTCGAATCCATGCGCCTGGCCGCCGTCGCCTACCTGGTGCCCTTCTTTTTCGTTTTCAGTCCGGAACTGATTTGGAAAGGGACGTTGAGCGCCATTGGGCTGGCCGCGCTTTCCGCAACCATCGGAACCATCGCCTTGGGATCCGGTCTGATCGGATATTTATTGGACCGGCTGAACTGGTTTTTCCGCCTGCTTTTACTTGCAGCCGGTTTTGCGATGATCAAGCCGGGGATCTATACCGATATCTCCGGATTGATCCTGCTCCTTGGGTTGGGTGCCTATCAATTCTGGAAAAGCCGGCGGACCCTGGGCAAAACGATTCAGCTGCCTGCGATATGACGCTCCATAGGGCAACAGACCGTCCCCCGAACAGATAAATCATGAAAAAACCTTAATCTTTTAAACATTCAACAAAGGCCAAAAACGTACTGCTAGTCGGCGCTTTAACAGAAATAGAGGAATATAATAAATGGATGATTCGCTGTTGGTCCAGGAATATAAACGCAAACGCATATCCGCCGAAGAAGCGGCCGGGCTCGTGCAGTCCGGGATGAATATTTTTTTAGGCATTGCGGCCAACATGGCCAGCATAATCGATAAGCATCTGGCCCTGCGTACGAACGAGCTCAAGGATGTGGCCGTGCAGACGTCGCTGGATACCCTCGAACATGAATTTCTTAAAGCCGATCCTCGGGGGGAGGTTTTTAAATGGACCAGCGGCTTTTTTCTGCATTCGGTGAGGCGCCAGCTTTCAGATCGCGGCAGCGGCGTTTATTCGGCCGCATCCTGGCACATGGCGCCGGGGATTATCCGGAGTCAGACCAAGGATATCTCTTACATCGTCACGGCGCCGATGGATGCGCACGGCTACTTTAACTTCGGGTTGTCCGTCACAGAACTGATGGCTTTTTGCGAGATTTCCAAAAAGATCGTGGTGATCGTACGCGAAGACATGCCGGTGGTATGCGGTGGCCAGGAAGAAGCCATTCACATCTCCAAGGTGGACCACATCGTAGAAGACCGTGAGTATAAAACGTTTTGTCTGCCGGCGGTCCCCGTAAAAGAAGAAGATCGCCTGATCGCAAAGAACATCGTATCCGCGGGGCTGATCCGTGACGGCGCGACCCTGCAGATCGGTATCGGCGGGCTGCCCAATTCTGTGCTGGAGGCCTTGGTCGACGCGGGTGTGCGTCATCTGGGGATCCATTCGGAGATGTTGACTGACAAGATGTTCGACCTGATTCAGGCCGGGGTCGTCGATAACACGTGCAAAAAGGTCGACCGTTACAAGTCCACATTCGCATTTTGCCTGGGCAGTCGGCGCCTGTACGACTTTCTGGACCGCAATCCGATGTTCGCGTCCTATCCCGTTGACTACGTCAACAATCCGTTGATTATTTCACAGCAACCCCGGATGTTCTCCTTGAACAACACCATGCAGATCGATTTGGTCGGCCAAGCGGCTTCCGAACAAATCGGTGGCGACCGCCCGCGGCAGATCAGCGGCACCGGCGGTCAGCTCGATTTCGTAATGGGCACGATGCTCTCCCAGGATCGCGCAGGCGTGAGCGTCCTAGCCCTTTATTCGGAATACAAGGGGCGGTCGCGTATCGTACCGTTGCTGGAGAAAGGCACGGTCGTGACGGTTCCGCGGTCGCTGGTGGACTATATCGCCACCGAATGGGGGCTGATCAGGTCAAGGGGGTTGTCGATCAGCGAGCGGGCCCAGGCGTTGATCCGCATTGCGCATCCTGATCATCGCGAAACCCTGATGGGGCAAGCCGTGGAAGCCGGCTTCATTGCCTACCGGGCCGGGCAAAGCAGCAGACTGCCAAGGGGTGTGATCAAGGTTCGGGACGAATAAAACGGGGCATCGGCTGCATCGGGTTGATGAGGGCCCACATGCTTCTTTGCTTCCCTGCGGTGGCGCCGATCGGGGATATCGGCGCCACCATCGTTCACCACGGCCGCCACTTCGCCGCCGAAGCCGCCGGTGCGTGTCGCCTCTTGCAGTACGACGAGACGGCCGGTTTTGCGGACCGAAGCCAGCACCGTCTCCTTGTTCAGGGGCGTCAGGGTGCGCAGAGGGGATCAGGTACGCTTCTTCAGGGATCGGGCCCGGCACGAAGTAAAACATCATGTCTTTGATGAATCTGACGGGGTTCGGATCCCGGATGGCAGATTTGAGCAACCCCTTTGGCGTCCGCCGGAGTGGCAGGCATGACCACTTTCAACCCGGGGCAGTGGGCAACCCAGGCTTCCAGTTTGTGGCCGTGCTGGCAACCGGCCCCGAAGCCGGCGCCGCTTTTCATGCGCACAACCAGGGGAAACGAAGATTTCCCGCCGGACAGGTAGTTTTAAAACTCCTTCACCGAATCAACTACTTCCCATAAATTGCTTGGAGCAGTTCTGCAGATGAAGCCGTTTTAGCGACGAAAGCTTCGGCGCCAGCATTTCTCATGAGCTGCAAAATGTGTCCATCAGTGTGCATCGACAATCCGATCACGCGTATAACTGGCAGTTCTGATTTGATCCGCCTTGTAGCTTCAATGCCGTCCATCTCCGGCATCGAGACATCCATGACGATAACGTCGGGTTTAAGCTGGCGCGCGAGTTGAACCGCTTCCAAGCCGTTCACCGCTTCGCCGACGACTTTTATGTTAGGCTGGCTTGATACAATTTTGACCAGTCCCTGGCGCAGTACCTTGTGATCATCGGCAAACAGGACGCGTATGGCTGCACCGTATGTCTCTTTCAGGCTATTTTCATTGCGATGATTGCTCAGGGACGGAATCGAACTGAAAATGCCTCCGGCGATCCCTGCAACCGGAATTGTTAGGGTAAAACGACTGCCGGCCTCGTGAGCGCTTTCAATCAACAGGCTGCCGCCAACATAGCTGACACGCTCGCGCAAGCTCAGCAGTCCAATTCCGCCTTTGTGATTGGGTTTCTTAAGAATTAAGGGGTCAAATCCCTTTCCCGGATCGCTGACCGAAATTGTAAGCTGGCCCTGCGTACCGGAAACGGAAACCCGCGCACTCTTCACCCCGGCGTGTTTGACGACGTTGAATAAAAGCTCCTGAACGGCTCTGAATGCGAACATTTTAAGCGGCATGTTCTCGTACTGCTCGACCCCATCTGCCGTGATGTGGACATCCAACCCAAACTGTTCTCTCATATTCCGGCATAGCCATTTTAGGGCGTCCACCAACCCCGTATGGTGCAATACAGCCGGACTGAGTTCATGCGACAATCGTCGCGCCTTGTAAATGAGATCCGCCAGCATGCCCTCCACATCCGTTAATTCGGGAGTGGGGGGCAGATTTTCAAGAGCGGACTCAAGCTGGAATCTTGCAGCCGCCAGGATCTGCTGAAAATCGTTATGCAGCAACTCCGAGATGCGCTTTCTTTCACGCTCCTCCGCCTCGATCAATTCCACCGCAAGAGACTGGAGCTGTCGGGTTCGAGATTCGGCAATCGCTGTGCGCTGTGCGACCTGATCCTCCAGGGTGAGGTTGAGTTGCTGGAGCGCATCCTCCGCACGTTTGCGATCGCTGATGTCCAACCATGCAGACATAATGCACGATACACCTTGGAACATGATTACATCCGCCGAGAAAATGAACGTCTTCAGGGCTCCGCTCTTGGTCCTTAATACGGTTTCGATATCGCGTAGAAATCCCTGGTCTACCAGTTGCTTTGCCAGTTTTTGTCTTTGTTCCTGTTGAGTCCAGATTCCGAGTTCGTTGGAAGTCCGTCCGATCACCTCATCCCGGGAATACCCCAGGGTTGTCTCGAAGGCCTTATTGATCTCCAAATATCGCCCATCCTGGAGTGTACTGATGCCCATGACGCTCGGGGTGGTGTGAAAAGCCACCCGGAACTTTTCTTCACTCTGGCGTAATTTTTTTTCGGACCGCTTGCGCTGCGTGATGTCGCGGACGGTCGCCCATCTCCCAACAGCTCGACCTTCAAAATCGCGCGATAAAATGGTTCGCAATTCCACGGGGAAGATTGTACCATCCTTGCGCCTGTATTCCTTTTCGTAGACATCTGAGTATCCACGCGGGATAACCTGTTCACGGACGATCGCAGCTTCGACAGCATGCCACCTCTTGGGGGTCAGTTCCTGGACGTTCAACCCTATCAATTCCTCGGGCGAGTAGCCCAACATTTGGCAATAAAGATCGTTAAACTCGATGATACGACCGTCCATGGCAACTTGCACATAGGCGTCACGTAGGGTTTCATGCAGCATTCGATACCGCGCTTCGGATTTGCGCAACGCCTGCTCGACCAACTTGCTCTTGGTGATGTCCCTTACAATTCCAAGCATGCCGATCGGTTTGTTATTCTTGGTCACCATCGAGGCCGAAAGATAAATCGGAAAATTCGATCCATCCTGCTTTTTTTGGATCAGTTCGCCCGACCAGCTTCCCCTCGATATGACGGATGGTAAAATTTGGGTTTGTGATATCCCCGGATCAACATTCAGGACAGAAATATGCTGGCCGATCAGCTGCCCTTTCCGATAGCCGTACAACGCCTCTGATGCCGGATTGGCATAAATGATTGAACCGTCGAGGTCGACGATGTTGATGCCATCGCAAGATTGTTCGACTGCGAGACGAAGCGTCCGGAGTTCCTTCTCTGGACGGCTCACTCTGGAGCTGCCAATTTGGTTTGGCGTTTCGATATTCGGGGGGGTCGGTATTTGCATCACATTGGCCATAAATAATGTAAGCGATAGTCAACAATAATAAACATCGCCTCACAGGCGCAACACGTATTTTCTTGAAAACAGGCAACCCGTACCCGTGAAGGAGCGGTGGACTCGCAGGATATGGGTGGTGTTGAAAGGATCCATTCAGCAATTTGCCTTGAACGGATTATGATTAACTTTCTTATAAGAAGGCAAAGACCCGGCAGGAGGTTTGAGTAAAACATCATACTTGGATGATTGTCGCCTGCATACTGCCGCTTTTGCTCATCTTCATTTTGCCCGCGCTCGGCTTGACCTCAAATGGGCTGTTAGCACTGTTGCTGTTCGGGTGCTTCTTCATGCATCTTGTATGATGTGGGGCCACGGACTCAATGGCGGAAGGGGAAACAAAGATGATGAGCATCGACAATAAACGATTTGGGCCTGGGGGGTAGCACGGCAGCGTGCCCAGCGGAACCGCTGGAACAATATCATCCTGGTTCAAAGCGATGCGGCGGCTTTCGAATTACCGCAGCGTGTGGATGGCGTCTTATCAACATTCGCGCTCACGTTGGTTCCTGAATACGATCAGGTCATCCAAAACTGTGCTTCAGCATTAAGATAGGTGAGAAGATGGACAAAAAGACGAAAATGTCAGCGCAAGGACAGATAACCGATCCAGTCTGCGGGATGGATATTGAAAAACAGGTGGATGATCTTTCATACGACTACAAAGGTCGTATGTACTACTTCTGCAGCAAACCATGTCTGGAAAAATTTAAGGCCGCACCTGAACATTACATTGATATGGAACGGCCGCCGTCGGCGGTACCGGAACCGAAGGGCGCTGCCGTGTACACCTGCCCCATGCACCCTGAAGTTCAGCAGGACAACCCTGGCGATTGCCCGAAGTGCGGCATGGCGCTTGAGCTTCGAACCCCCATGCCGACCGGCTCCAAAACGCAATGGACCTGTCCCATGCACCCCGAGGTGGTCCGCGACGAACCCGGCGATTGTCCCATATGCGGCATGGCACTCGAACCCCGTGGGGGCATAGCCGGGGAAGAGGAGGAGAATCGGGAATATGTTTACATGCGCAACCGATTCTGGGTGAGCGCTGTGCTGACACTGCCGCTGGTCTTGATCGCCATGCGGCGTTTTTTCGGAATCGCAGAGTTGCTTGAACTTTTGGGACCGGCGGCCTTGCACTGGTCGGAGCTGATCCTGGCCACGCCGGTCGTGCTCTGGGGCGGGTGGATTTTCTACGTGCGGGCCTGGCGTTCGGTGGTCACGTGGAACTTGAACATGTTCACTCTGATCGGCCTGGGCACGGCCATGGCCTATGTCTACAGTGTAGTGGCGCTTTTGTTTCCCCAAATTTTTCCGGAATCCTTGCGAACCGAGGAGGGCACCGTCGGCGTCTATTTCGAGGCGGCTGCCGTGATCGTCACGCTGGTGCTGCTGGGCCAGATGCTCGAGCAGCGCGCCCGCAGCCGCACGGGGGCCGCCATCAAAGCGCTTTTGGGACTGGCACCCAAAACAGCACGCCGCCTCACCGATGCCGGAATGGAGGAAGACATCCCTCTGGATCAGGTTCAAGTCGGTGATCGTTTGCGGGTGCGGCCGGGAGAAAAGATACCGGTCGACGGCATTGTTTTGGAGGGGGGCAGCCATGTGGACGAATCGATGATCACCGGCGAACCCATGCCCGTGGAAAAGCGAACCGATGACAAGGTCATCGGTGCGACCGTGAATGGCACCGGATCACTGATCATCCGCGCGGAAAAGATCGGCGCGGACACGGTGCTTTCGCAGATTGTACACATGGTGGCCGAAGCCCAGCGAAGCAGGGCGCCGATACAGAAACTGGCCGATCTCGTATCGTCTTACTTTGTTCCGGCAGTGGTGGCGATCGCGGTGCTCGCTTTCATTGTCTGGGCGCTCATCGGGCCTGAACCGCGCATGGCCTATGCGCTGATCGTGGCGGTATCCGTTTTGATCATCGCTTGCCCGTGCGCCCTTGGGCTGGCAACGCCCATGTCCATCATGGTGGCAACCGGCAAAGGGGCCACCTTCGGCGTGTTGTTCAAAGATGCCGAGTCGATCGAAACCCTGCGCAAGGTCAATACGCTTGTCGTGGACAAAACCGGAACGTTGACTGAAGGCCAACCCCGGCTGACAGATGTGGTCTCCGCCGATGGCTGGAAGGAAGAAGACGTGCTGCGCCTGGCGGCCGGGATCGAAACAGCCAGCGAGCATCCCTTGGCGGCAGCGATCGTCTCGGGTGCGCAGGAGAAGAGCCTTTCTTTGCAGACGGCCACCGGTTTTGAATCCCATACAGGCCGAGGGGTCTCCGGTCGCGTGGGCCAAGTCCATGTGCTGCTGGGCAATGCCAAGCTGCTTGACGAGAATAACGTGTTTTTTGAAACCATGGAAACCAAGGCCGACACGTTGCGCGCTGGTGGGAATACAGTGATGTACGTGGCAGCCGACGGCCGGCTTGCAGGGCTGGTCGGCGTATCCGATCCGATCAAGGAGACAACACCAGAGGCCATTCGGAAACTGCATGCCGAGAACATCCGCATCGTCATGCTGACTGGCGACAACAAGACCACCGCTCGGGCAGTTGCCGAACGATTGGGCATCGATGATTTTGTAGCCGATGTGCTGCCACAGGACAAGGCCGCGGCCGTCAAGCGTTTTCAGCAGGAGGGGCAAATCGTGGCCATGGCCGGCGACGGCATCAATGACGCTCCGGCCCTGGCTCAGGCCGAAGTCGGCATCGCCATGGGCACAGGTACGGACGTGGCCATGGAAAGCGCCCGGGTGACGCTGGTGAAGGGCGATCTGCGCGGCATCGTGCGGGCGCGTCTGCTTTCCAAGGCGACCATGCGCAACATCAAGCAGAACCTGTTCTTTGCATTCATCTACAATGCGCTTGGGGTTCCCGTTGCAGCCGGAGTGCTTTACCCGTTGTTTGGCGTGCTGTTATCCCCCATGCTTGCAGCAGCTGCCATGAGCTTCAGCTCGGTGTCGGTCGTGGCCAACGCGCTGCGCCTGCGTCGTGCTAAAATGTAGTTGGAAGGAGTAAAACAACAATGGATGTCATTATCGCTGTAACCAAAAGCTGTCAGCACTGGCTGGCTCGATTTTAGAGGAATCTTTTGACCACCCTGTGTGCCACTTTATTCATGCTGAAGTTATGGTCGAATCTCGACAGGTGTCCCGTTGGGGACCAGCCGCGCTATTTCCTCTATCTCCTTGTTGGTCACAGCGATGCAGCCTTCGGTCCAGTCAATCGCCTTGTGAAATCCGTCAACCCAGGAGAAATCATTTTTAAGGCCATGGATCATGATGTTGCCGCCCGGAGAAACGCCCAGTTCTTGGGCGCGTTTTTTGTCTCTCCCGTTAGGGTAGGAAATGCGGAGAGAGAGGTGATAGTCGCTATGCCTGTTTCTGGATTCGATGGTATAGTTTCCCTCTGGGGTTTTGTTGTCGCCCTGCTTTTCTTTTGGGCCGACCGGATTTGCGCCCAATGCTATTGTGTAAGTTTTGATCGCTTCTCCCTTTGAGATCAGCGTCAGCCGCCGCTTTTTCTTCTCAATCAGGACCTTGTCCACTGGCTCCGTCCAAAGTTCGAAAACCTTCTGCTCGAGGATTCCGATCTTTTTTTCCAGGGCAATGATTTCATATTCCCGGGATTCGATTCCCCGGCGGTGGGTTTCAAGCTTTTCGTGCTGCTCTGCAATCAGATGATCCTTGATGATGACATTTTGGATCTGGAACATCAGCATCTGGCTGTCGCGCCGGTATGCACTTTCTGGAAAGTCGATGATGATTTTACGGAAGCATTCCAACGCCTTATCATAGCTTTTCCATTCATTTCCGGGATGAGAATAAATAATTCCCATCTCGAAAAGCTCCCGGTCCGCAGTCTCGGGCTCTTTTTTGATTGCTTTCTCGTAGTTGTCGAGGGAAGCCTCGTAATTTCCCTGTGCAAAGAAATCATTGGCTTCCAAAAAGGTCGATCCGGCCGGAGAGCCATCACCGCCATGGCTGCACCCGGAAATGAGCAATGCGGTCAGCATGATGCAAAAAGATAGAAGGCTTCGAGGCGCTATACTCGTATTCGCCAGCATGCCTTTCGGGAATTTGCCGGGTGTTCTCAAAACAAGCCCTCTTAAAGATTTATCCGTATTCCAAACCATGCGGATAAGTGAAGAAAAAGGAAGTGGCAGGTTTTCAACCGGCCACTTCCTTTTTTGTTTACTTCTTCATAGAATTCATGAAAATCGCCTCAGCCTGTCTTGCTTTTTCCTCGGCGATGCGTTCTCTTTCATCAGCCCTCATTTCAGCAGCCTCGGCGCGCGCAATTGCTTCATTTGCCTTCAACAAGGCCTCATCGGCCGCCGACTTGGCGACCTGTGCATCCTGGGACGCCTGGTCCGCTTGTGTGCTGATCACCATTTGCCGGGCCTGCGTCTCCTTAAGGTCACTTTTTGTGGCGCAACCCCCAACTGCGAAGAGCAGAGCAAACATCACCAACGTCATCGATAATCCTTTTTTCATCATGTACGACCTCCCTTCTGAGTGTTTATGGTATATAACAGCGACTATGAAATGCCGTGTTACGCAAAAAGTGTCGGTGCCCCAATGTTGCAAGAGCCGGAAGCCTTCAGAGCCCAGCATTGCGGCCAAGCCGACAGGCGACCAAGGGGAAAAACGTATGTGTATCTTCTACTCGTGCTGCACGGGTGCGACCAATATGCCGTCAATTTCCAGATCGATTCTCAATCGCTTTGACGCATTCTTGGCCTCTCCCTCGTTATGGAACGGTCCGGCGAGAACGCGATGCCTGCCGCTCTTTGACAACACCCGTGCTGGAATTTGCGGTCCCTGGTGGTTAAGGATGGCTGCGAGCCTGCAAGCCTCAACCGTGTCGCGCATAGTGGCGGCCAACACATACCACGCATCGATTCTAAACTCCGGCACCTGCGGTTGCCCGTAAAGCGCCAGGGGGTGCCGCAGTTTTATGGTTTCCGCGACGGCAGTTTCGCCTCCGGCACCGCTGGCGGATATGACAACAGGGATCCCCCGGGTCTCGGCCAGGACCTTCTCGACCTTGTCCCAGTCAAGCGTAAGGCCGGTGTTCTTTTCGATTTTTTTCAATTTCGCATAGACCTTCTTCAACTCGGCGGTGCTTGATTCTTCGAAGGGCGTATGGGCTTCCAGGTAAATCATTCCATTACGCCGGCCTATAAGATAAGGTTGGTTCATTATTCTTACGGGTGTTTTCACCGGAGTGGTATCGAAAAGCTGCTTTATGTCTTCCGGGTAGAGCCTTATGCAGCCATTGGATGCCCTGAGGCCGATGCTGGCCGGTTTGTTGGTCCCATGGATCAGATACCCTGATTCGCTCAAGTAGAGAGCGTGTTCACCCAATGGATTCAGTGGCCCCGGCGGCACCATGGCCGGCAGCGGATCACCCTTTTCACGGTGGTCTGCTGCAATCGATGCGGGCACATACCACGTCGGCTGAAATTTCTTGCGTGTGATAGACATCAGGCCCTTGGGCGTGGGTCGCTCAGCGGTTCCGACGCCCACGGGATAAGTCGCAACGGCCTGCAGGTTGCCCTTTTTTCTGAAGGAAAAAAGCCTCATAGCGGCTAAATTAATCACGATGCCTTCTCTGTCCGCCTCTGGCAGGATAAAACTCAACGGCAGCACAATGCGATCGCCGGCCCCGGGCACCCATACATCCACCGCCGGGTTGGCGGCAGCTAAAGTATTGATCCCCAGACTGAAGTGGCGAGCGATATCCGGCAGCGTCTCCCCCTTTTCAAGCCTGATGACCGCCGGCCGGCCGATGACGTCCACTTTTTCGTCCACCAGAAAGTAATTTTTGGGAATACTGTCGGGGTCTTGACCCGGAGGCGGCAGTATCGCCAGAACGTCCCTGGTAACGGCACAGCTATGGAGGAACAGGATGCAGATCGACAGGACTAGAAAATAACAAACCACTGACCAGGACCGCCGGTCTGAAAATCGGCCCGGGTAATTAGGTCCGCTCTTGTTGGGGGAAGAAAAATTAATAGCCATCTTTCAAAATAACCGTATCTTGGTTCAACGTTAAGGAAAATTCCCCTCTATTGCAGCAGCAGAGGGAAACGCTTTTGGAATCCCAAGTATCGCAGACACATTCAAAATCGTAACAATCTGAACCTTTTTTTCACATGTTCTCGCCCTGTGAGAAAACTGGCCTTGTAATGGGGGCGGCGCCCGCACCTGCGTGTCTTATTGTAAATACAGCTAATAGCACAACCCGCTGCCATGCGTCCGACCTAAAATTAAAATGCGGCCGGCTTTATAGGCTTTGTACAGTATGCAAGTATGCCGCCAGAATTTATCGATAGGAAAATAGGGCATGGTGAAATCAACAATGATTTTCATTGTCGGTGACCGCGGGTGACGTAGCATATTTAATTCATTAGGGTGGGGTGCCTGGGTTTTGCTTAAGGATTTGATGCTTGCGCATATGATAGTAGCTCAACTTTCGGGATTGGCACGTAGTGAGGTGAGCCGGGCGGGTGGAAGCCAACCCAATAGATCGGCTGGCTCTTTTAATTGCAAACTGAGGCTATAGTATTTCCGCTGTCAAGGTTTGCATAAAAAGTAAAAGTTCCTCCAATCCGCTTGGCCCCAATCATCGAAAAGATCACAACCTTTTATCGAATGGGGATATTCGGGAAATCTTTCCGTAGTGGTACCCTCAAGTGTTTTGTAACAACTTTCCTTGAGCTTCCAAAAACCTCGCTGGTCATAGCCGACCGCAGTTGCTGCGGTGTTTTGACACTCTCTGAGAGCCTTAAGATTATCTGGAGTTCGTGGAATTCTCGTTACATCGTAATACATTGCGCAATTGCATACTGAAAAAAACAAAACCAGGATCAAGAAGCTTCGAAGATAATTCATCTATTTTCTCCTTCCTCGATGTTACAGCCACCCACAAGATTTTTATGGATCTATGTGTATGTCCATTTCAGGTTCCAGTATCGGTTTTATTCCCATATGACTTTAATTTTTTCCGGTTCTATGATCCAAATGAGGTTAAACCGCGCTTGCATTAGTCACACCTCTTTGATTTCATTTGGTATTGACTGAACCATGGCCATGCTTGTGTTTTGTCCAACCCGCCTACACTATTCAGGCAACTACATACGATGGTGGGGTGCTTCAAAGTATAGACGGTTTGTATCGGTCTACGGATGAATTGGCAAACTATCAGCGCTCAGCGGAGTGGGGGCAATTCGAGGCGACAGCGCGGCTCAACATGGAAACAGCCGCATTGATCTCTTCGATTTTATCGGCCTGACTTCCCTTTTCCGTAAACAGCCACCTGATTGCCATGTGACTGAAAATTCCCATAAAAAGATTGCGGAAAACCCGGTTATTAATTTCCGGACGAATACTGCCGTCACTCTTCCCCTCGTCCAAAATCTTGTAGACGCTTTCAATGTATTTTTTAAAGGGAGGATAGGCATTTGAGGAATAGAAATGGGCATTGTAAATGGCATCAAACAAGAAAATCTTAACGAAGATCGGTTGCGTTAGGTAGATTGTGAAATGATAGCGGATGAAGCGTATCAGTTTACGCAGTGGGGTCTTCACTTCGAACAATTCGTCAAGCGAATCCAGATTGTTCCGGAATTGCCGCTCCAGAGTTGAGAAGAGTAGATCCTCCTTGTTTTTAAAATATTCGTAAATGGTCCCTTCAGAGACCTCCGCCGATTTTGAAATCTCCTGTATCGTGGCGTTCTGATAACCCTTGGTGGCAAACACGTTTAAGGCTGACGCCAGAATCCTGCCGGACTTTTCGCTGTTCAGGGTGGTCGGTTCGGCCTCGGACCGAATCATCGGCAAGAGGAGATCCAGAATGGCATCCAGATCCGTATGTGCCTGGGGCGTCTCCCGAGCTACCATGCTCTGAATATTTTCTATGTCCACCAGCCCAAAAACAGCATCACGAACTATCACGAGGGATAGGTCATTGCGAAAGGTGCCATCCGATATCCCTTTATTGAGGATTTTTCGCCCGATATCCGACCAGCGCTTAATCAGATTGTAAGCCTCATGCTTCATGAAGCTCTTGCTGGAGCGGCATTCGAATAACAGGAGATTGGCATAGTCGGAATGGGTATCATGGTAATAGAGCTGGAACCAGATCAGCTTGCTGAGTTGGCTGACCGGATCCATGATGCCCTGGAGTTGCTCCTCCAATTTTTCAAGGGCGTCTCTAAGGCGCTCCTGGGTGACGGAGAAAAGCAAGTCCTCTTTATTTTTGAAATAATGATAGAGCATCGAGTCCGTTACACCCGCAGCAGCACTTATTTCACTGATGGTCGCGCTGCGGCCTTTGGCGGACATGATACTCTCAGCCGCATTCAGAATATTCTGCCGTTTGTCACTCATCCTAAAGTTTCTTATCGCTGATAAAATAGTGCAGCCTGTTTCGCCAGACCGCCAAACTAATCGGTTCAATGCAGAACTGTTCGCTTCTTAGATCAACCCACGAATTTTGCAACCTTATTCGCTATATTGAGTTATATTCTAAAAAATTTGTCAATTAAAATTTAGCCAAAATAAGCTTATATTACTATAATAACTTATATATAAGTTAAAAATGGCCTGTCCGATTAAATGTTGACAAGGCCCACTCTTACAGAATATTGTTCAATTGAAATTAATATTAAACTACTTTTGATCCATTTTTCATCCTCGAAGCTTCCTTCGCGATATAAAGGAGGCCTGAAAAAATCAAATATCAAAGGATCACTTTAGAATGAATTTGAACCCTTCCAATTTTAAATTCCGCGAAGGGAACGTATGGCTGCATTTTATTCATATTAAAGTAACTGAATTTTTTGAAAATTTCACCAAAGCTGCCGAACACGTCAAATCCGATCCGATCCGTAATGGCGATCGTAATGACCGGCAATGTGCGTGCCTTTGCTGCGCAAGCCGAGATCAAACACTAGGCATCCAGGGTATTCCCCTTACAGGCAGAATTGACCGATATTTAGAATGGTGCTCAAAAAGACAACTCTCTATGATCGCCTGTGGACAACGCAATGGAAGAGATTTTGGTCTCTTTTTATATAGACTGGCATAATGCCGGCCAGATGACAGCCCATCGAGGTGCTCTAATAAAAACAACCATTCATTCAGGGGAGGGGACGCACATGCTCAATAAAGTTTTCGCTATTTTTGCCATAATGGCTCTCGCGCTGGTGATCACGGTTCCCGTGATGGCCGAGGATACCATTAAAATCGCTTATATCGACCCGCTCTCGGGCGCCATGGCCGGGGTGGGCGATGCTGGTTACAAGCACTTCCAGTACAATGCCGAACTGCTCAACGCCGCAGGCGGCGTTCTGGGCGGCAAGAAGTTCGAGATCGTTCCTTTCGACAATAAAGTCAGCCCCCAAGATACCTTGATCCAATTGAAAAACGCCATCGACCAGGACATCCGCATCGTCGCTCAGGGTAACGGCTCCAGCGTGGCTGGCGCTCTGATAGAAGCCATCAACAAACACAACGAACGCAATCCGGACAACCAGCTGATCTATCTGAACTATGCAGCGGTGACGCCATCCTTCACCAACGAGCAGTGCAGCTTCTGGCACTTTCGCTTCGATGCCCACGTGGACATGAAGATCGCCGCCATCACCAATTACATCAAAGGGCAAAAAGACATCAAAAAAGTCTACCTGATGAATCAGGACTATGTCTTCGGCCATGCCGTGAGCGATGCCTCCAAGGCCATGCTCAAGGAGAAGCGGCCGGACATCAAGATCGTTGGCGACAGCTTCACGCCGCTGGGTAAGGTCAAGGATTTCTCACCCTACGTGGCCAAGATCCAGGCTTCGGGCGCCGATACCGTTATCAGCGGCAACTGGGGCGCGGACATGTCCCTGCTGGTCAAAGCCGCCAAGGATGCCGGTTTGAAAGCCCAGTTCTACACCTTCTACGGCAATGGTCTGGGGGCCCCTAAGGCCATCGGCGAAGCCGGTATTGGTATCTTGAACTCGGTGACCGAGTGGCACCTCGACCTCAACCAGGAAGAGAAAAACGCCGAAGACGAGAAATTCTTCCTGGACTACCAGGAAAAATACTCCAGCCGCGGAGAGGTCCCTTATTATTACGGTCGCATCGGTACCACCATGCAGATGCTGGCCGCTGCCATCGAAAAGGCCCACAGCACCAAAGCCAAGGACATCGCCTATGCCTTGGAGGGCATGGAATACCAGACCCCCTATGGCAAGGTGACCATGCGCGCCGAGGATCATCAGCTGATCCAGCCGCTCTATATTTCCACTTACGCCAAAGCCGGCCAGGGAACGGTGAAGTATGACGCTGAAAACACCGGCGTCGGCTTCAAGACCATCCAGCGCATCGAAGCCGCCGATACGGCCATGCCGACCACCTGCAAGATGGAGCGGCCGGAGAAATAGCCTGAGTTTTAAAGGAAGAATGGGGCGGCCCCAGGGGCCCCCCAACTTTGGCGCCTGATTTAATTTTCAGCTAAACCGAACTCTTTTTCTGAGATAGTGAAAACCATGCTCGAATATCTCCTCTTCTCGGTTCTCAACAGCTTGGTCCTGGGAATGCTGCTCTTCATGCTCTCCAGCGGCCTGACCCTGATTTTTAGTATGATGGGTGTGCTTAACTTCGCCCATGCCAGCTTCTACATGCTGGGCGCCTATTTCGGCTACCAAATTACTCAGGCCGTCGGTTTCTGGCCGGCACTGGTGATCGCCCCCCTGCTGGTCGGTGTGATTGGGGCTCTGGTAGAACGTTACGGCCTGCGTACCGTTCACAAATACGGTCACGTGGCCGAGTTGCTCTTCACGGTAGGATTGGCCTTCATTATCGAAGAGGGCGTCAATCTCATCTGGGGACGCAACGCGATGACCTACCCCGTTCCCCAGTCCCTGGATTTCCCCCTGTTCACTCTGTTCAGCACCGAGTTTTCGACCTACCGCATGTTCATGCTGCTGATCTCCGTGGCCATTTTCATCGGGCTTTATATGGTGCTCACCCGCACGCGCATCGGGCTGATCATCCAGGCGGCCTTGACCCACCCCCAGGGGGTGAGTGCGCTGGGTCACAATGTGCCCATGGTGTTCATGATGGTGTTCGGCGGCGGCTCCGCCCTGGCCGGGGTCGCCGGGGTCATCGGCGGCATCTTCCTGATCACCGAACCGGCCATGGCCGCGACCTTGGGCCCCATCGTTTTTGTGGTGATCGTGGTGGGCGGCATGGGTTCTCTGACCGGCGCTTTCGTGGCCTCATTGCTGCTGGCCGCCATCCAGACCTTCGCCGTAGGTTTGGAGTATTCGCTCACCGACCTGTTCGCCCTCGTGGGCATCCATGGTCAGGTGAGCGGCCTGCTCGAGGACCTGGGGCGGATTCAATTATCCCACACTGGACCCATTCTGCCCTATCTGTTCATGGTGCTCATGCTCATGTTCCGGCCCAAGGGCCTCATGGGCAAACGTGAATCGTGATTCACTGCGGAACAAGTACAAGGAAGTCATCGAAACATGCCGACTCTATTGCGACGCTACGGAATCTGGGCAGCAGCCATGATCATGTGCGGGGTGCTGCCGCTCATCTTCAAATCCAGTTTCTCTATTTCACTGCTCAGCCAAATGGGCATCTCCATCATCTTCGCCCTCTCCTACAATATGCTGCTGGGGCAGGGCGGCATGCTCTCCTTTGGTCACGCCGTCTATCTCGGCCTGGGTGGTTTTCTTTCCATGCATGCCCTCAACAAGATCGGCGGCGGCGCCCTGCCGCTGCCTCTGGAACTGCTGCCCCTGGTGGGCGGTATGGCCGGCGTCGTGGCGGGCGTTGTTTTCGGCTGGCTCTCAACCGATCGTTCCGGAACGACCTTCGCCCTGATCTCCCTGGGTATCGGTGAATTGATCGCGGCCAGCGCCCTGATGCTGCCGAGTTTTTTCGGAGGGGAAGAAGGCATCAGCGGCAACCGCATGGTCAAAATGACCCTGACCGGATTCAAATTCGGCAAATCCGTCGAGGTTTACTACCTCATCGCCTGTTGGATGCTGCTCAGTGTGGGCCTGATGTATTTGCTGACCAAAACGCCTTTGGGACGGGTGGCCAATGCCGTGCGCGACAACCCCGAGCGGGCCGCCTTCATCGGCTATAATCCGCGTTCGGTGCGCACGCTTCAGTTCACGCTGGCGGCCTTTTTCGCGGGTCTGGCCGGGGGCCTATTCGCCATCAATTACGAGATCATCACCGCCGAGATGGTGGGCGCGCATCCCTCGGGCAGTGTGCTGATGATGACCTATATCGGCGGCGTGGGCCATTTCTTCGGACCGATCATAGGCGCGGTGCTGGTGACCTTCATGCAGCAGTCCCTGGCCGGCATCACCCATGCCTGGCTGCTTTACTTCGGTCTGCTTTTCGTGATGATGGTGCTTTGGGCACCCAACGGCCTGGCGGGTTTGATCATGATGCACGAACCGGTCTGGAAGGCCGGACTGCTCCGGCGCCTGCTTCCATCTTATCTGGCGATTCTGGTTCCGACCCTGGTAATGTTAACGGGCATCATGATCCTGGTGGAGATCAACTATCATCTCTCCCTGAGTATCAATCCTGATGATCCGTTGACCCTCTTCGGCATCGCCTTTAACGCCAGGTCTCCCGTGGCCTGGGGCCTTGCCATCGCTTTGGCCGCTGTCGGTCTTTTCTTTTTCCGCAAAATGGTGCGATGGGTCAACCAGAGCTGGAATGAAGTGACCCAAGCAATGAAGGGGGCCGATAGATGACCGCCGTTGCGCTCAAAATCGTGGACGTCCACAAAAGTTTCGGAAGCAGTAAAATCATCAACGGCGTTCATCTGGAGGTGCTCAAAGGCGAACGCCATGCCGTGATCGGCCCCAATGGCGCCGGTAAATCCACGCTGTTCAATTTGATCAGCGGCTTCTATTCGGTCAGTTCAGGTTACATCGCGCTCAACGGACAGATCATCTCCAACATGGCCCCTCATTTGATCAACCGCAGGGGGTTGAGCCGCAGTTTCCAGGTCACCAATATCTTCCCCAAGATGACGGTTTTTGAAAACATCCGCTGCGCCCTGCTCTGGCCCATGGGATATCGTCACTCCTTCTGGCATATGGTGGGGAACCTGAAAAAGGTCAATGCCAAAGCCGGAGAGATCCTGGAGCGCATCCGCTTGGCCGACCGCAGGGACATTCCGGCCGGCCTGCTGGCCTATGCCGAGCAGCGTGCGCTGGAGATCGGCATCACCATTGCCGGCGACGCCGACGTCATTCTGCTGGACGAACCCACGGCCGGTATGAGCCAGAGCGAGACCGCCCATGCGGTGGAACTGATCCGCACGGTCACCGAGGGCAAGACCTTGCTGGTGGTGGAGCACGACATGAGCGTGGTCTTCGGCCTGGCCGATCACATCTCGGTGCTGGTTTACGGTCAGGTGGTGGCCACGGACACGCCCGAGAAAATCCGGCAGAACCCCCAGGTTCAGGAAGCTTACCTTGGGAAGGAGATCGAATAAATGCTCGAGATCAAAGATCTGCACGCATACTACGGCCGCAGCCATATTCTGCAGGGCGTCAACCTGAACGTGAAAGAAGGGGAGATCGTCAGCTTGCTGGGCCGCAACGGCGTAGGGCGCTCAACGACCTGCATGACCATCATGGGTCTGGTCCAGCCCCATGGTTCCATTCTTTACAAAGGCCAGCAGATTGCCGGACGCAAGCCCCACGACATTGCCCGCAAGGGCATCGGCTTCGTGCCCGAGGACCGCTGGATCTTTCCGGGACTGACGGTTTTGCAGAATCTGCAATTGGGCATGAAGAGCAGCAAGCAGTCGGGGCGCTGGCGCATCGAAGATGTCTTCAGCATCTTCCCGCGCCTGGGTGAGCGCTCCAACGTTCACGGCGGCTTGATTTCAGGCGGTGAAAAGCAGATGCTCACCATCTGTCGAACGTTGATGGGCGATCCGGATTTCATTATGATCGACGAGCCCACCGAGGGGTTGGCGCCCATGATGGTCGAGCAGGTGGGGCGCCTGATCGAAGAGATCGCCCGCCGGGGAATCTCCGTGCTGCTGGTGGAACAGAAGCTGAGCATCGCCCTGAAAATTTCACAACGGCTCTACATCATGGGCCACGGCCACATCGTATACGAAGGCACGCCCGCGGACATCAAGAAGGATCAGGCCGTGCGCAAGGAGTGGTTGGAAGTCTAAGCCTCACGCGATGCATTATCAAAAATGCAGGCCCATCACCCCGGGTTTTAAACTTTTCAATCATCGTAAATATTATTCTAAACGGAGGGTTTCAGTATGAAGAGGATTGGAAACAGGAACGTTTGGATTCTATATTCGGTTCTGTTCTTTGTGAGTCTGGGATTGACCTGGGTGCCTTCTCCCCAGATAACAACGGCTCAGGCTGAGAGCGCCGTTGATACTGCTGTGGATGCGCTGGCGAATGTGGAATACCTCGTCAGTGCGCTTCCGGACTCAGCTTTCCGGAACATTAACAATCGGAAAGCGCTGCTAAACAAAATCGATGCAACTTTTGACCAGCTCGAGGCTGGCGCTTACACGGGTGCCAAAAACAAACTCAAGAACGACATCGAAGACAAAATTACCAAATGGATTGTCGCCTCACAACAGGCCGCTTTAATTGAAGCACTGGAAATGACGATTCAGGCGGTGGCCTGCGCCGAACTCGATGGTATGGTGATTCCCGCCACATCGATTGGCTTACCGACTACCGGGGGCTTGATCACCAGCACAACAGTCGTCCCGGCGACCGGAGCTATCGGAACATATTGCAAGATACTGGGTGAAATCAGCCCAGTGGATCCCACTGCGCCTAAAATCAAGTTCCAGGTCGACCTGCCTGCAAATTGGAACAAAAAAGCGATGGCGTTTGGCGGCGGCGGTTTTGACGGCTCGATCCCCAATGTGGCTGGCAATGTTGGATTCGGTCCAACGGATAAACCGACACCGATCCAGCGTGGCTACGCCACCTTCGGCAGTGACTCGGGTCACCAGGCCGGCCCCTTAGGTTCGCAGGACTGCAGTTTTGCCCTTAACGACGAGGCCCTACGCAACTTCGGCGGCGACCAAATAAAGAAGACCCGCGATGCAGCAGTCTTCATCATCAAGGCCCGCTATGGCCACAAGCCGACAAAGACATATTTTCAGGGCGGATCGACCGGCGGGCGTGAGGCATTGGCCGCTATCCAACGCTGGCCCGCTGACTGGGACGGCGCCATCGCTTTGTATCCGGCATGGAACGATATGGGCGCCCTGCTTCAAGGCCAGCGCATTATGCGAGCTATGGCGGCTCCGGGTGCCTATCCAAACCAGGCAAAGCGCAAGATGCTCTATGATGCGGCAATGGCGGCTTGCGATGAATTGGACGGCGTTGTCGATGGCCTGATCAGCAACCAGACGGCATGCAACGCATTTTTCGATCCGAATGATGTGCGCTGTCCGACAGGTGCGGACACCGGTGACGATTGCCTGTCGGATGCGCAAATTGAAGCCTTGAACATTTACAACACGCCCGCGAACTTCAACTTCTTTATGGCAAGTGGATTGCAGTCATTCCCCGGCTGCAACGTATGGGGCGCCGATCTTGGCATGACCCAGGCGGACGCGGGAGGGTATGCGCTGCAGGGCTACGTAGTCTTCCTGACTCTTGGGACGGTACAGCCGGCGCTCCCCGCGACCACAAGCATGCCGTATCTCAGTCCGTTTATGGACCAGTTCATGAAATACGCCGTGGTGCGCGACCCGACTGGCACTTTCGACACACTCTCGATCGACCCCGAAAACCCTGGCCCCTATGCCGACCGCATCAGCGAGCTCAGCACTCAGCTCGACACGAGTACCGACATATCGGCGTTCGTCGCCCGTGGCGGCAAGCTGCTGATTGCACACGGCTTGCAAGACGTGCTTGTCAGCACCCGTGCCTCCGAGATGTACTGGGAACTATTGCAGGCTCAATTCGGGCCGGCAAATGTCGAGACGTTCGCCAGGTTTTACGAAGTGCCGGGGGCCGGTCATGCCTTCAGTGCCGCGTTTACCCCTGGCTGGGACTCGCTCACCGCGCTTGAGAACTGGGTAGAAAAGGGAATCGCTCCGACGAACCAGATCGTGACCGATACCGCCGTCGGTGCGGGCCGCACCCGTCCGCTCTGCCCGTATCCGACATGGCCGAAATACGTCGGCGGTGACGAGAGCTTGGCATCAAGCTTCACCTGCTCCAATGATTAATTTCCTTCCGGTATCCCCCAGGTTCTGCCTGGGGGAGATTTTTCTGCAGCCCTGATTTTTCAAGCAAAGTCGCGCTATGGCAGGCATCGCACTTGTGAAGTGCGAAGATTGCAGTTGACTCTACTTGATGGATGGGTCGCCGGCTTGCAGCGTGATGGGTAAGGTTAGCGTAAATCGGCTGCCCTGACCCGGCGAACTGTTTATCTCCAAGTTCCCTCCGAAATAATTTGCGCGCTCCCGCACGCTCATCAACCCCAACCCAGCCTTGGTGCTGGCGGACTCGAGCAGGTCGGTGTTGAAACCCTGTCCCTCATCGCTGACCGTAATATGGATATTTTTTTCTGTATTGGTAAGTGCGACCCGTGCGCTTTTCGCGGCTGAGTGCTTGACCACATTGAATAACAACTCCTGAACGGCGCGGTAGATAAACACCTGGGTCAGCGAAAAATCGACCTTTTCATCAGTATGCACATCAAGCTGCACGTTTAACCCGAGTTTCTCGTTCATTTGATTGGCAAGCCACCGAAGCCCGGCAACGAGGCCGGAATGATAGAGCACGGTAGGACTCAACTCATGCGACAGGCTGCGTGCCTTGCTTATCGATTCCTTCAGCAACCGCCTGACGAAATCGAGTTCAGCAGCGGCGTTCAAATTTTCGCCGCACAAATCCAGTTGCATCAGCGTGGCGGCTAAAACCTGCTGCAAATCATCGTGCAGCAATTCTGCAATGCGCCTGCGTTCCTGCTCCTCCGATTCGATCAACTCCATGGCCAGCACTTGAAGCTGTTTTGCCCGGCGTCCGGCAAGCTTCGTGCGTTCGGTGACTTGCTGCTCGAGGGTCATATTCAACTGTTTCAGCGACTGCTCGAATTTTTTACGTTCCGTAATGTCCAGGACAAAGGATAAAATTTCACCGCTGTCCCCCGGCATTGTCACTCCGGTAACCAATACCGGCACGCGTGATCCATCACGACGGACGTATTCCTTTTCGACGGCGTGGTATAAGCCCCCGTTTTTCAACTGCCGCAGGGCATAGTCGTCCGCCGGCTGCCATTCGGGAGGTGTCAGCGCCCGCCAATCAACCTTGCCCGAGATGAGCTCTTCCCGGGTACAACCGAAGATGTTCAGGAGATGATCATTCGCCTGGATGACATTTCCCGCTGCGTTGCTGATGGCGATGCCGACGCCCTCGATCCTGTGGTCGAACAGGGTCTGGAGCCTGCTGTAGGCAATGCCTAACGCCTCTTGCGCCTTCTTGCGCTCGGTGATGTCGGTGGCCAGAATGGCAGCCCGCCGGTTTTCGGTGCCCTCGATGCGCCAGCAAAGAACGCTGAACCAACGTTTCAAATCGACGACATAATCCTCGAACCGGAGGCGCTCGCCTGTTTTTACAACCTTTGCGTAACGTTCCATCCACCGGGGTTCGATGCCGGGCATGAGTTGCCGCATCGTCCTTCCCGCGACATCCTTCAGGCCTGTTTGTCTTTCGAATGCCGGATTGGCCTCGATAAAAAGGAAGTCAACCATGCCATCGGAATCCTCGATCATTTCCTTTATGGCAAAAGCTTCATCCATCGTGTCGAACAGCATCCGATAACTTGCCTCGGTTTTCTCCCGTTCAATGATGGATTCGCGCAATTTTCGAGCGGTTTCTTTTTCAATCCGCAGAGCGGTTTTGATTGTCGAGACCAACAATCCAATCGCCAAAAATGCAGCCAGCCTGATCGCGGCGTTCCAGATCGATAAAAAATCGGTGATTACGAAGTGCCCGGTAAAGATAAAGGCGCCTGCCCAGACAATCGAACAAAAGATTGCAAAAACGACTGCCCCCGATTTGCCAATGAACCATGCGGCAAGCGATACGGGTAAAAAATAGAAGACGAAAAAGCTAAACTCGTAACCTGTAAAATAGTCTAA
This sequence comes from Desulfatitalea sp. BRH_c12, assembly GCA_000961655.1. GTDB lineage: Bacteria > Desulfobacterota > Desulfobacteria > Desulfobacterales > Desulfosarcinaceae > Desulfatitalea. The sequence continues at coordinate 191,168 of LADR01000012.1, forward strand.
AATCCCAATAGTGAGGGATAAGACACCGATTGAAAGCCACCGTTTTTGTGCATCCGCCTTCATAGCCGATCCTTTCAAACACCAAGAGCGCAACACTGCCGCCATGCCTGAGGATTTTTGACGACTGGCGTCTAATGTATAAAAGCGCTGATAGATGAAAAACTCAAGTAAGAAGGTGGCGGATGGACTGAGGGATTTTTGTGGATGGTAGGGTGTCAAATCAGCCGGTAGCTCACAGGTAGCTCACACCAGGACGTTCGGGACCGTCCGGAATTGCGCATGAGGTACTCCAAAAGAGCGAAATCCAACGGCTGCAACCCTATTTTCTTTTTTCCACGATGAACCTCTCTGGTTTGTACATCCATGCAAAGATCGCCCTCGGCGAGCCGGATGGGCTCCGCCCGTCCGCTGGCCCTCCGGATGAGAGCATGAACGCGGGCCAGCAGCTCGGTGAACGCGAACGGTTTGACCAGGTAATGATCGCTCCCTGTTTAAAGCCCTCTGATTCGGTCGTCCAGTGTACCCTTGGCGCTCAGAATAATGATGGGGATGCTGGGATCCTTACCCCGTCGCAACTCTTCCACCAGAGTAAGCCCGTCTATCTTCGGTAGCATGATATCCACAGAAGCGAATAAGTTTTTCGGGCAGAAATGGCCGAAGAGATCGATTTCGGCCGCTACCCGGTGTGGCGTTTTGAACAGACCTACGGTCTGAGCAATTTCTGTTTCGAGTATGTAGGGTGTCTTTTCATAGGCTTACGAAACGATTCCAAATGGCATTCATCATTGTTCATTTCTTTGCAGCAGATCGAATACCAACTAAGGTAGGGGATTGGCTCACCTGCGATGATATTAAGCCCGAATAAGGACCTTCCAAGCCAATGGCGCACGGAAGGGAGACAGTGAAAACACTTCCCTCTCCAGGTCGGCTGTCAACGTCTATGGTCCCATGATGGGCGGCAACGATGGCTTTGGCCAAGCTCAACCCCAGTCCGCTGCCATGCTCGCCCCGGCTGCGGTCGCAACGATAAAATTTATCGAAAATATTTGGCAAGTCCTTTTCGGAAATGCCGATCCCGGTATCATTTACGCGCACAAGAACCTGTTCGTTGAAAGGCTGCACCAGAACAGAGACTGTCCCGCCGGGGGGTGTATATTTCAACGCATTATCAAGAAGGTTGCCCACCAGACGTTGAAGCATGCGCGCGTCTGCCCATAGCATGCAATCATCGACTGTTTCGGTGATCATGTTTATGTCTTTATCCTCGGCTACGGGCATGAACAAGGCGCATGCATCATGGATCACTTGGCCGATATTGACTGCTCCCCAGTTCGGTTCGGCCATACCGGCCTCAGCTTCGGCGATATCGAGCATGGTGTTGATCATGCCCAACAAACGATCGCAATCTTCGATCATGCCCGCGGTAGCCGCTTTTCCTTCATTAGGGGACATGACCGTGGTCAGTGCCATCTCCGCCGCCGCCCTCATTCGGGTAATGGGACTGCGCAAATCATGGGCGATATGATTATTAATCTCCTTCATTTCCCGAAAAAGCACATTGATGCGATTCAGCATGTGATTGAAAGCAGTCGCCAGCAGATCGATTTCGGCACCGTGATCCTTGACTGTTACGCGGTGTTCAAAGTTCCCTTTCGATATCTGCAGTGCCGTGCGAGTCACCTGCTCAACACCGGCCAGAGCGTTTCTGGCCATGAACCAGCCGATCAAGGCCGCCAGGAACGTAACAGCGGCCATCGAGGGTATAAAGACGTCGCGCACTATTTCCAGAAAGACATCATCCTCCTGCGACGATTGGCCGAATTGAAGAATCAAGCCGTTACCGATAGAACCGCTGACCACCCGCGTTGGATAGGCTTGGTCAGGGAGTCGAAGCGTTTCAAAAACATGATTGGCGCCGGTCAGTTTCAGGCGCTCAACGTAACGGTCGGCCGGTTGCAGTCCGCGCCACGCGGACATGTCCGTAGCAGATAGCTCCTGGCCGTCATCTGAAAAAATCCTTAGAAAGATATTTTTTGCGCCTTCGGATTCGACCTCCCAGAGCATACCCTCCTTGAGTTTGCTCAATCCGCCCGCGGATTGCATTATGGAAAACTCTTTTACTTCGGCTAAAAGTGAGTGATCCGTCTGCTCATAGACAATGGCACGGATCAGCAGATAAATGGTTAAAAAGGTAACCAGGGCGGAGAGGCTGAAGAGCAGCGAATACCAAAACGTCAGCCGGAAGGCCAGCGTCCCCTTGATCCTAAGTATCTTCTTTAATGACATAACCTGCCCCGTATACTGTGTGAATCAGCTTTTGCGCAAACCCTTTGTCCACCCGTTCCCGCAAGCGGCAGATCCGCACTTCGACCACATTGGTCATGGGGTCGAAATTATAATTCCAAACATGCTCCATGATCATGGTTTTGGAAACGACCCTCCCTGCATTGCGCATGAGGTATTCCAGAAGGGCGAAATCGAGCGGTTGCAGCTCTATTTTTTTGTTTCCCCGCATAATCTCGCGAGTCAACAGGTCTATCGAAAGATCGCCCACGGATAGATGTGTGGACTCCAATCTTCCGTTGGCGCGTCGGATAAGCGCTTGGACGCGAGCCAACAATTCTGTGAAGGCGAACGGTTTGACCAGATAATCGTCGCTTCCGGTTTGAAGCCCCTTAATGCGGTCGTCCAGCTTGCGCTTGGCGCTCAAAATGATGATAGGGATCGTTGACTTCTTGCGCCGCCGCAACTCTTGAATCAGCGCAAGGCCATCCAATTTTGGCATCATAATATCCACAATCGCAGCATCATACGTCTGCTGCAAAGCCATTTGCAGGCCATATTCGCCGTCCGGGGCATGGTCCACGGCAAAGCCGGCCGATTTGAACCCCTTGATCATGAAAGCGGCAAGCCTCAGATCATCTTCCACCAATAGGATATGCATGGTTTTCAACTCCGGTCGATTGCACGCCGCCATTAGGGTTGCCGGCACGCCTTTAGTCCAATGCATAATAATGCAGCGCGTCCATACAGCAATAAAGCGGACTTCACAGAAACGCTCCCCGATCATGTGCCTTTCGTTGCTATATGTCCATATTAATGACCCTCAGGGTGATTGAACCGGTCATTGCATTCAAGCAACGGTCCAGCTTCTGCCGGCCCATTCTAATGGCTCGCGCCCATGTCCTGATTCCGTTCACTGCCACAATGCGCACCAGGACGGCTTTTAGCATTCGAAAATCAGGAAAAATTAAAAGTCCGTAATGATTCGCCGGAGCTCTGTTCATGCCATGAATTAGAATATATGATGTGTTGATTAAGGAAGGATAATACCAGAGAATGTCGAGAAGATATTTTTCAGTGCAGGGAGCCACACGCCTGTTTGTCGCGGTGGTTGTCGTAGCGGCGCTGGGATTCCAGATTTATGCTGTCGCAGCAACAAGGAGAGCACGGACAACCCCTTTACCGGCCCTTTTTGGCAATGGTTCAGAAGTAGTCAAAGCGCTCCAGGCCAGACCGGTCGGAGATACATTCACATTCGCGGTCGTGGGCGACACCAAGAGCCTCGGAACATTTGAGCGGGTAGCGCAGATGATTCGGCGCGCAAATCCCGATTTTGTAGTGCTGTTGGGTGATTGCACATTTGACGGCACGCAAGAGGAACATGACTTTTTGCGTGTGGAAATGGCCGATGAGATCGATTTTACCCGCCCCACCTTCTACCTGACTGGCAACCACGATGTCAACGAAGCGAAATACCCGGTCGCTCGTTTCGAGCAAACTTACGGCCCCAGCAATTTTTCGTTCGAGTATGGCAACTGCTTATTTATCGGTCTGCGCATTCTGGACCCTCCCTATAACAATGAGGAAAGCCTGGCCTATCTCCGGAGTCTGTCCAAAGCTGATTTGGGCAAATACCGGCACCGCTTTCTGATGATGCACATTCCCCCGCCGGTTTCCCCCGATTTTCAGGCGCGCACTTATCCGGAGAGCGGGGAGTTGTTGAACATTATCGATCAAATGAACATCGACTATGTTTTAGCCGGTGATTTTCATGGTTATTGCCGCACCCAGGTCGGACAGACCAACTACCTAATTTCCGGCGGTGGTGGGGCCCGACTGAACAAAAAACACGGCCGCCAGTTCAACCACGCCATTTTTCTGCGCGTAGGTTCCGACTATGTCTCGGAACAAATTTTGATGGCACGGCCTGCTAACGACTGGGAGGACATGCTGGAGCATGCGGCCATTGTGCATGTCGCCCCCTTTTGCGCTCGGTACCCCTGGCAGGTTGTTCTGGTAGATGTTCTATTCATTTTACTGGCAGCCAAAATAGTGGTGCGTGGGCGGTGGGCCCGAGAATGAATGTTGAGAACAGGAAAAATGAATCCAACTAGCTGCAAAAGGGAAACAGCCGGCGATCTGCTCAGAATCAGCCTGTTGGGATGCTTGTTTCTGGCGCTGGCCATTTCAATCAGGTTTGCAGGCCCCGGGCACTATTTGTCAGCGGCGCGGCAGTGGGCAAATCTGATGGCGCATGATCCCTCCACTGTTCACCGGATAGTTGGATTCTGCTTTTTTATTGCCACCGGAGGCCTTTTAATCAGCGTGGGGATACCCCGAATATGGATCAGCGCGGCGGCCGGCGCGGTTTATGGGTTGGCATTGGGCTTGGTGTTGGCCATGGCCGCTTCTATCCTTGGTTCAGCGGCGCTATTCTGGATGGGTAAGACCCTGCTGAGCGATATGCTTCAGAAGCGCGCGGCTGGGAAAATCGCAGACTGGAAAACAGGCTTTGAAAAAAATGCCTTCTGGTGGGTTCTTTACCTGCGGCTTTTCCCGCTGGCTAACGCGACCCTGACGAGCCTGCTGTGCGGCACATGCCGCATACCGTTTGGTGCTTTTGCGGGCGCTTCCCTGATCGGTTTCCTGCCTTATACGCTCATTTTCGCAGCCTTTGGCGATGGCGGATGGGGTGGGAATGTGACTAAAATCCTCGTCGGCTTCGCGCTATTGGGGGCCACCATGATGGTACGCAAATGGATCATCCACACACAATCAATAATCCTGTCGCGCCGGAAGCAAATTTAGGACAACGCGTCGTTCGCGTTGCACGCAGTCTTGCCGCCTGGCGGGACAAAGATGTTCCGGTGCTGTTCATTGTTGCCTTCTGTCTCTTGCTCTGGGGCGGCGAGTATGTGCTTCGCCATCTCTGGGAACCCGACGAAGCGCGCTTTACCTATATCAGCTGGGAGATGAACCGGAGCGGTGACTGGCTCGTCCCGCACCGGGACGGTGAATTTTATGCACATAAGCCTGTCTTGATGTTCTGGCTTATCAAGGCAGGCACACTTTTAACCAACGGAGCCTTCAACCAGATCTCGGGCCGCTTGCCTTCGCTGCTTGGTTTGGTCCTGGCATTATGGGCACTTTCACGGATAGCGGCCCGCTGGTTCGACCGGCCCGCGGCCTGGCGCGCTGTATTCGTGCTTTCCACATCCGCATTGTTCTGGCAAACAGGCGGCATGGGTCAGATCGATATGCTGCTGCTCGGCCTCGAAATGACAGCCCTGCACCTGTTGTTCAAAACCGATGATGCGCCCGCCGTGTGGCGATCGATGCTGGCCTTTGGCTTTATGGGCCTGGCGATAATGGCCAAGGGGCCGGTCGGTCTGATCATTCCGTCCGGCATTTACATCTGCGCCAACCTGGCCGGGGGTTGCGGGCGAAAGATCATCCGCCGTCATTGGCTCTGGGGTTTGCCGCTGGCTTTATCCCTGCCGATCGCCTGGCTATTGGCGGCAAAGCTGAACGGAGCGCCGGATGCCTATTTTAAAGAGCTTTTATTCGATCAAAATGTGGGTCGGCTGGCTGGCAAATTCGGGGGACACACACAACCCTTCTACTATTTTTTAAAATACCTGCCGTTGGATTTTTTACCATGGACACTGTTCATACCCATGGTGGTCGTGACGATGTGGCAGAATCCCCGCCAGAGGTCTGAATTTTACCGGTTGGCGGCATGGATCGGCTTCGTGGTTTGCTTCTTCAGCCTCAGCGGCAGCAAGCGCAATCTTTACATACTGTCCGCATATCCCGCGGCGGCCCTGCTGGTGGCGGCAGCCATGCCGCGATTGGCCGATATCAAACAAAAGTGGCAATCGGTTTCAGCTTACTTACTCATCGGCAGCCTTGGGTTACTAGGGATTTCAGGGATCGCTACGCTTTGGGTTGCAGCATTGCCGATCCCTGCCTGGCCGCTGGTAATGGCAGGCATTTTGTGCGCTACCGGCGCTGTCTTGCTGCTGGGCGTTTTCCGGCGGCATCAATTGAGCGCGCGATTCTTTTCATTTTTTATCGTATTCTTGATGGTTATGGAAATCATTGCCGGCACAATAGTCCTGCCAGCATTCAATCCAATCAAAACACCTGTGGAACTGGCCCGGGCCGCGCCTCAGTACATTGCTCCCAATGAACCCCTGCTGCTGTTCGCGATGACGGAAGAAATTCTGTCGCTATATTGCGGCCGTCAGGGACTCAGGATCGATGATCCGGATGAGTTGCTCAGGAAAATAAATGGATCCCAAGGCGGCATTGTAGTCTTTAGTCAGGCAAGCTGGCCTCAAATGAAAGATCGACTCGAAGGATACGGTGAGCCGCGCCCATTGCGGGTGGGTAGCCAGCGTTTCATCTGGCTGGCTTTCAAGACCCCGAATTGAGTTGCCTTGGAGCAGGCAGCAGATCCTTGCTGCGCAAATGGTCGGATCGAACATGGCGCCGGGCGGTCCTTTATAAAAGCACCCTGTGGATCACCATTAGTTGTCGAAATTCAGGATATCCAGGCTTTTATCGTAAATGGAGGTGCTTACCTCCATCAGGCCTAAAATGGTGTGGAAAAGATAATCTTGCGAAAACGGAAGCTGTGCTTTTGACTTCAAGGCCTCTTTATCGGTCTTGAATGTATCACCGAACCACATGACGGCGGGAATATGTTTTTGCGCATCCGGGGCCATAAAATAGGGCATGCCGTGCAGATATACCCCATTTTCGCCAAGGGATTCGCCATGATCGCTCATGTAAATCATCGCTGTTTCAAATGCCCCTGAATTTTGTTTGAGCAGGGCAATGATTTTTGCCAAAAAGTAATCAGTATACAAGATGGCATTGTCATAAGCGTTGTTGATTTGCTCGGTCGTACATGCCTCGAGTTGGTTCGTTTCGCAAGCCGGTGTGAATTGTTCAAATTCTTTGGGGTACCGTTTATAATATGCCGGTCCGTGATTGCCCATCTGATGCAATACAATCAGAATGTCGCCACTTTCATATTGATCGATATGGTTCTGCAGACCCGACAGCATCCCCTCATCCCTGCACTCGACATCGCATTCCGGATTTGTCCTTGAACTCTTATAATCTTCGTAAGGCACCCTGGCGGCCACCCCTTTGGACGAAGAATTGTTATCACGCCAGAGGACATGGACGCCGGCATGTGTGAGGACATCGAGCAGGTTTTCGGTTCCCCTCGCTTTTTTATCGCTGAAATCTTTTTTTCCAAAAATCGAGAACATGCAAGGGACGGAAACCGCGGTTGTTGTGCCGCAGGAAAACATATTGGGAAAATTGATGATGTCCTCTTTGGCCAGGCGGGGATTGGTCTCTCTGCCGTATCCGTTTAAAGAAAACCTGTCCGCCCGGGCCGTTTCACCCACCACCAGAATGACCAATTCTCTATTAGTATCGGTGGCTGGGATGGCAGCGTCCGTACCGATGGGCCGCACCACCGCAGCCTTCCCTTTCAAGGAATGGGTGGAAAAATCAACCGCCGCGCCTATCCAGCTAACTGGATTGATGTAATAGCGCAACTCTTTATGCTCTCTAAAAAAGGAGGCGTAATACGCTGAAAAGCCGAATACCGTTGCAAGCATGATCATCATGAGAATCACCGTCCCCCTCAATCTCGACAGCAGCTCCGTTTTCAATGCCCCATAGTGGATTTTCGACTTGTAAACCAGCGTGGAAGGCAACACGCCCAAAAAGAAAAAATAGCACACCATTTTTAAATTCAACAGATCCATCGATTCGGACGAATTGGTTTGTACAACATTTCTGATCATAGTGTCATCGATGACCACGCTATAAGTGTTCATGAAATAGCTTGCGAGCGATGATACTGTCAGGACCAGGATCAATACCGGCTTGAGGGTGTATTTCGAACAAAAGAACATGAGCAGCAAGGCTACCGCGCTGACCAGCAGTACAAAAAGCGAACAGAGAAAAGGCAGCTTTTCCCATGACAGCGGGTAGACTTTGGTGACATTGCTGAAAAATGCGTAATTATAGAAAACCGCCAGGACAAGCGAAATCAGCAAGACCATGCGGGAGGCAGTAAATTTATATTTTTTCATTTTGTTCCAAACTGTCGGGCCATTTTTCCACCTGCACAATCGCAATGGAAAAGGGTTTCGTTAAAAGCGAAAGTTATTAGTGTCATCCATAAATGGCTATTTTGCACGCCTTGAAAGCGACGGAACGATCTCATTTCTGGATAGCTGCTATTTATCGATATTATATCGAAGAAGACGGCTCTTCATCCAGTAAACACCGTATAGATCGAACAGACCTGCGAATAAGCGGCTGCGAATCCCTCCGCCATATCGACTGTTTCCGGCTATTCTGGGGCGATGACGAACGGGCATTTCCGACACTGAGTAGCCGGCCATCTGAAAGAGAGCTGGGAAAAATCGATGTGCGTTCTTGAAAAAATAAATCCGGTCAAGACAATGCCGGCGGAACACACGCATCGCGCAGCCCACATCGGTAATCTGGTCATTTAAGACAGCGGAACGCACCCAATTGGCAGTCCGGCTGGAAATCTTCCGGATGCTGGAGTCGGAACGGCTCACGCGGACACCGCACATCATGTCCACCTGATGGGTTTGCATCGCGCGCAAAAGATTGGGAATATCAGCGGGATCATTTTGCCCATCGCCATCCAGTGTCCCAATGGCGTCACCTCGCGCAACTCGAAAGCCTGCATTCAATGCCGCTGACTGTCCACTGTTAGGATGGATATGCACTGCCCGGAAATGCTCGAAACGCGCGGCCAGTTCATTGATCAGTTCGCGGGTTTGATCGGTCGAACCGTCATTGACCATGATCAATTCCCATTGTCCGAGTAATTGGGAAGACAGGACCTGGTTGACTTCCGAACACACATTGACCACGCAGGCTTCTTCATTGAAAAATGGAATGATGATACTAAGGTTCATGTGGCTGCACTCCTTCCTGTATACTATCATTCAAACCTTACGAAAAACTTGCGGAAAGATTAATGTTCCGTAATGTTTTTTCCTCAAACCCGATATACGCCAATGGTTAGGTTAGGTATTGAATGCGATCTTCAAGGAGGTTCGATTTCCGCTCCCAATGGAGTGCAGATAAGTTAGGGGCATGCAGCGGGTGTTTAATAATGGCGCATAATAAGCGGCAGTTCCCATTTGATCCATACAGAAAATCCGGCGAATCAAAAGGATCAGCAGTTCTGGTGAGCACCGGAGCGATTATTTGGTCGAGCATTGTTCGGACTAACCTTAACACGTGAATTAAGATGCTAAAAATTGGCAAAGTATCTTTGTCAAAATTATGCTATCAGCAGCGAGGGCAGGTTTTGTTTTGCTGCATATAGTGGTATGCTACCAAAACATTGTCGTGCGCCTGATCAGCCATTTAATACTGGCAACTGTGGGCATTCATACTAAATGTGGACTTTTTCAGGAAGTTCTGTAAAAGTGAGAATTCCTCATCTTGGCACTTCCCTTCCTCCTGTTGATCCAAATAACATTCTAATCAGGTTAGGTCTTATGGACTCATGAAATCCCACCGACAAAGATCAAATTATTTTGTTCGCCGCAGGGGGAGTCGTGTTCGCTACGCCTTTGACCGCCGGAGCACGCGTTTCGATTAAAAGGCTTTACGTGGAGGATGTGCTCGAAACCGAACAATAATAAATCTTGCCAGTGCATGCCGGAGAGAGGTGCCGTTGCTTCCAGTATTCACGATCCGACAAAGCAGTCGCTGTTTTCAAGAAAACACGGTGGCATTCTGCGCGCATCTCAGGCGCTGCGGGTGGCATCCTTTTCAATACGCCTTTATAGGTCCACACTTTGGTATCGAAGGGTTTAGTTTAACCAGGAAAATAGGGGCAGTTCTACAAAATTTCTTGATTGGTGAAAAGTATGTCAGACCTGAATGATCCAAGGGTGCTCTTTGCAGCGGAGCGGACCTTGATGGCTTGGAACCGAACGAGTATTTCTCTGATGGCCTTTGGCTTCGTCATCGAGCGTTTTGGATTGTTTCTGGCACTTATTGGCCGCAAAGAGATCACAATATTTCAGAGACATATTTCGTTTTTCGTTGGTTTTTCATTTATTCTGCTTGCATCCTTCCTTGCTTTTTATTCAATCAGGCAGCATAGGAAATTTTTAAGAACAATTCGGCCAGCCGAAATTCCGAATGGATATAATCTCTATGTGGGAATGGCTGTAAATGGAGTTGTTGGGATTTTAGGAATCACACTGTGTATCTATCTTTCTCAGGGAATCATTTGAATGCGATTTTGTTTGAGTGCATAATGAAAGCCCGCTGAGAAAAACATCGCCAGCATCCAAAGACCCAGTTTCAGTCACGTTCGACAGGTGTTGGTCACCGGCTTCAAGTACCGTGATGGGTCAATGCTAAAGCAAGTTCCTATTTCTCTATCTTCTTCTATCTTCCTTCCTTTCCAATTGGGAGGCAGCCGCCTGATCCACCATACAGATCAGCCGGCCGGTATCTGGCCGTACGATCTGCGCCGGCAGTCGCATGGTATCCACCGGCCCTTCCAGGACGGCTTTGAGAACCTGTGCCTTGTCGCGGCCCGTCACCAAAAAGACCACCACGCGCGCTGCATTGATCATAACCGGTGTCAAGGTGACGCGATACATCTGCTGCTCGGCCACATATACCTCAACCGCGCAACGCACCTTCTCCGCCAGGGCCGGGCTATAGGGAAAAAGAGATGCGGTATGACCATTCTGCCCCAATCCCAGGAATACCAAGTCCAGCACCGGCGCAGCAGCGGGCAAGCGAGCACGAAGCAGTTTGTTGTACTGTGTTGCGCCGCCCTGGGGGTTTGGGCCGCAGCGGATCGGGTGCACATGAACCGAAGCCACGGGTACATGGCGCAATAAGGCGCGATGGGCCATGCGGGCATTGCTGCGATTATCATCGGCCGGCACGCAACGCTCATCGCCCCAGAACACATGGATGTGCGGCCATGGTGTTCGATCTCGCCACGGCGCCTGGGCCAGGAATTCATAGGTGCGTTCGGGTGTTTGTCAGGTAGCTGTTCAAGCCCCCCTGATTCCAGCGGCTGTAGCCCCTGTGCAGTTCCTCGGGGTACAGACCCAGGCCACGTGTCATCAGGTCATAGCTTTCGGCAATCAGTTGCATCACCCCATATTCGATGCCGTTGTGCACCATTTTGACATAGTGCCCGGCCGAACCCGGCCCTAGGTAATCCACGCAGGGTGTAGCGCCCACATGGGCCGCCTCGGCCTCCAGGATGGGACTGACCCTAGCATACCTTGTTCGGGACCACCGGGCATCAGGCTGGGGCCGCGGCGGGCACCGCTTTCGCCGCCGGACATGCCCATGCCCATGAAGAGCAGGCCTTTTTCCCTGAGCGCCGCGCCGCGGCGGTCGGTATCTGTGAAGTGCGAATTGCCAATCCCAGGTCGCAGGTCGTGTTCTTAGCATGATCGGTCATGTCCGTTTCTCCTCTATCCTAATACTCGCTTCGTACTTTATCGAAGGTGCGCCGAAGCTCCAGGTAGCTGTTTACAAAGCCCTTTTTGATATCTTCCCACGCATTGCCGGCGCTGTGCTTCATTCCGCCATACCACTCGGCAACCTCGTTGCGCTGCTTCCGGAGCGATTTCAGGGTGGTTGTCATCTCCTTGCGGGCGGCCTGATCCATCTGATCCCATTTCCGGCTGATCTTGGATTCCATGCGATCGATACGGGCATCCAGGTCATCCATGACCGCTTGGGCGCTTTTAATGGCTTCATCGCGCTGATCCACGGAATATTTTTCGATGGCGTCGACGGAATCGGCCACTTTCTGCTGGGCCTCTTTGGAGGTCGGCTTGTCCGCCGCAGGCTCCGCGGCGAATGAAATCGAAGCCAACGCGAAAAGAAGCGCTGTGATCAGCACAAGGTTCAGACTTGGTGGTGTCTTGGTTTTCATTCGCTTTTCCTCCTTTTCATACAGTTCGTATTTGTGATTTTTTCTTTTCTTCATCCTCGCTTGGTCTATTAGCGGTTTGTTGTCGGCCCTATCCTTCAAGGTCCTTTTTCATTCTCTCATATTGTTCTTTATCGATTTCTCCTTTTGCGTAACGCCGCTTTAAAATATCGAGGGGACTTTCATTGTTAGTTGGCGTCTGACCAATGGTTTTCTGGTTCTTAACGAAAAAATAGACGAGCAACCCGATCACGATCAGCAATATGATCCACATATACGACCCTCCATACCCGAAACCGTAATGCATCATGGGCATCCATCCACCGGAACCTTGGGGCCCGAATTGACTGCCATCGGAGCAGGACACAAGCAAACCGGTCACCAATACAAGCGAGAATTGAAGATATTTATTCATCTCACGATTTCCTCAAGCGGACGCTGCTTCCTTCATAATTTCAACCAGTGTGGCTTCCACTTCCTGCGCCACTGCTTTGAGTTGCGGCGTGTCGAACATCGATAGAAGGATGCTTGGTTTCAAAGTCGCCATAAATGTTTTGCCCTCCTCCTCGTAAACGGAGATCCGGCATGGCAGCGCAGTAGAGATGCTCATGTTTGCATCGAGCACCTTCTTGGCTTGTTGCGGCTGACAAACCTCGAAGATCAAACATTCATGGGTGAACGCCACACCTTTCTTGACCATGGTTTCTTTCAGGTTGTGCACCTGCATGACACCGAAGTGATTGGCCTGTACGGCGGCCTGCAAGGCAGTCGCCACTTCACTTACGCTCTTTTCCGTCGGAACTTTGATCAACATAGAATTATTCTCCTGATTAGGGGTTGACTTCACAACAGCGCCGGGCGTTGAATTTAGCTTATAGATCCACACAAATCACCGCTGCCAAAGGATTCGGGTCTCTTCCAGAGGAACCGCAACACCATCCCGATACGGTATCGCGCGAGCGGTATAGTCCGTCGGTGGGCGGTCCGCGGAGATCGCCGCGCTGTAAATATAATTCCCCGATGCGCCGGCCACTGGGCGAACGCACTTCATTTCCTGGCGCACGGGCGCGCCACCGTTCAATCCATCGGCGTAAAGCTCCACCCGCACAGCCTGAGGGTCAAGATCATCGAGCAAAAGCGCGACCTCATACATGTGCTGCTGGTCCTGGGTCTGAATCTTTACTTCACCGAAGCGCAATCCGGCCCATTTGCGCGCCAGCGCCTGGCGCCATTGCACCAGCCCTCGGCCTACGGCACCCTTGTCGGCGGCGCGTTTGCGGTAGGCCGCGGCCGCCGGCAGGTAGTGCTTGGCGGTATATTCGCGCACCGCGCGGTTGGCGGAAAACCGCGGGGTCAGGCGCGCCATGCTTTCGCGCATCCGGGCCACCCAAGCCGTAGGAATGCCTTGTGCGTTGCGGGCATAAAACTCCGGGATCACTTCGCGCTCGAGCAGATTGTACAGCGCGTCGGCCTCGATCGCATCCCAGGCGGGATCGTCATCATGCTCGTGGCCATCCCCCAGGGCCCAACCGACTTCAGGGGAGTAGGCTTCGGCCCACCACCCGTCCAATTCCGAAAGATTGAGGCCGCCGTTGACCAGCACCTTCATGCCGCTCGTGCCGCACGCCTCCCAGGGCCGCCGCGGGGTGTTGATCCAGACGTCCACCCCCTGCACCATCTGCTCCGTTAAGCGCATGTCGTAGTCGCTGAGGAATACGATGTGGGGTCGAACTTCCGCCTGGCTGATAAAATTGAACCACTCATGGATCAGGGCCTGGCCGGCCTTGTCGTCCGGATGGGCCTTGCCGGCGATGATGAGCTGCGCCGGACGTTTGGGATGGGTCAGCAGACGCAGCAGGCGCTGAGGGTCGTGGAGCAGCAGATTCGGCCGTTTGTAGGTCGCAAACCGGCGCGCAAAGCCCAAAGTGAGCGCATGGGGATCAAATAGATGCTTTGCCCCCGCCACCGCCTCGGGCGATGCGCCGCGGGCCGCCAGTTGCCGGGACATTCGTTCGCGGGCGTATTCAACCAGCGACTTGCTGGCGGCGGTGCGAAATTGCCAAAGATCGGCGTCCGAAACGCGGCGAATGTTCTGTCCCAGCGGTTCCGTCAGTCCGAGCCAGCGCTCCTTGCCACAAGCCTGGGTCCACAGATCATCGGCCGGGGCCGAGTCCCAGGTCGGCATGTGCACGCCGTTGGTCACGTGCCCGACGGGAACTTCAGCCGCCGGCCACTGAGGGAAAAGAGGCTCGAAGAGATGCCGGCACACCTGGCCATGCAGGCGACTGACGCCATTGACCGCCCCGCTGCCGCGGATGGCCAGATAGGCCATGTTGAAGCTTTCCGATGGGTCATCGGGGTTCCGGCGGCCCAAGGCCAGCAGATCATGACGGGTGATGCCGAGCTTCTGCTCGGCATACTCGCCGAGGTATCGCTCGACAAGCTCCGGCGTGAAACGGTCGAAGCCGGCGGACACGGCCGTGTGGGTGGTGAACAGGTTGCCCGCGCGCGTGACGGCCAGGGCGACGTCGAAGGACTGCGCGGTGGCCTGCATGAAACTGCGGGCGCGTTCAAGCACGGCAAAGGCCGCATGCCCTTCATTCAGGTGGCAGACTTCCGGCTGGATGCCCAGCGCCCCCAGCAGCCGCCATCCGCCGATGCCCAGGAGCAGCTCCTGCTTGAGGCGCAGCTCCGGCCCGCCGCCGTATAGTTCGCTAGTAATCCCGCGATGCTCGGGAAAGTTGGCCGCATCGTTGCTGTCCAGCAGGTAGAGCTTGGCCCGGCCGACCTGGACCTGCCAGGCGCGCAGCCAGACCGAGTACCCCGGCAAATCGATTTCCATCCGCAACCACTCGCCGTCGGCCTGGCGCAAGGGTGCGATCGGCAGCTGCCCGGGATCGTTGTAAGGGAACAGGGCCTGCTGGCCGCCCTCTTTATCGATCACCTGGCGAAAATAGCCTTGCTGGTAAAGCAGTCCCACGCCAATGACCGGCACGCCCAAATCGCTGGCGGCCTTGAGCTGGTCGCCGGCCACATTGCCGAGCCCGCCCGAGTAGATGGGCAACGCTTCGCTGAGCATGAATTCCATGCTGAAATAGGCGACGCAGTTCAGGGGCCCCTGGGCATGATGCTGCTGAAACCAGCCAGGCCTCGCCACCGCCTGCCGCCGCTGCCGCACAAGGTCATCCACGGTTTTGCGGAAAACGCGGTCGGTCCATGCGCGCTCGATCCGGTCCCGCGAAACGGTCTGCAGGACGACCCAGGGGTTATGGGTGACTTCCCACAATTCGGGCTCAAGCTGGCGCCATATGTCGTCGGTGTAGTGGTTCCACGACGAATGCATGTCCAGGGCCAATTCGGCCAGGGCATCGAAGCCCGCGACTTCTATGGGCAGCAGACCATAAATGGGGTGGCTGGCGCGTGTCGGTTTGCGCATGGGTTTTCCTTCATTAAAGTTGACGTCCGCTTTCATCGGGTAGCTTCCTGAACGCCATCGATCTGCGCGCCAGGTTTTCCATCAGATGATCGAACGGCTGGTTCGGCTTGAGAAAGGAGTTGGCGAAGCGGAGGATATTCATGATCGCCTCCTTCCCGAGGTAGTGGTCGATAAGAAAGATCGAATTTTGCGCAAAAACCGATTGTGCGATAACGCTGAGTTCCCGAGCGGATGGCGGCGATTCGTCTTCGCGGCAGCGGCCTGGTTCACCGCTCTGATCTATCCGACCATCAGATGGGAATTCCGATTTCATATACGTTTTCTTCACTGCACCGGTCTCCGATCAATAAAACGTTTCCAAAAATATAACATGGTCCGCCAATCTGAATCGCAAAACCGGAATGGGAAGTCCACCACAGGCGCCCCCTCTGCAAACTCGGATATCTGATACTCGTTTAACCCGCAGCTATTTTGCGGAATCATGTTCATGTTTTTTTTAGTGCCCTTTTCTCGTTAGCCCTGTAGCCTTTCCGATGCTGAAACCCTCAGCGTCAGCCCTTCAAGATCTTGGACCACCACCTCGTCTCCCGGGATCAGTGGTGATTTACCAATCGCATTCCATAGCTCACTGCCCACCTGAACTTTGCCGCTCTCGCCATCCCACCTTTTAACTATGCATTTTCTCCCAATTATGCCAGATGGACCATAGGAAGATTTCCGTTTGCGATATCGAATCATCCAGAACAACGGCAGGATGAGATGCTCGAAGATTTCATAGATAACGATGCAGATAAGTATTGTGATCAGGCCGAGTTCCATAATAACCTCAATAACTTTAGACCATTATGTTCCTTCATTACTTTTTTGTGTAGCGTCCAAAAAAACCATTGCTGTCATTCAGGAATGGATACGTCATCACAATTATAAACACCTTCCGCCGCTGTTCGATGGCAGGCGACACAGTTTAAAAAGGACCCTACAGATGGTCTTTTGACTTTCTGCGGGTTGATCTCATGGTGTTCCTTGCGAATACAAGGAATGTCGGTGATACGCATCGGTGCCAAACCTTTCAGAACAGCGCATTATTTTTCCAGCCAGTTTGGCAGATGATTTGTCGGCTGCGTTCGATGCCAGATAACCACTGATCTCGACCTTTCGCCCTCATCAAGATCCACCGTCTCTCCAAAATGATCATCGGTGCCATCAAGAATTATTTTCCACGATGCGGCCGGCAATAACTCCGGCTGATAGTTAAAGTAACAGGCACCAAATTGGTCGGTATAGGTGGAATTGCTGACCGGCTTCAGGTTCCTGTAGCCGGAATTATTGTTCTCAAGGTGTTTGCGTTCGCGCCTTTGATGCTTTTTTCCGTCATCGTCGGCGCTTATGGTCGGTGCAAAGACAACCCAAACCATTAACATTCTAATGCGAGAAATGTACATGGTTTGCTCCTTTCCGGTCGATGCCCGGTTATGTAAGGGGATACCTAATTTTTCCTTTTGCAGGTCAAGGTTAATCAACAATCAGATGTCCGACCGTCACCCTGCTTGAACTGCGGCAACCAATCCTGGACCGAAAACCCGTGACCGACTCTATGCAGCATAACAATCCGTGCGACAGGTCGGCAGACCTCATCGATCACCCTGGAATGCAACCAAGGGCGTTTCCAATCCCTGTGAAGGGTCAAGGTCGTAAGTACCATTCTCGGCACCGCTCCTCACAAGACAGCCCACTGCCTTTGCAGGGTGGATGGGTCAATGGCAAATCAGAACAAAAGCCCTAACTGAGGCCCGCCTTGAAAGTGTTGGCGGGTGCCTGACAGATCAGAGCGTATACCAATGTGGCCCCGGAGGAATACCCATCGATCCAAGGCAGCAATAGTTTCACTTCGATCTCCTTATTACTTGAATAAGATTCCCTTTAACCCTCCGGAGACCAGTGCACCGATATCGGCCAGTGTCCGGGCGAGGGATAACCCTCCTGGAGCAGCCAAGTATCTGGGCTCCCAGACTGGATTGATTTTTCCTTGTACGCCCGCAATCCTTGAAAATTATAGAAGTGGCCACCGAGGCGGACTACCAGGCCTCCGAGTCGGTGCGACAGGGGGGCCAGTTCACGGTTTTCCATTCCGCTCAAAGGCGCCATGCCCAGATTGAACCATCGGTAGCCTTCGTTGGCCCCCCACAGCATGAGCTCTATGAAGAGAAAATCCATGACGCCGCCGGGAGATTCGGGCAGGTGGCGCATCAAATCTATGCTCATTTCTTCCCGCACTGCACTGATCCATATATTGGCGAAGGCCACGATTCGCTGCTGATGGCGTACGATCCCAATCGGGAACTGCTTAATATAGATCGGGTCGAAAGAACCCTGCGAGAACCCCTTTTCACGGGTATTTTTTCCATTGAGCCATGCATCGGAGATCGTTTTGAGAGTCACCATGTGATCCGTTATGGACGGTATCGGGATGATTTCAAAGGTGCAGCCTTCCTTGATCATTTTGCGATGACTGTGACGCAGTGATTTGCGTCTGTGGCCGTCGAGGGAAAAGTCGGTGAGTGGCACGCGGCCTTCTTCACCCAGTTTAAGCAGGCTCAACCCCATATCCAGGTAGAAATGGAGGTGCCGGTGTCCCACTTCATAAAAGGCAGCCCGGCCTCCATACCAATCCGCCATCTGGCGAAACTGCCAGAGCAGTTCTGGCCAATATTGCAAGTCCCCCACCGGATCGCCCATAGTTACCCACGTTTCTCTGGAAACCCCGTACATGACAAATGCCTGCCCCTCCCGATCGACCAGAAATTGTTTATCGCCCAGCAGGGCCAGATTGGCGTAACTGGATGGCGAACGGGTGACAAGCGTTGTCACAACATCGGACGTTTCAACAGTTACAGCTTTGGGAGGTTTGTAGCGCGCCGGGCGCAGGAGGTGGGTCAGTCCGAAAGCCAGGGCCAAAGCCAGAGCGCCCACCGAAGCCCTCAAGAACCGGGGTCCCTCTGCCGTGGCGCTGAAGTGCCACCATAGCTCGTTGCTGTACTCTACGTGCCGAAAGGCAAAAAAGCCCAGCCAGAGCGATGAGGTCACAACGACGATGATGGCCATCAGCCACCCCGCGGTAAACCGCTCGGCCAGCAACGCCGTACGCCGGAAGAAGAGCCTGCGATAAGGCAGAAGCGTCAGCAGAAAAATGGCTAAAATGGACGCCTCTTCATAATCGAATCCTTTGAGCAGCGAGGCCACGATACCGAACCCTAAAAGAGCGAGGGTCAAATGAAAGGCGACATCCAACCGGCGTTGCAGTCCCCTGGCGAGCAATAGCAAGCCCATTCCGGCCAGGCTGCCCAGGAAATGGGAAAGCTCCAGAAAGGGCAGCGGCACGGTCTGCTTTAAATACGCTAGACGATGAGGAATGGAGGGCAAGGCGCCGGAGAACATCAAAATAGCCCCGGCCACGAACACCGCCAGACTGAGCAGGGGGACAATGACTCCTGCCAGGACCTCACCGCTCCAGGAATGGACGCGCTCGAAAAAGGCTCGATGGCGCAGCAGTTCTTCCGCCCCCAGTGCGGCAGTGGCCACAACCAGCGGCCCAAGATAATAGATTCCACGGTAGACCACCAAGGCACCCAACAATTCGGGTGTCGACGCCTGCGCCGGTGCCAGTAAGAGGATGACCGACTCGCATACCCCCAATCCCCCAGGTACTTGGCTGATCAATCCGCTCAGTTGGGCCAGCAAATAGATTTGAAGAAAATGAACCAGTCCCAGGGACATAGGCGTGGGCAATAAGCTGTAGAGCACGGCGCCCGCGGCCAGCCAGTCCAGCGCCGCAACAACGATCTGTGCGCCTGAAAGCCGACCCTGGATCCGTCCGAAGCATTCGAAACGATGATGTCGATCGCTTTTTCCTTCTGATCCTTGGAAGCGAACGGAAGAAAAAATCAATGGGCATGTTGATGCCGCTACCCTTGACCGGTTCCATCAGATGAAGGCCGTAGCATGAAAATGCAACGGTCTTGTCGGGCGGCGTAAGAGAGTCGGTTCCCAAAAGCAAAAATGATACCAACGATGTAGCGTTTTAATAGGGAGCGCTATTAAGAAATAGTAAACGGATGGGGAAAATACAAAAATTGAAACTAAGAATGTAATCTCTATCTGCTTTGACCGGCCCCGAATGGTGATTACCTGCAGTTTTGGCATCTATCTGTTCGCAGCAGATAGCCCAAATTGAAGCGAGATGATAGGTTGGACTTCATCGACCTCATATCACAACTATTAAGTGAAACGTAAAAGGATGGTGCCGAGCAGTTGACTTAATCATTTCAACGGAATAGCATGATATCGTTCACGAGAGCGAACCCGCGAGAGGATCATTTTGTTTCGGAAGCTATTAGTATTTAACATCAGCCAGAAAATTATTATCGGAGCCGTATTGAGCCTATTTACGGTAATGGTGTTCGGTGGCCTGTCCTACCGCTACTTACGCTCTATCAGAATCAAGGCCCATTTCGTCGAAGCGGCTGACGACCTTAGCAATGTCATCCTTGAAATCCGCCGATATGAAAAAAACTATCTTCTATACGGATCTCAGGACGATCTAACTGAGAATCGAAGTTACATCGGACAGGCCAGCCAAATGATCAAAGGCATTTTGCCGGATATCAAAACCCTTCAGATCGAACCCGAACTGAACCGTTTAGGCGTTCAGTTGACCGAATACGCCAAGATCATGGAACAGCTTGCCGGATGCAAGAAAATGGCAGACGAGAGTTGCGGTCTCCTCGAAGATCGTGTGCGTGAAAGCGGCAAAAACTTGGTGGATTTATCCCAGCAGCTGGTCCGAATTGAGCGCGAACTGATATTGCAGAGCCTGCATTCTTTGGAGCAAAATTTGATCATATCGCTCGCCGTTGCGGTATGCCTCGGGGGCTTTTTCATTTTGTTTGTCGGCACCAAGATTGTCAGGCCACTGCGTACCATCGAAAAAACCACCATCCGGATCGCCCAGGGGGATTTTACGCCGCTCTCTGTCGGCCACTCCAATGACGAAACACAGCGCGTTATGGAGGCTTTCAATCGAATGATCGCAGAACTGGAACGCCGCCAGGAACAGCTCGTGCAAGCTAAAAAACTCTCTTCGATCGGCATTCTGGCCTCGGGGATAGCCCACCAGTTGAACAATCCGCTCAACAATATTTCGACTTCCATTCAAATCCTGTGTGAAGAGTTCGGTCATGGCGATCCGGTCTTTTCGCAACACTTACTGAACAACTGCAACCAGGAGATAGCGCGTGCCCAGGAAATCGTTAAGGGGTTGCTTGAGTTTTCGCGTAAGAAGGATTTTGCCCCGCGCCCGACGGCCTTATACGAAATCGTTGAGCGCTCTATCCGCCTGATCTCAAGCCAGGTGCCCAGCGGCATCGAGATTTCGGCCGATGTTCCTCGCAATCTGCAATTGGATGTGGATGGCCAGCGTATCCAGGAGGTTTTCCTCAACTTGCTGATGAATGCAATTCAAGCCATTGATTCAACTGGTTACATAACTATTCAAGCGCGTTCGATCGATTCGGAGTACCAGCTTGAATGGGTTGAAATTATTATTGCGGATACGGGTGAAGGCATTGATTCCAATGACCTGGGCCGGATTTTCGACCCCTTTTTCACCACCAAGGAAGTGGGCGTAGGCACGGGGCTGGGGCTTTCCATCGTATACGGCATTATCGAAAAGCATCGCGGCAGCATTGCAGTGGAAAGCCGAGTGGGTGCCGGGTCACGATTTATTATCCGTCTGCCCGCATGCGCCGCGTTGGAAACGGTTGAGAGGCTGTGACATGACGATCGGTCGCATTCTGGTAGTGGACGACGAAACCATTGCCCGTGAAAATCTGGCCTATATTCTGCGCAAGGAAGGTCATGCCATCATAGGCGCGGAGGATGGTTATACCGCCTTGCAGGCACTGCAGCAGAATGAATTCGACCTGGTGATGACAGACCTGAAGATGCAGGGGGTGGACGGCATGGAGGTGCTCGCAGCGGCCCGCGCACAAACCTCTGCGCCGGAAGTGATCGTCATCACCGGTTTTGCTACCGTAACGTCAGCGGTGGAGGCGATGCACGCAGGCGCTTTCTTCTATGTTTCCAAACCCTATCAGATTGAAGATGTCCGTATTTTGGTGCAGCAGGCCCTTGAAAAACGTGCCCTGCGCCAGGAAGTCAGGGACCTTAAGCGTCAGATTTGTGAAAAGCCCGCTGCTCCCGCGCTGATCGGCACCAGTTCGAAAATGGAAGAGCTTAAAAGCGCCATCCGTCTGATCGCGGCGGCCGATTGCGCGGTGGTCATCCTGGGCGAAACAGGCACAGGTAAAGAACTCGTGGCGCGAATGATCCACCATTTCAGTACCCGCGCCGGTAACCGCTTTCTGGCGCTGAACTGCGGCGCCTTTAATGAAGAATTGCTTGCCAACGAGCTGTTCGGCCACGAAAAAGAAGCCTTTACGGGCGCGCGGGGTATCAAGAAGGGTTTGTTCGAAACGGTCCAGGGTGGAACCATTCTGTTGGACGAGATCGCGGACATGCCGCTCTCCATGCAGGTAAGTCTGCTGCGCGTGCTCCAGGAGAAAAAACTTTTGCGAGTGGGCGGCACACAGGAGGTCCCGATCGATATTCGTGTTCTGGCGGCCACCAACAAGAACCTACGCGAGGAGGTCGAAAAAGGCACCTTCCGGCACGATCTCTACTTCCGCCTGAATGTGATGACTCTGATTGTGCCGCCCTTGTCCGAGCGCAGGGAAGACATCCCCCTATTATGCCGCCACTTTTTGCGTAAATTTGGAGGATCGTGCGATGGGGTGGCCGACGTCCACCCGACGGCACTTGAAATACTAATGGAGTATGAGTTTCCGGGAAACGTCCGCGAATTGGAGAACATCTTAGAGCGGGCAGCCGCCCTGACCAAGGGACCTGTGATTTCAATGGAAGACTTGCCGCCCGACCTGCAGCAACGCCGCCTCATCGTACGACGCGGCAAGGCGCCGCATGAATTTTTAACCCTCGAAGAAAACGAACGGGAGTATATCGCCTGGATTTTGAAGCAGGTAAATTACAATAAGACCCGTGCGGCCGAGATTCTTGGTATCGACCGGGTGTCGTTGTGGCGTAAACTGCGCCGCTACCGAATGGAAGAGTGACCGTCATCGCAATGCGGCCAATTTTTGCGCTTCACGTCAAAATCACAGAGGTGTACAAAAAGCACGCCTCAAGCTTCGAAACCCGGCCACGCCTTTATTTTGGGCGCATTACAAAGCAGTTGATAGCGAATTGACGTTCAGCATTCCAGGGCCTGTTCGACCACCTGCGTGAAATCATCCACGAGGACAACTTCCAGTCCTTCGACGATTTCGGCCTCCAGACGTTGCACGTCCGCGCTGTTGGCCGCCGGCACGATAATTGTGGACATGTGCTCGCGCTGCGCAGCCAAGAGTTTTTCGCGCAGACCAGCCACCGGCAGAATGCGTCCGGTCAGTGAAAGTTCGCCTGTCATGGCCACATCAGGCCGGACATGCCTGCGGGTCAGCAGCGAGATCAAAGCCAGGGCCAGGGCCAGGCCTGCCGAGGGGCCGTCCTTGGAGATCGCGCCCGAGGGCAGATGGATATGGATGTCGCGACCGCTGAAAAAATCGGCCTCGATACCAAATGTTTCGGCCTGGCTGCGAATATAGCTTAGCGCGGTGCGGGCGGATTCCTGCAGCACCTGGCCCAATGAGCCTGTCAGAATCAGCTGCTGCGTACCCTTCATGATGCCCGCCTCCACATACATGATCTCGCCGCCAGCCTCTGTCCAGGCCAAACCGGCCGCAACACCAATCCGGCCGCGTGTATCTCCGGCCGCGTGGGCGTATTTGGGCGGACCCAGCAGTTTTGCCACCAACTCCGCATCCACCTGCATTCCGTGGTTTACGGTCTGGTCGACAACGCACAGGCGTGCCAGCTTACGGCAAACCGCAGCAATTTCGCGTTCCAACCCGCGCAGGCCGGCCTCGCGAGTATGATCGCGTATGATCTTTAGAATCGCCGCAGCCTCAAAGATAAGCGCCTGCTCCTCGAGGCTTGCGGCCGACAATTGCCGGGGCACGAGGAATTGTTGGGCAATTGAAAGTTTTTCGCGCTCCGTATAGCCTGCAAATTCGATCCGTTCCAGCCGATCTCGCAAGGGTCCTGGGATATTTTCGATCACATTGGCCGTCGCAATGAAAATCGCCGAGGAGAGATCAAAGGGTATATCGAGGTAATGATCTGAAAAATGGGTGTTCTGCTCCGGATCTAGCAATTCCAGGAGCACCGCCGATGCATCGCCCTGGAAATCGTTACCGATTTTATCGATTTCGTCGAGCATAAAAACCGGGTTTTTCACGCCGACACGCTTGATCTCATTCAGAATACGACCAGGCATAGCTCCCACGTAGGTTCGCCGGTGACCGCGCAGTTCCGCTTCATCCTTGAGCCCAGCCAGGGAAATGCGCACGAATTTACGGCCCAGGGCAGCAGCAATGCCCCGGCCGATGGAGGTTTTACCGGTACCCGGTGGACCCGTAAAACAAAGGACGGGACCGCGGCTTAACTGCAAACGTTGTTTGTTGTTCAGGATCTGGCGGATCACTGCGCGCAGTTCGTCGAAATTGACTGGTTTGGGCAGATAATGCGCAGCGCCTTTGCGCAGCGCCTCGACTGCCGATCCGACGGTGGCAAAGCCGGTGATCATAACAACTTGGGTATCGGAATCCAGCTGTTTTGCGGCCTCCAATAGTTGATTGCCGTCCATTTTATCCATTTTAAGATCGGTCAGCACCAGATCGAAGCGGCGCTTCTGCAGTTGGGACAGCGCCTCCAGACCGTTGGCCGCAGTTTCGACCCGGTATCCCTCCTTGGCTAAAACGTAGCCCAGATTGGTGCGGGCGATCTGTTCATCATCGACCACCAGCAGGTCATATTTTTTCTGCTCGCGCAGGTTTTGGACCGCTAAAAATTCCACAACACGCTCTTTGACCTGCGCGAGGCCATAATGCTCTTTGTCCAGGAGTACCTGAACCTGTTTAAAATATAGATGATCATCGGTTGCGCGCTTCCAGGGCAAAGCCGCCAAAAAGGTCAGGTATGAGTGGGTGATCGCATATTCCGGAAGTGACTGATCGGTTTTTTTCAGTCGCGACAGTTCGCCGGCCGCTATGGCGGCGGCTGCTTGCGGCAGAGAGGCTTTCTCAATGGCTTGCTGCAGCGCCGTGAACTCTCCTTCCTCCGGAGTAGTCGTTGGTTGATTTGCTGCAACCTCTTCTTTTCGAAAGAAAACCATTTCTCATTCCTTTAGTAATAGCTGAGGTCGCGCCCATAGGCGCTGGCGTTGCATTTCGACAACTTCCGAGACCTTGGAAACGCAACACTTGTAACCATCTGCTATTTAATAGTTTTCGGTAAAGATCAATAATATGTTGCTATATGCAACACCCACCCTCTTTCATACTAATTAAATACTTTCCATTAAATCAACATTTTATTTGGGCCGTCCGGGTTGGCACACAATGTGGAATACAAACCGCCATGAATCACTCATGCGACGACATGAAAATTAAACTTGCCGCCCGGGATATTATATCTTTGGCCGCTGCCACCGGTTGCCCCAAGCGCTTATTGGCTGTCGGTAGCACAGGTCCGGAATCCATTCCACTGAGGGATTACGCGGCCGCACTCGGAAAGCGGATTGGTTGTCAGGTGATCGTGGTGATGCTGGAAAGCCCTATGCCCGCTCCAGAACCAGCCTCTCCGGTTTTTTCTTTCGCAGGATTGGTTGCACCTATCGGTGCCGCAACCGGATGGCAGCGCGGGTTTTTTGAACTTCGTATCCCCCGGCAGTATGTGAAGGAGGCGGTCGAAGAACTGAGCCGGTCGATGAAACGGATCGAATTCATTCTTACCGACTCTGACAATATCAAAGAAATCCTATCCGAAACGGCGATTCAGCCTGTTTTTCGGATTGAGGCGGTAAACCCCGAACCAGGAGGATCACCCATGTCAACCGATTCCAAGGCCAACACTATGAAAGACATCATCACCACTGCTGTGCTCGGTGTCATCACCGTAGCGTTATATACGGCGGTGTTCTGGAAAGCCGATCTGGTTATGCGCCTGTTCACGCGCGGTGGAGCTTACGCCGCCTTGCCCATCGGCACGGTCTTTGTCTTTTCCTTTGCCCACGGGGCCTTCGCCAGCCGACTGTGGTCGCTGCTGGGGATCCAGGCACGACCCAAGACCGAGGCCTACAAAAATGTGACGGCCAGCCCACAACCGCAAAAAACCAAGCGCACCAGGGCGTATGCCCATGTCAATCCGTTTCACAATCTCGATTTGAGAGGCAAATAGCGGCCGTCGCCAATACATTGAAGGAGGAGCCAATGCAGGATTTACAACAAGCGATTTCATTCATCGATCTGAGTGCGGGCACGGTGATCTTCTTATTTGTGGTCGGTTTTATCGGTGGTCTGGTGAGCGGTTTCATTGGTTCGGGAGGGGCATTTGTATTGACCCCCGGCATGATGAGTCTGGGCGTTCCGGGTACCGTGGCCGTGGCCAGCAATATGTGCCATAAATTCCCCAAGGCCATGGTGGGCGCCTACAAACGATTCAAATACGGCCAGGTGGATATCAAGCTCGGCTTGTTCCTGGCCGCATCCGCGGTTGTGGGTGTACAGGCGGGGATCAAGATACAAAATTGGATTCTTGATTTATGGGGTCAGGCGGGTTCGAACCTGTATGTCAGTGTCTCCTTTGTGTTGGTCCTGGTGGTGGTGGGCGGTTACGTGTTTATCGATGCATGCCGCAGCCGCAAAGCCTGCGGTGTGGAAAGCATCGCGACCCTGGCGCGCAAACTTCAATCAGTCCAACTGCCGCCCATGATCTACTTCAAACGGGCCGATGTGCGCATCTCGCTCTGGTTTACCATTCCAGTGGGATTTGCCACAGGAATGCTGGCAGCCACCATTGCCGTGGGTGGATTCATCGGAGTGCCCGGCATGATCTACGTGCTCGGCGTCTCGGGCTTCGTTGCCTCGGCCACAGAACTGGTGATCGCCTTTGTCATGGGCCTTGGCGGCTCGATCAATTGGGCTATGCATGGCATGGTGGATATCCGCCTGACGCTCATCATCCTGGCTGGATCGCTGCTGGGCGTGCAGCTGGGCGCCATTGGAACTACTTATGTTAAAGAGCACATGATCAAAAATGTGATGGGCATCATCATGCTGATGGTCGCCGTCAGTCGGGCCCTGGCCATCCCAGAATACCTCGATCAGCTGGCGGTAATTTCGATTAACGCAACCTCACTCGGCTGGCTGAACAAGCTCAGCTTCACCATCATGTGCCTTGCCTTGCTGGTCGGCGCGGCCATTATCCTGACCGCCATGTTCAAAGCCCGCAGGGAGGAAGCGGCTTTGAGCCGGCAACCGGTGCCCGCAACCGTCACCACACCAACCTGATTATTCGGAATATCGAAAGTGGCGATCATCACCATATCGCGCGGATCGTATTCGCAAGGAAAACAGGTAGCCGAGAAAGTGGCCCACGATCTCGGCTATGACTGCGTCTCGCGTGACATACTGCTGGATACGTCAGAGCTGTTCAAAATCCCGGAGTTGAAACTTGCCCGGGCGATTCACGATGCGCCTTCGCTGCTGGACCGTTTTTCAAATGGCAAACAGCGGTATATGGCCTACATTGAGGCAGCCTTACTGGATCTGTTTTGCGAAGACAATATTGTCTATCATGGGCTGGCCGGGCATTTCTTCGTGCAGCAGATCGGGCATGCCCTCAAGGTGCGTATCGGAGCCGATCTTGCGGAACGCGTCCGACGTGAAGCTGCGGCCAGCAGGGTCTCCGAAAAAGAGGCCCTCAGAATCCTGAAAGCGGATGATGATCAGCGGCGGCGCTGGAGCCGCTGGCTTTATGGGATCGACACCACCGATCCGACCCTGTATGACCTGGTCATCCAAACCGATCAGTTGACTGCGGCCGATGCTGCCGATATCATTTGTGCAGTGGTCCGCCGGGGTTGTTTTGAGACTTCGGCCGAATCGAAGCAGCGGCTTCAGGATCTCGCCCTTGCGGCCCGGGTACGGGCTGCCCTGGTGGATCGTTTCACGGAAATCCAGGTGCACGCGGAAAAAGGCGCCGTCGGCATTCTTGTCAAATCCAATGCCGCCCATCCGGAACACCTGACGGAACAAATTCGGGAAATAGCTGCACGTATACGGGGCGTCACCCGTGTGGCCGTGACCCTAAAAGCGATTTCACTCTTCAATGACTGATACCCCCTCGGAAACTCACGAGTCAGCGCGCGGGATCCGAACGGATGAACGTTCCGCGGATGCAGTTAAAAAAGCGCTGATCGCCGTGAAAGATTCGCGGGCGTCGTTGCATGCTTTCTGCGAGGCGCTGGCACTTAGCCGATTGCTTGGAGCTCACCTTGCGGCCGTCAGTGTCGCACCATTATACGAGGGGGATCTGTCCATGACAGTTGCGCCAATGCGTACGGCAAGGAACGAACCCTTTCAAACCGTACTGGACGAGGCGTTGCGGATTGCGGAGAGCCAGAGGGTGGGATTAGCAACCTACCTGGCCACCGGTCCGGTGGACAAAACGATTCTTGATCTGGCCCGCGACGGTGGTTTCGATCTGATCATCCTGGGCCGCAATACCGGCTGGACCCTGCCGGGCGATGTCGCCGCGCGGGTGATTCGACACAGTCGCAGTGACGTGCTGGTAATCCCCGAAAAATGTCCGCTGCAGTTGGACCACATTTCCTGCTATGCAGACGGCGTTATGAACGCGTCTGCGCAGGCCCGGGCCATGCAGTTGGCCCGGCACTGCAATGCACAGCTAACGTTCCTTTCGGACCAGGATCTGCACCGAATCTTGGAGGGCCGAAGCGATGATGTCGGGTTTCTGGTCCTTGGTGAAACATGGCCCTCAGGTCTCTGGAGCGTTCTGAAGAAATCTAAGACGCTTCGTCTTCTACGCCTTGCAGCCCACCCAATATTGGTGGTGAAGCATCCATGCAAGTAAATTTTAACTACAAATACTTTTGCATAGGCTGTCAGGTCTTCTGATTAAGGCCATCCGTGGAAAATTCAGCAGTGCCGCGAGTCAATAGAATGAAGCCCAATTATTAAGCGCCTTTATATGAAAACTCAAGTACGAAGGTGTCTGGCATGCGAACTCTTCAAATCCAGCAAGGATCCAGCCGTCTGGATCCTGAGCGAAAGAGGGCGCTTGATGATGACCTGTATGCGGAGTTCGCAACGGGTCGCAAAACGGACCACAACTTGATTTTTGGGGCTCGCATACAGTATAAGCTTTTGGACCGGCGCCGAGCGCGCTCGATCCGGCACCGGGCCATGCTGACCATTACAATTAGACGGGAAAGATCATGTCCAAAGAGATCGTACTGACCGGGATCACCACCACGGGTACCCCGCACCTGGGAAATTACGTGGGCGCCATCCGGCCGGCTATCGAAGCCAGCCGCAACCAGGATGTGCAAAGCTTTTATTTTCTGGCCGACTATCACAGCCTCATCAAGTGCCACGACCCTGAACGGGTCAACCACAGCAGCATGGAAGTTGCCGCTGCCTGGCTCGCCCTGGGGCTGGACGCAGACAACGCCATTTTCTACCGCCAGAGCGACATCCCGGAGATCCTGGAACTGACCTGGATTCTGACCTGCATGACTGCCAAGGGGCTTATGAACCGGGCCCACGCCTACAAGGCTGCCGTGGCCGACAACGAAACGGCCGGCAGCCGCGATCCCGACCAGGGAATCAGCATGGGCCTGTTCAGTTACCCGATCCTGATGGCAGCGGACATTCTCATGTTCAAGGCCCGCAAGGTGCCGGTAGGCCGGGACCAGGTACAGCACATTGAAATGGCCCGCGATATCGCTCTGCGCTTCAACCACCACTTCGGCGACCTGCTGGTGCCGCCCGAAGCTGTGGTCGACGAAAACACGGCCGTGCTGACCGGATTAGACGGCCGCAAGATGAGCAAAAGCTACAACAACACCATCCCGCTGTTTCTGCCCGAGAAGAATCTGCGCAAGCTGATCATGAAGATCAAGACCGATACGTCGCCCCCGGAGGCTCCTAAGGACCCGGAGAGCAGCAGCCTCTTCAGCCTCTATCAGGCATTCGCTGGTGCCCAGGCTGTCGCGGATATGCGACGGCGCTATGCGCAGGGGATCTCATGGGGGGAAATGAAGCAGATTCTCTTCGAAACCATCAATGCCGTTTTGTCCGAACCCAGAAAGCGTTACCAGGAATTGACAGCGGACCCGGCCTATATCGAATCGGTGCTGCGCCAGGGCGCCCGCCGGGCACGGGAATACAGTTTGCCGTTCCTGGCGAGCATCCGCCATGCCACAGGTATCCGGCCCATCGGTGGATAGCCTGATGTCGCACCCAAAACTCAGGATGAATTCTATGAGCGGGAATTCATGGTGAAACGAGCGGGAATTCATGGTGAAAAAAAGAAGGGTTGAAAATTACTGCGCTGCGAAGGGAACGACACAGATGGATTGGATCAAACGACTTTTTGGATGCTGTATTTGCCTCTTCATCATGGTCATATTTTCAGGGTGCGCGTCACCGCCAGCCGCGGTTGACCAGCGATTATCCGAATATGAGGTCCTGCGCCCCGGTGTTTATATTGCTTATCGTCCGGCCGTGCAGCCTGGAACGACTTTCGATTCAGCTAAGAAAGAACTGGCGGAAATCCTGACCTCCAAATCGAAACCGATCGTTGTGGATAATTCCCTTCCGGTACACGTGCTGCGGCCCCTTTTAGGCCATTCGATCTCAGAAAAGATGCTCGAACTGCAGATCTCAACTGGTAAGATAATTCTGCCTTTCGAAGATTTGGCATACTATCCGCTATTGATTGCCTTGATCCAGGAGGGTACGCCCGCTACTGTCTACAATATCTATTTCGAGAATCGCGTCTCATTCTTTTTTGGCGACGATGACCTCCCCGCTGCAAAACGATTTGCCGATGCCCTTCTGTTCATGAAGCAATCGCCACAAAGAGAGCAGGAACGGCAACTCGCCCTTTTCGAACCTATCGCCGCGCGCTATCGTGAGTCGAAAGTCAAGCCCCAGATGTCCGAGGAACAAAGAAGGTCTATCGTACAGGCCAACGCCTTGAACCAGCAGAAGGATTATGCCGGTGCCATCGCCCTGTATTACAAAGCGGTCGAACTAGACCCCGCTTCATATCCCGCAGCTTATTTCAATTTGGCCCTGCTCTCCGCGCAGATGAAACGGTTTTACCCCGCCATCACCTATATGAAACAGTACCTGCTGCTCGAACCCGAAGCCAAGGACGCCCGCAGCGCCCAGGATAAAATCTATGAGTGGGAATTGATGCTTAAATAGTAGGATCGAGCCCATGAACCAATAGCATAAAATGCTCTTGCAGGGGATCCGGCTAGCTGCTCGAAACTGTGTGGTCGAGAAACCTAAAAAAGATGACCAGAGAATCACCGCGCCTGCAAAGCCTATCGAGCCGATGTATTACTTACAGGACAATTCGAAAATTGCGCATCATGCCGCCATCCCCGTGCTCCAGGTTATGGCAGTGATAAAGATAAAGACCTGTATAGGGTGCGAAACGAGCGATCACCTGGACCCCCTCACCGGGCAACAATAGAACCGTATCTTTCCATCCTTTATCCATATATCCGTTGTGGCCAACGCCCCAGCGATTCAATACTTTAAATTGCACGGCATGAATATGCATTGGATGAACCATGGGCATGTTCATCATTCCCATGCCCGATACTTCGTTAGCAAACTCCCAGATCTCGGTGGCGCCCAGATGAACAATTTCGTCGGGGGCAACTTCCTGCATGGCGAACACACGTCCATTGATTAGGCCCTGCATATGAGCCATGGACAAGGTGAATCGCCTAACGGATGAATTATCGGCATCAGCGCGGGTGATACGCTCTAAAGGGGTAAGCTTGTCCGGCAAATCCAATTTGGGACCGGTGACGGAGCCTACTTTGAAGCGCATGATCGTAAAAGTTTCATTTTCCAGCCGCGACTGCCTACCCATCATCCCGCCCATCATACCACGCCCCATCATTCCGCGACCGCCCCTCATACCTCCCCTCATGCCGCCGGAAGCAGCCTCGGGCAACGGACGGCTGATCAACCGCACGCCTGCATCAACGGGATAGCGGCTGAAATCGGCCCATATCTCAAGGCGTTCGCCGGGCGACAGCAGAACGTCTTCTTTGTGTTCCGGCCGTTCTATCAGGCCGCCGTCTGTACCGATGACGATCAAAGGCCTGCCGTCATCCCAAGCCAGGCGGTAAACCCGGGCATTAGAGGCGTTGATAATCCGCAGGCGATAGGCTCCGGCATCCACATCTGTGGAAGCATTCGCTCGTCCATTGACCAGGATGCGATCACCGAGCATGCCGTTCATGCGATCCATCATTCCTCCCGGCATGTAGACCAATTGATTGTTTTGATCGAACAGGCGGTCCTGGATGACCAGGGAAAGATCATGATCGCCGGTAGGCAAGGGCAAAGAAGTCTCCTCTTTATCGGATACAATCAACACGCCGGCCAGACCGCTGTACAACTGGTGTCCGGTGCGGCCGTGGGGGTGGGGATGATACCAGTAGGTGCCGGCCCGATTGAGTACTTCAAATTCATACGTATAGCTGCTGCCAAGCCCTACGACCAATCGGGGATGGCCGTCCATCAGATCCGGTACATGCAGCCCGTGCCAATGGATGATGGTGTCATACGGCAACAGGTTGAGAAAACGGATGCGCACCTTCTGACCCTTTTTCAGCCGGAACGTGGGGCCAAGATATGACGTATCAGACAGATCAAGCGTATCAGTAGGCCCGACCAGCACCTTGCCGCGGTATGACCACACATCGGTATCCGGACCTGACAGAATCGGGACCTGACGGCTGACCGCTTCCAAGTAGATATCCACATCGGGTTCAAAACTTGACTCACGGTTCGCACCCCAGAGCGCTTGGGAATTGATAAACGGCGTAAAAGACAAACCAGCCAACCCGGCAATGGCTGCACCGGTCCACTTAATGAAGTGGCGGCGATCAATGTACATCCTTTCTCCGCTGTTTTGCTGTAATCCTTTTGATTTCATGTCGGACCTCCTGCCATATCCTTGAACCACTTTATTGTTCTGAGAGAATTTGTTTCATTTTTAAGAACTCTTCCTGCGAGATCTCCCTTTGGCAAAACGCGCTTTTAAAAAGAACAGCGAACCGATACGATCCTGGGAGGTCACATCTGAATTGTTTGCCTGAGACTTGAATATCTTGATTGCAAGGTAATGGTAAATTGCATTCCCACATAATAACTCATTCCTTCCTGGCTGAATGAGTGAGAATCTAAATCTTATCACTTTTATTAAGAAGCAAACAGCATGCCTGAAAAAGCATTTGAATAAGCGCCGGTATTAAAGGAAAATTCAGGAACGATGTGAATTGCCCCGCAAGCCACCGGAACAGGCCCAGAGAGTAAATTCGGAACTCTCCGACCGCATACCGACCCATCCATAACGCCCCCGGTAAGTACCCGCCAGAAACACCGGCGGCGACCTTGGCGCAAATGCCCGTGCGTTGAACCCGTGCGAACACAAGGTTCGCCCTACGGGTGAAACGGCGCATTGTGCTGGGGCGATAGGTGGGGGATGGTCGCGTAAAAATTACGCAGCACCTTTCCCGCAACACGCCCCTCTAATAATAAATTCAATGATTTGTATTGCTTACAATCGGGCATATATTTTGCTAGTGGACGAATGGGCAGATGGTTTTAATTTGATGGCTGGTAACGAACTCGCCAGGGCGGTTTTGCAGATTACTCACGTAGTAGCATTTACAGAAGCAAAAGAATTGGCTCTGCAAAAACCATCAAGTTTAAAAAAGGATGACAATATGCGAATCAATCCGATCTTAGTATCACTTCAGATCTTTGTATCACTTACGCTATTCGCTGGAACCGCCATAGCCCAACCAGACCAATTGGCATCCTTGGTTGAAGAAGCGCTTGAAAAAAACCCGGAGCTAACCTCTGCCCAAGCCAGCTGGGATGTCTTGCGCGAAAGAGTTCTTCAAGCGGGAAACTTTGATGATCCGATGGTCATGTTCAGGGTTCAAAATGCTTTGGTGAATGACCCCGTAGCTTTTGATCAGGATCCAATGACGGCCAAGGTCATAGGCATCAGCCAGCAATTGCCTTTTCCTGGCAAACGCGCCCTGGCCCGGCTGGTGGCCACCCATGGCGCCGAAGTCGGTCGATGGCAGTATGCGGAACGTCGCCTGGAACTTGCCCGCATGGTCAAGGAAACCTATTACCGGATCTACTATGTAAACCAAGCCACTGCCATTGTGGAACGAACGATTGTCGTATTGGATGACCTGGTCCGTTTCACCGAGTCACTGTATGGCGTCGGCAGCGCGCTGCAGCAAGATGTGTTCAAGGCCCAGGTGGAGCGCTCTAAAATGGAGGACATGCGCATTGCCCTGCAGCAGCAACGCCGCAGTTTGACGGCTGCCTTGAACAGCCTGCTCTATCGGCCGGCCGAAATGACGCTGCCCGACATTCAAGACATAGAAATGGTGCCTTTGACAATCACTTTCGAGGAATTGACGGTTCTGACGGAAAAGCAACGCCCCCTGCTCAAGAGTCTGGCAGCACAGGTGGAAAAGGGCAGGGCGGGACAAGCATTGGCGCAAAAAGAATACTATCCCGATTTTAACGTGGCATTAGAGTACATGCAGCGTGATCCGACCATGAATGAGGCCGGCGACGATATGTACACCCTCGGGTTCTCATTTAACCTGCCCGTCCAGCGGCGCCAACGACAAGCAAGGGTGGCTGAGGCCATAGCCGAAACGAGCATGGCCGCCGCGGAGCTCAATGCGCTGCGCAATGCCATTGGCCAAAATATCTCTGACGCGCTGGCCCGCCTGGAGCGCAGCCAACGCACGGCCGAACTATACCGGACCGTCATCATCCCCCAGGCCACTGGCGCATTGGATGCCGCCATGGCGGCTTACAGGGTAGGCAAAGCCGATTTTATGAACGTGCTCGACAGCCAGATGGCCCTGTTCGACTATGAACGCCAGTACCATGAAGCCGTGGCCGAACATCAGATGCAGCTGGCGCAATTGGAAAGTGTGGTGGGCGAAACGCTGCCGCCAGCGAAACGCTGATTCCTACAGCTGACTTAATGGACACACGCGGAGCGCAACCAATGAAAAGCAAATTCAAGATGAATTTTTGGAAAATCTTTTTAATAACGATCAGTTTGACCGCAGCCTTGGGTGCAGGATACTGGCTGGGCAAAGGAAGTAATGAACACAACGCATCTGTTGCGGCCCCTGATACGCCAGCCGCCGGCCAGCGGGAAGTCAAGTTCTGGAAGTCGCCCATGGACCCCACCTATGTTCGCGACGCACCGGGCAAAGACGCAATGGGCCACGACCTGGTGCCGGTTTATCAAGGGGATGCCAGTCAAACGGGGGGCATTACAATCGATCCGGTCACGATTCAGAACATGGGGGTGCGAACTGCGCCGGTGAAGCGCCGCGATCTGATGCGTACCATCCGCGCCGTGGGCTTGGTGGCCTATGAAGATCAGAGCCGCTTTTCTATCAATAGCAAAATCGAGGGATGGATCGAACATTTGTATGTCAATCAGGTCGGTCAATTCGTCAAGAAGGGCCAACCTCTCATGGCGATCTACAGCCCGGAGCTGGTCGCGGCCCAGCAGGAGTATCTGCTGGCCCTGGATGCCAGCGCCCGCCTGGAACAAAGCGCGCTGCCCGCAGCCGCGGACGGGGCGCGGCGCTTGCTCGAGGCGGCACGCACCCGGCTGGCATACTGGGATATCAGCGAGGCCCAAATCCGCGAGTTGAAACGCACGCGTGAGGTGCGCAAGCACTTGACCCTTTACAGCCCGTACCAAGGCGTGGTGACCATGAAGCAGGCCAACCAGGGCATGCGCGTGATGGGCGGCGAGGAGTTGCTGCAGATCTCCGACATCAGCAAGGTTTGGGTCAACGCCGATATTTACGAGTACGAACTCGCCTGGGTGCACCCCGGCCAGTCGGCCAAGGTGGAAATCGCCTCCCTGCCGGGCAAAGTCCTGATGGGCAAGATCGCTTACATTTATCCTTACCTGCAGGCGGAAACCCGCACGGTACAGGCACGTATCGAGTTGAGCAATCCGGGTTTCGCGCTCAAGCCCGATATGTACGCCAATGTGGTCATCGAAGGGCGGCCCGTGACGGATGCCCTGGCCATACCCGGCAATGCCGTGCTCAGGTCTGGTGAGGGTCAGACTGTTTTTGTGGCCCTGGGGGAAGGACGCTTTGAGCCGCGCGAAGTAAAAACAGGGCTCAGTGGCGAGCAAGGGTACGTGCAGGTGCTCTCCGGACTCAAAGAAGACGAAACGGTGGTCACCTCGGCCCAGTTCATGCTGGATTCGGAGAGTAAGATCAACGAAGCGGTCCAGAAGATGATGGCCGTTCAAGCTGGATCAGCCCCTGCCGAAGCCGATCATGAGGGGCACGCAACGCCGGCCGATAACGAAGATCTTTTCAAATAATCTCACAGCCGCTCCCTACCGTTCCGGATGCAGGAAGGAAACATCATGCTCGCCAGAATCATCTCCGGCTCGATAAACAACAAGTTCCTGGTGGTCCTGGCCACTTTTTTCATCGTGGCGGGCGGACTCTACGCCCTATCCAATACGCCGGTGGATGCCATTCCCGATCTTTCCGACGTGCAGGTGATCATCTTCACCGAATATCCCGGCCAGGCGCCGCAGGTGGTCGAAGATCAGGTCACCTATCCCTTGACAACCCAGATGCTGGCCGTCCCGGGGGCCAAGGTGGTGCGGGGCTACTCTTTTTTCGGCTACTCCTTTGTGTATCTTATCTTCGAAGACGGTACCGACATGTACTGGGCGCGCTCGCGCGTGCTCGAATATCTCAATTATGTATCCGGCAGGCTTCCCCAGGGCGTCACGCCGGCACTGGGACCGGATGCAACCGGCGTCGGCTGGATCTTCGAGTACGCCCTGGTGAGCGACAACCACAATCTTCAAGAGCTGCGCTCTATCCAGGACTGGTTTCTACGCTACGAGCTGACCGCCGTGGAAGGGGTTGCCGAAGTGGCCAGCCTGGGCGGCTTTGTCAAGCAGTACCAAGTGGCCGTGGATCCCAACAAGCTGATCGCATACAACATCTCCTTGACCGAGCTGATCATGGCCATTCAGGACAGCAACCTGGACGTGGGCGGCGGCGCCATTGAAATGGGCGAAACCGAATTCATGGTACGCAGTTACGGGTACATTCAACGCCTGGAGGATTTAATGCAGGCCGTGGTCATGACGACGCCTCAAGGCACCCCGATTCGCGTCGAAGACTTGGCCGCGGTGCGATTGGGCCCCGAGATGCGCCGCGGGGTGGCGGAACTCAACGGCCAGGGCGAAGTGGTGGGGGGCATTGTCGTCATGCGCTATGGCGAAAATGCCCTGGATACCATCGCGCGGGTAAAAGCCAAATTGGAGGGGCTCAAAGCCGGCTTGCCGGAAGGTGTGGAGATTGTTACGGTCTACGACCGATCCGGTTTGATCGAGCGATCGGTAGCCACTCTCAAAGAAAAGCTGCTTGAAGAAAGCATCGTGGTGGCATTGGTGACGGTGTTCTTTCTCTTCCATCTGCCCAGCGCATTCGTGGCCATCTTTACATTGCCGGTGGCCATTCTGATGGCCTTCATGGTCATGCACTACCAAGGCATCAATGCCAATATCATGAGCTTGGGCGGCATCGCCATCGCTATCGGCGCCATGATCGATGCGGCCATCATCATGATTGAAAACGCCCACAAGCATCTGGAGCGCGACCGTGGCCGCAAGCCCCACTGGCAGATTATCCAGGATGCTGCCGTGGAGGTGGGGCCGACGCTGTTTTACTCTCTGCTGGTCATCACGGTCTCCTTTGTGCCCGTGTTCACCCTGCAGGAGCAGTCCGGCCGCATGTTCAAGCCCCTGGCATTCACCAAAACATACGCCATGGCAGCGGCCGCGATCCTGTCTGTGACGATTGTACCCGTGCTGATGGGATGGTTCATCCGCGGCAAAATCAGGCCCGAACATGCCAATCCCGTGAATCGTTTCCTGCTGTGGATTTATCACCCGGCAGTGGATTGGGTGCTCAAGTGGCGCCGCACGACCCTGCTATTGGCGCTGGTGGCGGTCCTTTCTATTGCTTGGCCTCTGTCCAAAATGGGATCGGAGTTCATGCCGCCGCTCTACGAGGGGGATTTGCTGTACATGCCCACAACGCTGCCCGGTCTGTCCGTGACCAAGGCCAAGGAGCTGCTGCAGCAGACCAACCGCATCATTCGGCAGTTTCCCGAAGTACATCATGTTTTCGGCAAAATCGGCCGCGCCGAAAGTGCAACCGATCCAGCCCCGATGATGATGGTGGAGACCACCATCATGCTCAAACCGGAGGACCAGTGGCGCAAGGTCCCGCACCACCGCTTCTACTCAGCTTGGCCGGACTGGAGCGCGTTCTTAAAAAAACCGCTGCGGATGATCGCGCCCGAAGAAAAGACCATCGGCGTTTCGCAGCTCATCGATGAACTCGATCGTTCGATCCAGTTCCCCGGCCTGACCAACGCCTGGACCATGCCCATTAAAACACGCATCGACATGCTCTCCACCGGCATCAAAACACCGGTGGGCATCAAAGTGATGGGACCGGATTTAGCGACCTTGGGCAAAATCGGCGCCGACATCGAGGCCATTATGCGCAGCGTGCCGGGCACCCTGTCCGCTATCGCCGAACGCACCGTGGGCGGTTATTACATCGACATCCGCATCGACCGCAAAGCGGCTGCGCGTTACGGCATTCGCGTAAAAACGATCCAGGAGATCGTTCAAAGCGCCATTGGCGGGATGAACGTCAGTGAAACCGTTGAAGGACTGGAGCGCTATCCGATCAACGTGCGTTACGACCGCGATTTCCGAAGTGATCTGGAATCTCTCGAGCGGGTGCTGGTCCCGGCCTCAGGCGGACGCCATATCCCCTTGGCGCAATTGGCCAGCATGCGCATCGTCAACGATCCCGACAGCATCAAAAGCGAAAATGCCCGCCGCACCGCCTGGGTTTATGTGGATATCAAAGGCGTGGACATGGGCACCTACATCAAAAACGCCCAGGCGGCCGTTGCCAGCCATATTAAGATACCGGAAGGGTATAACATCGTCTGGAGCGGCCAGTTCGAATACATGCAAAAGGCCAGGCAGCGTCTGATTGTGATTATTCCGCTGACCGTGCTGATCATCTTCGTGATTATCTACATGAACACGAAGAGTGTGATCAAAACCGGTATCGTCTTTCTGGCAGTCCCTTTTTCCCTGGTGGGCGCCTTTTGGTTCCTCTATCTTTTAGACTACAATATGTCCATTGCCGTGTGGGTGGGCGTGATCGCCCTGGCCGGTCTGGACGCCGAGACCGGCGTGGTGATGCTGCTCTACCTCGATCTGGCGCACGGGCTTTGGGACAAGGCCGGCCGATTGAAGACGCGCGGCGATTTGAGGCAAGCTATCCACCATGGCGCGGTCAAACGCATCCGGCCCAAAATCATGACGATCTCGGTGATCATCGGCGGCCTTTTGCCAATCATGTGGAGTCACGGCGCAGGGGCCGACGTCATGAAACGCATTGCTGCACCCATGGTCGGGGGCGTGGTTACCTCGGGCCTGATGGAACTGCTCGTTTACCCAGTTATTTTCTACCTGTGGCGCGGTCGGCGATTGGACCCCACTTTGACCGTCACGGCTGAGGGGGACATCGAGGAACATTCATGAGACATAGTCATCGAAACAACCAAAGGAGCAACCCAATGAAAAATATCCTGTTTCTTGCCATATTCCTGGCGTTAGCGGCTACATCGCCGGCCATGGCCCAAAGTGGTGCAGACCACAGCAACCATGGTTCGTCTCCCAGTCAGGCACCATCATCCGAAAACGGCCACGACCATAGCACCATGGAAGATATGATTGTGCTCGGCACTGTTACCGCCGATGCTATTCAGGCGATGGCGCACTTGCAGGCCCTGCCTGAAGACGCACAACGGCAACCCCCGGCCACCCACATTTTCATGGTGGCCTTTGAAAAAAAACAAGGCAAGACGATCGACCAAGGCCGGGCGGCCGTCAAAGTCACCAGCCCGGATGGTCAGACCAGCAAAGGTTTTGACATGCCCTTCAAAGGGGGCTTTTTCAGTACTGAATTGGTCCTCAAAGATCCGGGCGATTATACTTTCCTTGTCGGTGCAAAAGTGCTGGACGGAAAGGCAAGGCAGTTCATCTTCACACATGATTTGAAGTGAGCCGTCACATAGTTTCAGCCGTAATTGCGAAAAATTAACACATGAAACCATCCGTCGCCAAATCTTATTGCGCATAAAATGCGCGGCATTCGCTTCTGGACATGGCGTCCACATACATTAAGCCATTAAACCAGACACTTAAAAATCGGGCACGCGGCTTGCTTTACCTGTAAGTAAGTCGCGCGTAGATGATGTTTTACAATTGCCACACTGAAGTTGCTTCTTGAATGCTCTTTCGAAGGCAAGCTTAGGTGAATGAAAGGAAAAAAGTATGAAAATGCTAAAAATAATTACCATGATGATGGTATCTATGTTTCTGGTTATGAGCGTGAATGGTCTTTACGCGGATACAAGCGATCAACATCATGGCAAAAGACTTGGAACGACCGAAGGCGCTTACGACAAACCCAAGGTGTCGGAAGAAATGCATTCCACTATGGATCGGAAAACCACAGCGGATGAAAGGAAGCAGTGCTTAACACAAGCCACTGTGATTGAAATGGCTGATGGGTATGGCGTCACCTTCACGGACAAGGGCGCAAAATTTGAAAATGCTGTCAGTCTTCCGCAGCGTTTGCAGCGTGCTTGTTAGATTCTAACAGCTGGAAGCCCCGGGGGGGGAAACCCTCCGGGCACTCGTACGCTATTTCATCGGCAACAGTACATTGATTGCAACTCATCTAACAGACTGATTGTATTTTGTAGGCATCGACGTTCTGGATACAAGCTGACTTTCTCCAGGAGGTATTCCCCGCATCAACGCCCTCAATGGCAGAAGCTGGAAGTGCAGGTGATCGACTTACTCTCAGATGCAGATCTTGCCTATGCCTGCTCCGCACTGTGTTTAACAAAGGAGGAAATATTATGCCAAAAAGAGCGATCATACATGTGTTCCTGGCCATCTTTTTCATCGTCGCGGTGGGGTGCGCGGCAATGGGGACCCCAGGCCATAAATACTTTATGAAGGGCCAGGTTCTGGAAGTATCCGGGGGAGAAGCCTATGTGTGCATTGGCAGCGCGAGCGGAGCCAAGGCAGGACAGGAATTGCCCGTTTACAGATATGTCCAAACAAAAACACTGGGTGAAAAACAAAGATCAAGCTACCGCCGGGAACCGGTGGGGTCGATTAAAATAACGCAAGTGGTTGACGAGCATTTTGCAAATGCATCTGTTCTGAAGGGTGATATTAGAGCCAATGACATGGCGGAATTGATGAAATAATTTACAACAAAGACGAGCCGGAATTCCAACCCCTCACTATTCTCCTATAGTCCCCCTACTGCCCAACATTCGCCGCCCGGATGGAGAGCCATATAGCGGAACAACGATGGGTTTTAGGCATAGATTGGAATGAAATGAACTGCTATGCAGATGGCGTGTCTTTCCTGCGTCTCACCTTATGCCGTACTCTTTCAGTTTGAGTTGAAGAGACCGGCGGCTAATCTCAAGGATTTGGGCTGCCCTGGTGCGATTACCGCCGGTCAGATCAAGGGTTTTCAGGATCATCTGCTTTTCAGACTCTTTCAAGGTTTGAGCCGGTTTTATCTGAACGCCTCGGAACTGTTCGTCATTGCCTTGCAGCGATCGAAGCGCTTCTGGAAGTTCTGAGGCAGTTACAATGTCCCCGCGGGTCAGGATGACCGCGCGTTCAATGATATTTTCCAATTCGCGCACATTGCCGGGCCATTCATAGCGCATCAACAGATCAAGAGCAAGCGGGGTAAAGCCTTTGATCAAGCGATGATTCTTTTCCGCGTAGTGACGTAAAAAATGATCCGCCAACAAGGGGATATCCTCTCGTCGCTGGCGCAACGGCGGCACAGTGAGCTGCACCACATTTAATCGGTAATACAAATCTTCGCGAAAAGCACCGGCGGCAATTTCCGCCGGCAGATCCTTGTTTGTGGCAGCAATTAAGCGAACATCGACCTTGATGGTGCGATCGGCGCCCACCGGTTGAAACTCTTTTTCCTGCAGGACTCTTAAAATCTTGGCTTGCGTGGCTGGGCTCATTTCGCCGATTTCATCCAGAAAAAGCGATCCACGATCGGCCAACAGAAATCGTCCCTGTTTGCGGGCCAGGGCTCCTGTGAATGCCCCTTTTTCATGCCCGAACAACTCGCTTTCCAGTAACGTTTCCGGCAGAGCGGCACAATTGACCTTAATAAAAGCTTGTTCGTGGCGCGGACTGTTCTGGTGGATGGCATTGGCCACCAGTTCTTTACCGGTGCCGCTTTCGCCATCAATAAGAACTGTGGCATCTGTAGGGGCCACTAGAGCCAATGTTTCGAACATTGCTGACATGGCAGGGCCGCGCCCGATGATTTTGAAGAATTTGAAACGATCGCCCAATCGTTCTTTTAAAAATTGATTTTCTTGTTCGAGTCGGTGATGGTGCAGCACCTTGTCGATAAGGATTTTGAGCTCATCGATATCAACCGGTTTGGTCAGGTAATCCGAGGCGCCGGCTTTAAGTGCGCCTACCGCCGTTCCCACGGAAGCATATGCGGTCATCATGATGATGGGAATTCCGGGGCTGATCTCTCGGATTCGTTGCTGTGCCTGCAGGCCGTCCATGCGCGGCATGCGCAGATCCATGAGGATCAGGTCATAAAAGTCAGCTTTGACAACAGCGACAGCCGCTTGGCCATCGCCGACCTGAGTGATGCGATACCCTTCGGCTGATAAGACCGTATTGAGCATCCGACGGTGGGCCGCATCATCGTCTACGATTAGAATTTTGGGATTATTTGACCTCATAGTTAGGCTTATGATCCTGTCTGGTAGT
Organism: Desulfatitalea sp. BRH_c12; assembly: GCA_000961655.1. GTDB lineage: Bacteria > Desulfobacterota > Desulfobacteria > Desulfobacterales > Desulfosarcinaceae > Desulfatitalea. The sequence goes on from LADR01000012.1 coordinate 234,172, forward strand.
TCTGGGACGCGGCACCATCGGCAGGTGGATGACAAAACGAGCACCCACATTGCTATGCGGTGCAGGGCTTGTGACCGAGACGCGTCCGTAGTGATTTTCTACAATTTTGCGCACTATGGCCAACCCTAGGCCGGTTCCCTTCTCACGATCGGTAAAAAAGGGGTCGAATATTTTTTCATGTAGTTCGGGGGCAATGCCCGGTCCGTCATCTTCAACCCATATTCTAAAGTCGCCACTTGAGTGATCATTTTCGACCGCCACCGTAATGGTGCCCTCTCGGTCGATTGCGGTCATGGCATTCATCAACAGGTTCAGCAGTGCCTGAGTCAGCTGGTTCGCGTCAGCCTGAACAATGGGTGCTTCAGTTTGGGATAAAGTTTGAATCCGGATGCTTCGTTCTTTTGCATCCGCCTGCACCAAAAGGAGAACGTGCGCAATCACTTTGGTGACATCGATCACCTGAGGATCCGCATCCATCGGCCGCCCAAAGGTCAGCAGGTTATTCATTACGGCATTGATCCGATCGACTTCCTGTATCATGATTTCAGTGTATTCGCGCTCCGGCCTGCCATCTACAAAGCTTCTGTGTAAGAACTGTGCAAAACCTTTGATAGAACTTAGCGGATTTCGAATTTCATGGGCCACGCTTGCGGCAAGTTCTCCCACTGCCGCCAGCTTTTCCGCCCGGCGGACCTGGGATTCCAAGGTTTTGATCTCGCTCAGGTCACGAAGTAAAATAACGGCGCCGCAGCCAAGGCCTTCCGGTTCTTCGATGGGCGAGGCGCTGATGGCAAGCGGCAACCGCCGGCCGGATGGGCAGATATAGTCGATCTCGCTTTCGAAAACCGAACTAAGGTCCGTTAAGGTTCCCTCAATACCGATGGCCTGCAAGTCCAGCAATCGATTCAGAGGCTGTCCTTGTAACGCTTCGGCGGAGACCCCCAGCAATTCTAAAGCCATACGATTGAATGATTCAATATTGCCTGCCGAATCGATTCTAATCAGGCCGGTGGCCAGGCTGCCGATCACTTGGCGTGTATAATCCTGTGTCTGCCTCAGTGTCCGGTTGACCAAATAATATTTTCGGATGACGAAAGTAAAGAACAAGGCGCTCGATCCGAGAGCCAGTACGATCACAGCCATCATGATGGCGTGGTGTAGATCGTCCTCGTTAGCCGATTCCATCGGCTTCATATTTATCCCCAGCACCATAAGCCCGAAGGGTTGCGCTTTGGTCAATTCATAAACTCGGGTGCCATCCGCAAGCCGCCGCAGGCGCGTTTTCAAGGGGTGGCCCGTTTCCACAAAGAGGTCTTTGCTATGTTGCGCTTTCACTTCATTCGATGCATATCCGGCATGGCTCAGGATTGTGCCATTGTGATCCACCAGGAAGATGTAGGGAATATCCGAAGTGTCCGCCAATTCTGTGATCAGGTAATTCATGGAATCGGAATGCCACCACACCATGGCCGGCCCCGCTCGGTAAATCGCTTCTAAGCCCTGCACCAGGCCCAACCCCTGGCGATGCACCTGTTGTATTGTCTGCTGTTTGTGGCGGTTCAAATTTCGGAGTGTGGAGACGCTAATGAAAACCAATAAGATCAGCACGATCGCCATGATGACCAGGGCGGGAAGATAGAGTCTTTCGTTGGGCCAACCCCTATCCGAAATCAGGTTCTGAAGTTCTCGTCCCGAGAATTTGAGCCCTTCCATCAGTGCCCTCCGCTTGCGCCTGCCGCTCCTGGCTTCAATCGTCCGCGACGGATAATATCTTAAAATAGTCATTGCGCTTAACTCTGAAATCTCAGACGTGCTCAGGACGTGAAAATTTTTCGCACCCGTCAAACGATCACGAATAAAGTGCGCATTTTTTGCGCGGGCGCCTGCAAGTGGAACCATCAGTATTGAAACATTAACCCCCTGCTTACCCAATTGCAAATTTTATGCGAGTGGCATGGTTTGTGCTGTTTTATGGAACGTGTTGAATTTTAAGGAGGTGTCGAAATGAATCCAAAAAGACAAATACTGAAATTTTTGAAGGAAAAAATGGAGCGAAATCCTTCAGAAAAGCATTCGGATGATGATTCGGAAAGAATACAGCTCATCATGGACGGAATGGGTACCGGTACGGCACGGCTCATTATCGAACATCAGATCGGCGACACGATAGGCAGGGGTTACACGATCAACGATCTGGAGAATAAGGGGCGATACTATCTGGGCAAAGTCGTTCAGCATGATGGCACCATTATCGAAAGATTGATTGTAGATAAGCAAACCGGCATCACCCGTTTTATATAGGCTGCCGACCAGCATAATTACCCGCGGCGGCTATATCCCGACATTATCATGACTTTTCGCTCCCACGTTACTCACAGCATTATCTCACCCCGTTTAAGACCCTCGGCCTTCGCTTTGGAACAACGCTTGTTGGATGAGTAAGTCGGTTACTTGCTCGCCGGGGATCATTGATAAGGCAGCTATATAGAGCCTTTATCGAGATTACAGGACTAATAGAGTTGGGAGAACATGCAATAACATATGCAGCGGCGACCCACATCGGTCTGCGACAACTAAATGAAGATTCGCTTCTGGTGCCATCCGCCCATATGTACGACGAACACTGCGATCATCGGGGCCGGCTTTTCGCCGTGGCGGATGGAATGGGAGGACACGGCGGCGGAGATGTGGCCAGCCGTATGGCTTGTCAAGGCTTGGGCAACTACTACCAACAACGCATGGCCACCAAAAGCTCTTTGAATGCACAGCGCCTGAGGCGCCACTTGTGCGAAACGGTGCTGCGCATAGACCGCAGGATCCGCCGGCGCGGGCAACTTGATACCGCACTGGCCGATATGGGCACGACACTTTCCTGTCTGGTCCTGAAGCACAATCAAACGATCATCGCGCATGTGGGCGACAGCCGAATTTATCGTTTGCGTAGGGGACATTTTACCTGTTTGACCACCGACCATACCTTGGTGCAGGAAATGGTTTTCGAAGGTTTGGTCACTCCCGAAAAGGCGGCCGTTCATCCACTGCACCACCTTCTGACCAACTCCGTGGGCACTGCTGAATCCTTGGAATGGGTGGACTCCCGGATTGATCGCGTGTACGCCGGGGATCGTTTTTTATTGTGCACCGACGGTTTGCATAACGCTGTGGCCGAAAATGATATGGCAAAGGTCCTTGGCAATTCCTGGAAACCTCGGCGGATCGCCGCGCAGTTGATAACTGAAGCGCTGAGCGCCGGTGGCAAGGACAACATCAGCGTCATCGTGATCTGCCTGAATGGTTCTGGTTCGTCCGAAACCATTGCAAGGAATGAGGGGTTTGGATGACGCAGCAAAATCTTTCGCATAACCCATCATTGGCCACCGGAAGCGTAATTGACGGCAAATGGATTTTGATCGAACATATCGGCAAAGGCGCCATGGGTGAAGTTTATAGGGCCCATCAGCTTAACTTGAATCGCGATGTGGCCATAAAGGTCATATCTCCGGCTATGCTGCAGGAGTTCGAATCCGATGCAAGCGAATCTGCTACAGCGTTGCAGCGTTTCAAGCGCGAAGTTCAAACCATGGCGCAAGTTCGCCACCCCAATATTTTGCAGATATTCGATTATGGAACCTCATCGATGCCACGCGAGCAGGGGTGGTTCTTCGAATACATTTCGATGGAGTACGTGCCTGGCGATACGTTCCGGTTCACCATGTCGGAGCAAGGTTATGGGACCGAGACGAAGTTGCTGTACGACTGGCTTCAACGCTATTTCATGCCCGTGCTGGATGGTGTCGAAGCGATCCACGCCCACGGTATTGTGCACCGGGATATAAAGCCTGAAAATATTCTGATGGACGGCCACACGCCCAAAATCGCAGATTTCGGCCTGGCCCGTTCGGTAAAGATGCGCGGTGTTTCAAATTCGTGGGATGTCAAAGGTACCTGGGCCTATATGGCGCCTGAGCAGTTTGAGGATTTTCGCAAGGCAGGCCCCGAAGCCGATATCTATTCCCTGGGTAAAATTTTGTTCGAGGCCGTCTGCGGTAAAATGGATGCCAAGACGGTCCCTTTCAAGCCAGCTTGTTTGAAGGCAGCTGAAACCCCGCTGCTCAAACAACTTGGTACGGTCATCCGCAAGGCCACGGAAGAGGATAAAAACCGCCGCTACCAAAATGTGGCAGAGTTTCGCGCCGCTCTGACGGCTGCTTTGGATCGTTCCGCGCTTGATGGGGCCTTTTCGCCGAATTCCACCACCTTTCTTCGCTGGACTTGGGTCGGCATCATTGTGGCCGTGATGGCGGTGTGGGGAATGACAGTCTATCATATAGCACATTGGGTTGAAGTGGATGGACAAACAGTTGTCGACCATTCAGGCATGCAAACGAACAAGAGCCAAAAGCCTGATGCGAATAAAAGCACCCATGATCCAATATGGATGGCCACGGATGGTCAGACCATGATTCTGCGACCGGCATCGGGCAAAAAGCCGGCTTACTATAGTGATCAATCCCTAATAACGATTCATCATTATAACGAGTTTCTTAACGAGGTGCGCGCGAACCTGACCGTTGAAGATGGTGTTGTTAAGCACCGCGACGAGATTTGGCTTTACCTTGGCGCCGGTATAGAATCATACGAACAGATCGTTTATGATCATGGGCGTTTTCATATTCGTGACGTTACTCGGGCGCATGATCCGATTGTTCGGGTGACGTGGTTTGGCGCATCGGCATATGCGCGCCATTTTGGAAAGCAGCTGCCGAGCTATATGCAATGGCGTGAAATAGTCGGAGAAGATACCGATATCGGTCCAACAGGATCGTCAATCCTGCCGAAGGCGCAACAGCATTATACAGCCTTGCGGGCCCACCCCGCCCAAGGCCAATTAGGTTTGATTTCAAAGGAATGGATATCCGATAACTTGACTGGCGATGCCGCCACTGCCTTGGAGAACTCTGCCGATCTCAGCCACGTTGTTGATGCAGCCGGGCCGGACGTGTCGGAGAACCACAAAAAACCTTTACAGCGTTATCCATGGGAAGGCTTTGCCGATGTGGGATTTCGCACGGTGATCAACCTTAATTAAGGGGGAACTGGTAGAGGAAAAACTGATGCTAAATCAAATACCTGTCTATGGACACGCCGTCTACACCCGCCCATCTAAAAATAGATCAGGTATCCGGCCGATACCGAGATATCCGGACTACCGAACTCTTGATTTTTTGAAATGCGAATCCGCAAACCACCGCGTGGCGTCAGGTCTATTGCCTGTTCAAGAGATAGATCATAGGTAACGCGCGTGCTGCCCAGGGTAAATGCCATAAGGCGGGCGAAACACGCCATGCGCCAATTTTGGGTGAACGCAACAATGACACCGCCGCTCGGGCCAGCTCCCAAGGCCAGTTTTTCGTCAAAACGGTCGCTGATGACCGCCATGGTTTCGGCAAACAAAAAAAACGTTGCGGCCTGCGAAAATTCGAAACTTAGCCCTGCACCGAAATTGCCATGACCGGTGATCGGTCGCTTGTCGTCATCGAAGAGCCTTCGCTTCAGCCCTGCATTCGCTTTCCATGAATATGGTTTTATTAAACGGTTGCGCGTCGGAATCGATACGACATCGACAAGGTCTAAATATTCCAGCTCGAGTTTGTTTTTGCTTACATAGTAGCGGCCTGCTGCATCGAGAAATTCAAGCTGCGCCCCATCGATATAGCCTCTGGGCGGATCGATCAGATCGTGCAGCACAGGCCTCAGGCTCAGCTGGAAATAATGCTGGTCATTTTCATAGCCATAGCTGAATTCAACGCGGCCGCTGGGATGCCCCTGGTCCGGCCTTTCGGGGGGGTGTTCAATCCGGGGCGTTTGCGGCGGTACGTCCAGTTTGCTTCTGGCGTTTAAAATGTGCATCAAACGGGGGTCGTTCTCTGCTGTATCTTCTTTTTCAGCGGCATACTCGTAGCCCACATATTCCATTGCCAATTCAAGCACTTTGGACTGATCCAGGGGCGAAAGCCCTTGTTGGGAGATGGCATCCACCGCGCATTGGTCGTCTCCAATGCATTTGGCGATCGTCTGCAGTTGGGGCGACAGGTTTCGTGTCCGTTCCTGAAGCACTGTTTTTCTTGAGGGACGAAAGATCGCAGAGGGTATCAGATCCGCTACATCGGCAACAGCGCGGACGGTATCTGCCGGAACCGCCCAGAGTCCAAATTGATCCAGCAGATGCAGGGACGGCCGGGCGACTTCCAATAGGGAGAGTAATTGATAGGAACAGTTTTCATCTAAAAAATAATAGTCGAAGTGTGCCGCTTTGAGTTCCCAGACATGCATCAACATGCGAAGCACTTCTTCGTAGGTCAGGCTGAGACGGTATTCCCAGATGTCACGATTTTCCAAATCCGCATAGCGCTTCACCTGAACGTAATAAGGCGCAACGGAAAAGCTGCCTCGATACCCTCCAAACAGGCCATTCACAGCCATTGACAATCCGCGTTCCTGCTCGGTGTTGGCCGCATAATTGATGGTAAAGTCGAGCAAACGTGTTTGCTCGCGCCATGCTTTCGAGTCGATGCGCAGGAGCGTATGACCGAACATAGAGGCTGGATTGTTAAGGTAGGCCACTGGAAAGATAAGCGACACGGCATCGGGGTTCATCTCGGCCAGCCAGTCGTTGAATTTGGGGCAGGTATATTCGGGAAGGCGTGCGCTATCAAAGCCAAGTTCCTGCTTCAGCCAGTGATAACGGGCAATGAATTGACACTGGGGATGCTCCGTTCCCTTTTCTTTTACAGGCGGCGCAAAAAAACTCGAAAGGGTGGCTTCGAGTTCGGCCTGGGGATCGAATTTGCCGGAATGACTTAAAAAAAAGGAAGGATCATCAACCTGGCTCTTTACGCCTCTGCCAAAAAGGCGCGGGCGGTAATGCATCAACACCTGCCACTGACGATGCTCCCACAGCCGCTTTTCTTGTGCCGTCTTTTGAAGCTGCACAAGGTAGGCATCATCGCCGATGGTAGCGGCTATGGAAGAGGGCAGGTGCGAACAAAGCACCACCATGTAAAGAAAAACACGGCTGCCGATGACAATCGCCTTGCGTAAGAACGAAAATTTTACGGGCCGAAAACGCAAATGGCCCTTTGTGTTTGGCCGCACAGGCTATTCAAGCAACCAGGCGTTGGCGCTTAGTTCACCTTCGAGCCGTGCCAGCAGCTCTTCGGCGGTGGTCTGTTCGGAGTTGAACAGCGTGCTGAAATTGGCCTTTGTGATGGCGAAAAATTCTTGCTGGTTGTGAGCCGGAACTTCCAGCAGGGTTGCCAAAGAGGTGAGATCCTCGCCTCCGCCCACGGCCATGTCGGTTTTGATCCGTTCAAGCTTCACTTTCGAAAAAGCCAATGCGCGTTCCTTTTTAGAGTAACTGGCTGAATCCCCACCCGGGCTGGTGCTGGAGGTAAATCTGCTCGATGCCTCGGTCGTGTTTTGAATGGTTTGGGATGACGATTCTGTGACTTCCGTTGTGACCGCACAGGCATAAAGGAAAAATAGAACGCCCAAAACGGCTACTGCACGCAAACAAGAATTTAGGATAGTTCCCATTGAGACCCTCCTTATTGGATGAAAAGTTTATGTCATGCCTGATTACGATACCTGGGAAATACGGTTTAGAGTGTCTGTAGAGGATTACCTTTATGAACTACAAAGACAATAGATCATGAATCGTAGGGAGGGTGGTTGGGAAATGTATTTTGTGCATGAAAAATGAGTATCTATGAGGAAGACCTGCACCGCCCGGAAGCGAACGCCTGCTCAACGACACCAGGTGTGTGGACATCATGAATCGGGCACTGAACAGCCGGGCGGGTGACAATGACCGCAAAATGTCTCTGCTTAATGGCAGGGTTTTGGGCCGCCGCTGCTGATCCTGGTGATACGATCCAGATAGCGCTGCCAAAACCCTTTGGGTTTGGTCGTCGCCGAAGTGTACTTTTCCGGATTGCTTTCAAACTCGGTGCGACAGGATGTCGAACAAAAAAAGAACTCCTGCCTTTCGTGGCACACAGCTGGGGCATTGGTCATCCTATCCACGTGCATTCCACACACCGGGTCTACGGCATCACGATTTTTGAGAAGAGTGAACGCCATGATGTTGCCTCCGATTTCCTGCGGTCCAAAGGGGTTTGACTGACAACCGCCTTCGCAGCCACATGTATTTACGCTTAAGATAAGCTTTAAGTCACATATGGCCATGGGATCGACCACCAAGAGTAAGCGAAATTTTATGTAATTGAGTCTCGCCATGTATCCGCTCATCTGACGCATGCACACGTCAAACTGCGGGATGGACTGCAGTACAGTGCAAGGTGGTGCACTTGTTCTGGGCAGGTCCCATTTGACGCTTTCGCAGCTTGAGCTTTAGACCGATATCATAATAAAGTATGGCTGTGCACGTCTTTCACTACTCATTCGAGCCGGAGTTGAGGCATGTTAAAACCCATCGTTTCCCGCAGCTTGCTCCTCACGGTATATTTTCTCATGGCAGTTGCTGCCTGCGTTCAGGCTGGCGACTGTCCGCCCTTTAAGACCGAATGGGGCTTTTACGGTAACTTCACCGCCGCAATGGGAATGAGCGTCGCTCAGATCACACCGCAATCTCCTGCGGCGGCAGCCGGCCTGCACGCCGGCGACGTGATCACCGCCATGAACGGCGACGCGGTCAAGGGCTACACTGATTTTGCGCGCCCGCCGTATGTGCCGGTCCGGCTGCTGATCGATCGGCAGGGGGCGCGGATCGAAAGGACCATCATCCCCGGTGGCGTTGTGCGGCTCGCGGTGCGGGAACTGAAAAAAGAGTTCAGTATCCCCGGCGTGCTCGTCGCGGATGACGATACGGCGGTCTCCGTGATCGAAGGGCTGGACCATATCAACGTGCTCGATCAGATCGTGCTGGATCCCGCGTCGGGACAGGTCGCCGTGATCGGCCATTATGATGCCGATTATGCCACGGGAAGCATCCCCTACCTCGATCTGCTCAAGACTGCCATGGTGCATCCCACACCGGTCCTCAACCTGGTCCCCACCCCGCAGACTATGGCAGAGCTCACGGCCGCCGAGGGTAAGTTCAATAATTTCAAACAAATGGTTGAAGTCGTTCGGGGGCATCCGGACCTCGAACGCGACCGGCAGCTCATGATCCGGGAGCTGGCCAAGGGCTACGGCCTGTCACCGGAGCAGTATGCCGACTGGTACAATTACGTCAAACTGGTCAAAAACAAGGATGTCTTTCCGCCGCCGCCCATCCGCGCCATTCAGATCAATGTTTTTGCCAATCTCGGGTACAGTGACATTGCCCGGGCATTGCCGCTCACGTTCGAGAATACGACCGCGGCGGCCATCCAAGCCATGCAGGTGCTGGGCCTGGGCGCCGAGGCCGACGCCATCCTCGGCCGCAACGCGGAGGCCGATGCAACCCTGGAAGCCCTGCTGGTCTCGGTCTATCTCGCCGTTTTGCAATCGGCCACGCCGGCGCCGCCGGAAGAGGTGGCCGCGCTGCGCAGCTCCTACGAGGCCGGAAATACGGCCTGGGATAAGGTTCTCAAGGCGGTCCAGAATCTGTTGATGCCCTATTCACGCAAAGAGAGTGCACCCGTGCCGGCGAATTCGGCGGCGCGGCCACTGGGCGGGGGGCCCATCGAGGCGCCGCCGGCCTGGAGCGACCCATCAAACCTGATGAATGCGGCCTTTAACAACATCACCATCTCCAGCGCGGCGGTGATGTTCCTGGAAGGGTTTTCCACCCCTTTTGCCACCATCGTGCCGCTGGAGCTGGATGGCCGCTCCCAGCTGGCCAGGATCATGTATGAAGCCGACTATGCGCTCAAGAGCATCAATGTGCGGCCGGAGCTGTTTGAGGAGATTCCCGGCAGCCGCAACCGCACCGTGTACGAGTTCGAACAGGGGTTGTATGCGAAACGGGATGCGGCAAAGAAAATCAACTACCGCCAGTGGCTCGAGCCGGAAATGGTCGACATGACCGTCTCTCCGGCAAATACGGTGGTCTCTTTCAAGGCCTCCAGGATGCTGTACCGTTTTGCCGACGACAGCCAGCGCTGGGGCCGACCCCCGGACACGGAGCTGGCACAGGATTACGCGGCCTGGTGCGCACAGGTCATGAATCACTACGATGCCTATGCCCACGTGGTGCCGGCCTTTCACAAGATCAGGGAGGTTGCCAAGGTGGTCGCGCTGGCCAACTGGGCGCATGCGCAGAAGATCTCGTTCGACCTGAAGAGCGTCGTGCAGGAAGAATGGGACATGCCGGAAACGGTGCCGGCCTTCTTTTATCTGGGCAAAGCGACTTTCCATCTGTCCGATGGTACCTCGATCTGCAGAACCCCGCGCGCCTTCGAAGGCGGCGTGACGTTCAAGAAGATCGGCAACTGGACCCAGATCACCCCTTCGACCAGCACTACCACGGAAGTCTCCAGACAGCTGACCCTGAGCAGCCAACTCGGCCGGAAGGCGGTCAAGGCAGCGGCCGACGGCGATCTGGAAAAAGCCCGTTATCTGGCCGAACTCAGCGCGCAGGCCATGACAGGATCGCTGACCAGCAGCGATTTGCCGACATTGAACATTGTGCTGCCGCCGGCGCAGCCGGCGCCGGCCGCGCCGG
>LADR01000006.1 GCA_000961655.1 Desulfatitalea sp. BRH_c12
CAGCGGCCGTGCGGGACGCGGCCGGGTTCGGCGTGCAGGTCCCGGCCGGCGTGCACATCGATTTCGCGCAGGTCATGGAGCGCATGCGCCGGCTCAGAACGTCGATTGCCCCCAACGACTCGGCCCGGCGGTTCAGCGATCTGGGTATCGATGTGTTTATGGGCGCCGCTCGCTTTATCGACGGCCATACAGTAGAGGTCGCGGGCGAGCGGCTGCACTTTAAAAAAGCCGTCATTGCCACCGGTGCGCGCGCGGCGGCGCCGCCCATTGAAGGTCTGAGCGATGTGGCCTACCTGACCAATGAAACCGTTTTTTCCCTCACCGAGCTGCCCCGGCGCCTGGCTATCATCGGCGCCGGTCCTATCGGCTGCGAGATGGCCCAGGCCTTTGCCCGGTTCGGGTCCGAAGTTTTCGTGATCGAGAGCACGCACGGGATTCTGCCACGAGAGGATCGGGACGCTTCAGAGATGGTATTGGCGTCCATGCAAACGGACGGTGTAAAACTGCTGTGCTGCGGTAAAGACTTAAAGCTGAGCAAGACCGATGGCGATAAAACCCGTTTCAGCGTCGACTCCCATGACACACACTACGAAGAAGTGGTTGACCAACTGATGGTGGCCGTCGGGCGCGCGCCGAATGTCGAAGGCCTGGGCCTGGATGAGGCGGGCGTGGCGTTCACCCCAAAAGGCGTCCAGGTCAACGATCAGCTTCAAACGACCCAGCCGGACATTTACGCGGCTGGCGACATCTGCTCCCCTTATCAATTCACGCATGCGGCGGATTTCATGGCACGTATCGTCATCCGCAATGCCCTTTTCATGGGGCGGGCCAAAGCCAGTGCGCTGACCATTCCCTGGTGCACCTACACAGAACCGGAAATCGCTCATGTGGGCCTTTACGAGAAACAGGCCCAGGACCAGGGGATGCAGGTGGAAACGTTTACCCGGGCCTTTAAGGAGGTCGACCGCGCCATTCTGGAAGGCCAAACCAATGGCTTTGCGCGGGTGCATGTGCGCAAAGGCAGCGATAAAATCATTGGGGCCACCATCGTCGCATCCCATGCCGGCGACCTGATTTCGGAAATAACGCTGGCCATGACCCACAACCTGGGGCTGAAACAGATCGCCGATACCATTCATCCCTATCCCACCCAGGCCGAGGCCATCCGCCAGGTGGCCGATGCTTTCAACCGGACCCGTCTGACGCCGCTGGTCAAATCCCTTTTTTCCCGATGGATGGCGTGGCGAAGATGAACGCTTCCTGGATCTCTTCCAGAACGACAGGAGGTCTTGCAAACTGCACGGAGGCTGAATTGGAAAAGCAAAAAGCAAAACTTCATCTGTTCGGCAAGCATGTCAAAGAGCGTGGCATCCGTGAAATCCTGCTCAATGGCGTATTTTGGAGAATACTCGTTATCGAGATTATCCTGCTGATCGGGAGCGTCTTCTACAGGATGGTGTCACAGGATGTCGCGCCGATAGAACTGCTGTGGTATGCCCTTCGTATCATGGCCCTGGTGGCCATCATTATTGCTTTCATGATGATCACTCTGCGGCGCTTTCTTGAAATAAAAATCATCAAGCCCCTTGAGATCATTGCGGACGCCAATCTCCAGCTGGATGGGCAAAATCCCAAGGTGAACCACGTTCCCCTGGACGGCGAGGCGGCCACGGAGATCCGAAAAATCGTCGAAACCCGTTCCCAGATGCTGCAAACCCTTCTGAAGGTATCCGAGCAGCGCCTCCAGCTGGTTAGTTTCATCAAGGAGACATTCGGCCGTTATCTGTCGCGCCGCATCGTTGACGAAATCCTGGAATCTCCCGGCGGGCGGAAAATAGGTGGGCGACGGCAGACCGTGACGGTGGTGATGTCCGATCTGCGGGGGTTCTCGGATCTTTCCGATATCCGCGACCCCGAGGCGATGGTCCAAATTCTGAATCGCTATTTTGAGACCATGACGCAAGTCATTCATAGCTATGACGGTATCATTGACGAGTTCATCGGAGATGCGATTCTCACGGTGTTCGGCGTACCGGAACCCAGGGCGGACGATCCGGTGCGGGCGGTGGCCTGTGCCCTGGACATGCAGCGAACCCTGGCCGCCTTGAACCGTGAGATGGCGCGCGAGGGGATGCCGACTTTGGAAATGGGCATCGGCATCAACACGGGACCGGTGGTGGTAGGAAATCTGGGGTCCGAGGCCAGGACAAAGTACGGCATTGTCGGTGCCGTGGTGAATGTCGCGTCACGCATCGAATCCAACACCGTCGGCGGACAAGTGTTGGTCGGAGAAAGCACCTATACGCAGGTGCGGGATAAGGTGACCGCGCAGCCTCCGATAACGGTCATGATGAAAGGTATGAAGAAACCACTGGTGTGTTATCCGGTGACCGCCATAGGCGCGCCTTATGATATCGCCTTTAGCATTGCCCAAAGTGACCGACAGCTGAACATTCAACTGCCGGTCCGGTTGTGGCGGATGGAGGGCAAAAAGGTCATTTCAGCCCCTGTGTCCGGAGAAACCCGATTCATTGGCGATGGGCGTTTGGCTGTGAAAATTCCAGTTCACCTGGAACCGTGGACGAATGTCAAGTTGTTGTTCGAATTTTGTCAGGAAGCCCACTGTTTTTCAGATATTTATGCCAAGGTGTTGTCCGTGGAAAACAGCGCCGCGGGCTTGTTGCACCATCTTGGCATCACTTACATGGATCCGAGGGACAAAACGCTGTTGAGTGGGTGGATTGAAACGACCGCCCCCGGATCAGATGCTTTCCTGAATGAAATCGGTTTGGCATCTGAAATGAAATAACATATTCTTGGGAACCCCATTGGGATGCGTTACAATCATCAGCGGTTGCCAGCATGGGGAGTTGTTGTCAACAATACTTTCCCCTGCCGGGAAAGCCGAAGTGAAGGCGTTGAAGGTAAAAGTTAAAAGATGAACGAAGCCACACGATTGCATCCTGAAGCCTGGGTGGCGCAATATGGCGATATGCTTTTCCGCTTTGCGCTTCAAAGGGTTAGTGATACGGCCATTGCGGAGGACCTTGTCCAGGAATCATTGCTGGCGGCCATGAAGTCCAAAGACCGTTTCCAAGGGCAATCCTCCGAAAGGACATGGCTGTTTGCTATTTTGAAGCACAAGATCATCGATCATTTTAGAAGTAAAAAGTATCGGCCCGCCGGTACTGAGGTCGAGGCATTCGCCGAAGCAAGCGACCATTTTAATGAGAACGGGACATGGCGTATCCAACCCAAGCGTTGGGATGCCAATCCTCATGATGCATACGAACAAAAAGAATTCCTGGATGCATTTTATCTTTGCCTGTCCAAAATGCCCCAACGGCTTGCCGATACTTTTGTCTACAGAGAAATCGACGGGTTGGATACGGAAGAAATTTGTAAAATTCTGAACATCACCACGACCAATTGTGGGGTCATGTTATACCGTGCACGTATGTCGCTGCGCAGCTGTCTCGAAAAAATTACGCAACCCAATGAGGATAGATGAATGAAACATTGGATGTTCAATTGTAAACAAGTCTCTGAAAAATATCCGAATCGTTGGACGGACCCCTGCCATTCCATCAGCGCATGATGATCCGATTTCACGTGCTGATGTGTACCTACTGCGCCAATTTCCGGCGGCAACTCATGTTAATCAGTAAGGCGGGCCGATATGAAAATTCATCTGAAAAAAGTGAGTCCATGCTATCTGAGCAGGCACGTGAACGGATCTTGAAAGCCTTGAAAGACAAATCATGACTGCTTGAAAAATCGGTCAATGTAATTCAAGTATCTTTTAATCTTCAAGTCATCATGTTAGAAAACGGCAGCCGCAAGCTGCCGGTTTTGCGCCATAGGCTTGAACCAGGTATTTCAATTACATCGAGGCAACCGTCATGCATGAAAAATCGCGATACACAATACAGCGCACCATGATTATATACTTTTTGTTGATCGGATTTGCCTCAATAATGGTGGGGGTCGAATTTCTGGTGGATTTTCATACCGGGTACAAGGAAGTGGCGTTCAGCGCAAGTGCCGACCATAAGGTGCAAGATCAGGATAAAGTTTCCGCATTCTTTGACCGGATGCGTAAAAAAGCTGTTGTTATGGTGGCCATCATCATGGTGGTGACGCTGATTGTGCTGACCATGTTCATCAAAAACATCTCCGAACCTTTACAGCACATGATCGATAAATCCCGTAAGATCTTATCGGGCGACTTGAGCCGGACGATAAAAATCCAGTCGGACAATGAGTTGTCCGAGCTAGGCACGATCATCAATGAAATGTCCTGCAATCTTCAGGAGATTCTATTGCTGTCCCGGGGCCTGTGCACCGCCGGGCAAAGTTTGACCGATGAGATACAGCAACTGCAGAAAGGGCCGCTCGATGCCCAGGATCAAACCCGCATCGCCGATATCGTTCAGCGCTTGAACAGCGAATTTGCTTCGATGAACCAGGTCATTGATTATTTCAACTTTTATGCCGGAGAATCCCAACATCATGCTGGATAGTTGGTTGTCGCTGCCCGCGGGTCTGCTCATCGCCACAATGGTGTCTATCATCGGAATCGGTGGCGGTATCCTTTGGATGCCCTTTTTCCTTATCGTTTTAAAATTGCGCCCCGATGTCGCCGTACTGACCAGTCTGCTGATTCAAATGGCCGGGATGGGGTCAGGCACGCTGACCTTTTCGCGAAAAAAACAAATCGATTATCGTCTGGTGGTTTTTCTGCTGGTCGTGACGGTTCCCGGCATCGCTTTCGGGGCTTATCTATCCCGCCTGCTCAATCCGGATAAAATGGAATTCATACTCGGGATTTTGGCCATGGCCACTGCGGTGCTGTTTGTATCCGCAAGCCACAAATATGGCGATCTTGGCCAGGAGCGCTCCCAATTGAAAACGGCTCGCAAATATGCGGCGGTCACAAGCGCTTTGGCCGTTATCAGCGGCCTGCTCAGCGTCAGCATCGGCGAATGGCTGGTACCGCTCATGCGAAGCAAACTTTCGTTGCGCATGCGAGTGGCGGTGGCCACCAGTATTGCCACCATTTTTGGCAATTGCGTGATAGGCGTTCTCTTTCATCTCCTCTTGGGCGCGCGCGCAGACCTGACAGTCTTGTTATGGGCAGTTCCCGGCGTGCTTATCGGAGGTCAGATCGGACCACGCATAGCCATTCACGTCAACGACCGTTTTTTAAAAGAGATCTTTATTTTCTTTCTTACCCTTATAGGCATTCATTTGATCTATAATTCTTTTTGAATATTAGATTTGTCGCGAGTCGACACCCACCCATTGCCATCTTTTTTATGATTATATAATGGATTGCCTTGGGACAGTGTCGGGCTGAAAACGATCGATGGTGGTGAAACATAAACAGGAGATGGCCATGTCGACGCCAGAGCAAAATCGTATCCTGGCAATATTAGCTGAAGAATGGCACCTCAATGGACCGCCTGGCATTATGGATGTAAACGATATCGTCACCGCTGCGCGATTATCGCGGAAAGAGACGTTCGCAGCACTGAGCGAGTTGTTCGAGAAAGGCCTGGTCGATATGAATAAATTCAAAACCGCAGCTTTTCTTACACCCGAGGGGTATTCTGTCGCAAATTCGGAATAGTCACTCTCTCACATGGCAGGCGACCCACCTGTCGGATCGTACCCTTTTCATTTCCGGTTCCGTCTCACTACAAATTCCTTGCTTCATATTACATCTTTGATGAAAACGACATCCCGGCGGGGAACCTGCTGGAAATGGACTATCCATGACGTCCGTCTGCGCGTCTGATAAAGCACGTGGTTGTTCGATCCGTGCAACCGCATTCAGGAGGATTTCAGTGTACGGGTGCAAAGGAAAACGGTACAAATCGTCCGAGGAACCGATCTCGCAGAGTTTGCCCATGTACATGACCGCGACACGATCGCAAACATTTTTCACTACAGCCAGGTCATGTGAAATGAACAGCATTGTCAAACCGTACCGGCAACGCAAGTCTTCAAGCAGGTTGATGATTTGGGCCTGGACCGAGACATCGAGGGAGGAAACTGGCTCATCGCAGATCAACAGGTGCGGATTTGTCATCAATGCCCGCGCAATCTGAACCCGTTGGCATTGGCCACCAGACAGTTCAAAGGGTCGCAGATTATAGTACTCAGGATCGATGCCCACCTGGGCCATCATCTTCTGCACCATGAATTTTTGTTCGGACCGGCTGCCATTATTTGCGATATGCAGCGGCATTGCAATGGCTGCCCCAATTGTTTGTCGGGGGTTCAAGGCCGAAATAGAATCCTGAAAGACAATTTGAAACTTTGGCCGGAGTTGTCTGAGCTGTTTTTTGGATACCTCCGTCAGGTCGTCGCCTTCAAGAAGAACTCTGCCGGATGTGGGTGGTGGAAGCTGCATGATGGCCCGGGCTACTGAAGATTTTCCGCACCCGGATTCACCGACCAGTCCAAGGGTTTCTCCTTGCTTGATGTCAAAGCTGACCCCTGAAACCGCACGTAGTGTTTTTCTCTTCTCGATACGGAATTCAACTCGGATATTCTGAACATCCAAAATCGTTCTTTGGTTAAACATTCCAAACCTCAAACCATCACGTAAGAGGATGCCAACACGCCGTTCGATGCGCAAGCGGGTCCTCCGGCAAAAGGGGTGGCTCCTCGGCTTTACATTTCAGGGACGCATATAAACAGCGTGGTGAAAATCGGCAACCCTGGGGCGGATCGATCGGATTCGGCGGTTGCCCGACGATTGTTTTCAGAACGCGATGGGTGGGGTTGCCAATCCGGGGAATGGCGTTAAACAGGGCACGGGTATACGGCATCCGCATGTTCGCAAAGAGTTCGCCAGTGGTTGCCGTTTCAACAATTTTGCCGGCATACATCACGGCAATATTCTGAGTCCTTGCGGCCGCCATCCTAAGGTCATGCGTGATCAGGATCATGGCCATACGCTTTTCATTATGCAAAAAACTCAGCAAATCCAATATATCCGCCTGAATCGTTGCGTCCAGCGCCGTTGTAGGCTCATCGGCGATCAGCAGTCTGGGCTCGCATGCGAGGGCCATGGCAATGGCGATCCTTTGCCTGAGTCCGCCGGACAATTGGTGCGGATACAGACGCGCCCGCTGCTCCGCATTGGGGATTCCAGTGGCCGCCATCAGTTGGGTCGCTTTTCGCTTTGCATCCTTCGCGGTCATGCCCAAATGATGAACCAACGGCTCGCTGAGTTGCCGACCCACGGTCATGACCGGATTCAGGGCAGTCATGGGATCTTGAAATATCATGGCAACCTCACGGCCCCTAATTTTGTTGAGCCCCCGTTCCGGCAACCGATTCAAAAGCTGTCCGTCAAAAATGATTTCTGCATCCTTTGACAGCATTGTGCCCTTGGGCAACAATCCTAATATGGCGCGGCAAAGAACTGTTTTGCCGCAGCCGGATTCTCCAACCAGCCCCAATGTTTTTCCTCTTTCGAGGGTAAACGAAACACCGTCGACCGGGCACACCGGGCCGCGGTCGGTTGGTATTCGGACCCTTAAACGATTCACCATTAGAAGCATTGGCCAATCCTTGCACCCTGCGAATTAAAGCTGTCCTTCCCTGGCGTCGACCAGGGCTCTGACCGCATCGCCGATCAGGTTAAACGAAAGAACCGTCAAAAACATGACCAGCGCGGGAATCAGGCTGACATGGGCGGCTTCATCCAGCATTTCCTTGCCTCCGGCAATCATGCCGCCCCAGCTTGGTGTTGGAGGCGGAACGCCGAGCGCAAGAAAGCTCAGCGATCCTTCCGCCACAATCATGTACGATACGATCAAAAGGGCGTAAACGATCATGGGCATGACAATGTTGGGGAGTATCTCTCTTGCCAGAATATGGATGTCGCTTTGTCCGAGGGCGCGGGCGGCCGTTACGAAATCACGCTGCGAAAAATTCAGGGTGTTGGCCCTTGCCACCCTTGTAAATGCAGGAATCGTAAGAAATCCGAGGGCGAATATCATTTTGTCGAGCCCTGGTCCAAGATAAAAATAGACGGCAAGCAGGAGCACAAGGCCCGGAAAGGCCAAAATGACATCCATGATCGCCATGACAATAGTCTCTGCGCGCCCTCTGTAAAACCCGGCCAGCATGCCTATGATGCCGCCGATCACCAATCCGATCATCGGTGCAATCAAGCCCACAGCCAGGGAAATGCGGGCGCCGTATATCAGGCGGGCCAGGATATCGCGGCCCATGGTGTCCGTGCCGAACACGTAAACAGTCGTGATTGCCGATTGTCCATGAGAATCGGATCGAATTGCGCGGAAACCCGGCGGCGACGCCTGATTTTTCCAATCCATAGCGTCGTATTCAGCAAGCGGAAGAAGATCAGCAAAAATCGCACACGCGAAAACAAGAGCGATCCAGCCCACTGAAAGCCAGAAACCGATGCCGAGCTTTTCAGATAAGGGCATAGGCCCATGGCAGGCGGATTCTGTATTTTGGATGGGATGTGCCATTGCGATTGCCTGTTATGCGGTTGCGATTGATCAATCCGCTTGCGCTCTGACGCGAGGATCCAGAAACGAATAGAGCGCATCCACCAAAAAATTCACCACAACATAGCCCAGTGTAATTAACAGAATGCAACCTTGGACCATGTTTAAATCCCTGCTGTAAATAGCGCCCACGAGAAGCCGCCCAATGCCTGGCAAAGCAAAAATGCTTTCCACAATGACAGCGCCTCCGACCAGATGACCGATGTGGATCCCCAGGATGGTAATCAGGGTAAATGAGGACGGTTTCAGTGCATGATCGAATAAAATTTTACGAGCAGAAAGCCCCTTGGCTTTTGCCGATAAAATAAAGGTTTCCTGAAGGGTTGCAATCATGTCGCTTCGCAATACCCGCATCAGGGGCGCCCATTCCAGCAAGGCCAGGCTTGCAGCCGGCAACATCAGCGACCGGATATTCGCCAAAAGACCTTCTGACAAGGGGGCAAAACCGGTGGCTGGAAGCCATCTCAGCTTCAGGGCAAAAATGTAAATGAGCACCATGGCCATGACAAAAACAGGGGCCGACATGAAGGCGAATGCTGTTGCGCTAAAAGCTCTGTCCAGTCCGGACCGGGATCGGTAGGCGCTGATAATCCCAATCGGTATGGCCAGCACCAGGGCCAAAATCTGAGAGATCATCATCAATTCGAGGGTGACCGGCAGACACGCAAAAATTGCGTTGGCAACCGGTTCGTGCGTAAGGAGAGACCTGCCAAAATCACCCTGCACAACGCCAGCGAGCCAATCGCCGTAGCGGATAAAAATATGCCGGTCTAACCCCAGCGCCTCGCGGAGGGCTTTCACCCCCTCAACGGTGGCATCCGCGCCCGCAATCTCATAGGCCACATCTCCGGGCAACACATCCATCATCAAAAATGTGAGCGCCGTGACCGCGACCAAAACCGATAGGAGGCGCAGGAACTTTTTGATTAGATGTCTGAACATAGCGATGTCCGGCGTCCGGTGTTGGATGAATGGATTTATGGCACATCGAACGACCTATTTCATTACTTTTATTCTCCCAACTTGACATTCATCCCCGATTTCCGAATGCGACGCTTTTCTAAAGCATACCACGAGAAGAACTGTGACTGCCGTCATTAAAACCGAACCGCCACGGAAAGCTGCTTCTCTGGAAAGGGTATCCATGGCCACACCGCCCAGAATCGGGCCGATCATCATCCCCAGGCTGTCCGCCGTTGCAATGAGAGACATTGCAGCCCCCATTGCCGATTTATCCAAACCGATCAGTACCGTCGTCGCCATGACAGGCGGAAGCGCAATGCCTCCCCCTATGCCCAGCAGGATGCTGGCCATGTAAAAGTCGCGTACGTGGTCGACGTTCGACAGCAGGAGCATTCCAATGGCGATCACGCAACCGCCGAGGCCGATTAAGAAGCCTTTACGCACCTTGTCCGCCAAGATACCCGAAACCGGCATCACCAAACCGCCTGCGACCATGCCGGAAGTAATCATCATCCCGATGGTGAACCCCGACAACTTGAAAATGACATCCGCGATCAAGGGCGCAAATGACCAGACAATACCAATGCACATGCCATGGGTAAGCCGGAATATGAACATCGCGGCGATTTGCGGATTTTTGATCAGGCTGCCAAAGCGCTTCCGAGATCTTTTCGGGGATAAATCGCGTTCCACGTCCACTTGCGGCAACAAGCCCCAGGACATTAAAAACCCCGCGAAGCAAACCAGCCCCATGCTCAAAAAGGCTGCCTCTATCGTCAGCCAATCCTTTATCCCGCCACCGATAATCGGTCCGCCGGCCAGACCGATCCACATCGAAAGATTCAAAACGCCCATGCGGGCGCCTTCTTTGCCTTTCGGTGTGATTTCCCCGGCATATGCCTGCGCAACCGGTATGACCATGGCGGATACCGCACCTTGGAAAAAACGAATCAGTATGAGTGCATAGGCATTTTTAGCGTAGATATAGGCCAAAGAGGCGATAAAAGACCCGAAAAGACCCAGCGCGATAAAAGGCTTTCTGCCTATTGCATCCGACCAATTCCCGAAAACAGGCTGGAACAAGGTCCGCGACAACGAAAAGGCGCCGAAGATCACCCCGATAAGAAAGCCGGACGCCCCCAGGCTGAACGCATAACCCGGCAGCAGCGGCACGACAAGGCCCTGCCCGAGAGAGGCGCAGGCGAGCGCAAAGAAAAGGATAATGAAAATTCTACTTTTCAAGCCAGGCTTCCGTAAGCTGAATGACGCCGTTTTTGATTTCCGGGATTCCTTTCACTGCCGGGTCGGCAATCACATGAAATCGCCGGCCGCCTCGGTAGATAATGGGGATGTCCCGATTAATGATTCCGGCAATATCACACAGCATCTGGCTCCGTTTTTGCGCATCCGTTTCCATGCGTTGGGCTACCAGCAGTTCATCCAGTGCAGGATTGCTGTAACCGGACACGTTACCTCGGCTTTGGGAGTGAAAATTTCCAAACAGTATTGGCCCCATGTCGGTTGCAGAAGGCATGCGCCATGTGGATATCTGATAATCTTTGGTGATGACTTTTTTGACCACCGGTCCGAAACTCAATCCCACTGGTTTTACAACGACACCGATCTGCTTGCAAAAATGCTGCAACAGCTCTCCTTGTTCACTCCCCCGCTTGGTGTTGGAGTGCAGGCATTCGATCGCAACGGGTTTGCCATAGTCATTGAGGAGCTGTTTGGCCTTTTGCGGGTCGTAAGTGGGATACCCCGCTTCTTTGCAGTCGATACCTTCCCCTAAAGGATGCATTGCTACCGGAATGGCATTTTTATAGCTCATGGTCACACAGGCTTCTTGATTCCAGGCATGTGCGATGGCGCGGCGCACACGCGGGTCATCAAAAGGGGGAATCGTCGTATTCAGGACAAAGATCTCCGCCCCATTGCCCTCGCCTTGGTGAAGCACCAGATTCGAATCTTTCTGCGCCTGCTCGATAATGGTGCCGCGATCCATCCAGATGGCATCCATTTGGCCCGATTTCAGGCTGACGAAGCGCGTCTGGTGATCCGGCATAATTTTGAAAACGATTTCATCGAGGTAGGGCCTGTCTTTTTGCCAGTAATCAGGGTTTTTCTTCACCACGAGTCGGTCGCCTGATATCCATTGCTTGAACACGAACGGACCAGTCCCCACTGGTGCGCGCAGTTGGGTTCCTTCCGCGACAGCTTTGGGTGAAGGGATAAACATGCTCAATCCCCTGGTTTCGGAAAGGATTTGGGGAAACGGCAGCCACGCATGGGCCAGTTGAAAGTGTACCGTAAAGTCATTGACTTTCGATACCGACTGAATCGGCTCAAAAAACGAACGTCCGCGAAAACGGTTTGCCGGATCTATCATCCTGGACCAATGATGAACCACCGCATCGGCATTGAATGGCGTACCGTCGTGAAAGGTCACGCCTTGCCGCAACGTTATCTTCCACAATTTTCTATCTTTTAACGGCTCCGCGGAAAGGGCAAGGGCCGGAATCAGGTTGCCCTTATCATCCGTATCGAACAGCGGCTCCAAGATCGTATTCAGTACAACCGCGTCGCAAATGGCAAATCCACTGGCTTTGATCACGTCAAATCCGGCGAACTCGTCTTCCGCACCGAATGAAAGCGTTCCACCGTGTTTGGGCTCGGCCGCCTGAACCGGTTCGCCCGCAAAGACAAACGTAACAATAACGGCCGTTATACCCGCAAAGAGATAATTTCTGCAGCGTGCCTCGAAAGATTTCTTTTGTTCCGGCCTTCTGTTCATACGCAAACCTCCTTTCTGGATCGGTTCGCTTTGTTCAAGGTTTTGGTTTTACTATTGCATGGACAAACATGAAAATATCCGAGACGGATCTTTTCTGCTGACTTCCATGCAGACACGTACGCCAAAATACATCGCCGGCAATGTTGTGCACCTGACAAAATCCTCTTGTATGAAGAAATTCATCAATCCGATCAGGATCGATCCCGAAAACGATGTCCTCATCGAAGCTTCGCAGATTTTCTTTAAGCGCTTTTGCTTCTGGCTTAAGGCATGTACCTTCGGCCACGGAACAGGGGAAATAATCGAAGACCACAGCGCTGCCGGCTTCTGAATTTCCAGAAATGAAAAAAAGTGTTTCGTCTATGGATGCTTGAGGGATGTAATAGGTGACGCCCTCCCATATGAACAACGTAAACAGATCTTTTCGGTATCCATTTGCAAACAGCTTCTCGTCCAGTCTCTCCATATCGAAGCAGATAGGCACATGACTGACAGCGTTTGAAAAGGAAGCGGGCATGTTTTGGAGGCATCGGATTTTCTCTGCCTGCGTGGCGGGATGGTCCAACTCGAATACTTTAACCCTTTTTTTGAAGAGTCGTTCGAATCGAAGCGCCCGCGTATCGTATCCGGCGCCCAGGATGACCAATTGGGCAAGGCCGCTGTCAAGGCATTTTAGCAGAACCTCGTCGATGAACCTGAGACGGGCCAACACGGCGCCACATACCCCTGGAACGATGTTTTCCCAGTGTCGGATCAGATCTTCGCTTTGTGCCGCGTCGTGATAAAGCGCCTTGAATTGAGGGGAAAGGAATTGTTCCGCATAAAGATCGTTGCAAATTCTTTGGTTGGGCGGTTTACGTGACTCCACCGCCCTGAGAAATGCATTGTGTGCCGCTGTCCGGCTAGGATTTTTGCCTCTCATAAGCTACGATCCCGAGTTTTTTCAAGGCCTTTTTATCTTTCAGGCCCTCGTAGATCACATGGTTGGCCATTTTCAGCACATCCGGCAATTTGACATTCATTTCCTTCAAAACAATTTCGGAGTCGATTTCCTGATGCGTAAACCACCCATTGTTGATCAGGGCTGCAATGCCATGGACAAAAAACCAGCGCATTACCCGGATCCGGTCCACGTCAGTCTGGGGCATATCCTGAAACGGCGGATAATCGGAAAGTTCCGCCCTTAATATCTCCCACATTTTACGGGTGTTTTTCCGCTGTAACGAGGCATGTTTTTCGTCATTAATGCATCGAAACAGCATTTTCTCCACGATAGCGAATTTGACATATCCGATCGCTTGATCGAGCCATTTGTCACCGGTGGTTTCAGACGTCAGGTAGGTATCGAACAGGTCCAACGCCTTTTTCACCACTTCTTCCTCGAGATTCTTCATAGATGCAAGATACGAGTAAATCGGCCGGGTAGATGAATTGAGCGCCTTTGCAATCGCCCGGGCGGAAAGTCCATCCCACCCTTCTCTGCGGACGATGGCAAAGGCGGCATCAATGATATCCTCTGTTAGAAAGCGCTGTTTGGGAGGCATAGAAAGTCTTGGCTCCTTATGGGTAACATACGTTACATTACATTTGTAACTTAACCAATGGTTTTGTTCACGTCAAGCGAAAAATACATCGGGGCGGCCATAACCATGGCGTTCGCCCTACGCTCGCGAGGACACCGCGATGAATGCGACCCTTTTGTCCACTCCTAAAGTCAAAGCGTATAGGCTTGCCAAAAATTGCGTGCACGCTCGGCCGTCAATTCTGGCGAAGAAAAAGTGGCCATGTCTCCCAACATTACTTCGAACCCGGTAAAATCGCTGCGTACCCAAGGTGCGTAATTTGCGCGAACAGTGAGGATCACCCGCAGTTCCAAATCGTTCGAACCGTCCTCTAAGAGAAGCAGGCCGAGATTGTAGCCATTGCGACCGAGGCTGCGGTAAAATTTTTGTACGTTCAAAACACCTTGGGCCAAGGCCTGCCATTGATCTTCAATGACTGTATGCAGGGAGGTGACCCCTGGCAGAATACCCCAGATTTCATAAAAGCCTTCGGGGGCAAAAGCGGCCAACCATTGCCACGGCCCGGTGGCACCTATCCATCGCCGGGCAGCATGCTTTTCCAGGGTCAGATAATCGCTGAACATGCGCGTGCCGGATTGCAGCCGGTGTTCAGCAGCACGGAATTTTAAAAAGCGCTGGTAATTGGCCGGTATGCGGTCGGCTTGTACCTGTAGATGGGGATGGAGCAGCGATCCCCCGGCAGACGGCAGGTGGTTCTGGGTGATGGCCATGTAAACGGCCGCAGGGTCATGGACCAAAACCTGCAGCAGGTATGCCCGGCAGTTCATAAAACTGTCCGTGTAGGATTGCCGGTGGGCGGTGCCGATTTCTACGAAGTGGTCATCGTCGAAAAGACTGACCCCTGAATACCGTCCATAGGGGAAAAGGTTTGGGAAAAGGGTCGAATTTCCTCGGGTCATGCGCCCCTGGGGCCACAATTCGGGTGCAAGCTGCGGGGTATGCGTCGCAAGCCGCGCTTGGCAGAAGGGACAGTTGGCGCGGTTTTCAGAAAAAGGCGGGGGTTCGGGCAGAGATTCCGTGCCGGGTTCATGCTCTTCACCGCGGCTGTGGGTGATTCTGCACGTTCGGCCGGTAATCGGGTTGGTGCGGACTTCGATGGGACGCTCAGCAGTCCGGCCGTCGGGCAGTACAATCCGGGAATGAAAAGTCTCTTGTTTAAATTGAAGCATGGGCGTCACCGCCTTCGGGCATACTTGATGAACCCCACCGTACATTGCTGCCGGTAGGAGTCATCAGCCCAGCCCGGGCGGTTATACGGGGGGCTCCATCCCCGATCAACTTTTCAAAATTAATATGAATTTTTCGAAAAAAAGCAAGTTCGAAGCTGCTCTTGGTCTAACCCAAAAACATTTTTAGCAACACCATATCAGCGGAAATTCAGATCGACTACTTAAAATATCTTCCGGTCTACACACCCATTCAGAGCGCCTTTTCATGCACTTGCAGAATCTATACTCGAATCCTCTATGATCGTGTTGAATCCCTTCGATGGATGCTTACCCTCACACTTTGTAAGGTTATGAACTCCTGAGCAGAGTACCCGGATGTAAGGAGGTCTAATATGTCAACGCCAAATTTTAAAAAAACTTTCATAATAGTTATCTTTACATTTCAGCTGGCGCTGGCGGCCATAACGATGAGTGTTGCGGGGAATACCGTTTCTCCGGTCAACAAAAACGATGACAGCATCGCTATCAAAGGCTACGATCCCGTTGCCTACTTCACCCAAGGCCGGGCAGTCAAAGGAGATACCGCTTATACATTTGACTGGCAGAACGCCAAATGGCAATTTACCACGATCGAACATCGCGACATGTTCGCATCCAGCCCGGAGCTGTATGCGCCCCAATATGGCGGTTTTTGTTCGATGGCTATGGCAGCCGGTGAATTTTACAGTGTGGATCCGGAGGCATTCAAGATCGTCGCCGGAAAACTTTACCTCAACTATAACCATTTGACCCTGGTGGATTTCGAAAAAAGGGCCTCCGAAAACATTCAAAAAGCGGATTCGAACTGGCTCAAAAAAACCGCATCCAACAATTAGAAAATTTTATTTTTCGGATGCCACCGCAAACGCCTTGCGCAGGCCATTTATGACTTTTTGCCGATCCACCGGATTTCTGAAGGCGCGACCGTAATCTTCCAAATCAAAGAACGGCTCCAGGCGCTGAGCCGTCTCCGCGGCTTGCGCTGCGGCACCCATACGTCCGGTCTGGGCGTATGCTGCCGAAAGAATGATGTAGTAGCCTGAAAAGGCCGGCCACTGGTTCAGGCCGCGCTCCAGCATTTTTATGGCGTCGTCGTATTGTTCCTTTAAATAGTATGCTGTGCCAAGATGCATCAGTGTGTCCCTGGGCTTGCTGCCGAGGCGCAGGGCAAATTTCAGGGAATCGATAGCCGCGTCTGTTTTGCCGGACCAGAGCATGATCCATCCGCGCGCCTCGTAGCTGTCGGCGTCGTTGGGGTTGAGTTCGATCGCTCGTTGTAATTCGCTTAATGCATTGTCATATTGCGCCTGGGCGGCAAAGATCCGAGCCAGCAGATGATGGCCCGCAGCATCGGCCTCGTCTATGGACAATGCCTTCCGTGCGAACTCTCGGGCGCGGACCAGAGTTTTCTCGGGGAATTCAGTCCAGCCGAAAATCACTTTTTCATATTCGACCTTGCCCATTCCGATGAATGCGGCGGCATAGCTGGGATCGAGCGAGACCGCCTTTTCAAACATTTCCTTTGCCTTGATGTTGGCCGCAAGCGTTCGCTCATGATGGAAGCTGTATCCTTTCAACAAATAATCATAGGCCTCGAGGTTGCCTGTCTTAGGCTTGACGCGGGACCGCTCGGCTGAAGAGAGTTTAACCGCCAGGTTCGATACGATCATCTGTACGATCTCGTTTTGCAGCTGGAAAATATTGCGCATATCCCGCACATACCGTTCGGTCCAGATGAGCTTTTGGCTGGCTGTATCGACGAGCCGAACATTGATGCGGACTTTCTCATCCACCTTCTGTATACTGCCTTCTATCACATAGCGGACATCCATCTCTTTGCCAATGCGTTCGATCCTGTCCGTCTTGCTCTTGTATTTGAAAACGGATTCGCTGGCGATCACCAATAGTTCATGGAATTTTGAGAGATCGGTGATGATGTCATCGGTCAACCCATCACTGAAGTACTCTTGTTCCTTATCTCCGCTGAGGTTCTTGAACGGCAGCACCGCAATCGAAGCTTTGCCGGACGCTTCCGGCGCCGAGGGACGGTCCTCTCCGAAGGGAAGGTTTGCTGCCTTTCGCGAGAGATCGAGCATCCAAAGCCCACCCGCTATGAGGCTCAAGATAAAGACCACGGCCACCGGTCCCATCCGTTTTGATGGGCGGCGCACCTGGGCCTTGCCCCTGCATCCCCGGTTGGAAGGGTCTTCCCAGATTTTGTATGCTCGGACAGGTGTGACGATGTTTTTTACCGTTTGTTCACCGAGATACTCGCAACCGAAAGCAAGCTTGTTTTCAATCTGATCGAATACACCCCCTGAAATGCAGACACCTCCGGCTGCGGCCAAGGACTCCATCCTGGCGGCAATGTTGACGCCATCGCCATAGATCCGGTCCCCCTGCTGAAGTACGTCGCCTAAATTGATGCCGATCCGAAATTGCATCCTGCGCTCATCGGGAAGCTTGGCGTTCTCAACAATTAAAGCTGATTGGATCGCAAGGCCGCACTCAACCGCATGAACCACGCTGACAAATTCGACCAAAAGATTATCGCCCGGAGAATCGACAATCCGACCCTTAAATTTGATTGCCAATTCTTCAATCACTGCTCGATAGGCGGTTAGCGTGCGGACAGTGGCTTCCTCATCGGTTCTCATCAGGCGACCGTAGCCTTCTACATCGGCACTCAAAATGGCGCTGAGCTTGCGATCGAATCCCTGGGGTGTCATAAAGGAATACTCCTGAACGCGCATGGATCTTGGACTCGGACGAACAAGAGACAGCCCCTGAAAGCGCTCTTATTACGAGGATTGAACACAATCAATAGATGTCAATTTACCCGGATGACACAATGAAACCGGTTCGCGTCACAGAAAAATTGAAAGGATCGTATGCACGCGACCATCCTCCTTGGGCAGTTGGATGCCGATGCGCTTGATTTTGCGATACAAGGTGCTTTTATGCATGTTGCGCATGCGCGCGGTAGCCAGGCGGTTGTAATCGTTGTGTTCGAGCGCTGCGAGAATCACCTGGTTTTCCGTGGTGCGCAAGGCCACATCCATACCGACCGGGAAAACGGTTGGAACCGCGCGGGCTTTCAGGTGTTCCGGCATGCAGCGCACTCCGATCTCGCCCTCCGGGCAGAGCACGAAAATGCGTTCAATAATATTTTCCAATTCCCGGATGTTGCCGGGGTAATCGTGGAACATCAGCAAAGAGAGCGCCTCTTGGCTGATGCCTTTCACCAAACCGCCGCGCAAGCGTTTCATACAAACTGATCGCGGAAGACAAGGAGCACCCGCACCAGCGCCGACATAACCATCGCCGCTGACATGACGATGGATTTTGCAATCACAACGTCAGAGAAACGATGATGACGTCGGGTTCCTCCCGGTCGCGTCTTTTTTTAAATCCAAAAGCCTCGCATAGCTTCAACATGGCTCTATTCTCGGCCAGCACATCCCCGTAGAGCTCACCGATACCCCGGTTTCTTGCGTAATCTATAATGCGGCGCATGAGCATCGGCCCCAACCCCATGCCGGTCATGTCGCGGCGAAGAAGGATAGCGAATTCCGCACGTTCGTTGTCCGGAACCGCCGCAAATCGGACAACGCCATATAACTCGGGTTCTTTGGGTGCGGTCGGATCGCAAAGAACCAACGCCATCTCCCGATCATAATCGATCTGGGTTAAACGTGCCGCCAGATCGTGGGACAAAATCTTCATCGCATGCAAAAAACGCAGGCGGACTTCATCCATGGAGAGTCTGGAAAAAAGCGCTTGCAGCGCCGGTTCGTCCTCAGGTCGTATCGGGCGAAGCAGCAGCCGTCGGCCGTCAGGGAGGCTGAGCGTCTCCTCGAGTTCCTTGGGATATGGCCGAATCGCCAACCGCTGTGCAGCAGGCAGATGCGATTGGACCACCTTGATGCGTGCGTCCAGTGCCACCACACCCTGGTCATCGGCAAGCAGCGGATTGATATCCAGTTCGGCGATATGTTCGATATCGCTGATCATTTGCGACACCTTGACCAGGGTCAGCGCAATGCTGTCCAGGTCCGCGGCCGGTTTGTCACGGTAGCCTTCAAGCAGGCGATAGACGCGTGTGCGTGTCATTACTTCGCGGGCCAAATGCATGTTGAGCGGCGGCAGCGCGATGGCTTTATCCTGGATGACCTCCACAGCCGTACCGCCATGGCCGAACAGGATCACCGGACCGAACTGGACATCATCACTGACGCCGACAATCAGTTCGCGGGCGTCGGGCCGGTGCACCATGGGCTGTACCGTAAATCCGGACAGAGTGGCGTCGGGCAGCCTTTCGCGGATTCGTTCCAGCATGATCCGCGCCGTATTTCGCACCGATTCTGCCGAGGAAAGATTCAGTGCCACGCCCCCCACATCAGACTTATGGGTAATATCAGGCGATAGGATCTTTAAGGCCACCGGGCCACCCAACCGGACAGCGATCTGTGCAGCCTGTTCGGGTGTCGCCGCTTCGTAAGTCGGAACCACGGGGATTTGATAGGCGGTCAAGACGGCCTTGGCCTCCATCTCGGTCAGCCATGTGCGGTCTTGATACAACGCCTTGTCCACAATTCGGCGGGCCTTATCGGTTTCCGGTTCGAAAATTTCCGGGAGGTTGGGGGGTGTCTCCATCAGCATAGCCTGGCTGCGACGGTAGCGCACCATCTGCATAAATCCGCGCACTGCTTCGGAGGGGGTTTCATAGGTCGGAATCTTGTTTTCGGCAAAGATGTTGCGAGCCTCGTCGGCGGAATCGATCCCCAGCCAACAGGTGAAAATGCCGCGGGAGACGGCCTTTGAACCGCTCGCTTTCAGAGTGTCGGCCACTGCCCGTGCGGCTGCGGTGCTCGAGGCCACGGCCGTAGGGCTGTTTAAAATAAGCATGGCATCGACACCCGGATCTTCAAGGAGCGCTTTTAACGCATCGACATAGCGATCCGGCGGGGCATCGCCGACGATGTCCACCGGGTTGTTGTGCGACCAAGTGCGCGGCAGGACACTGTTCAGCCGTGCTATGGTTTCAGGCGACAGTTCCGCCAGACGTCCCTTTTTATCGATCAACGTATCCGTGGCCAACACGCCCATGCCGCCGCCATTGGTCAAAATGGCCAGACGATCCCCGTGAAAAGGATGGGACATGGCCAAGGTTTCCACCGCATCGAAAAGCGCTTGCATGTCCATGACCCGCAGCACCCCGGCGCGCTGAAAGGCGGCGCTGTAAACCTCATCGGCGCCGGCCAATGCCCCGGTATGCGAAGCGGCGGCGCGCGCGCCCTCGGCGTGCCGACCCGCCTTGACCACGACGACAGGCTTCATCCGGGCTGCCGCTCGGGCAGCTGACATGAACTTGCGGGCATGAGTGATGTTTTCGATATACAGCAATATCGCTTTGGCACTGAAATCGGCGGCCAGAAAATCAAGCATGTCGCCGAAATCGACATCCGACATGTTGCCCACGGATACAAAGTGTGAAAACCCGATGCCCTTCGAAGTGGCCCAGTCCAAAACGGACGTCTGAACCGCTCCCGACTGGGCGACAAAGGCGATATTGCCGCGCAGAGGTTGTACATGCCCGAAACTCGCATTCAGGTTCACCCCGGGCACCATTATCCCCAGGCAGTTGGGGCCCACGATGCGCAGCAGGTAAGGACGGGCCGCGTCGAGCATGTGAGCGCACAATTGTTGTCCCTTCTCGGTGCCGCCCTCGCGGAATCCGGCCGTTATCACAACCGCTGACCGGGTACCGCGCCTGCCGAGTTTTTCGATCAGTTGCGGAACCGTGTCTGGCGGGGTGGCGATCACGGCAAGGTCCGGCGCTTTTGGCAAACTGTCCACATCCGGATAGGCCGTAAGCCCTTCTATGGTCTTGTACTTTGAATTAACGGGGAAAATCTCCCCTTTAAAGCCGGTACTCACCAGATTACGCGCAATGACAGCGCCGATGGCGCCGGGTTTTTGGCTCGCGCCCACCAGGGCGACCGCCGATGGGTTGAACATGAATTCAAGATTACGGATTGTCATCGCATCACTCCGTTCTTTGAATCAGTTGGCAAGGAGCATGCATTAAGATATTGCCGCAGGTCTACCTTATGCGACTATCGAAGCATATCCAGCATGCTGTATATGTTCCAACATTGTAAAGCATTTAGTGCGCCAGGAAAAAAGAATAGTGCACCTTCTGAATAAAGGATTGAGAAAACGCAGGTAAGACGAGTGCAACCATACCGCAAAGCGGCCAAAAAGATGGCGTGTCCATCGAAGCATTACAGAGCGGGTTGAGAACAATGACGCATGACAGCGGCAAAAAGGAAGTACGCATTCTTATCCTGGTAGACAACCAGGTCACCAACGGATTGTTGGCCGAACACGGCTTTGCCCTGTGGATCGATACGGGCACCGAGCTGATCGTTTTCGACACCGGACAGGGCCATGCCCTGCCTCAAAACGCCCGGCAATTGGGTATCGATTGGTCGCAGGCCGATCACCTCGTGCTCAGTCATGGGCATTTCGATCACACCGGCGGTCTTCGCCACATCCTGACCGAGGCGCATGGCATCCATGTCCATTGCCATCCGGGCGTTGTGCAGCCGCGCTACAGCATCCGCCTGGGCAAATCGCGGCCGATTCAAATGCCCAGCCACGCCCGCACGGCGCTCGACCATGTGCCCGAACAGTGCCTGCACTGGGTGCTGCAACCCACCATGCTGAGCGAACGGGTCGGGCTGAGCGGCCCGATCCCGCGTGCAGCCGCTTTCGAGGATACAGGGGGACCGTTTTACCTCGATCCGGCCGGACGCCGCCCCGATCCGATCGATGACGACCTGGCCTTATGGATCCGCACCGACCAGGGGCTGGTGGTCTGTGTCGGCTGCTGCCATGCCGGCCTGATTAACACTTTGCAGCATATATTGCACCTGAACCCGGGCGAAAAGATCCGTGCCATCATCGGCGGATTCCATTTGCTCAATGCCAGCGGCAACCGCCTGCGCCATACAATCGCCGCACTGCGCTCGCTTGCGCCCGGTTGGGTCATTCCCTGCCACTGCACCGGCGAATACGCGGTGGCAGCCCTCCACGACAGCCTGGGACAGCGGGTTTGCCCAGGAGCCGCCGGAAAGGAGTATCGGATATGACTCGTGACAACTTTTGCATATGCCCCGAAAGTTGAGGTTGTAATTCCCCGACACTTTTGCTTATGCTTCATAGGGGAAATGAAAAACCGCCTGTCCTCACTTCACGATGTGTCCTTCACCTTGAGTGCTGCACCCCGCCCCTGAATACAACGCAACGGCCAAGGTGCATTATGTCTATAAATAAACAGCTCTATCCCGATGAGGACCCGAAAAAAGAAAAATCAATCCTTAGCGCGGAGGCGGTGCGGCCGCCGTCCAATAAACCAACCCAGGCAGCGCTCTCTAACCAGAACAAGCAAGCCGATAAAACATTATTGCTGAGCGAGAACACCGCCAGCGTGATTCATACGGCCATCGAACAAATATACCACAACGCGCCCGTTGGATTATGCGTGTTGGACACGGAACTGCGCTACGTTCGCATCAATGAGCGATTGGCTGAAATGAACGGCCGCCCGGTGGAAAGGCATATCGGTCGGCCTATCAGGGAGATTGTTCCTGCGCTTGCCGAGCAAGCCGAGCTGAAGATGCACAAAGCCATCCAAACCGGTAACCCGGTACTGGGCATCGAAATGTCCGGGGAAACCGCGGGCATGCCGGGGATCACCCGCACCTGGGTTTCGAACTGGGAGCCCTTGAAAAGAGCCGATGGGACTGTGATCGGTCTCAATGTCGTCACGCATGAGATCACAAGGCAAAAGCAAGCCGAAGCGGCACTGCGGGAAAGCGAACAAAAATTCCGAGTGCTCTTCGAAAACAGCACACATGCTATCTTGCTGACGGTCCCGGACGGCAAGATTACTGCCGCCAACCCGGCGGCCTGCGACATGTTTGGTTGTTCTGAAAAGGAAATTTGCGATCTGGGTCGTTCCGGAATCCTGGATACGGATGACCCAAGATTAAGCATTGAGTTGGAAGAGCGCGAACGCACGGGATACGTCAGGTCGCGGGAACTTACGGCTGTCCGCAAGAGCGGAGAAAAGTTTCCTGTAGAGGTCGATTCGGTCATTATTTCTGACAATCCTGTCAAGTCATTCGTGATCATGCGCGACATCACCGAGCGCAAGCACTGGGAACAGGCGCTGCATCATTTAAATTCAACACTGGAGCAGCAAGTAGCCGAACGCGCCGCCCTGGCTGAACGGCGCGCCCAACAGCTTCACACCTTGGCCGTAGAACTGATTGAAGCCAAAGAGCAAGAAAGGCAACGCATCGCCCAGCTGTTGCATGATGATATGCAGCAGATCCTGGCGGCGGCAAGACTGCAGCTTCAGATGGCCATTGAGAACCTTTCAACAGAACCCAAGTTGGAAAAGGTGGATCAGCTGCTGAAGGAATCCATCAGCAAAGCACGCCGGTTGTCGCACGAATTAAGCCCTCCGGTGCTGCATCACTCCGGATTGACTGCGGCACTGCAGTGGCTCGTGCGGCAGGTAAAAACCCAGTTCGGATTGACTGTGGCATTGGAAACGGCCGAAACGCACATCGCAAGCGCCTCTTTGAAATTGTTTGTTTTTCGCGCCGTAAAAGAACTTTTGTTCAATATCACCAAGCACGCTGGGGTTAAAAACGCACGCGTTGTCCTCTCCTGCTCCGACAGAGACCTGGTCGTCGCAGTCAGTGATCAGGGCAAGGGATTTGACACCAATGTTCTCGAATCTTCCGCAGCAGTATTTGGTCTCGGTCTGCTGAGCATCCAGGAACTGGCGCGTTATATCGGAGGCAACCTGAAAATCGAAAGTTCCCGTGAAAAAGGCAGCCGTTTTATCCTGAGGGTGCCCCTCAGCATGGCGAACACCACCCGGACGGTGCCTATTGAGCCCGACACCCGAAAAAGCCCGAGCCCTGTTTCCAAAGAAACGGGAATTCGCGTGCTGTTCGCTGACGATCACAAAGTGATACGGCAAGGATTGATCCAGCTCATCGCCAAACAACCGGACATTGCCGTGGTGGGCGAGGCGGCAAACGGACGGGAAGCACTCGAATTGGCGAGGCAGCTGCGGCCGGATGTGATCGTGATGGACATTGCCATGCCGGAGATGGACGGCATCGAAGCAACCCGACGGATCAAGACCGAGCGGCCCGACGTGCGTGTGATCGGTCTTTCGATGCACGACGATGAGCAAATCGCCCAGACGATTCGCCATGCGGGTGCGGATGCATTCGTGAGCAAAACGTCCTCCTCGTCGGAACTGTTGAAAGAGATCTATAGGATCGCCCGCCAGGAGCGGGAAGCCATCCCTTCCGCCTTAATAGGAAAAAAAGCCGAAAGGCCAACGCAATTACTGTTCCCCTGGCGTCTTTGACCTGGCAACCTTGTTCAGACGCCATCGTGGGAGGGTGAATGTGCTATGGGAATCCAAAAGAAGCATCCGGCATCCTGGAAGACAGTTCCGAATCTTCTGAATTATGCTGACGTCGTGGCGAATTTTTCCTGGAATACGATCCGAAATGAATTGCAGGGGCTTCCTGAGGGCAGAGGGATCAACATCGCTCATGAAGCTGTCGATCGTCATGCCGGCGGACCGCTCCGCGACCACGTGGCCCTGCAATGGCTCGGCAGCGACGGCGCGGAGCGTGCGTTCACCTACGACGACCTCAAAAGGTTGAGCAACCGCTTCGCCAACATTCTCAAAGAACTCGGCCTGGGAAAAGCAGATACTGTTTGCGCTTTGGCCGGCCGAATACCCGAGCTGTATATCGCTGCATTGGGAGTCTTTAAAAACACGAGCGTCTTTTGTCCCCTTTTTTCGGCTTTCGGTCCGGAGCCCATCTTTCAACGGCTGAGCCGAGGGGATGCGAAACTCCTGCTGACCACCGAACGTTACTACCGGCAGAAGGTGAGCCAGCTGATGGGCGACCTGCCCTTGCTCAAGCATGTCCTCTTAGTCGATGCCCCGGACCATTTGGGCGACGACCTTCTGTCGCTGCCCAGGCTGATGGCCGCCTCTTCCGACACCTACCTCATCCCACCGACCGGTGCGGAAGATATCGCGGCCCTGCACTTTACCAGCGGCACCACCGGAATACCCAAAGGCGCGCTGCATGTGCACAGCGCCGCTCTCACCCACTACATGACCGGCAAATATGTCATGGATTTTCACCCGGAAGATGTCTTCTGGTGCACGGCCGACCCCGGATGGGTCACGGGAACCTCGTATGGCATCATCTCGCCTCTCCTGCACGGGATCACCAACGTGGTCGATGAAGCCGATTTCGACGCCGTACGCTGGTGCCGGATCCTGGCATCCCGTAAGGTGAGCGTCTGGTACACGGCGCCCACCGCCATCCGCAGATTCATGCGCATGGGACTCGAGCCGGTCAGGGAGTACGATTTGAGTCAGCTGCGCCTTATTCACAGCGTCGGCGAACCGCTTAATCCCGAAGCCGTGCTCTGGGGTCTGAAGGCCATGGGACTGCCGATCCATGACAACTGGTGGCAAACGGAAACCGGCGGCATCATGATCGCCAATTTTCCCGCCATAGAGATCCGACCGGGCTCCATGGGGCGTCCGCTTCCCGGTATCGAGGCGGCCATCGTCAAGCGCAGCGGCAAGGATAGCGTCACAGTCATCGAAGCGGACGGCGTTCAGGGAGAACTGGCGCTGCGGCCGGGTTGGCCTTCCATGTTTCGGGGCTACCTGCACGACGCGGCGCGCTATCGCAAGTGCTTCCTCGGCGGCTGGTATCTGACCGGCGACCTGGCCAAACGCGACGCGGACGGATACTTCTGGTTCGTGGGGCGCGCCGATGACATCATCAAAACATCCGGCCACATGGTGGGCCCCTTCGAAGTCGAAAGCGTACTCATGGCGCACCCCGCCGTGGCCGAAGCGGGGGTCATTGGAAAGCCGGATCCGCTCATCGGAGAAATGGTGAAAGCCTTTGTGGCCCTCAAGCCGGGCTTCACGCCCAGCGATGCGCTGCGTCTGGAGCTGATCGGCTTCGCCCGCAAAAAGCTCGGTTCGGCCGTGGCTCCCAAAGAGATCGATTTCACGCCGGACCTTCCCAAAAACAAGGCCGGCAAGATCATGCGGCGGCTGCTCAAAGCGCGTGAGTTGGGTCTGCCCGAAGGCGACCTGTCGACACTGGAGGAATCAGAATGAAAACCCAAGCGCTCCGCCGCCACCTCATATCTCTTTCAACCACCCGCCCTTCGTCAGCGCGGCGCCGATAGCCGCGGCAATGAACAGCATCATAAAGGCCAGGTGGGCGATATCGATGGTCATGGTGAATCCCGGCGAAAAGAGGACGTCCGGAAGATTTTTCAGCACGCGCAGCACACCGGTGGCCACAATGCCGGCCAGCAGGATGACGCGCACATGCGCCCAGAGCGTCAAGCGATATTTGCGGCGCAGCAGCGCCAGGTAAACGGTGCTGCAGTAAGCCATCAGAAAGAGCAGCGCTATGGCGCCCAGATAGTGGATGACATGCGTGACGTAGTATTCGGCCAACCAGCCCAGCCCTGGGATGTCGGCGATATAGTACCGTTTGAAAATCGGCATCTGGGAAAATCCGGTGAGCCCCATCATAAAAAGCAACAGCAGGTAAGCCGGCTTGATGAAGCGCCGTTCAAAATCAGTTACGATCGCGATGCTGCGGCTCATGAGCGTTCCTCCCCTTCTCCGGCGCTGTTTTTTACCACCTTGTAGATCCTCGCGACCGCCGCCGCCAGGCCGGCGATCGGCGCGATCAACATGGCTTTGGCCAGGCGATCGCCATGGGCCATCTGATCTTCGACGGCAGCCAGGTGCGGTTTCCCTTTACCTGCGGCGATGGCCTGGTTCAATTCATCGA
Source organism: Desulfatitalea sp. BRH_c12 (assembly GCA_000961655.1). Lineage (GTDB taxonomy): Bacteria > Desulfobacterota > Desulfobacteria > Desulfobacterales > Desulfosarcinaceae > Desulfatitalea. The sequence continues at coordinate 27,058 of LADR01000006.1, forward strand.
AGGGTACGGGCGACAAGTACAGCGTATTGGTGCCGCCGTTTTCGTTTTCGCCGTAAATGAACAATCCTTCTTCGGCTGCCCGTCGGTGCGCCTCGCGCACTATTTCTTCACGTGGGCCGATGGTCTGGACATTTTCGGGACACTCTTCGATACAGGCCGGCAGCTCACCTGCGGCGATCCGGTCATAACATCGGTCGCATTTGTACATCACCCCATTGCCGGCAAAGGCGGGCATCAGATCCAAGTAGAGGCCCACGCCCGTCTGACGCTGCGGAATGGCCCAGGGGCAGACATCCTGGCATTTATTGCCGCCCAGGCAGACATCGGCATCGATACGCGTAATGCCGTTCTTGAGCTTGCGCGCCGCACCCCAGGGGCACAGATCGGCGCACGGCGGATTCTGGCAGTGCATACAGCGCCGGGGAATCGTCAAGGTGGTTTCTTCACCGTCGATCCGGACGGTGGCCTCCTGGATGAACAGCCAATTGTAAGGCGTCAGGCGATCGCGCACCGCTTGCCGCTCCGGCTCCGACCAGTCCTCCGCTTTGACCCTGGCTGGATACATGCGGGGAAAGGGTTTTTCAGGCTCCGGGTATTTGGGCGCATTGGCATCACGGCAGGCTTCAACGCACGCTTCGCACCCAATGCATTTGCGGATGTCAATCAATGTGGCCAGCTCCCGGTTGTTCTTCGGCTGGGCCGAAACGGGCAGCGGCACCTGCGCGGCGCAAGCGGCACAGGCGGCCGCTGCGCCAGTTTTCAAAAAAGTTCTGCGCGATACGGACATAACTATTTTCTCTCCTGTTCCCTGCGTTTCTGACGCTTGGTCATGAACCAGATCAGGCACGAGGGGCGGTATTTGCAGTAAAGTTCCGGATCCCGGCACGTCAAACACTCCTCACACAGATACGTGTTGTATTTCATGCAGATATACTGCGTTTCGATCTCCGGATGGCAGGAACATTGACCCATCGTGAGCCCCCTTTTCATGTCTGTTTATCGCGGTAGCATGAGCCATGCCACCCCTACGATTCCGCCGTGGAAAGCAAGCGTGGTTGGCTGAGTGCGTCACGATGGCGAAATTGTTTACTTTATAAACCCCCACACTGTTCAACCATTTAACACTTTAGTTGTTATCTTACTCGCGTACAGCCCGGGACACTCGCCCGCGGTCGCTGGAAATTGGCATCCCGGAGGTCACGTCGGATCGATAAAAAAACCGGCGCCTGAAGGGAACACCCCTTCAGGCGCGGTGCATGGAGGAAAAAGTGCTGAAGACGCCAAGTCTGGTTGTTCCAATGCAGTACTCATGCCAATCAAGACGTTTTATACGCCTCCGGACGGAGGCCGAAGCGCTTCATCTGCTGCCACACACTGGTGCGCGAGATGCCCAGTATCTGGGCCGTTTCGGATTGATTGCCCTTGGCGGAGCGCAGCGCTTCGATCAAACGCTGCTTTTTGATTTCCCCCAATGTCTGCAAGGTCGGCGCGATGGCCGGGCAGCTGTTTCTCTCCTCGTTCTGAAGATGCGCCGGGAAGTGTTCGGGAGCGATGATCTCCTCCTGGCATGAAACAAAGGCGAATTCGAAGGCGCTTTTCAGTTCCCGGACATTGCCGGGCCAATGATAGCGCATCAAGGCGTCCAAAGCATCTTTGGAGACCCCTTCGATCCGCTTGCCGCTTTTAAGCTTCATGCGGTTGAAAAAAGAGTGCGCCAGCAGCGGGATATCCTCTCTGCGGTCGCGCAAGGCCGGGACATTGATGGGAATCACATTGATGCGGTAGAAAAAATCCTCGCGAAAACGCCCCTGCTCGATCAAAGCCGCCAAATCCCTGTTGGTGGCCGAAATGATGCGCACATCCACCGTAATCGGATGGTGGTCCCCCACCCTTTCCACCACTTTTTCTTCCAAAACGCGCAGCAGCTTGACTTGGGTGGACAGTGGCAAATCGCCGATTTCATCCAGAAAGATACTGCCTTTAGAGGCCGCTTCGAAGCGCCCTTCGCGGCTGCGGTGCGCACCCGTGAAAGCGCCCTTGACGTGACCGAACATCTCGCTTTCCAGCAACGATTCATTCAAAGCGGCACAATTGACTTTGATATAAGGGCCCTTGCCACGATGACCGCCCTCGTGAATGGCTTTGGCAACCAACTCCTTGCCGGTGCCGCTTTCACCGAAGATGATCACCGGCGCATCCGAATGGGCTGCATCGGATATCAATTCGAACACTTTCTGCATGGCTCCGGAAACGCCGATCATGCCATGAAAACGGTCCTCGCCATCCAGTTCGCGCCGAAAGGTCTCAATCTGGGTCTCCTTGTCCATCAAATCGGTCACGTCGGTAAGCGTTTCGACCGCGCCGGTCACGTTGCCATCCTCATCCTTAAGGACCGAGGCATTTTTGACCACATGCACGGGACGACCATCTTTACGGATGATCACGCATTTTTGCTTTTTCAAATCGCCTTTTTTGAACATGACACACCAATTGCACCCATCCGCCCGGCGCGCCGTCTCGCAGGCGGCACAATTCAAGATGGCGCACGATTGACCAAGGGCCTCATCCCTGCTGAAACCGGTGATTTCCTCGAAGCCGCGATTGACGGAGATGATAATTCCTTGCGGACTGACGATCATCACGCCGTCCTGAATCGTATCCACGACGGTTTTCCAATAATGATTCAGATTTTCGCGTGCCATTGGCCCTCACAGTGTGTTCATAATTTTAACAACATCAATGTTCACCAACTTAACACATGAACACCCTGGATGCAATCTCCCTTCTTCGCCGCCGTGCAATCGCCGGTGACCTTTTTAATCCTCTAAGCAGGTACGGTGTGCAAAGTTGGGATCCGCCCGGCCACGCGTTGGGCTGCTGATTTTGCGTGGCGCCTGCATAAAATTCATGGCACAGCCTATGCAAAAACTTGGCTGCAACAGTCACGCACCAAACCGGTAGGGTTAAACACGCATGGAAATATTTGATTTACGCGAAGCCATCATCCCCTTTTCCCTGCTTCAAATCACCAATTACTTTCATCGAATGCTTCCAGGGGAAACAATCCAGATCGTGGGCCACGATGCGAGCATCACCGAGGATCTCAAGCGCATTCTGCCCGCAGCGACTTATGAAATGAAGCCGTGCGCCGATCGGCCCCAGAGCGGCCCGGATTTTCATATCCTCATAAAAAAAACTTTTCCGATGATTAAAGGAGCCAACACATGAACAACAAAGTATTGATGATCCTATCTTGCGGCACCAACAACACCAATCGCTCGACCCGCGCCTTTCACCTGGCGACGGTTGCCCACAAGGAAGGCAAGGAGGTGAATGTGTTTTTGCTGGATGAAGCGGTGTACCTGGCGCGTGAGGGCATTATCCAACACGTGCGGGCCGCCACCGGAGATGTTGCCGACGACCTGCTGACCTATCTGCAAGCCAACGAAATTCCCATCCTGGTTTGCACGCCTTGCGCCAAGGCCCGCAAAATCGAGGCCGGCGACCTGATCGAAGGCGCCCGCCTGGCCCCGGCCTCGGAGATGATCCATCTGGCCTGTGAAAGCACCGTCATCAGCCTGTAAACGACCGCCGGGTTTGCCGGTGATGAAAGTGAGACCCGGCAACCTGTCACAATGACAGCATGCTTTTTCGCGTGCGTTTTCGCTAAAAGCTCAAAAATATTTTCAGCGCAGAAAAGGACAGACGATGAAACTGAATGTACTGATCATTGGGGCTGTGGCCCTTGGCCCCAAAGTGGCCTGCCGCATCAAGCGACTGGTGCCAGAGGCCGAAATCACCGTTATCGAAAAAGAAAATCAGTTTTCCTATGGCGGGTGCGGCATTCCCTACTACGTAGGCGGCGATGTCGCCAATATTGAGGGTTTGTGTTCGACCAGCGCACATGCCATTCGCGACGGGCTTTTCTTCAAAAATGTCAAAGGCGTGACCGTGCGGTCCGCCCACGAGGCGCTCAGCATCGACCGCCAACGCAAGCACGTCAGAGTCAGAGATCTGGCCGCGGGCAGTACGGCCCTGTTACCCTATGACAAGCTGGTCATTGCCACCGGCGCCACCCCCGCAGTGCCGCCCATCGAGGGCATCGATCTTCCCGGCGTCAGCGTGGTTGCCAATCTGACCCATGCGGTGCGGATCAAAGAACAGATTGCCCGGGGCGGTGTACAAAAAGCGGTCGTCATCGGCGCCGGCGCCATGGGCCTGGAGATGGCCGAAGCGCTGGCCGACATGTGGGAAGTCGATACAACCCTGGTGGAAATGGCAGACCAACTGCTGCCCCAAGCCATTGGCCCGGACATGAGCCTGTTGCTCCAAAAACATATGGAAGCCAAAGGGGTTAAATGCTTGCTGGCCGACAGCGTCATGCGCATCGTGGGTAGCCAGGAAACCGGCGTCACAGCAATCGAAACCAGAAACACCCGCATCCCCTGCGAACTGGTCATTCTGGCCGCGGGCGTCAGGCCCAACAGCAAGCTGGCCGCGGATGCCGGACTGGCCATCGGCATGCATGGCGGCATTATCGTCGATGACCGCCTGCGCACCACCGATCCGGACATTTACGCCGGAGGCGACTGCATCGAAATGCTGCATCTGGTCAGCGGCCAGCGCGTGCCGATGCCGCTCGGCTCGCTGGCCAACCGCCAGGGACGCATCATCGGAACCAATATCGCCGGCGGCAGTGTGCGCTTCAAAGGCACGGTCGGAACATTCTGTCTCAAAATCTTCGACCTGGCCGTCGCCAAAGCCGGATTGACCGAGAAACAAGCCGTCGCGGCGGGCTTCACGCCAGTCCACTCGGTGGTCTCGCAGCCGGACCGCGCGCATTTTTATCCGACGCACGGCATCATGCACCTTAAATTGATCGCCGATCGCAAAAGCCGGCAAATCCTGGGCATCGAAGCGGTCGGACCCAACGGCGACGCGTCAAGTCCCGCGTCGATGCAGTGGCGGCCCTGCTGCCCCATGCAGTCGATGTCGATGAGATCGCCAATCTGGAAGTTGCTTACGCCCCGCCATATGCATCGGCCATGGACATCATCAACAACGCGGCCAACACCCTCGACAATATCATCATGGGATACAACGATCCCATCGATGTGATGACTTTTCTCGACCATTTCGACCAGCACAAAGCCACGGTTCTGGATGTGCGGGGGCAAGCTGAATCGCAGCCTTTTCTGGAAAAATACGGCGAACGCTGGATCAACATTCCCCAACCCGAACTGGCCAAGCGCTTCACGGAACTGGCCAAAGTGGAAAACATGTGCCTGATATGCGACACCGGCCCGCGCTCGTACGAAGCTCAGCTGTTTTTAAAAGCACACGGCATTGCCAACACCCGCAACATCCAGGGCGGATACGGCATGCTCAGAAAAAGCAATCCCGACTTCTGACACGCACCTGCCCAAGCACCGCGAAGCGCATGAGAAAAGGACTTCTTTTCTTCGTGCGCTTCTCGGTGTCAGGTGCGACCCGGATTTGGGCAGCTGAGCATATCAAATCGACAGAATGCCTCCCTTTACCCTTTACACTTTACACTTTACACGCTGGGCCCTAAGTACTTGAGCGCCCCCCTCTCCTTTCGGCAGTGATAATCTCCATCATCGTTTTCGACAGATCGGTGATATTGTATGGCTTTTGAATCAGGCCCACACAGCCGCTTGCGATCAGTTCTTCTGCCTGGCCGTCCGGACCATATCCGGTGCAAATCATCACCTTGAGCCGAGGGTCTATCTCCCGAAAGGCGTGGTAGAGATCGGCGCCATTCACATCGGGCAGGATCAAATCCAACAAGACCAGATCGATCTTGTCCCAATTCTCCTGAAACAGTTCCCTGGCCTTCGGCCCGTTGTCGGCCGCCAATACGGTGAAACCCAAATGCGCCAACAGCGATGCACTGGCTTCGAGCACATGGGGTTCATCGTCGATCAGCAGAATGGTTCCGTGGCATGGAATGCAACACGGTTCATCGGCCGCTGGCGGTTGCAAGGCTTCCTCCGGGCCGGCCGGCAGATAAACAAAGAAGGTGCTGCCCGTGCCGACCTCGGATTCCACCCAGATGTCGCCGCCGTGATTCTTGACGATGCCGTAGGTCGTGGAGAGCCCGAGGCCGGTGCCCCGGCCGAGCCCTTTGGTGGTAAAGAAGGGCTCGAAAATGCGGTCGAGCACCGCTTTGGGCATGCCGGCGCCCTGGTCGGACACCTTCAGCATGACATAGTCCTCGTGGCTGGCCAGGGCCATCTGGCCTCCGGCATGGACACCTTTCAGGCGGGCGGTTTCGATGAACACGCCGCCTCCGCCCGGCATGGCATCGGCGGCGTTGAGCAGCAGGTTCAGCAGGACCTGCTCGAGCTGGCCCTGATTGCCTCTAATACAGGCGGCCTCCGCGGAGAGTCTGAATTGCACCCGGATTTGCCGTTTGGTGGCGGTCAGGGTTTCGGCCGCGTCTTTGACCAGTTGGTTGAGATTCACCGGTTCCATTTCCGCAGTTCCGGTGCGGGCATACTGGAGAAGCTGACGGGTGAGTTTCGATCCGCTCTTCACCAGTTCGACGATTCTGGCCAAATGGGTGTATTCGGGATTCGAAGGGGCCATCCTGGCCAAGGAGAGACAAGCATAGCCATTGATGCCCATGAGCAGGTTGTTGAAATTGTGGGCCACGCCACCGGAAAGGGTTCCCAGGGCTTCCATTTTCTGGGAGTTGCGCAACCGGCGCTCCATCTTGTTCTGAACGGTGATGTCCCGTAAAAAATTGAGTATCGCCGGCCGACCTTCCCACTCGATCAAAACCGCGTTGAGCTCCACCTCCCGGATGTCGCCCATCCGGTTGACGATGCGGAATTCGACGTTGTCCGGGAAATCCTCGCCGGCCAGGCGTCGGTTGAAGCGATCCATGATTATCTCACGATCTTCCGGATGAACGAACTCCCCAAAGGGGCGGTCTACGATGCCTTCGCAAGTATACCCCAGGATCCCCGAGGCGCTGGGGTTCATGAATTGAATCCGCTGGTCCTGGGTGACGAAGATAGCATCCCTGGAGTTTTGAACCACATTGCGGTATTTCTCTTCCGAGTGCCGCAGCGCCGCTTCGACTTCCTTGAGGTCTGTGACGTCCACCAGCGCGCCCTGCATGCCGACCACCTCGCCATTTCGGAAGACAGGGCGCGCATTGGTCCGGGCCCATTTGATCTCACCCGTCTTTTTGATCATCCGGTACTCGGTGGCTTGGTCCTCTCCGCTCAGGATCTTGAGAAACATCTCGATGCGGCCTTCGAGGTCTTCGGGATGAACGAATTCGGTGAAGCTTCTCCCGATAACCTCATGCGCTTCATAGCCGGAAAGGCGGTAGATGTTCGGGCTGACATAGGCGACATTCGCATTTCGGTCATTGACGTAGATGGCCTCGTTCAGGTTTTCGAGCAGTGAGCGGTAGTGGCCGGTAATGCCCTGGTGAGGCTGCGGGTCCTGCCAGGTGTCGGCGGCCGGCACGATCATGCGGCACTCCGTTTCACCGAGCCGGAGAGCTCGAACGTCGGCGTCGACCAGCGCCCGGACACCGCTCGGCGATATGAAGTGGGCGAGGTTTTCGTTGACGAGGTGCAGGCGGAAAAGGAGCTGTTCGTCCGTCGGGGCACCGGAGCCGTCTTTAACGATTTGCGCGCGCTCCGCTTCAGGCAATTCCATTGCCTTGCAAAACAGCGCGTTGGCCGTCAGCAGACCGCCATCCGCAGCGGTGAATATGGCAATCGGGCAGGCCAGTGAGTGCAACAGACCGAGCAGGTCTTTTGATGGAATGTCGGGGGGCAGCATGGAAACGGGCATATCGGCAACCTTGGCATTTTCAAGAATACAGGAACGTAAAGGAGCTATCGAATGCCAGCCTACCCCGTTTTGTATGCGAAAATAGGCGCTTTCGATAAGATAGCGTTAAAAATTCTATTTGTTTCGCAAATCGCGCAACTTATTCTGAACTGCAAGGCCAATCCACCAGTAGTTTCATCACAGTGTTCGGTAGATAGGGCAATGAGAAAGTGGATTCATCTGATAGAATCCTGCACGGTTATAATCATTCGCAGCGCCAGCAGTCAACTCCGATTCTAACCTTCTCGCAAGACCCATATTACTATCACATTACTATTGACATTATTCAGCTGTTGGCCTCATCTACTGTTTATTCATAAATGGGCAATACCTGTTTATCCCTAAATAGACAAATTTGATCAAGATCGGCGCGCGGATTTAAACCGCAGGCATATGGTCGATATTCCGAGGATTAAATTTTCAGCGCAACAAAGATATCAGTCAAAGCTGCCATCGGCTTGACCATTTTTTTGGATGGGCACTCTTTATAATCATTGGCGTTTTGGAGTAACTGCATCCTCTATCCAACAATCTATACACTGAAATAATGGCAGGCCTCTTATGAACTAAAAGGAGCAAACCCATGGGCACCGTTTCCTTAGACGATATCCGACTGCGCCGGCACACGTTGGAGAGCCTGCCGCGGCTCAAAACGCTGCGCGGCAATCTTTTGGCCACGCCACCGGCCGTGTGCATCGAGCGGGCCCTGCACGTCACCCGATACCTGCGGGACAACTCGCCCGACACCGAGCCCATGATCACCCGCTACGCATCTGCCGTGGCCCACTTTTTGAGAAACAAACAGCCGCTTTTCTTCGACGACAACCTGCTGGCCGGCACCACCTGCGCCAAACCCTTCGGCGCGCCGATCTATCCCGAGTGGACCGGCATGACCATCTGGCCAGAGTTGGACGTGATCGGCTCGCGGGAGAAAAACCCGCAGCAATTAAGCCGCGCGGAGGCCGATACGCTCAATTTCGAGATCTACCCCTACTGGATGGAGCGCTCCGTGCTGGAGGTGACCCGCAAGCGGCACGGCAATCCGGACTGCATGCGCCTTTTCGAGCGCATCGTCTTTTTCATCGCCGGCAAGGCCGGCACCATCTCCCACACCGTGCCGTGCTACACACTGGCCCTGGAAAAAGGGCTCGATCACATCATCGATGCGGCGGCCCAAAAAGAAGCGTTGCTGAAACAGGCGGGATCTTTGGACGAAACGCAGCAGCGCAGCCTGCTTTTCTACCGGGCCGTACAAATCGCGCTGGACGGGGTGAGGGGCTATGCCCACAACCTGAGTGTGGAGGCTGCCCGCCTGGCCAAACTGGAACCGGACCCCTGGCGCAAGGCCAATTTAGAAGCCATGGCCCGGGTGTGCGCCCGGGTGCCGGCCAAACCGGCCCGCACCTTCCGCGAAGCCGTCAATGCCCTCTGGATCGTCCAGGTGGCCATCCACGCCGAAAATATCAACATGGCCATGAGCCCTGGGCGGTTGGATCAGGTGCTCTATCCCTACTACACGGCGGATCGGGCTGAGGGCAGTTTGACCGAAGAACAGGCCTTGGCCTTGATCGGCTGCCTGTGGCTCAAACTCAACGACAACACCAACCTGGTGCCCGAAACGGCCGAAGAGCTGTTCGGCGGCGCCGGCACCGTGCCGGCGGTGACCGTGGGCGGCGTGGATGCCGACGGCAACGACGCGGTCAACGACCTGACCTACATGATGCTGCGGGTGACCGAACTGCTCAAAACCCGCGACCCGAGCCTCAATGCCCGCTACCACCAGGCGGTCAACAGCACGGCATACCGCAATCGGGTGGCCGAGGTCATCGCCACCACCCGATCAGTGCCGGCCGTGCACAACGACAAGGTGGACATCCGGACGCTCGTCAACCAGGGCGTGCCGGTCGCCGACGCCCGCGATTATGCCGTGATCGGCTGCGTGGAGTTGGCCGTGGCCGGGCGCAGCTACGACGCCTCCAGCGCGATCATGCTCAACCTGGTATCGGTGCTCGAACTGGCGCTGTATAACGGCAAGCGTCCGGTCACCGGCGACGAACAGATCGGACCGGCCACCGGCGAGGCTATGGCCTTTACCGATTTCGAGCAGTTCTGGAACGCCTTTGCCGAGCAGTTCCGATGGTTGGCCGGTCAGGCCGTGACGCTCAACGAGATGTTCGGCCGGGTGTATCAGGACATCCTGCCGTCGCCGCTGCTGTCGGCTTTTTTCGACGGTCCCATGGACAAGGGGCAGGATCTGATCTTCGGCGGCGCCCGCTACAATGCATCGGGGGCCACCCACATCGGTTTCGCCGACACGATCGATTCCCTCAGCGCCATCGAAAAGGCCGTTTTCACCGATCGGCGGTGCACCTTCGACGAACTGCTCGCCGCTTTGCAGGGCGATTTCAAGGGGCACGAACGGCTGCACGCCTACCTGGTCAACCGCACTCCCAAATACGGCAGCGGCGATCCCGATGCCCAGCGCAATGCCCACCGATTGGTGCGGCTGCTTTATGATTTTTACCAGTCCAAGACCAATTATCGCGGCGGCAAGTATCGGCCGGCCTTCTGGACCATGACCAACCATGCCGGCCAGGGCAAGCTATCCGGTGCACTGCCCAACGGCCGCAAGGCGCACAAGGTCTTCGCCAGCGGCATCACACCGGTTTCCCAGGCGGCCGGCAACCTGGCGGCCTGTCTCCAGTCGGTGGGCGGTCTGGACGGCGACTGCATTCCCGGCGGCGAAGCCTTCAACCTGAAGTATCCGGCCATCGGCGGCCAGGAAGATATTGAAAGGTTCGGCGCCGGCATCGAGACTTATTTCGACTGCGGCGGTTTGCACATCCAGTGCAACATCATGTCTTATGAAATGCTGCTGGACGCCAAGGCGCATCCGGAAAAGTATCCCGAATTGCTGGTGCGTGTCTCGGGTTACAGCGCCTATTTCAAAGATTTGAACGATGCCATGAAAGAGGAGATCATCGTCCGGACCGCCTATGATCTTCGTTCCGGAGAAGCGGTGCCGTTTCCTGGGGCTCATGAAGATATGCTGGGGACGAAGTAGAAACAAGGAGTCGCGCCATGTGGAATCACATCCTGAACATCATCCTGATGCGCGCAACCCGGTTCAAGCGCGCGGCAGAGCGATACCTGGAGGCAATCAAGTCGGAGGGGGCCGAAGAGTTCCTCGAAATACTGCTCAAAGCCATGAAACTGGTTTTTTTCCTCGACAAGGATTTCCGCCGCAACATCGAGAGCTTCAACGGCCGCTACCTCTTCTGCAGCAAGGACCGCACCATCACCGTGTCGGCGGTGTTTGCCAACGGCAAGCTCACGGTGAGCGAGCAGGCCATCGACAACACCGACATGACCGTCACTTTTAAAAACGCAAAGGCGCTCATGGGCTTTTTGCTAAGCCCCAAGCCCGACATTCTCGGGTCCATGCTGCGCCAGGATGTGGCCGTGAACGGCAATCTGAACTATTTGTACAAATTCGCTTTCATGGCCAAACGGCTGCAGCTGATGGCCACCGGCGGTCTATGAGGTCAGAGCCGCTCCAGCCCCTGATCTTCGACATTCACCGCTACGCCCTCGACGACGGGCCGGGTATCCGGACCACCGTCTTCTTCAAGGGATGCCCGCTGGCCTGTGTCTGGTGCCACAATCCCGAAGGCGTCAGCGCCACACCCGAGTTGTACTACCACCTCCAGAAATGCATCGGCTGCGGTGATTGTGCCGCCGTGTGCAAACGCAACGCCATTACGTCAGAAGCGGGGCAGGTAGTGATCGATCGCCGCCGATGCAACGACTGCGGCGACTGTACCGGTGTGTGCCCGGCCACAGCCCTCGTCATCAAAGGACGCTACTACCCAGTGGACGAACTGGTGCCCACCCTCTGTCAGGACAAGCGTTTTTTCGATCACAGCGGCGGCGGGGTGACCTTTTCCGGAGGAGAGCCAACGCTGCATCCGGACTACCTCGAACAGGTGCTGGTCCAACTGAAAGCACTTGGTATTCACGTGGTATTGCAGACCTGCGGCCATTTCGACTGGCCCCGCTTTCACCACCAATTGCTGCCCTATGTCGATCTGATCTACTTCGATATCAAAGCCATCGATGTGCATCGGCACCACCAGTGGACCGGACGATCCAATGCAACCATATTGACGAACCTGGCCCGTCTGGCCGCATCAGCACCCGAAAAACTGGTGTGCAGCGTGCCACTGGTGGACTGGTTTACGGCGCGGGAGGACAATGTCCGGGCCATAGCCGGCCACATCGGCGCGATGGTCGGTGTGCCCTATCGCCTGAATGCCTATCACCCCGGCGCCATCATCAAAAATGCGGCCCTCGGCAAGACGCCCCCCGCGGCCCTGCACCAGCAGATCTTGAGCCCGGCGGACTATCGCCGCATCGTGAAGACTTTTGACGCCATCGTGTCCCATTCCCGCCAAAAGAGAGACCAAAGCTAAATTGAAGTTCTACAGTGGGCTTTCTCTCACCCGCCACAGCTCAGGTCAATCAGACACAGATATAAGGGATTGACAGTATAGCTATTTCTCATCTAATTTGCCTGCAGATCCAATCTCAAATTAAACACGGCTCCAAAGGTGAGGATGCATGGTCCCCCTCCCCTCGCTATTTTCTCAATCATACTCGAAAATCATGCGTCGGAAACGACCATGCGGAGCTATACCGAGACCTTCCCAAATCAGCGCAATCCAAGGCCGTTCACTCAAAGTCACTCGGTTTTATCCAATGGACTGCGCACACCCAGAGCATTCTTTTGGGCCACATGGGTGTAAATCATCGTTGTCTGTAAATCGGAATGCCCCAGCAGCATCTGGATCGTTCGAATATCATAGCCATCTTCCAAAAGATGGGTCGCAAAGCTGTGCCGCAGCGTATGGGTCGAAACACGTTTGGGAATCCGGGCTGCCTCGGCAGCTTTTTTAATCGTGCGCTGAATCAAATCGGGTGAGACATGATGTCTGCGGATCAAATTTGTCCGTGGATCGACGGAGAACCGGTCGGAAGGAAACACCCAAAACCATATCCACTGTTTGGATGCATTCGTATATTTCTTATCCAACGCCCCGGGCAAATGCACCCCGACAACGTTGGCCTCGCGGTCAGCTTCATAAATAAGGCGCACTTGTTCCAGATGGCTTTTCAGTTCCTTTGCCACATTATTCGGCAGCAGCGTCTGCCGATCCTTGTCGCCCTTACCTGCGCGCACCGTGACCGTGCTTCGTTCGAAATCCAGATCCTTGATCCTCAGTCTGGTGCATTCGTTCAGCCGAAGTCCACCGCCGTAAATTATCTTTACCATTAATGCGGAGGTGCCCTGAATAAAGCTGATAAGCCGCTTCACCTCACCCTGTGTAAGAACGGTCGGCAGCCGTTGCCCGCGCTTGGCCCTTACCACACTTTGAATCGAGCCGACTTCCTTCTCGAGCACATGCCGAAAGAAAAACAAGATCGCGTTAAACGCCTGGTTCTGGGTAGCTTTTGCCACATTAAGATCGGCCGCCAGATGAGAAAGAAAATTCTTAATGTGAAAATCAGACAACTCACCCGGTGATGCAGGTTTGACATAAACATAAAAAGAGCGAAGCCATTTCATATAAGTTTGTTCGGTACGGTAGGATCGCTGTTTCAGCCTCAACATCCGAGTCATCATGTCGCCGGCCGACTTCCAGTCATCAATGGTGACAATTCCTTTAATTCCAGGATCTGAATTGTTTTGACTGAGATAATAGGAATAAAGATTAAGCGCTTCTCTCGCCTGATCGACCTGCCATTGTTCATGGCGTCTTCCCACTTTGGTTAAAAATGGATCGATCCGCTTTTCATCTATGATCCCATTTTCTTGCAGTTTGCAAAACCGGATGAATTCCCGAACCCAGTGCATGTAGAAAGGCAAATGTTTAATATTCACATTTTTGCGGGATTTCAGATAGATATGGAATAGCTCGGCAGACATCGCATAATTCCTTCCCGAATTATACCGCAGCGGTATAATATTTATAATTAACGCAAATCACCGCTAACCATATGATAAAGTATGAGGGGCCAACGACTGAATTCGACAAGGGTGGGCAGCGTGAAAAAGTTTGATTTAAAATGAAAAAGTGGTGTAGGGATTCAGCGAACCTGCCGATTATGTGCTCCATAACAAAAACGATTGCCGATTGTCCATAGGCAATTTTATATTCGGTACCTTGACTGAAGATATGAACTTTATTACGGGGACTTATAGGCTTAATAAGCCGCTGCGAGATATTTCACAAGAAACCAGGTGGCCGAGAATTACCGCAGCGGCATAATATTAATGTTATGTCACAGGAGTGTAAATGAGAGTTGTAAGCATGGCACTAATCGATATGAGCTATTTTTTAGTGTCTGCGGCTTGCATAGGCATTGCTTTCTTAACTCAGTACTGGATTGGCTTTGGATATATAAACTCAGCATTACTGCTCTTCTTGCTTTATTTAGCGATAGTACGTATTCCACTTGTACTTAATTGGTCGAGCAACCTTTATGGCTCCGTCTTTCTAAGAGTTTTTTTCTTTCAAGTATTTTCTATAGCGGTATATGCAATTTCTTACAATCAGTCGTACGCATTGGGAGATAAATTCGAATCGTATTGGGATGCCCTTTATTTTAGCGCAACTACATGGACTACTTTAGGCTACGGAGATATTAGCCCTACCGGAAGCATACGATTGCTCACGTCAATTCAAGCGTTAACTGGCCTATCAACGTTGCCTGTGCTTGCGTCTGTAATTTGGCTTTATTGCGAAAGACGGTTGTGGAGCAAAAGCCAAGAAGAGCAAGGAAAAGAGGATTATCAGTTAACGACAGATAGTGCCCTGGGCTTTTTCGTGGAAGTTGAAAGCGAAAAAACTATAAAAGAGCAAAAGCAGCGAGATAAAATAAAACTTAAACCATGCTCTTGTTCAGGATCTGATCCGTTTATCGAGAAGTATTACGATATTATCGGCGTGCTAACACCGCTGGCAAAATTTATAGTTATTTGTAGAAGTTGCGGTGAGTTTTCCAAGCCAAGGAGAAATGCATATTTGGCTGCTTGGACATGGAATTTTAAAAGACATAACAAGGCATTCCAGCGGACAAGCCGCTGAATGCGGCGTTAAGTGTGTGAACTATGAATTCAGAATATACAGAATGGGAAATATTGGCTGGGAGATTAATTGTTTCCTTCGGCGGTATTGAATTGCTAACATACAAACTCTTTTCCTATTGGCTCCCGAAGGAATCTGCTGGAAGACTAAAATTAGGTGCCAGACTTACAAGGTTAATACTTGAATTTTGCACCTGAAATCTGACAGAAGGTGGAAACCACCTGGGAACCTTTGCTATGATGGGGGTTACGAAGCCAACCCATTATAAGCAGGAGGTACCCAGATGGTAAAATCCACAAAATCAAATTTTCGGCAAAACCGCAATACCAAAGGACCTATTGAAAATCGTGCCAGAGCCAGTAAAATCAATGCTTCAACCCTATACGAGACGTGCAGCGAACAATTGAGCCCATTTGGCGGACTCTTGGCGATGATCAAATTTTTAGATCTGCTCGATTTTGCACAAATTTTTAACTCCGCTTATCAGGCCCCAGCTCGCCATCCCAAGCTGGGTCACTATAAAATGGTTATTGGGATTTTGATGCTACTGTTTATAGGCTTTAACCGGATATGGCATTTTACTTATATCCGACTGGACGCCATGCTGTGCGGTTTTTTTCGGCTTGCACGGCTTCCGGTTGCCAGCACCTTCTGGCGTTACGTTGACCACATGGGCATCAATCAAGGCCTGTCGTTGATTAAGGTCATGAGCGCCCTGCGCGAAAGGGTCTGGAAACAGCTCGGGCTGAACTACTACCGGATCCATATCGATATCGATACGACCGTTGAAACCCTCTATGGGAACCAACAAGGCGGTCGCAAGGGGCACAATACCAAACATCGCGGCAAAAAAGGTTATCGGCCGGTCCTTTGCTTTATCGCCCAAACCCGCGAGTACATGCTCGGCAAGCTGCGCAAGGGCGAAACGATCTCCGGCAAACAAACAGCTGACTTTATCCTTAAAATCAAGGCCAACCTGCCTGGGTGTGTCAGACAGGTGCTGCTCAGGGCCGATGGAGAATTTTTCAGTTGGGAAAGCATTGCGGCCGCGCGTGCCTGCGGATTTGATTTTATCATCGCCAATAAAAGAGGCAACCCGCCTTTTGATCCCGCTGCCTGGTATCGTGGCCGGCAGCGCCAAGATATTGAGTTCAACAGCTGCGTTTATCAGCCGTTGGGCTGGGAGACGCCGTGCCGGTTTGTGGTCATGCGCATACCAAAAGAAACCGAAACTTCCGGTGCGAACCAGCCGATTCAGTGTGCGCTTTTTGAAGACGACCGCTACACCTATCGGATATTTTGCACCAGCCTTAACGGCAGCGCTCACGAAATTATTGCCCAGTATGATAAGCGCGCCGATGTGGAGAACCTCGTCGGTGAAGCCAAGCGAGAAGGACTGGAGGCTGTTCCATCGGCCAAGTTCAAGAACAATTATGCCTTCTTTCAACTGGTGATGCTGGCTTACAACATCTGGCGCTACATGAAACTTTACGCCGCTTCAAGTACGCTGAGCAAAAAGTCCGGCCGCGATGAGCAGGGGACGGGGCCAGGTCTGAAGGGCATAGCAGCCAATACCATCCGTATTGCAAGGCTGCGACTGCTGTTCATTGCAGCAAAAGTTGTCAAAGATCAGAACCGGGACAAGATCAAGTACTCTATCCATGATGCGCGCACACCGGCGATGGTAGGCTTATTAAAGCTGCTTGATGCCGCGCGCTCAAAGCCGCGACCTTGGGCTCAAAATGAGGGCTGGCCGCAACGCTTTGCTTTGGCTGGTTGAATGCAAAATTTTTCTTGCACGGATTTGACTTATGAAAATAGACGGTTGCCAAACTATGAAACCTTGCTAATGCATACGGCACGGGCATAAACGGTAGCGGCCTAGAGCCCAGGTAGAAAACCGTATTCGATCATGGAAGGATTTGATGGGCAGATTGTCAGCTCCTGACCGTTTGCGTGCAAAATTCAGGTATTAA
>LADR01000013.1 GCA_000961655.1 Desulfatitalea sp. BRH_c12
AATTCTCCCCCGAAGTGCTGACCACGCTCGACCCGGCGTTGGGAAGCCGCATCCGCGCCGAGTTGACGGCCAGAGGCGTTGCGGTGGTCACCGGCAAGGGCGTGGCGCGCATCGAACGCCAGGGACATGAGCTTTCCGCAACAACCGCCACCGGGGAGCGTTGGCCGGCCGACCTGGTACTAGTGGCCGCCGGCGCCCGGCCGGCCACCGCATTTGCGCGAATCGTCGGCATCCCGCTGGGCGAGGGCGGCGCAATCCGAGTGGACCGCACCATGGCCACCTCTGTCCCCGGCATATACGCCGCCGGTGACTGCGTGGAAACCTGGCATCGTCTATTAAAACGCAATGCCTACCTGCCATTGGGCACCACGGCCCACAAGCAGGGGCGCGTGGCCGGGGAGAACATGGTTGGCGGCCGGCGCGAATTTCAAGGCAGCCTGGGCACCCAGTCTGTCAAAGTCTTCGATCAGATCGCCGCTCGTACCGGACTGCGCGACAAAAGTGCCGCCGCGGCCGGTTTCGATCCGTTGACTGTGGCGCTGACCGGCTGGGATCACAAAGTCTATTATCCAGGCGCCGAAGCGATCCACCTGCGGATCACCGGCGACCGGTCGACCGGGCGCCTGCTCGGGGCCCAAATTGTCGGACACCGCCGTTCCGAGATTAGCAAACGCATCGACATTTTCGCTACGGCTCTCTATCGGGGATTGCAGGTGGAGGAACTGTGCGATCTGGATCTATCCTACACGCCGCCGCTCTCCAGTCCCTGGGATCCGGTGCAGATGGCTGCCATGCAGTGGTGTGCGCAAGCAAAGTCAAACTAAATAGAATCAGGTTTTTAATTTTGATTGCATGGTGATAACCGAAATCTGGTTATGCAGTTCGCTTAGAGGATCATTGTCGAAGTGTCCAGTGTAAAGTTTTAAGAGTAAAGGAAGGTATTGTGTCGATTTGGATACGCTGAATTCTACGCGTTTTTATGAGCAGCTTATTGCTTCAAAAGTAACTGAAGTCCTGAAAGTCGCCTTTTCAATTGACATTGTCCAGCCGAATCGTTGTTCCTGCTGGAGGGACTTGCGCAAAGGTTGCTGAAAAACGGCCTTCCCTGTGATTCTTTCGGCCATAAAGACTGCCGGGATAGTAGACGACTTTTTTTGCATCCACAATGTTACCCTCGCCATCGATGAAGGCCACTTCCACATAATCGGGAATATTGAAACCGTGAATCCCTTTCAGTCGGAGGTATCCGGAAACTCTGATTTCCCCATTATCTTCCACGGCCCACACACGCCTGAAGTACGTTTTGGGATTGGCAACGGTCTGCTTTCGATACTGTCCGTTGCTTAAAAGATTGCCGGTTACCCCATTCCCGGTGGTCGCGCACCCGGTGAGTGCGACCACGCAAAGCAACGCATAAAAGACCGACCCAACATGTTGTTTCATTTTTTCTCCTTTCGTAAGCCCGCTTGGCCGAAAGTGATTAAACCGCATCTTCGCCGCGTTCGCCTGTGCTGATGCGAACCGCATTTTCAACATGGCTGACATAGATTTTGCCATCGCTGCGCAGCCCTGTGTGGGCATGCGCAACGATGGTGCTGATAATTTCTTCCACAAGTTCGTCGCGGCAAACCACTTCGAGCTTGATGCTGGGCGCATCGAAAAGACGCTCCTCGAATGCCCCTATACGGGCCCCGGCGGTTTTTCCACGGCCCCGCCCAAATCCCTTGACCTCAACCACGCTCAGGCCGGTAAGGGCAGTGATTTTGCTGAGCGCGAAAACAACCGCATCCACTTTGTGCTTTTTCAAATACGCTTTGACTTCCTTCATGCACACCTCCTCAATGACTGCCGGCTTTTATTCATGTTCAACCCGGATGGCAAACCACTTATACAGGGCCGGTATGACCAGCAGGGTCAAGAGCGTCGAGGTCATTAACCCGCCGACAACCACGGTAGCCAGGGGGCGCTGCACTTCACTGCCGCTGCCGCTTGAATAAAGCAATGGAATCAGACCCAGGGCTGTGGTCACTGCTGTCATCAAAACAGGCCGCAACCGCATGCAGGCGCCCTGCACCGCGGCTGTGGTCATGCTGACCCCGTCACGCACCAATTGATTCAAACAGGTGACCAGCACCAGACCGTTTTCCAGGGCGATGCCAAATAGAGCGATAAACCCCACCGAGGAAGGCACGGACAGGTTCTGGCCGGTGATCCACAGGGCCACTATGCCGCCCACCAAGGCCAGTGGAATGTTGAAAATGATCAGCAATGCATTGGGCAGTGAATTGAAACTGCTGAACAGCAGAAGAAAGACCGCCAGCAACGTCACCGGAACGACCAGTGCCAGTCGCTTGTTGGCCTGCTGCTGCAGTTCGAATTGTCCGCCCCAGCGGATAATATAGCCTGCTGGCAACTGGACGGCCGTTTCGATACGTTGCTGCGCTTCGGCCACGAACGAGCCGATATCCCGGCCGCGCACATTGCACTGCACGGTAATGAAGCGCTGGCTGTTTTCGCGGGTGATCTGGCGCGGGCCGACGATCTCCTCGACCAGGGCCAGTTGATCGAGCGGAATTTTCTCGCCGGCTGGCGCGGTAATCAGAATTTTGCGGATCGTGTCGGCGCTGCCGCGGGATTCGGCACTGAAACGCACCAGTATGTCGAAGCGGCGGATGCCTTCAAAAATCTGGCCGGCGGTTTCTCCGCCCACCGCGGTTCGGAGGACACTTTGCACATCTTCGATGTTGATGCCATAGCGCGCCGTGGCTTTGCGGTCCACGGTGATCCGCAGTTGTGGCGTGCCGCTGATCTGGTCTTTTTGAACGTCGGCGGCCCCTGGGGTATCGTGAATCACCGCTTCGATGGCAGTTGCTTTTTCTTTCAATATTTCCATGTCCGGGCCAAAAAGCTTGATGGCCAATTCCGCTTTGGTGCCGGTCAACAATTCATCCACGGCCGCGGCAATCGGCTGGGTAAAGTTGAACTGGGCGGAAGGGAAGTCTTCAAACGCTTCGCTCATCAGAGCGTACAGATCCTCCGGCCGGCTGGCCCTGCGCCATTGCGCCTGTGGCGTGAGTGCCACAAATGCTTCGGCACTGTTTACCGGGTCGGCATGCGCGCCCACTTCACCACGTCCGACGCGGGTCACGACGCGCTCGACCTCGGGAAACTGCCGCATGAGACGCCGCTCGAAACGAAGCATTGTGTCGCGTGCATCTTCCAGGGAAATGCTCGGGGCCATGGTAGCGCGTACGAGCAGATCGCCCTCGTTCAGAGTCGGTACGAATTCGGAACCCAAGCGTGTAAAAAGGAGCACACCGACCAACAGCATTGCCCCGGATATCCCCACTGCCAGGAGTGGCTTTTCGACAAAACGCGTGACCAGCGGCCGATAGGGCACCAACAGCCATCGCGCTACGATCGGTTCTTTGCTTTTTGCTGGGTTTTTAGGACGGCGCATCAACCAGGCGGCCGCGACAGGGGCCAGAAACACGGCATAGATCAACGACCCCAGCATGGCCAGCGACACTGTGTAGGCCAGGGGCCGGAACGTTTTGCCTTCTACACCCTGAAGCGTGAACAGGGGCAGAAAAACAATAATGATGATGGTGATGGCGAACACGATCGGACGCCCCACTTCGGCACAGGCGCGTGCGATCACATGGGCCCGCGAGGCCACGGGATCGGCCTTGCGCAAGGCACTGTCCACATTTTCGACAATGACAATGGTGGCATCGACCATCATCCCAATGGCAATCGCCAATCCGCCAAGGGACATGAGATTGGCCGAAATGCCGAGCACCTTCATGACAATAAAAGCGAACAGAATGGAAAATGGAATCGATAAGGCCACAACCGCCGATGGCCGCAGGCCCCCCATGAACACCATCAAGACGATGGCCACCAACACGATGCCTTGAACCAAGGCATGGGTGACGGTTTGAATGCATTTGGCGACCAGTTTGGCCTGATCGTAGTAGGCCACGACCGTGACGCCTGGCGGCAAGGTCTGATTGACCTCCTGCAGGCGGGTTTTGAGATCGCTGATCACGGTCGAGGTGTTCGTGCCGATCAGTTTGAGAATCATGCCCACCACCACCTCGCCCTTGCCGTTCATGGTGGCCAGTCCCCGGCGCACTTCACCGCCGATAACGACATCGGCCACCTGATCCAGGTGCACCGGCGTGCCATCGCGCACCTTAAGGACCACGCCTTTGAGATCGCTGATCTCTTGCACCAGGCCGATCGAGCGCACGATATACTCTTCCGAATTCTGAACGATGAACTGGGCACCCACATTGGCGTTGTTGGCCCGCACCTTTTCGAGCACCTCGCCGATGGTCAGGTCGTAGCGCAGCAGATCGGCGGGGCGCACACGGACATGGAATTGTTTGACCTGGCCGCCCAGGGAGAGCACTTCCGTCACGCCCGGCACGGTCTGCAGATTGAATTTGATCAGCCAGTCCTGTATTTCGCGCATCTCTTCAGGGGTGCGCCGGCCCGTTTCATCTTCCAGAACGTAAAACAGAATTTGGCCCAGACCGGTGGCGATGGGCCCCATTTCCGGATCGCCAAACCCTTCCGGGATTTCCTCGCGGGCCATTTGCAGCCGTTCGTTGACCAATTGCCGGGCAAAATAGATGTCGATGCCATCCTCGAAATAGATATTGATAACCGACAAGCCGAAATTGGATACTGAACGGACCTCTTTGAGGTGCGGCAGGCCGTTCATGGCAACTTCCACGGGATACGTTACAAACTTTTCGACCTCTTCCGGGGCCAATCCTTCGGTTTCCGTGAAGACCTGCACCAGCGCGGGTGTCACATCCGGGGTCGCATCCACGGGCAGGTCGCGGTAACTGAAAATACCTGCTCCCAGAGTAAGGATCGCCAGAATAAGGATCAATAGCCGGTTGCGCAGGAGAAACAGAATAAATGCTTGCATCGCTTGCGTTCCTCCTTAGTGGTTGTGGCCGTCGCCGAAAGAATTTTTCGATAATTGCGCCTTGAGCGTGAAGGCACCTTTGCTGACATAGGTCTGTCCCAGCGCAATGCCTGTGAGAATTTCTACGTGTTCGGCATCGGAACGCCCCAGAGTCACGGTCTCGGGTTCGAACCCTTCCGCCTTACGGACAAATACCACCTGACGATCATCGATGGTTTGCAGGGCGCTGCGGGGTATCAGCAAAGGCACCTCATGATTGCCGGTGGCAATGCGGGCTGTGACGAAGGTCCCGGGTCGCCAGCGGCCATCCCGGTTGTCGAGCACCACACGGGCTGGTGCTGTGCGTGTCGTCTCGCCGATGATGGGCCCCACATAAGCGATGGTGCCTTGTCCCGTGGTCAACTGGTGGCCGGCATCGACGGTCACGGATTGCCCTTTGGCGACGATCGGCAAATCCTTTGAGTATACCTGAATATCCACCCAGACGCTGCTCAGATCGGCCACCATGAAGACTTGCGCATCGTCTTTAACGGTCTCGCCCAATGTGAGATGCCTTTGAATGATGGTGCCGCCAAATGGCGCGGTTAATAGATAACGCGTCAGGGTATCCTGTTCGGTGGCCTGTTTGGCCAATGCTTTTTCAGAAAAGCCCAGGGCACGCAGCGTTTCCCGGGCGGATTGCAGCGCGATTCGCGCCTCGGACAGTGCTTGGCGGGCGGACAAAAAATCCTGCTCGGCGCTGATTTTCTTCTGCCACAGCGCTTTTTCGCGCTCGAAGAATTCCCTGGCCAGGCTGTGGCGTTCACGGGCGGAAAGATAGGCCACCTTGAGCTCGGCCAGTTCGCGGCTTTCAATCTCTGCCAGGATTTCGCCAGCCACCACGGGGTCGCCCAGTTTTTTATGGACCTTGCGCACAGTGCCGGCGACACGCGGCACAATGTGGGCCAATTGGTCGTCATTGATCACGATTTCACCAGGCAGGTCGACAAAGGTGGCTATTTGGCCGGGTTTTGCTTCAGCAAGCGTGATATCGAACTCGATAAGCTGCGCATCGCTCAGGTGGACGACAACGTGTTCATCCGCGTGCGCGTCCTCGTCTTCGTCCTCGTCTTCGTCCTCGTCATGGGCCGTCTCGTGCGCTTCCGGGGCGTCTGGTTCGTCATGGCCGTGGTCATCATGTTCCCCCTGGGGTGCCTTCTGGGCGCGCGCATCATTTCCGGAGCCATTACATCCAATGAACAAGAGCAAAGTCATGCAGGCCAGGATAAGTACTCCTGAATATAGTTTGATCGGTTTCATATATCGATATCCTCTATCGTGTGTTCGTATTAGGCTTGGTTTCGATGGCGCTTTTTGGCGACTGGCGGCCGGTCCATCGCGTAACGTCGATGAGGGCTGCCTGGTAGGCGCTGAGGGCATCGATGTGGGCACGGGTCAGTTCGGTAAGCGTTTTTTGGGCATCGAGCAATTCCAGAAAACCGAATTTACCCTGTTTATACCCCTCTTGCGTGGCTTCGAAAGCCTCGCGCGCGCCGGGCAATGCATCCTCGAAAAGCGCTTGCGCTTCTTCGCGGGCGGCCAACATGTGTTGGTAAGCTTGGTTCAGGCGCGCTAATATGTCTGTTTTGGCAGCTTGCAGATCGGCTTTGGCAGCATCCAATTGATGGCGGGACTGGCTGATGGCGCCCTGGTTGCGGTCGAACAGTGCAAGGGGTACCGAAAAACCAGCCACTAGGGCATTGTCGTTGGTTCCCTCAAAACGCCTGACGCCGGCGCTGACCGTGATGTCCGGAATGCGCGCAGCCAGAGAAAGCTTCACGGCAGCCTCCTGGTGGGCCACCTCAGCGGCACGTTTGGCGATGCCGGGATGTTTAAGGGCCAAGTCGGTCAGATCCTGGAGCTCGAGCGGCATGGGGTCGGTTGCGGACAGTTCACCTGCTGTGGATTCAAAAAAAGGCGTCTGACTGCCCCAAAAAGCGGCCAGCGTCATTCGACTGGTTTCAAGGGCCCGTTGGGCGTTTTTCAATGCAATGCGGTTCGTCGACAGCGCGGTTCGCGCACGGATCTCCTCCAGACGGGAAACTTTACCAGCTTCGACGCGCGCCTGGACCGCTGTAAAGATCTGTTCGGCCAGTCGCAGTTGGTCGCCAGCCACCACCAAATGCTGCTGGTCCGCCAAAACCGTGTTGAAAACTGTTTTGACATCGGCGATCAACGCCTCTTTTTTTTCAACGTATTCCCAAGCCGCGACATCGGCGGCAAGTGCCGCCTGGTTTCGGCGCTTGCCCCGTTTGCCACCCAATTCGATGGATTGACTCAGCGCGACGGTGGTTTCCGAAGTATCAAAACCGCTGGTTTCATGGCGCCCACCGAAATTTTCGACCTCTACATCCAATGCGGGATTGGGCAGCAAACCGGCCTGCAAGGCCGCCGCCCGCTCGGCCTGGACTTGCAAGGCAAGCGCATTCAGCGTCTGATTGTGTTCAAGAGTAAGTGCGATGGCCTGTTCGAGCGTCAGCGTACCGGCGACATCGACAGTTGCCGTGTCACGCGTTATGGGGTTCGGCGGCTGCATCATGGCCGGGGTGGGTGGGGCATCCGCACCTGCGGTATTGACCCATTGCAGCGGCAGACCGCCGAGTGTAAATGACACGATGGCGATCAGTGCCCGCAAGTTGCGTTGCAGCATAATCGGATCTCCTGAAATGACTCTCATTACATGCAAAGAGGATAGATGGATGCGATTTGTTTTCAGTGCGATGGCTGAAAAGAATAAAAATCGAATGGGGCGGGTTTCAATTTTGCAGAATGACAGTGCGCAGTGCGGCGAGTGACGCGTCTGGAAGCAATGCCGCCGCGGCAAACCCGTCTGAAAAAAGACGTTGCCTGGAATCGTCATTCGATAGGCAAGGCATTGCATGCAGGGATAGGTAACTAACCAAGCCCGGATCGTGAGCGATACGCTCATTTTCCTGAATGGCGGCGGGTTGACTCAAAAAGGGGAGGTGAACAGCGGGCCCGGAATGAATATCACAGGACGGCATCGGGTCGGTTGCTTGTGTATTATGGTGATCGTCACAGCCATGAGAGATGTTCAGGATCGTTTTTTCAGCAATGAGATGGTTCGCACCGGAGCTGTCGGCATGCAGGCACCACGCCAGACTGTGTGGTCCCATAGCGGTGGCCATAAGGCTTATCGATAAAAAAAACAAAGCAGCTTTTTTAAGTACGGTTTGCATACTGCCAGTAAGCGAACTTTTGCGCATGGTCCTCAATCTCATTTCTGCCGGCAAAAATAGCGGGGCGCGATCATCTTGTCAACATGATACACAATTTCGATGGGCTATCTGCTTGTCAGCTACCAGGCAGGCTTACATGTGCATGCACCCCACCAATGTGTGGCAGGTCAATGCGGGTGGATTTTACCGGATGGGCGCATCCACGTCATGAGGATGTCTTCAGTCCTCTTTCAATGTATTATGGGGCAAAGCGATGTTTTGTCTGAACAGCCAGTCCACGATCTGCAGTGTGGCTTCTTCGGCGCCGTGGCGGGCTGCGGGACTTAAGTCTTGGCCCAACGCGAACTGGAAACCCGGAACGGAAACCATCCATGCCGATGGGTTTCGATTATACAGCACTTGCAAGAACCCCAGAAAAATATCCGGCGTCAGGTGGTGCGAGCCGATGGCCCAGCCGTTCAACTCGGGTTCGACCGGCGACCAGCGGACTTCCGTATCGGTGCCCCTGCTGGCATCAACGAAAATGATGGTGTCGGCGCTCTGGACCTCTTCCAGGAAGGCCATGTCTAGCTGCGACATCGTGCGGATGCCCACCTCATAAGCATTGTCGAAGTGCAAACGCAGCATTTTGGCTACGAACGGCCCAATGCCATCATCACCCCGGTAGGGATTGCCATAGGCGATGATCCAGCATGACGGTGCGTCCATGCATATGTCGAGCTCTTCTGTCATCATGATTTTTCTCCAATTCAATTAGATTGCTATTATTGTCGATAGCCGGTGGAACGGGACTGTTGTTTTTTTTGCGCTGTAAATGGTTTTGCAATTCGTGTTCCACTTTGATTGGGTGCGTTGACGTATTGCGAGCCAATCAGGATGTTTCGCCTCTGCCATAGCAGGAGAAATAGCACGGGCGCGGCAATGGCGCTTGGCGGCGCTGCTTCGGTTTTTTCCGATTCACGGGAAAAGCGGCCGGACGTTGGTGGGCATACGACGGGAAGGGGCTTGTCGGGTATCACCCTGCTGACTGATGCATGTTAGCTGCGTTAACAGGCTGACAAATTTTTTGACGGTGCCCGGATCACCTCACTACGTGCCAATTCCGAAAGTTGCGTTAGGAAGATAAAGGATGGCAAGGGGGCCGATGCGCGGTGATCAGCGGCGCCGGTTTTTGCGTTTTGCGGATTGGGTTTGTTTACGCTTCTTTTTCTTTTCTTTCGTTGATTTTTTTTTCAGGGTGGCTTCCGGCAGAGGATAGAGGGGCGAGGTGAACAAATCGGTCGGTGCGGAGGGCACGGTCCAATCCATCCCTTCCTGAAAACAGGCCCACCAGGACATGCTGGCGTGGATGTCATTCAGCGCGAAGCTGTCGTATTTTGTTTTTAAATGGGCAAACGTTTCGTCCTTCCCCCTGACCATGAAACTCTGAATATCGTCATAGCTGACGATCGTCTCGGAGATCAATCCGTCCGCAAAAGCTTTTTCGATAATGGCCATATTCTCTTCAGGATAGAGCTCAGCGGCGATCTCGGCCGCAAATGACCAGAAATCCGAATCCTTTTCGGCCTCATTTCCGGTGAACAAGCCGCCTATGAAAGCGACGATGTCGTCTCTTGCGGCAGTGCCTTTGGCGACGGCGAAAGACAATGCCAGCAAAGCCGAACTCCTGCAATAAGCATCCACTTGACGATCGCGGGCCATCGCTTTGATCCGGTCGAGAGCGCCGCCGCATGTTCGCAACAGGATGTCCGGCAGATGGTCGGTCGCGATCTCGCCAAAAATTTCGTGGGGCAATTCATCCGGCTGACTGAACAGATCGACAATGGTGTCATGGGCTTCGGTGGCTTCGAAATAGCCGAGCAGCATCAATGCATAGAGATGGTCCAGGCGATCCTCTTTTTCAAGGTAATCGTCCGGTGAATCGATCACATCCCGCAGCAGTGCAATCAAACGCGGCACAATCTCCACCTGCCGTTCAATGGCGGCATCGACCATCTCACGCTCGTAAATGCCTTCGGATTCTTTAAAAGCCACCAATATGTCGTCGATCGTCAACGCTGCGCGTTCCGGCATGATTTACCCCGTCAGTTCGTTCCCGTGATCACCATGTTGTCCCGGTGAATCACTTCGTCGTAGGGCTTGCCGCCCAGAAGGTCTTTGATTTGATTGGTTTGCAGTCCTTTGATCACACGGATGTCGGCCGCACTGTAGTTGACCAGCCCAATGCCGATTTCTTTGCGGTCGAGATTTCTCAGAGACGCCGGGGCGCCTTCGTTGAATTCCCCTTCGACATCCACGATGCCGCTGGGCAGCAGGCTTTTGCCGTTGTGCAGCAGAGCCTGTTCGGCGCCGGCATCGAGGATCAGACTGCCTTTGGGAGTCAGACTGTAGGCAATCCAACATTTGCGGCGCTTCATTTTCTTTTCCTGGGGAGCGAAGTAGGTGCCATGGGCTTCTCCCGAAAACAGACGCAGCAGGATGTCGGGCTTGGTACCCTGAGCGATGATCATCGGAACACCGGCGGCCGTGACTTTCCTGGCCGCCTTGATTTTGCTCAGCATGCCGCCGCGGCCCAGGGCGCCGGGGATGTCGCCGGCAAACTGCTCGATCTTCTTTTTGAAGCTATCTACTCGGGGAATCAGTTCGGCATCGGGCTGCGTGCGTGGATCCTTGGTGTACAATCCGTCGATGTCGGTGAGATTGATCATGAAATCGGCATCCATCAAAAGGGTGATCATGACTGCCAGATTGTCATTGTCGCCCAGCTTGATTTCTTCCACCATGACAGTGTCGTTTTCATTGATGATGGGCACTACTTTCCAATCGAGCAAGGTGTTCAGGGTGTTGCGGGCATTGAGGTAGCGTTTGCGGTTGTTCAGGTCCTCGCCGGTGAGCAGGATTTGCGCTACGCGTTTGCCGTGCAGGCCAAAGGCCGCCTCATAGGCGTTCATCAGGCCGCTCTGGCCCACGGCGGCAATGGCCTGGCGCTTGGGGATCTCTTCGGGGCGCCGGTTAAGGCCCAGTTTGCGCAGCCCAGCGGCCATGGCGCCCGAGGAAACGAACAGGACTTCCAATCCGCGGTCGATAAGCCCGCTGATCTGAGTGGATAGCGCGTCCACGACCTGAAGGTTCAAACCATTCTTGGCAGTCAATACGTTGCTGCCTACTTTCACGACGATGCGTTTTGCGGATTTAAGTCTATTTATAGGCACGGCAGAGTCTCTATGGTTAGTAAGTGAGAAAAAGTTTTTTAGTGTCCGAATATCTTTTTCAACTTGCGGTGCGTAAACACTTTTGCGTTGTCGCCGCTGTAATCCGCTACCACATGTCCGGTACCCATCAAACGCCATTGATAGATCAGCAGGCCTTCCATGCCTACGGGGCCGCGGGCGTGAATTTTGTTGGTGCTGATGCCGACCTCGGCCCCCAGTCCGAAACGATAGCCATCGGCGAAACGGCTGCTGGCATTCCAGAAGACGTCGGCGGAGTCCACGCAATCCATGAAACGCACAGCACGCTTGCGGTCAGCGCTGACAATGACATCTGTGTGCCCGGAACCGTAGTGGTTGATGTGGTCCACGGCCGCAGCCAGGTCCGATACCACTTTGACGGATACGATCAGATCCAGGTATTCGGTCGCCCAATCCTGTTCGTCAGCCGGCAGGACGTCGATGATCTTGCGGGTGGCATCGCAGCCGCGGATTTCGACGCCTTGGGCTTCAAGGGATTTTTTCAGGTCCGGCAGAATCCGTTCAGCGCATTCGGCATGCACCAAAAGGGTTTCAGCGGCATTGCAGACAGCCACATACTGGCATTTGCTGTCCACGGCAACGCGTAACGCCATGTTTGGCTCGGCGTCACGGTCGATATAGACATGGCAGATGCCGTCGGCATGCCCCAGGACCGGAATCTGGGTGTTCTCCATAATATGGCGCACGAAGGCATTGCTGCCGCGTGGGATGATCAAATCGATATGCTGGTCCAGGGCCAGCATGTCGGTGACAGCCGCCCGTGTTTCCAGCAGACCGAGCCAGCCATCGGGCAGCCCGGACCTGGAGGTGGCGGCGGTGATCGTTTCGGCCAGAAGGCGGTTGGTTCGGGCGGCTTCGCTGCCGCCTTTGAGCATGACGGCATTGCCGCTTTTCAGGCAAAGGGAGGATATCTGGACCAGGGCGTCCGGCCGTGACTCGAAAATGACCCCGATCACACCGATGGGTCGGCTGACCTTGTAAAGCTCCAACTCCTGGTCCAGTTCGGTGGCGCTCAGGGTAACGCCGACCGGATCGGGTAATTGCATCAGGCTGAGCAGCCCGGCGCAGGCCTCCATGATCTTGCTTTCATCAAAGCGCAGCCGCTTGAGCAGGGGCGCAGCCAATCCCTCTGTTTCGGCTTGGGCCAGATCGTCTTGATTGGCGGCGATGATAGCTGCTTTTTCGGCCTCTAAAGCGGCGACGATTTCCGCCAGGGCATTGTTCTTGGTTTCGGCATCCAGGGCTGCCATGCGGATGGCGGCCTGCCGGGCCTGTTGTGCGACATACT
Source organism: Desulfatitalea sp. BRH_c12 (assembly GCA_000961655.1). GTDB lineage: Bacteria > Desulfobacterota > Desulfobacteria > Desulfobacterales > Desulfosarcinaceae > Desulfatitalea. The sequence continues at coordinate 12,724 of LADR01000013.1, forward strand.
GGGTATCCATACACTCCTCTTTCCCGGAATTCGGGTTGGCATCGGTAAGGATACATACACTGAAATGGTTGAATCGGCAAATCGGGATTCGTTGATTTGGATTTCGTTTATCTATCGGGTCATTGATGCGTGGCGTCGTTAAGCCGTCAAATCGTCACGCGTTGAGTTGTTGAATGACCGCGCGCGACAGAATAACACTTTATCCAGTTCGCTCCAGTGACCATTGGCGAAGTGTATGCGGGATTGGCACGTAGTGAGGTGTGCCGGGCGGGTGGTCCACGCCATAGTCAGCCATGAGCTTTAGTGAGGTTTAAGGTGTGCGTAGGGTGTTTTGGCCGCACTGTTTGAGCGCCAGCGAGTTTGCGGCCCAACCCTACGCACACCTTTAGCCTCATTTGAGCGAAATGGCGTGTGGCGCGGACCACCCGCCCGGCGCACCGGCGTTTGGAACCCGAAAGTTGAATTCGTAAGTAAAGGAGCCCGACCATATCAAAATTAACGCAGAATGCCCCTGGTTTGGAGTGTCTTTTCGATGGCCGCTTGGGCCCAAGGCAATCCCTTGCCTTGGGAGGCGGCTGCATACAGGTCTATGATCTCTCGGGTATAGGTGGCGGCGCTACGGTGGGCGTCGTCAACGGCCTGGGTCATGGCATCCCAGTCAGGATAGTGCATGAAGGCGTCGAAGGCGGTTTTCAAGGGGCCGAAAAGAAGCGGGGTCAGGCCGCTGCCGAAGGCCATGTAAAACCCCAGCCCGGCCCGGCTGCGTTGTTCGATGAAATAGCGCAACGGGCCGTCCGGGCCGGTATCGGCCAATGCGTCTTTGAGGGTGCGGATCAGCAGTTCGACGGGTGTATGCGGAAAATCGGAGAGCATTTGGCGCCAAATGTCGCGATCGAAGATCTCTTCGGCTATCTCTCCGAGCTCATGACGGATGTAGGCATGGCGTTGAACGGCCATTATCGTATCCAGATGGGGGCGCAGGGAATCCGGATTGATGTCGCTCAGAGCGCAGCATTCGTTTAGCGCAAAAGCCAGCGCCGGACGTCCTGCGCTCCGGACGTAAATCATCTGGTCCCATACGAACATGCGTGCGGCTTCGGTGCGCAGCACCACCTGGTCATCCTGGGAAAACGCAGGCAAAGTCAGCAGGTCGCGGGCCAATTCACGTCCAAGTTGCCATACGACCTTACCGTGAACACACTCGCGGTCTATTACGACCGCCAGGAAAAATGTCGGTTTTAGGCTGTACGCATAACCCGCCCCGTAAAATAAGCCGTGGGGTGCCAACGCGGCATTGACGGCCTCGGTATCGAACGGGTCGAACGTGTGCGACCCGATGCTCAGAGGGCCAAAATCCTCTTCGGCCATGGATTCCCACTGATCCTCTTTGTTGCCAATCCATTCGAGCACCAGGCCGGCTTCATCTTCCTGCCAGGGCAACAGCCGTCGTGTCCATTTATAGAGATCGCGCAGACGCAAGGCCAGACCGCAAATGGAGTAAAGACCGGCATGTCGGGCATCCGAAATATCGCAATTGCGCCGGACCTGGTTCGTCAACCGCTCAACATCCATTGGGAACCTCTCATCCACAACTGTCATGTGCACCGCATCGCGCCAAGGTTATCCGCTGCAGGCCCTTGCTAAGGTAAACGATTCGTATGTCCGTTTTCCCATTATTGGGAAGAATGCCTTAACTTAAAACTTTACACTTTACACTTTTCGTCACATCACATCCTGCCTCGCCCCTCTTGCGGCGATTGCTCTTGCTGGCCGGAATTCAGGATCGTGATCTCCACTCTTCTGTTTTGTTGCCGTCCGGCGGGTGTAGCATTTGAGGCCACAGGATAATCTTGCCCCAGTCCCCTGGTGCTTATCCGGTCCGGGGAAATACCCTGGTTTTGGAGTGCTCGCGCCACTTCCAGGGCACGCCGCTCGGACAGTGCCTGGTTGTACTCAGCGCTGCCGGTGCTGTCGGTGAACCCCTCCACCCTGATGTTCCTGTCCGGATTTTCGCGTAGATAATCGGCCAACTGTGAAAGATTGCGTTCAGCCCCGGATTTCAATTCAGCCTTATCCGTCTCGAAGACCACCCCCGAGAGCGTCAGCACTGTTCCTCGATCGGTCTGTTTCGCGTCCATGTCGGACATTTGCTCGCGCAGTTGCTGAAGCTCGGATTGGGCCTCTTGCGCTTCCTGCTGGGCACGGGTCAGTTCCTGCTCTCTTTCGCGGGACTGATAGGTTTGCAGTTGCTGCTGGGCTTGTTCGGCTTCCGCGCGGGCCTGATCGGCCTGTTGCCGTCGCATCGCCAGCAAAAATTCATCTTGTTGCTGCTGAAGGTTGGCCACTTCTTCCCGCGAGTTGGCTTGAGTCGCTTGATTCTGGGCGAGTTCTATCTTCTTTTGCGCCAGATAGGCAAAGTGTTTCTGTTCTTCCACCTCATCAGCAGCTTTGGCCCTGTCCAGGTCCTGCTTGGCTTCGCGCAATGCAACGGGCGCATGTCTGTTGATGGTTTCATTGTTTTGCGCCTGCGAGTAGGATGACTCGGCCTGTTGGAGTTCCTGGGACTGTGGGGTGGCACAGCCAACCGCGATGAGTCCGGCTGCCACAAAAATGCCCAATGTTGATACTGGTTTCATTGATACCCTCCTTTTACATTTATCGCATGGAATCGTTGTGCTCGATTTCCTGGCGAAGGCTGGAAATACTTTCCCGCAACGCCTGCACCATGGTTTGGGTCCTGGCGGTTTCGGATTTGGCGGAGGCTAACTGGGCATTGACCAAGGACTCTTCGGAAAGATACTCGGCTTTTTTGTACTCTTCATTGGCGAAAGCGATATTGGCCTGCGCCAGTTTTTCCTGAGCCACCTTCAATTCGAGGGGGGCGTACCGGTTGGCTTGATTGGTGTCGGCCTGCGCGATAGCCGATTCCGCGCTGCCGATGTTCTTGCGAGCTGCACCTTTATCGACGGACGCGCAGCCGGCAAGTGCCAGCAAAGCGACCATCAAGGCAGCCATCGCCCCGATTTTCCACCTTCCACGTTGTTTGACTTGCATAGTTCCTCCTTTGGTGCGATTAACTCTTATCTTATAAGTTGGCTTCGATATCGCGGTGTAGCTTTTTCGATGCCGACTCATCGCCGATAAGACCGGAACGCACCGCGACATTGGTCAGTTTTTCACCTTTGGATTCCAGTTTGATCCAGTAGGTTTGCTCCGCAGATTCGGCTTTGATGGTAGCGGAGGCCATCTCTCGATTCTTCTCTACCACCTTTAATTTATTTTTCTCCAATGCGTCGAGCGACGCCTGATAGGCATCCGCCAATGATGCGTCATAGTCCCGGCCCAGCCATCCCGAAATGTAGGTGTAGGCTGCGGCTGCACCCGCACCGCCCGCCACAACAGCAGCGCATGAAGTCATTGACAAGCAAAGCAGCCCAGCCAAAGTGCAAAGTAATAGTTTTTTTAAACGCATAATACCACCCTCCTGTGCGTAGGTTAATGGTGACTTTAATTGTGGATACACAATGGAAAGACCCGCCGGGAGAAAAACCGATAGTCGAAACATACAATATGAACTCCCGGGTAAGACGCCATAGGGGGAATTCTTTATATTGATGCGATATCGAGCGTACTCTCAAACGAAGTGCTACCCTTTCCTTCCCATTTACGACCCGGTAGGCGGCGTTTCGATGCGTTTGAACGCGGATGGGGGGAAAAAGCAGTATGGGCACACATCCGGCGGGTGATCGCCATAGTGGACGTGACCGCATATGCGGCAACGCCAGACATTTTGACCTGCCTTGGCAGCCATCGGGTCCAATGGATCGAATTCGCGGTGTAAAGGCAGATCTTCCAGGGGCGGCATAATGGGTTGATACTCGGTGAGCAGGTGGCTGGCCAACACCACTCGCTGAATTTCGCTGGTGCCTTCATAAATGCGCAGCAGGCGAACATCGCGAAAAATTTTTTCTACGGGAAACATTTTCGTATAGCCGTATCCGGCAAATACCTGCAAAGCTTCGTTGACGACCTCCAGGGCGGCCTCGGTGGCGTACAACTTGGCAATGGAGGCGCTGAGATTGGCATCGACGCCCTGATCGGTCTCCCAGGCTGATTTCCAGGTCAGCAGGCGGGCGGTTTCCACCTTTTGAAACATCTCGGCCAATTTGAATTGAATCGCCTGAAAGGTACTGATGGCCATGCCGAAGGCGCGCCGTTTTTTAGCATAATCGAGGGCGTACTCCAGGGCGGAGCGGGCCGCCCCCACACCGAAGGCGCCGATGGTCGGACGGGTGCGGGCAAATGTACGCATGGCCAGCACGAATCCCTCTCCGGGCGGAGCCAACACATTTTCTTTGGGCACGCGTACATTTTCGAAATGGATTCCGACTGTATTCGAGCAGCGCTGGCCCATCTTGGGGATCGTTCGGCCAACGGTCACACCCGGCCAGTTCATTTCGACCAGAAAGGCGCATATGCCGGCGTGTTTCGCTTTCCTGTCCACGGTGGCGAAAACAGACGCATAATCGGCTATAGCCCCATTGGTGATCCAGTACTTGGTGCCGTTGAGAATGTAGTCGCCGCCGTCTTCGTCGGCCTGGCAGCGCATGCCGGCAACATCCGATCCCATGGTGGGTTCGGATGTTGCAAAGCAGATCATTTTGAATTCTTTGGCAATTTTGGGAAGGTATTTCTCCTTGGCGGCGTCATTGACGGACATCAGCAAGGGCTCCATGCCCAATGAGTTATCGAAAAGCGATGTGGCCAACCCGGAGCAGGCCGCAGCCATCTCTTCCGTGCAAAGGGTCGCTTCGACGAGTCCCAGCCCCCGGCCGCCATATCGGGTCGGTATGTCCAGATTGATGAGACCGGCATCGTAGGCTTTGCGAATGACCGGTATGGGCGTGGCATCGATCTCGTCATAGTACCAGGCAACCGGTAACAATTCGCGCAGAGCGAAGTTCCGCGCTTCCTGGCGGAGATGCTCCTGTTCGGACGTCAAGCGAAAGTCGAGCATGTTTACGATCCTTTCTTTTGGGAGTTGTGGCGGGTTACGGCACACTGGGAAACAGGATGTCGCACAGGGCAGAGACCAGCGTTTACACGAAGGTGGATTACCGTGCCGAAAGGTGGAGAATTTCTGTTACGATGGTGAAAACGCGGGGTGGGCCTGAAACAGCATTCATGAGGAGGATGCATCGGAGTGCCTGCTAAAACCATATCAGCGAAGATTCTTCCTGGCAAGCGGTCGATGCGGCTAAAAATACGGATGGACCGCTGGATGGCAATCGGATACTGTCGATAGTATTGGAATGGCTATGAAGCTGCTGGCGGTTGTCTACATCCCATAATAAAGGAATTTGGTTATGCAGTTTGCTCCAGTGACTATCGGCGAAGTGTTAAGTGTAAAGTTTAAAGTGTAAAGGGAGGTATTCTGTCGGTTTGATATGCTCACCTCCACGTGTTGGAAACTTTTACCTGCATGCTTTTGGATAAGGTACCACTTTCGGAATTGGCACGGAGGAGGTGATCCGGGTGGGTGGTCCGCGCCACGTCAGCCGTGAGATTTAGTGAGGCATAAGGTGTGCGCAGGACATTGGGCCGCACTGTTTGAGCGCAGCGAGTTTGCGGCCCGTCCGGAGCATGCCTTATAGCCTCACTTGATCGAATGGATGGTGGCGCGGACCACCACCCGGATCACCGGGGGTTTCCTACCCCACGCCCGTATCTCACTTGAGCGAAGTGGATAACCAAACTATATAAAAGAAAGCGCGAGGCGCGATGACGATTGAACGAGTTTCGATACATGGGGGCCATAGCGGTGAATTCTGCAATCATGCCCAGAACACTTTGGAAGAGATGGTGCGGGCTTACATCGATCAGGGTTTTGTCTGGGTGGGGCTGACTGAGCACATGCCGCCGGCCGCCGACGCTTTTCTGTTTCCGGAAGAGCGCCAGGCCGGGCTGACGGCGGCCGCCATGGCCGAGCGGTTCGACCGTTATATGGCCGAGGCGCGTCGGTTGCAGGCGGCGTATGCCGCTCAAATGGACATCCGGGTCGGCTTCGAAACCGAGGATACGACCGGTGCGATCGATCTCGCGAAGCAGTTGGTTGCGCGGCACGCGCCGGATTACATCTTGGGCAGCGTGCATCATGTGGCCGATATCCCCTTTGACTACAGCGCCGAGGCGTATCAGCAGGCGGTCGCGGCGGTCGGAGGCATCGAGGCCCTGTATTGCGCTTATTTTGACAGGCAGTACGCTCTGATCCAAGCGCTCTGTCCACTGGTGGTCGGCCACTTCGATCTGATCCGGATCTTCGATCCGAACTATCGACGTCATTTGATCCTGCCGGAGGTCCAGAAGCGCATCAAGCGTAATCTGGAATTGATCCGGGAAATGGATTTGATTCTGGATTACAACGTGGCGGCCCTGGCAAAAGGGGCGATGGAACCTTACCTGTGTCAACCTATTCTGGCGCAGGCCCTTTATATGGGCATTGCCGTGGTGCCCGGTGACGACGCGCACAGCGTGGTCTCGGTCGGTTTGCATCTGGACCAGGGTATTCAGATTCTTCACAAAAGGGGATTCAGCACCCGCTGGCGCAAACCCTGAACACATGGTCTCACGAATACAAGCTTAGGAATGTTTAATGAGGGTTGTCGCGGCCGGGCGGCCTGGGAAAAGCACAAGCATTCCTGCGACGGCCGCCAGCGCGGATGCGCCCAGTATGCCCAACTTGGCAAGGTCCGCCATGTAGGGTTCGGCAAATGAAAGTCCGCTGATAAAGAGCGACATGGTAAAGCCGATGCCGGCCAGGCAGCCGGCGCCGACGATATGGCGGGCGGTCACCCCCTGGGGCATGTCGATTTTAAGCAAACGGGCGGCCACAAGCGTAAAAAAGGTGATCCCCAGAGGTTTGCCGATAAATAGACCGACAAACACGCCCAGCGTTATGGGATGGGCCAGTGCTTCGGAAAGGTTGATGTCGCCGAGATACAGGCCGGCGTTGGCGAGTGCAAACAAAGGGATGATCAGGTAAGTCACCCAGCCGTGCAGTCCGTTTTCCATGCGCTGCAACGGCGTTTCGACGTCAAGACAGCTTTCTTCGATTGACCTGACCGCCTCCAGATGCCGGTTGTTGAGCAGGATCGAATGGCCGCAGTCATCCGCTTCGCATTGAAAGCGGTCCAGGTTGCGCTGCACATTATCGACGAAGATATAGGTTGCGTACCGCCCGCGTGCCGGTATGACCATGGCCACCAGCACGCCGGCCACGGTCGCATGCACACCCGATCCCAGGAAAGCGGCCCACACCCCGAGGCCCAGCACCGCGTAGACCAGCACACTATGGACCCAGAGGCGATTGGCGATTAACATCAGAGCGAGAAATCCAGCCGCTGCCAGCAGATAGTACCATGCGATCTGCTGGGTATAAAAAATGGCGATGACCATGACAGCGCCAAGGTCGTCGGCAATGGCCAGGGCGGACAGGAAAACCCTTAAACCTACGGGGACACGTCGGCTCAACAGTGCCAGAACCGCCAGTGCAAAAGCAATGTCCGTGGCCATGGGGATGCCCCAGCCCCGCAAGGTCGGTTCCCCATAATTGAAGAACACATAAAATCCGGCCGGCACTACCATGCCGCCCACCGCGGCCACCACCGGCAATAAGGCTTTTTTAAACGACGCCAGTTCGCCTACCAGTATTTCGTATTTGATCTCCAGGCCGACAATAAAAAAGAAAAGCACCATCAGGGCTTCATCGATCCAGTGCGCCAGGGACTTGGTAACGGCATAAGGGCCGATGCGCACACTCAATTCGGCATGCCAAATATGTTCGTAGGACGTAAAAGAGAGATTGGCCCAGATGAGGGCGACGGCCGTGGCCAAGAACAAGGGCAGGCTGCCGGTGACTTCGTGGTGAAAGAAACGTTGAAATGCGCTCGTATCGATCGGCAGTCGAAACCACTGTTTTTGGCCCATAAATGTCTTTCCTGTGTCACTTTAATGCGCGGGAGATGAAGGTGTCCGCCATTCGGGTAAGATCGGCTTGCGCAAGCAACACGCCAAAGCGCTCACCGTGCCGGTTTTTGATTTTGTATAAATTGAGACATGCCGCAACAATGTCAAGGACGGTGTCCGCGTCGTAAAGGCCGGGAAGTTCGTGGGCGAGTTGCGGATGTCGCCCCAGTTTGCCGCCGAGTTGAATGCGATAGCCTTTAACGCTTTCGATCATCGTTCCCGTGGGGCAAACCGCGATGCACTGTCCGCAGGCGACGCAACGCTGCACATCGATGACCGGCGCGGGGACGCTCGGATCGATCCGGAGGGCATCTTCACGGCAGGTGCCCACGCAAGCTTCGCAGGCGCTGCAATCGGCTGGGCTCTTGCCGGGCAATAGGGCCGCGATGATGCCGATATCCTTGATCTGAGGTTGCGAACAGGCATTGGGGCAATCGGCCAAAGTGATGCGAAACTCATGGTGAAATTTCAAATCGCCTATACCCTTGGATTTCAAAAACCCGAGAAGATTTTCCGCTTGGAGCAGCTTTTCGAGTCTCTCTGCCAATGGGGGTCCGGGAAGTTGAATGCGGTGGGGGCAACCGCTCGGACCGAAGCACGTATCAAGCTGATACCCTTTTATTTCAGAAGCCATGCCTGAAAGATAACGTTTCTGGGTGGCCATGACATCGGCCAGGGAGATCACCGTTTTACCATCCTGTAAGGCCTCGCTTTCGACCCGGGCGCGCACGCGTTTGCGCACAAAAAAAGGAACTTTTCGAATGGCTTCTTCTGCTTCGGGCGACCACTGCATGATGTCATTTTCTCCAGGGCTTCCGTTTTTGTCTTGCTTTTCCAAAATCGAATTATACCATCCGGATGGCCATTGTCCACTTGGAATAGTATTCAGGCGTTCAGTTATGAAGGCGACTATCGGGTTCCAGATCCGCCTGGTGGGGCCGCCGCCTTGCGGGACGCTCTTTTAAATGCGATTGCGCTGGGCATTGCGTTGATTTGGGTTTTAACCCGAGAAGAAATTGGGTATGGTAGCAGGCTGACAAATCGGTGGGAATGCCTCATTCGAACATACCGATACGCCGACAGACAAGGAGTCGCCATGAGCAACGTGCAAGTTACTTTTCTTCCAGGCAATATCGCCATCGACGTCCCCAAGGGCGAAACCGTTTTGCGTGCCGCGATGGCTGCGGGTGTCCACATCAATGCATCGTGCGGCGGAGATGGGGTATGTGGCAAATGTCGCGTGATCATCGAAACGGGACAGACCGATAGCGAGCCTTCCGAACGGATCAGCGCCGATGATCGCGCCAAGGGGTACTGTCTGGCTTGCAAAACGGCTGTCAACTCCGATGTGACCGTGCGCGTGCCGGTGGAATCGGTCGTCGATGCCTCCGTGTTGAAGCGCCGGGGACCCCGCCGCACGGCCACCGTCCAGCAGATCGGACTGGAAGAACTCAAAGAACAGGGATTGTTTCTGCCGGCCGTCGAAAAGATGTACCTGGAACTGACGCCCCCGGATGCACAAGATCACCTGCCCGATGTCTCGCGTTTGGTCAACCATTTGCGTATCGAAAATAACGAGCATCGCGTTGAAGTGCAGTTGCCGGTCATTCGAAAAATTCCCACGGTTTTCCGTGAGCAGGATTTTAAGGTGACCGTGACATTGGCCCGCCCGGTACGCAGCTCGGGCAAGACCCAAATCATCAATGTGCAGGCGGGTGACACGACCGCGCACCATTATGGCGTGGCCATGGACATCGGCACGACGACGGTATACGGGCAACTGGTGGACCTGGTATCCGGAAAGGTTTTGGCGGAACATGGCGAGTTCAACGCCCAAATCAGCTATGGCGAGGATGTCATCACGCGCATCATGTATGCCGAAAAGCCGGATGGGCTCGAGACATTGCAGCGGGTGGTCATCGGCACTGCCAACCAGGTCATCGAAGCGATCCTGAAAAGGTCCAAGGTGAACCGTGAGGATATATCGCTGATCACGCTGGCGGGCAATACCACCATGACGCAGCTGTTGCTATCGGTCGAACCGCGCTATATCCGCCGTTCGCCATACGTACCCACGGCCAGCATCTATCCGCCCATCCGGGCCACCGATTTGGGATTTGCCCTGGATTCGCATGTGACTGCCCTGGTCTATCCCCAGGTGTCCAGCTACGTGGGTGGTGACATCGTGGCCGGGGTCATGGGCTCGGGCATGTACCGGACAGATAAACTGACCCTCTTCATGGATATCGGCACCAATGCCGAAGTGGTCATCGGCAACAAGGACTGGATGGCCTGCGCGGCGTGCAGCGCCGGGCCGGCATTCGAAGGGGGCGGCATCCAGTTCGGCATGCGCGCTGCCCGAGGCGCCATCGAGGATTTTTCCATCAACCCGGAAACGTTGGAGCCGATGATCACCACCATTGGCAACGTACGCCCCAAGGGCATCTGCGGCTCCGCCCTGATCGTTATTGTCGCCACACTGTTTGAAAGCGGTGTAATCGACCACCAGGGCAAGTTTGACCGCAATCTGAAAACCGAACGCATCCGCGGAAAAGATAATATCTACGAATATGTGCTGGCCTACCGCGATACCACCCAGATTGATCGCGATATTACCATCAACGAGATTGATATTGAAAACCTGATCCGGGCCAAGGGCGCCATCTACAGCGGCTGCGTGACGCTGCTCAAGGAAGTGGGCATGGGGATCGATGATGTGGAGCAGATCATACTGGCCGGCGGTTTCGGCAGTTTCGTCGACCTGGATCGCGCCATGATCATCGGTCTGTTACCCGAAGTGCCCCCGGAAAAAGTGATTTACGCGGGCAACAGTTCATTGCTGGGCGCTCGCATGAGCGCCCTGACCAATAGCGTGCGCCAGGAGGTGGTCGGTGTGACCAACATGATGACCAACTTCGAGTTATCCGAGACACCCTCCTATATGGATAATTACATCGCGGCGCTGTTTTTGCCGCACACCGATTTGAACCGCTTCCCAAATTTGAAGGCACGCATGGAAGAACGCCGGGGCCGTGAGGGGACAGGGGCATCCCAGTAGCCTCAAACAACACAAAGGCGATTTCTATCATACCCGGAACTTGATCAGCTTGATGGCTTCATCGACCCACTCGGTCAACAGGCGCACCTGGGCACGGTAATGGCGATCGTTTTTGAGACGTCCAAACGTTTCTTCATGGGTTTTGACGTTTTCCAGCAGGGAAATATCGGCCATGCCGCCGATGCTGCCAATGCCGCGCAAGCTCACGCGCAGGTTCTGCAGCAGCGGGCCCAGGCAGTTTTCGCTCTCTTTGCTGTGGTACAGGTCTGCGTCGGGATCCCCATATTCGGCCACCGCCGATTGTAATATCGTTTTGCTCGTGTCGCATTCCACCAAAGAAAGGAAGATGTAAAGTTCGCGTTCCAGGTTGAGCAAAATGGCTGCGGGTATTCGCTGAGCGACTGTATGCCCCAATTTTAGCGCTTCAGCCAATTGGTTGTGGATCGTTTGCACTTTGGTGGAAAAGGCTTCGTGGTCCTGCTCGATACGCCAGGCGGCATACTGCACGACCATCGGATCGAAGTTGTGGCGGGTAAGCACAATGTCTTCGGGCGTGATATCGTAATCGGTCATGAGCTTGTTCCGATGCACGATCAGATTGGCCAGCATGATTGCCTTGTTGTCTGAAAACTGAATGGTTTCCGGCTCGCTGCAAAAGTCTTCAAGCAGGATTTTGAAAGCTTTCTTGGGTTGATCCATTTGGGTGGTCAAAGCTTGCAGCGCATTAAGGAACGCCGCGCGGTCCGGGGGTTGCACCACATCTTTCATATGGTGCCATAGAAAATGGAAGATTTTTTGCTCATAGCGTTGAAAATGCGGCACGGCTTCTGAAAAAGCGCTTTTTTTGAAGCGTCCCTCCTCGTTGAAACAGTTTTTCAGCTTCTTCACCAGGGCCTGGGCATCCTGCAGTGAAATGCGAAAATCTTTGGCCAGGATCGCGTAGTCATGATCGCTGAAAACGATCGATCGGCAGACCATGCCCACCATTTTTTTGCGGGTGGCCGAGCGTCCCTTGTAAAAAGAGACCATGTTGTAGATATCTTTATGAACGGCTTCCCGCGGCGGGGTTTTGCCTTGCAGGCGCTCGGCGCCCGTGTCGGCGATCACGTGGATATCGTCCATGACATGATCTTTGACCTGATCGAGGCGCATCTGCAGGTTGCCCAGAACTTCCTTGGACAAAGCCGGTTCATGGGTCTGCCGCTGGGCCGCCTCGAGCAGGTCGGATGACAGATGCAGCCGTTCGCCCAAAATGCTTTTGGTGGCCTTGGCATAATCATCGCCATAGACGCTCTGGATCATTTTGGCCACCTGATGGGGGGATTTCCCTGCGATATCCAACACCAGTTTGGCCACATGCGCTTTTTCAGGGGAAACGACCTGGTTTTCGTTTTTGTTGAGCAACCATTTGATATTGTTCATCTCGACCGGCGGCTGCTGGACCTTGGCGCGGATTTTGGGAAACTCAAGTGCGGCATTGTAGATTCCGGCATACTGGCTGATCTTCGTGTCCGCGGTGTTTTGTTGTCTCAGCCACTGATCGATCTTGTCAACCAGTGTTTCCATGGCTTTGGCGCTGAAGCGGTTCAGACCGCCCATCAGGGTCAGGTTGGGATCAGGGAACAAATGTTCATCCTTGATGACTGGAACGGTTATTTGCCCCGATGCATTTTGAATCTGAATCGGGCCGCCGCTTTGGCGGCCGCTGCGGAAACCGGATAATATTTTCATGCACAACTGGATGTTGGGCAAATCGTTGGAGGAGGGGCAGGGCAAGCGGACGAAGATGTTATTGACCCCATAGTCGGACAAAGCCATGTATGCTTTGAGCAGCTGGTCCGGCAACTTTGCCCATTTGCCACCATTGCGGCGGACCATCTTGGGAACGATGCCGCTGTCCACGCAGGTGTGGCCGAAAACCACCTCATAGTCGAATTTGTCCAGTATTTCAGGGTTGCCTGAATTCCCACGATAACGAATCATCATGCATCCCAGGGAGCCAGGCGTTTTGGCGAGTTTGGTCAAAATATCGTTTAAATAGGCGGGCACTCTTGTTGTCTGGGCATCCATGGCGCAAAGGCGCTCGTCGGCCAGGTAGCGGCTGAGCAGCCAGGTGGCTTGAACCATGAGAATGCGGACAGCATCATGGCGCTTCTGTTCTTCCAACAGGCTGTTGGCCAGGCGCTCGACACTTGGGGCGCCTTTTTGAAAGGCTTGCAGGCCGCCGAATTGTTCGAATAACTTTTGCGCTTCAGTATCCAGGACCACCGCTTTTTCATCCATGATCAGTGCAGTTCCTTTTAAACGAATGGTAGCAGAAAACCCTCCCGCACCTAAACATAGCCCCTTGCTCTTTATCGCCAGTTCGCTGAAAAAGTTTAGCTGCGGTCAATTCTGTTTGATCGGCTGCCCCTTGCAAAAAATGCAGGAATGGTCAATTTCGTCACATGGACCAAACGGACACAACCATGCGTCGCGGCGGCGCGGATCGACGCCGGCAGCGATTGCCCGGTATACGGGCGTTTCTTGGCCACGGCCGGCGCAGCAACGTGCGGCGCGATTCCGACCGGCGCCGCATCATCTTGTTGGATCGGTATGGCAACGCGATGCTGGCACCTTTTGTCCTGATTCTGGTACTCAGTATCACGGATGCCGTGTTGACGCTTTTCCTGCTGGATCACGGGGCGGTGGAATTGAATCCCGTGATGGCCTACTTTCTTGAAAAAGGCCGGCTCTCGTTTATTGTAGTCAAATACCTGCTCACGGCCGGCGCGCTACTCATTGTGGTCATGCTCAATTATGCGTTCATACCCTTTTTGAACCTTTGCATGCGCGATCTGCTCTCGTTGTTCAGCGCCTTATTTGCTGCGGTGATTGGATGGCAGATATTTCTGGTGATCAGGTATGTCCTCTGACCACGGAGCCGGCGATTCCGATCAACCTGCCCGCAATGCAGGGGGCTGGGGAACGGGTGGTTAAGTCCCGGTATCGGTTTGGTTCATTCGTTCGGCTTCGGCTTTGCCCTTTTTTTCGTCTACAAAATAAAGCAGCAGGGCTCCGGCGGCGAACAGCAGCAGCACGGCCAGTATACTGGCCCGCGTGGCGGTCCTGCCAATGGCCTCGATCTGTTCGGGGGACGGGGAGGCCGGCAGCAAGAGCCGTTTGGCAAACAGGCCTGTTACACCCATCATTGCCGGCCCGATAATGGCGGCGAATTTTCCGAGCATGTTGTAGAAACCATAAAACTCCGCACTTTGACGATGTGGGATAAATCGCGCGTAATAGGAACGGCTCAAGGCCTGAATGCCGCCCTGCACCAGGCCGATCACCGCGGCCAGAACGTAAAACTCGTATACATGGGTCATTGTGGCGCCCCAGAGGGTTACCAGCATATAAATACATAATGCCAGGTAGATAGAGCGACGCACGCCCCAATGTTTGCCCAGGTGGCCGAAAAGCAAGGCTGAGGGAAAACCGATGAACTGGGTGATCAACAAAGCGGCGATCAAGTCTTTGAAGTCGAAGCCCAACGACATGCCAAAATCGACGGCCATCTTTATGATTGTGTCTACGCCGTCGATGTAGCACCAATATGCCAGCAGGAATAAAAATGCGGTTCGCAGTTGGCGGATCTTCCGAAATGTGGTGAGCAGTTGGCGCCATCCCACTGCGATCTGTTTTCTCACAGGCGGACGGACGCTGACCGGATCAGCAGGGATCCAGATAAAAGTGAAAGCGGCAAAAGCGCCCCACCAGATCGCCACGCTGGCAAAGGCCAGGCGTACAGCCATCGCGGCGTCGGGGATGCCAAACATAGCAGGCTTGAGCGCCATCATCACATTGAGAACCAGCAGCAGTCCGCCGCCCAGATACCCCATCGCGAATCCCAGGCTCGATATCTGGTCAATCCGGTCTGCGGGGGCCACTTGGGGCAGAAGGGCATCATAAAAGATGTTGGCACCCGAAAACCCGATATAGCCGAGAATATACACCAACAGGGCCAGAGCCCATTGCCCCTTTGGAATCAAGGCGAGCGTCGCGGTCATCAAGACGCCCAAATAGCAGAAAGCGATGAGGAAGCGCTTGCGCCGTCCGCTACGGTCGGCAATGGCGCCCAGCAGAGGTGCCATCAGCGCCACGATCAGACTGGCTGCGGCATTGCCCAGCCCCAGTCGCGCCGTGCCCAGGTTGACATCTACCCCCCAATTCCATTGCTGCTTAAAGAACACTGGAAAGAATGCCGCCATGACGGTCGTGGCAAAAGCGGAATTGGCCCAATCATACAGGGCCCACCCCCATACCGTCCGTCGGTCCGTAGCCTTTTGCCCGGTAGCTTCCTTGTTCACATGTTTCTCCTTGGAAGATTGTGTGATGACCTTCGGACAGAATCGATCTACTTTAAAGGATCCTTTATCCGCCTGTCAAACAGGTACGTGGTTGCCCGTGGTTGCCGTTCAGGGGCGACCGCATTTAGATGTGGGGTCACATCTTGTGGCGAGTTGCCGGATACGCGTCGCGACAGCGCGCAAAAGGAAAATCTGGTTATCCACTTCGGTCAAGTGAGATACGGCGTGAACGCCAATCGTGACCGGCGCGACAAGGAAAAAAATTAAAGATCCTTTCCGTATTGGCGATAATAGGGTGCAAGCTGAATACATCATTGAAGAACGATCATTCTCAAAAAGGTTCACTCCAGATGACCCCGAAAGAGATCATTTATTTCGACGAACTCGGATTTGGATGGGTGGTCGATAAGAGCACCGTTCAGATGCTGCAAGAACGTCGGATCGACAAGGAGGATATCACCGAAAAAACCTTGTCCGACTTGCTGCGCAGGTCGTGATGGCATCTATTTAAAATCCGACCGGCTTAATTCTCCTTTTCAAAAATCGAAGTTTTGGTTAGTAATAGAGCATGATGCAAACGGCACGATACGCAGTGGCACTATTATTGGTGATCGCTTTGACCGCATATGGCCGCGCGGATGAACCCCCGGAGGAAGAGGCGCGCGCATGCAAACTGGTGCGCGCGGTCATGTGCGAATCCATCACGGGGTATGAACCCAAATATATCTCCGTGGCTTTTTCCATCAGGGCGGTCAAAATTTCCTGCTACACGTCCTTCGACGACGTGTCCGATACCACATTTGTGGAACACAAATGGTATCGGCGCGATGAACTGGTCACGGTGAAGCGCTTGACCCTCAAACCGCCCAAATGGTCAACTTATAGCAGCGTCCAGTTGCGCGAGGACGACAAAGGTCCCTGGCGGGTGGAGGTTTGGGATGCACGCAATCAAATGATCAAGACGTTGCGATTCAGTGTAACCGATTAACGTGGGTAGTCGATTTTTTACATCAGTGATCTTCAAATGCATGCTCAGATTCAAGCCCTGTCGCGCATCTATATCCTATTTATGGATTTTGATGAATCACCAAATGAAACGTATCGAGGATTTACCGCAACTTAATGGGCTATTGACGATGGCCTGCCTGACTGCACTGAGATGACCCTATGCTTTTATTTCTATCGACCATCCGGTGGCAAGATGTCATCGACATTCTCCTGAACAGTTATATCCTGTTCCGCTTGTGGGTATTATTCCGCGGCACCAACGTGATCCGCGTGTTGGCCGGCATTGGGCTGCTGTGGTTGTTTCAGCGCATCGCCGTTGCACTGGGCCTGATCGTCACCAGTTGGGCCATGCAGGGCATCATTGCCGGTGCGGCTCTGATCATCGTCATTGTTTTTCGCAATGAAATCCGCAACGTTTTACAGGCCAAAAACTTGCGTACCCTGCTGTGGGAGTTTCCCCAGAAAGGCAAGCGTACCCCCACCGACGCCATCATCGAGGCGGTGTATGATTTGGCCCGCAATCGCATTGGGGCATTGATCGTCCTTCTCGGGAAGGAAAACCTGGATGAGACCATCCAAGGGGGGGTCCGCTGGGATGGACTGGTTTCCAAGGAGATGCTGGTTTCGATTTTCTACAATGGCAATCCGGTGCACGATGGTGCAGCAATTATCAAGGACAACCGGATTACCCGTGTGGCCGGCATTTTACCGCTCAGCATGCGTGATGATCTGCCCCAATATTACGGTACGCGGCATCGCGCAGCCGCGGGTCTGGCTGAAAAAACAGATGCCCTGGTGATCGTCGTTTCCGAAGAGAGGGGACAGGTCGTCACAGTTAAAGGCAATTCTTTCGATGCGATTCACGACAATCTGTCCCTCGAAAAAATCCTCGACAACCATCTGGGCATGACCTGCCGCGACAACAAAGACCCGCGGCCGGCGCGCAGGGAATTCTTGACGGCCGCTGTTGCCTGTGTGCTGTGCATGATCGCAGTTTGGTTCAGCATCGCCAAAGGAATGGAAACTTTGACCAGCCTCGAGGTCCCCTTGGAATATATGAACCGTGATCCTCATATGCAGATTGTTTCCACCTCGATAAACACCGTGCGCCTGCACCTGAGCGGCTCCAGTGCCCTGATCAGTTCCCTGCGCACGGATCAGGTGAAGGCCAAACTGGATCTGAGCAAAGCGGTTAACGGTCAGAATACATTCATTCTTTCGGCCGGCAACATCGTTTTACCGCCGGGTTTGCGGCTGAATCGTATTGAACCGCCTGATGTCGATGTGAGCCTTGATAAGCCCGTGTTGAAGGAGGTGCCTGTCCAAATCGATTGGGTCGGCGCTTTGCCGGAGGGACTGATTCTGGAAAGCGCGACGGTGGTGCCCAGCCAGATTTCAGTTTTGGGCGCCGAAGGCATTATGGAACACACCCGCACCCTCTATACAGAGAAAGTGCCGCTCGACAAACTGCAGAGTTCGGGTAATCTGACCGCCCGGGTCTCGTTCGATCAATCCAAGTTGAGTCTTGCCAGCGGCGCTAAAAGCGACGTGGTGATCAATTTCGCAATAGGACGGCGACCCAAGTGAGAACGATCAAACAACCCGTGTCTTAACGAATTCCTCAATCATATGGTAGGCTTCATCATCATCGAACTGCTTTGGCGGGTGTTTGCAGAAATAGGCGGACGGGCCTTCGAGGGCGCCGCCCACGCCCCGGTCCAAGGCCAGTTTGGCGCAGCGGATGGCATCGATGGCCACGCCGGCCGAGTTGGGTGAGTCTTCAACGGACAGGCGCAGTTCCAGGTTCATGGGCACATCTCCGAACAAACGACCTTCCATGCGGATGAAACACACCTTGTTGTCATTTTGCCAGGGCACATAGTCGCTGGGACCGATATGGATATTGTCGCTGTCTAAGGGATGGGCCATGACCGATTGAACAGCTTCGGTTTTCGATTTTTTTTTGGAAGACAACCGATTGCGATTGAGCATGTTGAGAAAATCGGTGTTGCCGCCCGTGTTGAGCTGATAGGTCCGCTCGAGTTTGACGCCCCTTTTTTTAAATAGGTCGGTCAGCACCCGATGGGTGATCGTCGCGCCCAATTGGGATTTGATATCGTCGCCGATCACAGGGATGCCTTTTTCTGCAAAACGGCTGGCCCACCGCGGATCACTGGCAATAAACACCGGAATGTTGTTGATGAAAGCCAGGCCAGCCTCCAGCGCGCATTCGGCATAAAACCGACTGGCCAGCTCTGATCCGACTGGCAGGTAATTGAGCAGTACCTGTGCGCCGCATTCTTTCAATCGCTCGATAATGGTCCGTGCCTCGGGTTCCGGGTGGTCGGATTGGACGAACGTGCGGTGCGTGTCGAAATCCCGCATATGCTCCGAAATGCCGTCCATGACCCGGCCCATTTGGACAATGACATTGGATTCGGGCAAATTCGGGCAGAAAGTGGTTGTACAATTGGGCTTGGCGAAAATGGCTTCACTCAACTTTTTCCCCACTTTGCGTTGATCGATGTCATAGGCCGCCACAACTTCAATGTCATGGGGGTGATAGCCGCCGATCTCCCAGTGCATCAGGCCAATGGCTTTTTCGGGTGATTTATCCTTGTAGTAATGAAGGCCCTGAGTCAATGCGCTGGCGCAGTTGCCTACGCCAACGATGGCGATTTTGATATTGGGCATCGGTTGGGCATCTCCTTCAACCTGGGGTTCATCTTATAAGGCTTGCGGAACTGCCTGAAGCGGCACGTGTCGGATGGTACGTGCTGAACGCACTTAGATAATATTGAACACATCAGCTGAATTGCAACTGCTAAAGCGTCGATCGGTGAGATGGCAGCAATTGTTGTCGGACATGGATGATGCGATGTACAACGGTGGCGACAGCCAGGATGATATAGATAAGGAAACCAATCCATATCGCAAAGGTTCCGGGGATGACGGCGATCAGAAATGCCCACGCAATGAGATACGCCACGCGTGCCGCCCTGTCCATCAGGCCGACCTGGCAAGCCGCGCCAAGGCTCTCGGCTCTGGCCTTTACATAACTGATCATCAGTGTCAGCAGCAATGCCGCCAACATCAGCAAAGTCGCGGACAACCTCTGGGGATGAGACCAAAGCAGCAGCCAGAATCCGCTCAAATAAAAAAAGTCCGATACCCGGTCGATGGTGGAATCCAGAAAGGCTCCGAAAGTCGAGCTGCGTTGTTGGCAGCGGGCCATCAGGCCATCCAGGGAATCCGCCAAACCGGAAGTCATTATGAATAGACAGCCAAGGGCTGGGTGCAACATGAATCCAAACGGCACCAGAACGGCCAGAGCCACACCGATCATCGTCAATTGATCGGGGGTCAGGCCAATTCTCTGAATTGGGAGGAGCAGATGGTTTTGCAGGATTTTGTAATACGTATTCCCGATATAGCTTGTGCGCAATGTAGACATACTCATATCTCTGCGGTTTTGGCCTTGCATTAAATGAAACGAAGCAAAACAGTTCTTTTTAGCACAAGAATGCAAGGCTTTCATAGCAGCAATTTCAGGAATCTGGTTATCCACTTCGGTCAAGTGAGATACGGGCATGAGGTGACGTAAGACCCCGGTGATCCGGGTGGGTGGTTCGAAAAGCAGTTTCCTATGTGCGGACCGGAGGGTGGCGGTTACCCTGCCCTGAAACATGGCTTTTGTTGACACCCGCGCGAATTCGCTGTTAAAAAAGGGTATCATTCCTAAACCGGTCTTCGCCGGTGTGTTCAGTACCAAATGGAGACATGCTGTTGACTACCCACGATGACCGTTTTCATCGGAACGCGTTTATTGCGTGGAGGACTATGAAAAAGGTCTAAATCCTTATCAGTGCAGTGAAAAACGAACTGGAGCGCGGCGAGTGGGTAAGGAACGCTTACTGATCATCGAAGATGAAGCCATGTTGGCCAAGCAGCTCAAATGGTCCTTGGCCGATCATTACGAGATTACCGTTTCCGACGACCCGCGCAAAGCGCGGGCAATGCTCATTTCGGGAGCATTCCCGGTGGCAACGCTCGATCTTGGCCTGCCCCCTTCGCCGGATAACCCTGTGGAAGGTTTGAAGCTGCTCGAGGAGCTTCCCGGGCTGAGTCCCATGACGCGCGTGGTCGTGATCACCGGCCACGCGGAACAGGATATTGCCGTGAAAGCGGTATCGATGGGTGCCGTTGATTTTTGTACGAAACCTATAGACTTGAGAATTTTGCAAATTATTCTGAATCGCAGCTTCCGTATGCAAGCGCTGGAAACGAGCAACCGTCGCCTTCAGAATCAAGCCGACCAGGCGATGTCGCTGCATGGCATGATTGGGGTTTCAACCGCCATGCGCGATCTGTTTGCGACCCTTCGCAAGGTCAGCACCAATGACTACCCGGTTCTGATTACCGGCGCATCAGGCACGGGCAAGGAAATGGCAGCGCATGCCATCCACTGTCTGAGCTCTCGTTGCGGAAAACCCCTGGTCATCATCGATTGCGGCGCTATCCCCGAAAATCTGCTCGAAAGTGAATTGTTCGGTCATGAAAAGGGCGCGTTTACAGGTGCCGTAGGCAGAAAAACCGGAAAACTCGAACAAGGTGATGGAGGCACTGTTTTTTTGGATAAACTCGGTGAGTTGCCGCTCTCCATGCAGGTAAAGCTGCTCCGCTGCCTGCAAGAGGGCACGATCGACCGGGTGGGGGGTGAAAAAACCATTGCCCTGAATATCCGCATCGTAGCCGCCACGAATGCCGACCTGCAGCAAGCCGTACGAGAGGGACGTTTCAGGGAGGACCTTTTCTACCGTTTTAACGTCGTGCCAGTCCGGATGCCTTCTCTGAAAGAGCGCCCCGAAGATATCGTGGTGCTCGCCCAACATTTTCTACATACCGAAGCGTTGGCGTTGAAGCTGGGCCGCCCCTGCTTTTCGCCGGCCGCACTGGCGACGCTCTCTGCTTACGATTGGCCCGGCAATGTTCGCGAACTCCTCAATTGCATTCGTCGGGCGCTTTCCGTTGCCGAGGGGCAGATCATAACGCCTGCGCATCTCGACCTGGAGACAACCGCGGCCCACCTGGAACCCTCTGTCAACAAGTTCATGACGCTTCAACAGGCGCGCGAGCAGGCCGAAAGCCGCTGCATCCGGCAGGCTCTGCTGCTCACCGGCAACAACATCAGTCAGGCCGCCAAATTGATCGAAATCAGTCGGCCAACATTGCATGATTTGCTTAAAAAACATGGGCTTAACTGATTTTACGCAAAAAAGCCCCGGATACCGGGGCTTCTCGCAGGTCGTGTTGAAAGCGTAGGGTATTATCCCTTTTTACGGAACCACTTGCGGTTAACCGCCACCAAACCCAGCAGTCCCGTTCCGACAGGAGCAGCGTGCCCGGTTCCGGGAACGGGCGGAGCATTGCCGTCGGCATAGTCCAGGGGCAAAGTGGATGTTAGCAACTACCAAAACCGCCAACTCTCGGTGGCGATCACGTAAATGCCCAAGCCCAGGTTGGTTACACCGTGAGCCAGAATGGCGCCTTTGAGACTTTTTTGCTTAATGACAAGGAGCGCATAGACAACGCCCGCGAGCATGCCCTCGATGATCTGATGATGTTCCAGGCCAAACAGGATGACAACGGTTGAAAAGGAAAACCAGGTAAAGGTGCCCAGCGCCACATCGCGGAAATTGGGATGGATCGCGTAACGCAAGATGAACGAGCGCCAAAACAACTCTTCCATAATCGGTACGATGATAGCTGCGCCCACAATCCGCACGGCAATCAGTGCGAGCACCGCGCCGCCGGACCATCCGAAAGCATGCGGATCGAACCCTTTGGGCTCACCTATCTTGGGTGTATAGGGCTCGAGTCCGATCCAGAAAAACAGGACGATCAGGCCGGCGGCGATGGCCGTAAGATAGCCAGCCGTTGATAATCCCGGGGCAATGTCCCGCGCATAAACCGGCCACCACCAGAACAGCAGTGCGCCGACGGCAATCGTCTTACCAATATAAAACAGGTGCGCAGACTGGGGAAAATAGGTACCTGCGGCGGTGAGGGCAATGAAAATCGCAAAGGGTGCGGCATAGGGAACCCAGTGTTTACCCGTGGATATCCGGATGGCTTGCGTGAGGCCTGCGCTTTGGTCGCGTTGCATTTTCATTCCTTTCTGAAGTGGTCGACAACAGCAGTATTGCATTGAGCGCGTAAACGGCCTTGCGCATCCGCATTTTTTCTCCTCGCGGGCGATAGTGAGTTAGACCTGTTGTTCATGCATCCAAAGCGTGGCCCAACCCCGTTCAGACTCAATGCAGCGGCCGCCCTGCTGTCATTCGCGTATGCATGCGCTCGGCCCGCAGGCAGAAGGCTTCCAACTTGGCATGGATCAGTTGTGGAAAAGGCGACCCGTCACTTTCGATGGCCAGGAAGGGTAAGTCGTGTACATCGCTCAACACGCTGCGCAAGCTTTCATTGCCAGGTTCGCTGGCCAGTTTGTTTTCGCTCTGCATGACTTCGTTCAAAATCGATTCCGCCAGGCGGTTGGGCATGCAGCCGAACGGACCAATGGCAATGACGCCGCAGGCATGCGAAACGACCTCTTTCAAGGAACTGCCGACGGTCAGGATCGCTTCGCCGCCCAGGTGCGGAGAAATATAGGGCCGGGCTGCATCGATCACCTCTTCGATATCGAGCATCCCGGCATGCACCAATCCGGAGCGCGCCAGGATTTTTTTGATGCGGCGTTCGTCCCGGCGCATGAAGAAATATTTGATGCGCGCCCCGATCATGCCACGCCATCCCGGTCGTTCGTGGCCGTTCAGCCCCTTGGTGAAGGTGTAGTCGGAATACAGTATCCATTCGGCGACCGGCGCGCACATCGTGGCAAATCCTTTTTCGGCCAACTGCTCGGTCAAGTACTGCCGCGAAAGACCGTCACGCCGGACAAATATTTCTCCCATCAAGGAGATGACCGGCACCTTCTCGACCGGGCGCTTAAGAGGGATGGCTGCTAAAACATCCGCAAAAGCGGTCAATGTCTCTTCCAGTTGCGCGAGACCACCGGTCCGCAGGGTGTCCAGTACCGATTGAAACCTTGCATTAAACAGATCAAGGGCGCTTTCGCGGTCTGCGGCATTGGCCAGCAGCATCGATCGAATGTCTTCGAGGATATCGGAAAGCAGTATGCCCCACCAGCCCCGGCGATGCAGGCCCGTGGGCAGGCCGTCATACCCATTGTCCGAAGACAGCGAGAACATGGCCACATTCGGAATCCGGAGTTTGCGCACCAGGTCTTCCATAAAGATGTAGTATTGCCCGAAGCGGCAGGGACCCGAACCGGTCGGCATAAAGTAGATCACCACTTCGTCGGGCCGCTTATGATGATGGACATAGTTGAGCAGCGTGCCTGTGGTGAGAATCAGCGGCAGGCACTCTTTGCAGGACGTGTTGCCGCGGCCCAGCTTGAGAATGGCTTCATTGCTGGGCTCGTGGGCGTATGCATGGAAGCCCGCATTTTCGAAAACCGCGGCCATGATGCGGACGGCCAGTTCGCCCATGGCCGGAAAAAGCAATGTGACGCGGGGGTCTGTGTAGGGCAGGGTGCGGCCCTGGGAATCAACCACCGAAAACAGACCGTCGCTGACGACCGTTCGGGCAGGCTGGTAGCCGCCCGGACCCGGTTCGATCCGGATTTTATCCCCCAATTGGCGATACGATTGCACGATGTCCAGAAAAGCCTCAATACGGGTCTCCAGGCCGGCATCGGCGGTGTGGCTGTCCAGTTCAAGCGTCAAAGAAGGCTTGCGCCCCATCAGATCCCTGAAATAGCCGATCAGGAACGAGTCCGGGCCGCAGGAAAAGTTGGTGATGTAGGTGGCGAAGAGTTGGGGATGGGGCTTGACCTTGCGGGCTGCCGCAATGATGCGTTGCCCCATGCCCCAATACATATGGCGTTTGGCGCGTTGTTTGGAGAGGTCGAGAAAATCCAATGGGATGACAAGAATGCCGCGCGACGCGAATTTATGGGGGATGCCTTTGTGGGCCTCTTCCACAAACCCATTGTACGGACGGGCAAACAGAACCACGCCGATTTTTTGCGGGTCTTTTTCCAACTCGGCCAGGGTCTGTGCACCGATGGCCCGCATTTCGTCCAGGCAGGCTTGCATGACCGCCTCGGCGCGGGCAAAGGCTTCTTGGGCGCTTTTTCGGCTGAACCCCAGTTGCAGGGCAGTATCCACCAGTGGCTGACGGGCCCCGTCCAGCCCATCGGCCAGGTCGATCATGGGGGTGAAAATGCGTGTGCCCTTTTGATCGAGCGCCTTTAAGCGGGACCTGAAGGTGGACTGCAGATAAAACGTCTCTCCCTGAACCAGTGGACACACCTGCGCGTTGTGGTCGCCGTTGAGGGCGGGCACCGCCTTGAAATGGGGCAGGAAAAGCAGTTCCGGCGCATCCTCTTTGGAGATAAGGTTATGGAAGAAACCGTGCGCCAGTTCGGCCGGGTAGCAAAAAGGGGCATTGCGCTGATCGATGCCCGCAGGGTCGGCTTCTTGCGGCAACACCGGCGCATATCCCAAGTTGCTGAAAAAGTGGGCATACAGGGGAAAATACGTGTGCACCAGGAAACTGCGGTTCAGCCCCACGCGGCCGCGGTACCGCGGGCTGGCCGGATCGAGGGCCGGCGGCGCGTATTTGCCGAAGATCAACTGCTGGCGCACGCGCACCAAGTCAAGTTTGGCAATATCGAAACGCTGGTTGCGGCGCAGATTGTCATAACGATTGCAGGCCCCGCCGAAGGGATAGACCTCGCCTTCAATGGTGATGCGCGCAATCAGGCAGCGGCGGTCGCATTTTTCGGCGCCGCCTTTGCAGATAAACGATTGGCCGTAGGCCGTTTCGCGGTCGGCCAGAATGGCCAAATCGAAATGGCCGGGCTGCATCAAACCATTGGCCAGGCGTTTTTGCACCTCCAGGGCCGCGCCGAAGGCACCCATCAGTCCGGGTTCGGGCGGCACGATGATCGGTTTGCCGGTCAACGCCGCCATGGCCAGCGGCACAGCCGCGTTGTAGCAGACCCCGCCCTGCATGAAAATTTTACGGCCCATCGGACGGTTGCCTTTGACCCGGTTGTTGTAATTCATGCATATCGAATAGACCAGGCCAGCCAGGATATCCGCGTGGGCGGCCCCGTCATGGATGGCATTTTTGATGTCCGACGAAATAAAGGCGGCGCACTGGTCGTTGAAATTGGGGGGCCGTTGGGCGGCCAGCGCTACGGAGGCGATGTTTTCCATTGGCACCCCGAGGGTTTCCAGGGCTGATTCTTCCAGGAACGAACCGGTTCCGGCCGAGCAGGCTTCGTTCATGGCGTAGTCGGACGGCACCCCGTTGGTGATGTAGGTGTATTTGGCATCTTGGCCGCCGATTTCGAAAATCGTGTCCACATCCGGGTCGAAGTAGACCGACGCCGTGGCGTGCGCGATGATCTCGTTGATCACCCCCTCGGTCAAGGCATGCAGGCCCGCGATCTGGCGTCCCGACCCGCAAACGCCCAGACCGACGATGGTCACTCGCGCGGGGTCGACCTGGCTGCGCATCTGTTCGAGTATGGCACGGTAGCATTGGCGCGAGGCACCCACCGGGTCGCCGTTGGTGCGCAGGTAGATGGAGGCCAGCAGGGCATTGTCCTTCTGGCGGATCAAAACCGCCTTGGTGGTGGTCGAGCCCACGTCCAGCCCGAGCAGGCAGACATCTGCCTCGCAAACGGTATCGCGGCGCATACTCTTGAAGGTGACCTGGTCTTCGAATTGCCGCAGGGGTGCTAGCACATCGAATCGGTTGCGCTGCGCCACAAAAAGCCGCTCTATGCCCGGAAACGGGTGGGGAGGATTGTCCATGGCCCACAAGGCTGCTCCAAGAGCCTCGAAGTAGGGCGCTTCATCAGGGATGATCAATCCTGGAATGGCTTGGCGCAGGTAGCGCACCATCATCTGGTTGCGGGCGGTGCCGCCGACTAGCATCAGATTGCGGCGTTCTACTTTTTTCAGCAACTCCAAAATCTTGTTGGCCATCATCTGGCCCAGGCCGGCGGTCACGCGTGCCTTGGGGATGCCCTTGTTGGTGGCATGCGTGCAGTCCGATTTGCAGAAAACCGAACAGCGGCCGGATACATGATAGGGTTCGGTCTGCTCGGCCCACTGGCCGGCCGTCTCCAGGGAGACATCCATGCGCCGCAGTTGCTGTAGAAAAAACTCGCCCGTGCCGGCGGCGCATTTGTTGCCGGTGATCACGTTGGCAATGCTGCCTGTCGGGTTGAGCATATAGACCATGAACGTTTCGCCGCCGGCCGAAACGATCGCCGGGCAGCCCTTGGCGGGCCGTGTATGGCGGTACGCGAATTCAATGGCTTCGGGTTCAGGGATGGCGGCGATGTTGAGAAAATCGCGGAACTTGCGTCCGGTAGCCGCTATAGTGTCGACGGAAGACCAATCCACATCCTGCAGAACGCGGATCAGGGTCTGTTTGGGATTGCCGTCATGGGGCACGGCGACGTGCCGGACAATGACCGGCCGCTCTATTTTGGCGCCGGTGCGGTCCGCCCGTATTTGAACCAGGGACACCGTTGAGGCGCCCAGACATACACCAATGGCCGTGACCGGTTTAGTCATCAAGCCCTCCGGTCGTGACCGGCAGGAGAGGTTAACCGTCTGCAATCATGCGATGCAATCTTGATGTGTCGTCAAAAAGTACCTTTGCCACAGAAAACACTAAGCCGATAGAAGAAGCGACTTTTGGTTAAAATCGTTTTTTCGATGTGCTCTGTGCGCTCTGCGGTGAAACACAGTCTTTTACGAACCCACCAATTTTCCGTTTCGAATAAAATGCCGGTCGAGACGCGAAACGGAAACGGCCGAAATTTTGGTATCCATTGGAACGGAGATACGCAGCCCAAACAAGAGGGAGCCTTCCCGTCAGGAACCGGGTGATTTCGACAGCCTTAAGTGCATCTGAAAAGCTTTCGTGCGCTCCCTCGCGCTCCCTCGGGAAAACTCGATATTATCACACTTGTGCTAAGCTTGAATAAAAATTTTTCGAACCCCAAGATAACCTTGGATGTGATGAAAGCAATGCTGTGCAACCGCATTGCTGAATTGCGGCATGTACGTCCGGGACATCCTCAGGGACCTGTATGGGAGAGGTGACGGGTAAGATGGTGGAATAGTATTACGGAATGTTATGTGAACGCATACTTCGGACTAAGCCGTCGGAAAGTCGCTGCCTGTTTGACCTTCGAAGTTTGCGGGATTCTCCGTGGACATCGTGGAGGGCGGTCACACGCATTGAAATGACTTTATGGTGACCTTTCAACACTCCGACGCAGGCGGAGGGGTATCTTCCTTCTGGCACACCGGTCTCAGCAGCAGATGGCGGATATCGGCCAATTGATTGTTGATCATCGACGCTACCCAGAAAAAAGCGAAACCCAGAACCCCTGTGGCCAGATAGGCAAACCCGAGTAATAACGCCACCGGCCAGGGGTTCAGGCCGCCTCCGGCAGCTTCGATCGACTGGGCCTGGACATCGCTGATCGTTGTCCATGAAAGGACCGCCCCCACCAGACCGGCAGTCAAAATCAGCCAGGCGACGGCCGTGTACACCCCACTGGCGTGGCCGTTGAGAGACCGTCGTCGGTGCACATGAGCTTGACCTGCCTTGCGCATTGGTACTGAACGGGTTTCATCGGTTTCCGGCGTGGGGCCGGATTCAGCGGCCATGCCGGCGGGTTCGGGCTGGTTTATTTCCGAAATCTCGGAGAGTGTTGCAAGGGATGGCGCTTCGGGCACGTCAGACATCGACGCGCCCGCCTGCAGATCAGGTGACCTGTCGATCTGCGTCGTCGCGGCGTTTGGTGAAACAGACGCTGTTTCCAAGGGGGGCGTCTGGATTTCTAAAAAGGTTGGCAGCGATTCAGGAACAGCTTTTTCAGCTTTTTCAGCGGCCTGCCGACGTTGCCACGCTTCCTGACGCTGTCGCAAGCCTTCGGACACCAAGCGGCGCGCCAAGGCCAGCGTCTGTTCGCGTTGTTTCTCCTTTAGACGATCGCCGGATTTTTGATGCAGCCGCATTTCCACGCGACGACGAGCATTTTTGAGGGTATCCTCATGTACCGGACTGGGCTTTTTGATAAGAGGTCCTTGGCTGATCTGCATGTCCGGAGATTTGCCGGTACCAATCTTGGCATCAATCTTGGCATCTATCTTGGAATAGATAACACCGCACGCCGGGCATTCCGTAGGGGGCGCAAAGGCATGATCTCTGGGATGGCTCACATATCCGCATTTAGGACACTTCATTGTTCAGCCTCTTACTTGTATTTAAGGGTTTTCTACAGTCCTTTACAAATCTTCTACAAAAAACATGCCATCAATAAAACGTTGAATTCAGGCATGCATTCCCGCATACTGGTGCGAAATTTCCAGGCAGTGACGCGATGCGGTGACAATTATCGGCATCGCGCTTTAAAAATTTTAAGGAGCGGGCATGACAAAAATTCAAAGGGATACCCGATCGTATCGCGGCGTGCTGCAGTCCGACGATGGCCGGCTATTGCGGATTGTCTCGCAAAATAAGGACAGTATTACGTTTCAAAGCGCATTCGGTCTTTCCCGCCACATGATCCGGAGGCTCGAATCCGACCCGCAACACATCGTTTTCAGCGAGCGATCGCGTATTGCCCGCCTGGGCGTGCAAATCACTTGCGAACCGCCAGCCATGGCACACCTGGATGGCGATCTGCTGATTCTCACGCAAACTGCCTCGGCGGTGATCCCCGGTTACCCGCTCCTCGATCAGTTGCGCGGTTTTTTCGATGAAGGATTGCCGGTGGGCCGCCTTGTCTTTTGCGATCCCGAGGCGCTGCTTTCTTCCGAGCAGGTCATAGCCGCCATTGAACGCTCTGCGATAAAGCTGCCGGCTTCGACGGCCATATCCAGCGACGGCAGTATCGTCATCGCGCCGCACCGTGTGGTCTGCACTCTGCGGGCGGATATTGGCGAAGAGATTTTTGGTCGGATTCTGCTGCGCGAGGATGGTCGTGACATGCTGAATCGCTATCAGGTGCCCAAAAGTGTTCCTCACTTGATCATTCCCCCGGGAGAAGGGGTAATCACCACGTGTTCGATGTATCTCAATGAGCATTACGTGGTGCTGCAAAGTGGTTTTTCGCTTGGCCGCAATTTGCCCGCCACGGTGCTCGATCCGATAAAAACGCGTGGTATTCGTATTTATCTTGAAATCATCAACGGCACCGGGCACACCATTGTCAATCCATTGATCAGTGCGCGCATTTACGGGACGCCCAAAGAAAAAGCGGTGGATCGCCGCCAATCCGCCGCGCGCAATCACGTCGGCTATTCATTGAGCGAACTTAAAACATTAGAGCGTCAGTTGAAGGCAGAAAACAGCCGCACGTGTCATTATGTCGATCGCGGCCTTGCGCTGATCCATCCCGCCGACGGGATCAAGGCAGCCAGTATTTACGCCAACGGGCCGTGCAATGGATGCACTGTCTCCAAAGCCCAATGTTCCACTGCCCGCGAGGATTTTTCAACGCGCAGCCTTTGCCCGCATGCCTATGCCACCGCCCGCATTCGCGTGGATGCCAACCAGGACGCATCTGTTCTGGTATTGAAGTACTTTCCAAATATGGTGGAGCATCGCGACATCATCAACTTGGTCGCGGAGAACAAAATAAAATCAATTTACTTCTACGAAGCTTCTTGTGAGCATGGACCGTTTTTGTCCCAGGAAGATCACTCGCGCCTGCAGGAATATCATGCGTTCGGCGTAGATGTTTTTTGGGTGTGCGGGTTGAACCAACGGTTGATGGTTCATACCATGCGTGATGGAAAGGGCTATTTTGTGGCGATCGACCGCCTGGCCGATTTCCACAAATCCATGCTGTTCGCTTTCTATGGCTCGACCCTCCCGCTGTCAGACGGCGGCGGCGAGCGCCTGGGCCGCTTGATGGACGCATTGGTCGCATTCTGGGGGCACACGATCGGCATTGTCACTGGCGGCGGCAGTGGTGTGATGGAAGAGGCCAACACCATGGCCCGCCGGCGCAACATTCTGTCGGGCGCCAATTTTCTGGATATCACAGATCAGACCATGACCACCGATGTCGATTTCTGCCAGGTTTTCCAGGCCACGTGCCGCCACAGCCGACAAAAATGGTTCGAAATCGCCTCTTTTCCTATTTTCAATGTGGGCGGACTCGGGTCACTCGAAGAGTTGGGGATCACCTTATGCAACATGAAGCTTTCCATCATGGAACGCGTCCCCATCATACTGTTCGATACGGAAGGGGACAGAGGATTCTGGCAGGGAATGCGGCGTCAGATTGCCGATATGGTGCGTTTCAATCGCGCTCCGACCTGGATCGAAGAGTATGTGGTTATTACCGATGACCCTGAAGAGGTCACCGATGTATACCGCAAACAACTGCACCTGTTCTGATGGGATGGCTATTCGGGGAATGCGCTCGCACGGCGTCGCCGGGGAAGCCATCGAAAGGAGCGTCTATGACATCCGACATCCCTCAATTGACCGCCGAACACGGGCGGGTCCTGTTGGATCTTGCCCGGGCAACGTTGAATGACCATTTGGGGCGCACCGGCGCCGCTGCGACATCGATGGCATTGGCCAGCGCCCCGGAGCTGCAGGCGCATTGCGGCATCTTTGTCAGCCTGAAAACAGGCGGCCGCCTGCGTGGCTGCATCGGCAGCCTGGTCGGTCGCGTGCCGCTGGCGGAAGGGGTGCGCACGCAAGCCCTCAACGCGGCCTTTCACGATCCGCGCTTCGAATCTCTGTCAGCAGAGGAACTGGATCGTGTAAGCATCGAAATCAGCGTGTTAAGTCCGCCCCAACCCCTGGCGTTCAGCGATTTTGCCGATCTTCTCAAAAAATTGCGGCCGCATGTGGATGGGGTGACCATCCATCAAGGACATGCCAGCGCTACTTTTCTTCCCCAGGTGTGGGACCAATTGCCGCGCGCGCAAGATTTTCTTTCCCAGCTATGCTTGAAGGCGGGCCTTGCCGCGGATGCCTGGCGTAAAGGTGGCATAACCGTGGAAATCTATCAAGTGCAGTATTTTGAAGAATGATACTTTCTAAAGATGCAATTAATTGCTTTGAGACAGCGGTTGCGGATGCAGTAATTTTGAATTTTGCTTATCCAGTTCGCTCCAGTGACAAATGGCGAAGTGTATTTGGGATTGGCACGGACCACCCACCCGGACCACCGGGCTTTGACTACTTCACGTGACCCCACACCCGTATCTCACTTGATCGAAGTGGATAACCAGATTTTGAATTTTCCTTCTTCTTTGCGCTTTTGTGCGATGCCGCATCTGGTTTCGACGTCTAAAGAAAAGAATATGGATGTTGAAAATTCCGGCGCACAACCAACGGGGCGATGGTTGTGCGCCGGGCGTCACGAAGGGGTGGAAGCTTTAGAACGGGACAGGCTTCCGAGAAAGGGGCCTGGTATCCGTTCGAGGCGGGGTTGTAAACACCGCTTGCACCGCTTCACGATTTCCGGAGCGGTAAGGCAGCGTTTGGAGAGCTTAGTTTTTTACCTCCTTACCTTTTCATCTTTGAATTTTTTTTCCTCTTTTTTGCCTAGGATGGAACTTGGTGCTGTGCCGGCCGACCCCCCTTCCCCCATGAGTTGAGATGGCCGGCACTTAACTTAGATGGAAGCAATTGGTGTGCCAATTGCTGGTGGTTTGATATTGTTGCGTAAAACTTGTGGGGGGAAGGGATAAGGCAGGATTCGAGTACACAATTGAAGCGTCGATTACAAAAATTGCACTCCAAAAACGATCGGCATTACACTTCAATCAATAAAGGCCGTCTGAAGGTAGGTAATCCTCCCGCAATGGGGAAAAGATCTCTATGGCCACGCAGTCCTCCAGCGCCTCGGCGCAATGGGCAACGTCGGTGGGGATACACCAGCTGTCACCTGCGGCGGCGTGGTAGGTGTGGTCCCCAATGGTCAAGCGCAGTCGGCCCGATACCAGATAGCCGGTTTGCTCATGCACGTGATGGTGGACAGGCAGTTGGCTGCCTTTCAGGAGATCGAATCGCACCATGATCGTCTTTTCGCCCCAGGACAACGGCGTCATGTCGATTCCCGGAAGCATGTTGCGGCGGCACCCCGTCATATGTCCAGTGAACATGGATTCAACCCTCCTTATATTTAAAAGTAGATGTCTAACACATGCCGGATGCAGCAGCAAGCCCCCCCGAGGTTCTCCGCCAGGGCAATCGCATTTGGAAATTCAGCTCTTTAAGACTTCTCACCCCATTGTTATTGTTTCGAAAAAGCTGCCGTTCACCACAGGTGCGGACCTGAGGGAGACGGCCCTTTAGCCTGTTTCACCTGTACGGGCAAACCTTGTGTTCGCCCGCGTTCGACGCACAGCCTTCATCAATGGGGCCGATGGTCGTCCCACGCACCGGGCGAGCACAAGGTTCGCCCCTACGCTTAGAACGATGTACTTTTCTGAAATGCGCCCAGACGCAAAAACGGTTACCCTGTGTTCTCCGCAGTCATGACTTGACACGTGCGGCAAGGATCTCTACTGTGCTGAATCGTTTCTGCCGGACATGGTTGTCCGG
The DNA here is from genome assembly GCA_000961655.1 of Desulfatitalea sp. BRH_c12. Taxonomy (GTDB): domain Bacteria; phylum Desulfobacterota; class Desulfobacteria; order Desulfobacterales; family Desulfosarcinaceae; genus Desulfatitalea. The sequence continues at coordinate 45,853 of LADR01000013.1, forward strand.
TAACGTTTGTTGGGCGATATAGTATTTACTTTATAAATGGAAGAGCGCATGTATGCACCCGTTTGACAAAGATATCCTCAGCGAACCTAGCGCACAGTCGGATCAGTGGGTGACACGCATCGCCGGCAACTGGTCGATCAACGATCTGCCTAATGGCGGGTATCAAATGGCTGTCCTGGCCAATGCGATGTTGCGGGTAAGTGCAAAAAAAAAGATAGCCATTATGACGGCCACGTTCATCGCCCGCACCACCGCTGGTAACGCCCGCATCCACTTGGAAAAAATTGCCGCTTCCTCACAATTCGAACGCTTCGAAGCACGCTTGGTTCAAAAGGGGGTCGAGAAGCTCAGAGCCCTTGGCACCTTCGTGAGTGAAGATATGGCTTGCAGTATTGATCGGCGCGAATCTTCCGCCCCTGATATCGCCCCCCTGGCCGAATGCGTGCCAATACCGGTCATGCCGAAATTCACGCTTTTCGATCATATGGATGTCAGGCTCGATCCGCGTTGCGCCGGATGGATGGACAACCGACTCGTCGACAAATCGGAGCACAAGGGATGGATTCGGTTTAAAGACGAACGGCCCTACGACGCGAATGCATTGCTGCTTATTGCCGACGCATTCCCTCCGCCGGTCTTTGCCAGTCAGGGATTGGCCGCCTGGGTGCCGACGATAGAACTGTCTGTCAACATACGCAAGCTCCCCTCCTCCCAATGGCTTAAATGTAACTTCCGGACCCGCTTTATTTCTTGCGGTCTTTTAGAGGAAGATGGCGAAATATGGGATGAGGCCGGTGACCTGGTCGCCTTGTCGCGGCAGATTGCGCAATACCGCCATTATCATAGCGGGAATGCCTGATCCTCCCGTGCACTTAAGCAGCCCTGAAACGCCTGGTTGCATGACACAGATTCTCACCGGCAAGCGACCTTCCGTGCAGCCCCCGAGGGTTGGAGAATTTATGTCAGCAACTTCGGGTCTGGCATGGACCACCTGCCTGAATCAAACCAAACGTTGACTTGGGCATTAAACAACGGCAGTAATGTAAAGACAGAAAAGCTATGGGTATTTAAAATCCGTAACCGCAGTAATTTTCACTCCCTTGGAGTTCAAATCCGCTTTTTCGCCTTCCAATCGGCCGGCCGCAGTGGTTGCGCTTTTATATCCGGTATGGGCGGCAAACGTGAGATCGCGGGTGTTTATCTTTTTTTGATCCCTGAGATGGGTCTGAAAAGCATCTTCCATCGCCCGGATCAACTTTACATCCGCGACATATTCCTCTTTGTTCAAGGATTTGCTTTTGACCGTGTGCTCTATCACATTGCTGTGGTAAGCGGTCTTCTGATGGTAGGAGTAGGCGACGATGAAGGAAAAGGCTTTTCCGTCGGCCATCAGCGTAAACGGGTTCAGCAGTAGTACCATCAATACAGCCATTGTCAATTTGAGTAATGCCGGCATGGGTACGAACCTCCTTTTTCGCGAATCATTGAAGTGGGTGGGGGTGATGGCTCCTTTCAACATGAATTTTCCACAGTATGACCAATTTCAAATCATCGCGGACCACTGATAACCGCCAGGCAGATCCGTCTTCACGGGCGTTGCACGAGAAAGTGCATCCTGTCGATTTATTCGTCCGAACCTTTCCCGCTGATGATTCCTATCTCATCTGTCGTTGCAGATGGCATACTATTAATGAATATACCGCTATCCAGCAGTCCGGTCCACAAATTCTTTATGGTTGCGTGATCATGCCCGCCCGCAATCGTGATGATGTGCTCTTTTGGAACAACGCCGGCGAGCAGTTGCTGACCGTCCACGTAAGGGTCTTGCTTGCCATAGGCCAGATGGATGTTGGCCATAGGCCCATCGGAAAAATGTTCTTTCAACCAGTGCCACAACATGCGTTGCCAATCTGTTTCGGGATCGTAATCGCCAGGATCCCAACTCGGCAGACCGCCCGCGGCCATGATCTCACGTTGTATGCCCCGATAGCTCAGAAACGGTGCGATCAAGCACACCCCCCGAATATCCTCAGGGTATTCTTTCAAGTAGAGCAACGAACCCAGCCCCCCCATCGAAAACCCGATCAACCAAATTTCTTCATACCCGCAGCTTTTGGCAGGGTCGATGACATCTTCTTTCAGGCGGGTTGTGAGCGTGCGGCTTAAATAATATGACGGACTCGCACTGGGTGCGGCCATGTCATAGGGAATGCTGCGGTCGCGGATATCCTGGACCAAGCCTTCTTTTTCGAAGGATTTATGGTTTCCTCCCATCCCGCGCATGAACACGATCAATTTTTTGCGGGAAGCGGTCGTGCCATTGGTGTAGGTCAACACCTCCAGGGGGCTGTTGCCGACTATAGCGCAGCCGGCCAGTATGGCAACCAAAACGACTAACCCAATGGTTCTAACAGACATATGTTTTTTGCACATCTTGCCCTTTCAAACTGAGCGTTGATTTTATAGCCTGTAGGGGCGAACTTTGTGTTCGCCCGCTTTCGAAACACAGGATCCTGCCATGAACGACGGCCGCCATTCTGCCTTGAGCGAGCACTGGATCGCCCCACTGCATGGGGTGACCAGATTGTTCCCGGATGTGGGCCTATAGCTGACTACGGTGACGATGGATGAAGTGATCGCTGACTGCGGGGAGCCTCAAAAAGGACTTTGTTTCACAATAATTCAGTTAGCCCCTTCGTCAAGGCTGACCCTGCCGACTGGCCGCACGATGCTCAGGCGGCCATGGTCCAACAGGCAAGCGGGCAAACGAGCCAACGGGCAAACGGCTCAAGCGAAATCTTCGAGCGCTTCGCGCATCAGGCGCGTGATCGGCATGCGCTGCGGGCAGCGTGCCTCGGCTGCCGCAAAGTCGGTGGTCATCAACTGTTCCCGGACCTTTTCGGGAAGGGCGGCGAAATGCTGTTTGGCCCACTCCGGCCGTCCATAATGGCGGCAGTACATATGGTAGCGCATGATATCGCTGATCGGGATCTGATGGGGGACTGCCGCTTCGCATATGTCAGCGCAGTCGGCGCAGTAGTGTTCGGAAGTTGCGCAGGCGTACGCCTGCAACAGGGCCACATCTTTCGAGGTCAGGGAGGTGGTATCCACAGACGCGTCCACATTGGCTTTGAGCAGGCGCATGCTATCCATCTGCGAACAGATACTGGCGATATGCGGGTTTTGCCAAACCGCCTTGAGTTTGGCCTGCTCTTCGCTCCAGCCCTTCTGCTTGAAATGTTCCGCCAATTGACTGGCCGTCCGATCGGTTTTGCTCCAGTCGAACCAAGAGCCTTCCGCCTGCGTTTTCATGGCCGTCAGTCCGATGCCGGCTTGGATGCAAGCCGCCACGGCAGCCTGCATGTCCGGGGTATGCATATTGCGGAAATTGTATTTCATCATGATGCCATCGATCCAGCCCAATTTAGCGGCAGCCTGCATCAGAGGGGCCATGTTGCGGTGGGTGCTGAATCCGAAATAGCGGATTTTCTGATCGGCCTTGGCCTGTTCGGCCCAGCGGCGGACATCGTTGTCCAATTCATCGATACTGCGCACGCCATGGATAAAATAAAGGTCGATATAATCCGTGTTCAGGCGTTCAAGGGAACGTTCCAGCAGACCGCTGATGCCTTTGGGCTTGCGTTCATCGGATTTGGTCACCAGAAATATTTTTTCTCGGTCCTGGGGATATTTGGCAAAGTATTTGCCGATGCCCTTTTCGCTGCCCTCGTGATAGCAATCGGCCGTGTCCCAGTAGGTGACACCCCATTGGACCGCCTGGCGCAGCATCAATTGATTGGCGGCGAGATCGAACATCCCGCCCAACGATAATATGGAGACCTGCTGGCCGGTTTTGCCAAAGAGCCGGGTAGGCACCTGCGTTGCAGTCGGCCGCGGCGTAGCGGGTTGTTCAGTGGGCGCCGCCGCGGCGACCCCGCCGGCCAACAGCGATCCGATTCCAGCCGCTCCGGCTGTTTTCAGAAAACGACGTCGTGAAAAGCCCTTATAAGGATCGGTCATGTTCTCTCCTTTTCATGAAAGCGTGAGTTTGTGCGCCCGGGTACGCGATTCGTTTTCGGCCGAAACGCGGACGGCGCGGCGGCCTTGCACCGGGCATTCATGCTCGCATACCCCGCAACCAATGCATTGGTGAGGGTCTATGTAGGGTTGCTGCAGCCGGATCAGAATGTCAATCGTCCGGCCGCTGATCCGGTCCAATGCAGGAAGATCGTCTTTGACGCTCAAAATCAGCTTTTGGTGGGTGTTGGTGATGATGGGCACAGGCCGCAGATCGCCGATTCGACAGAAGTAATCGCCGGTGCCATACTGTTCCGGCTGCAAATCTCCTTTTTCAAGGACCAGGCTGTCGGCGGCGACTGTCTGCACCGTGCGCACGCTATTGCGAACCGGCTGAAACAGCGTGCGGGTGAAGATGGCCTTGGGACTCACCGGACAATTCTCCTGGCATACGATGCAAGGGGTGTCCATGGCCCAGGGCAGGCAGCGGCCGCGGTCGATAAAAGCCATGCCGATTCGCAGGGGGCCAGTGCTGGCGAAGCGACCGCGGCCCATGCGTTCGTCCACGCTCAGCGGACGCAAGGCCGCGGTGGGGCAGACTTGGCTGCAGGCCACGCAGTTATGCTGGCAGCCGCTGCTGCCGATGCGGAAATGGAGCAGGGGAGTCCACAATCCTTCCAAGCCGCTTTGCAGGCCGGCCGGATGGATGACATTGCTCGGGCAAACGCGCATGCACTGGCCGCATTTGATGCAGCGGGTCAAAAAGGCATCCTCACGCAAGGCTCCCGGCGGGCGGATCACATCCGGGCGCCAGTTCGCGGAGGCATGCCCATCCAGTCGCAGGATGGGCACCGCAGCCAACCCGCCGACCATGGCCGCGACCACGTGACGTCGGTCCAGATCCGGAATGATCTGTTCACCCCGGGCCGAGAGCTGCGTATGATAGGTCATGACGCCATGGCCGCATTCATCCAGGCAATTCAGGCAGAGCACGCATTCGCTCGTGCGGATTTTTCCCGCAGGCGCGCAGGCCCCCTCGCACGCCTGCTCGCATCGTGTGCAATCCGTGCAGCCGTCGGTCTTTTGCCCGATGCGCCAGATACTCCAGCGGCTCAGAAGTCCGAACAAGGCACCCAGCGGACAGATAAAGCGGCAATAAAAACGGGGGATGCGCAGCGACAGCAACAGAAAAAGGAGGAAAAGGAGGCCGATCAATCCGGCCGAGGGATAGATGCGCGGGGTCTCCGAGACGATTTTTACCGGCGAGTCGACCAATGGCAGCAATACCAGTGTGACCGAACGATAGATCAAGGCGATGGGGTCGAGCAGGCCGGTTTGCAAAGAGGCCGTCAGTGGTTGGGCCTGCGTGAGGTGCAGGATAACGCCCGCTGCCGCGATCACCAAGGTAATAACAAGGGCCGCGCGGCGTCCATTCCGCAGGTGTTTAAAGATGATGGTGAGCGCGAGTGCCCCAACCGACACCAACAATATCGTCCGCAAAATTCCGGGTTGCGATGTATCCAGCATCCACTGCAGCAGGCCGGCCGACGCCGTCGCAAGCAGGAAGAGCAGTATATAATATTTGACACGCTGTGCCGGGTGCGGCTGGTTGCGTTGAATGCGACGCGCGAAAGTCATGCCGCGGCCCCCCAGATAACCCATGACCTGCTGCACGCTGCCGAAGGGACACACCCATCCGCAGAAAAAGCGGCCCAGCACGAAGGTCAGCGCGACGGTCACCACCCCCCATATCAACCCGGCATAAACCGTATGCGTGGATAGCAGGACGCTCAGTCCGATCAGAGGATCGAGCTGCAGAAACCAGTTGATCGGCCATCCACGCAGCTGCCACCAGCGCTCCCCAAGGGTGGCGACGACGCACAGCCAGATGAATAGCAGGAAAAAGAAGAGTTGACTGATTCGACGGGTCGTTAGGATTCGCATGGGTGGTGATTCGTTAATATGGTGATTGCAAAAATATTTATTGGTCCATCGATCGAATCGACGCGTTAACGACTCAATAAATCCCCGGCCATCCGCAGATGGGGCAGGTCCTCAATTGTTTTGCCGAGCAATTCGGCGCCCCTGGTGTCCACTGCCACCGGATCGGTGCCGGCGATCAGTGTCCGGGTTGCTTTCAGATCGTCGAAAGAGCCGCCGGTCGGGCCATTGTGCATCATGCTCAGGGTGCCGTCCAGGATCACCAGGGTCGGTTTGATCAGCAGGGCCAGTTCGCTGATGATCGTGTGAATCTGCTGGTGAAAGATGTTGCGGCGGCCACCCAGCAGGCCGTACCAGTTTTTAATCGTCATGGATGCGCCGCTGCGGTGGTGATCCTTGACCGGGGCCAGTCCGATGACTTTGTCGACGCGCCGCAGCGGCGCGGTCAACACGGGCCAATGTCGGATTAAAGTTGCACCCGGAATGCTGTACGGCTCAAACAGATCTTGATCCGGTAGCACGATTTCGGCGCCTTCTGCATGGGCTGCGGCGCTGATGCCGCTCAGGGTAAAACAGCTGCCCGGATCGTTTATCGGATTATCGGTCACCAGCACTTTGGCTGCCCCGGCCTCACGGCACATGCGGACGACCTGGGCGACCAGCTCGGGATGGGAGGTGGCGCCGATCGCCGGGGGTGCGGCAAAAGCGGCGTTCACTTTGAGCAACACGCGGTCACCAGGGCGGATAAAAGCGGCCATGCCGCCCAAAGCGCCCACAGCCTCGCGCACCATGCGGCCGCGATGGTCACCATGGGCCACGGACATCCGACCCGCCAGAGATGGGATGGAGAAATCAGGCAGCACACCAGCGCTACTTTGCGATTCCCCTTCAGGACCTTTACGGTCCCAGAAAGAAAACCCTATCGCTCCGGCACCGATGACGCCGAAAAGGCCGCGCGTCATTCTGCGCAGAAAGGCGCGGCGATCAAAAGGCTGCGACTGCAACTCATTGGGCATCGGAGGCCTCGCTCGCATTACGGTACAACGCTTCGGCCAGTTCGAGGGCCAGGTCCAGATCGTCGGCTTCATGCACGCCGCCCAGCAGTTCGCCCTGGCTGAACACGATTTCATACATGTCCAGAATGGCAATCACCTGAAATGGCGGCGCAGCCTCTGGCCGGGCCACCGGCTGCCCGCCGTAGTCGATCAGATAGGCGACGTAGGCCTCTGCCAGTTCTTCGGCCTGCGCGGCCGACGCCCTGCGTGACAGAAACGCCATGGCAGTCCGGTCGCCGCGGCGATATTTAGCGGAAAAGATCTGGTCAAACGGTTCGAAACCGAAAGCATTGGCGGCGGTCAATGACAGTGAATCAGTCACCCGATCCGTTTCCGGGAACAACGCGCGTTCATCCTTAACAGCCGCCGCTGCCGGATGCGCCTGGACGAAAGCGCGCGCCAGATCGGTCATTTTCGCCACGATCGCCTCGGACGACGCCGAGCCGATAATTTCCACATAGTGGCGGTCCTGAACCAGAAAAATGCCGTTGGCCGCCTGGTACGCATCGACGGTAAGATCCAAGGTTCGGGCATTGGCGCGGCGCTGTTGGCTGTACACTGAAAAGGCGCTGGCATGATCGTCCATCGTGTAGACAAACTGCTCGAGCCAGTGTTCCGGATGGTCGGACAATCTGAAGCGCCGGTTCTCCAGACGTTCGAAGCCGGCGGAAAGATACAATTCGGCCTTGCCGTTGATCTTATCTGACAAGCTGGCCGCATCGTAGGCTTCGGGTGGCGAAAGGGCTTGCAAACCGCTGACAGGGCTTGCGTCCAGGCCCTGGGTAACGGCGGCGCCCGGTTGTGGCTGTATTTCATCCGCCGGTTGGGCCCGCCAAGTGGACGGATCGAAGCGGGTCTGCAAAGCGATGATTGACAGTGCAATGATGCCCAGCACGCTTAAAATGAAAAAACTCAGTCGGCGCTCGCCGACGGGCACGGAACGGTTGGCGTTCAAATGGGGTTTATGGAATGTCGCATTCACCGCAAATCGCTGCGAAACAGGCAGGACACGCGGTTGCGGCCCGCCTGCTTGGATTGATACATGGCTTTGTCGGCCCTTTGGACAAAAGCGGCGATCTCTTCCTGCCACTCATACTCGGTAACCCCGAGACTGATCGAGATGAACACCGTCGGACCATCCTTTTCGGGATAAAACGATTCCTCGGCCACGGCCACCCGGATGCGTTCGGCGACAGTGGCGGCTTCATCGCATTCGGTTTCGGGCAAAATGATGGTGAACTCTTCACCGCCATAGCGGTAGGCTGAATCCATTTTGCGCAGACAGCTTTTGATCACTTGCCCGAGTCGGACGAGCACCTTGTCCCCTTCAAGGTGTCCGTGCTGGTCATTGTATTCCTTGAATCTATCGATGTCCAGCAACAGTAGGCTCAACGGCCTCTGGTAGCGGGTGGTGCGGTCGATCTCTATTTTGAGCTGATTGTAGAAATAGCGTGAATTGTAAAGTTTGGTCAGACCGTCGGTGATCGACAGGCGCTTGAGTTTTTCAAGCATGTGGATACGTTCCTGCGTCAGGCGCCGTTCCTTAAGCACCCGCCGCAAGCGCAGCAGCAGCTCTTCGAAGCGCACCGGCTTAAAGACGAAGTCGCTGGCGCCCTTGCTGATGGCCTCTTCATAAGAGTAATCGCCGCTATAGCCGGTCATCACGATGACATCTATTTCGAAACGCTTCCGAATACGATCTGTCAGATCGAGGCCATCCATGCCGGGCAACATGATGTCGGTAATGACCACATCGATGTTGCTGTCTTTAAGCATGTCCAAGGCTTCTTCAGCGCTGGCTGCCGTTGAGGACGAGTAGCCGGCCAATTTCACGAATTCATGCATGGAATCGCGGATTTCGGCATCATCGTCCACAATCAGGATATGAGCGTCTATCGTGCTCTGGGATACTTCGCCCATGGGCCTCTCTTTAGCGGTTGACACTCTTCGAAACAATCTGATAGTAAAACAAATTTCACACGTTAGCAGAATATACCGGCTCGCATGAGGGAAGTCAACCCGGTTTTAGGGGCAGCATTTCAGCATCGGGGCCGGCTTGGGACATACTAAAATGGCAGATAATCGATATCGCGCGCACCATATTTAGCAAGCGCCACGAACCCCCTGCAATATTCCTCCCAAGGGCGGTCACTCATTTACAACCATATTCGGTCTTGCCGGGAGCATTTTCCCGGCCGAAAAACGCGCTTAATCCATGAAACAAATTCGTAATTTCAGTATCATCGCTCACATCGACCATGGCAAGTCCACTTTGTCGGACCGCCTGATTCAGGCCACCAATATCGTGGCTGCCCGTGATTTCAAGGATCAAATCCTGGACAGCATGGATATCGAACGCGAGCGGGGCATCACCATCAAAAGCAACACCGTGTGCTTGCCTTACAAAGCCGCGGATGGCCGGGAGTATACCCTGAACCTCATCGATACGCCCGGTCACGTGGATTTTTCCTATGAGGTCTCGCGGGCCCTGGCCTCTTGCGAAGGGGCCCTGCTGCTCGTCGATGCCAGCCAGGGGGTGGAAGCCCAGACGCTGGCCAACTTGCTGCTGGCCATGGAGCACAACCTGGAAATCATTCCAGTCATCAACAAGATCGATCTGCCGTCCGCCGATATCGAGCGGGTCAAACATCAGATCGAGGAAGACCTCGGGCTTGATTCGGAGAAAGCCATCCTGGTGTCAGCCAAGGAAGGCACTGGCATTTCCGAACTGATGGAGGCCATCGTCACCAAACTGCCGCCACCCAAGGGTGATCCGCAAGCACCCTTGCAGGCGTTGATTTTTGACTCGCACTATGACGTTTTCCGGGGCACCATCGTCCATTTCCGTATCTTCGAAGGGTCGCTCAAAGCCGGTGAACGCATCCGCTTCATGTACAACAATACCATGCATAAAGTGGAAGAAGTGGGCCTGTTCCAGATCGTGCGCAAGCCTCAGAAAGAACTCGCGGCAGGCGAAGTGGGCTACATGATCGCTGGCATCAAGACCGTCAGCGATACGCGCTGCGGTGATACCATCACCTTGCAGGATCGCCCCTGCGACGCCCCGCTTCCGGGATTTCGCGATGCCAAGCCGGTCGTGTTTGCGTCGATCTATCCCGTAGCCGCCGATGAATATGAGGAACTGGCCCAATCTCTTGAGAAACTCAAGCTCAACGATGCATCCCTGATCTATGAAAAGGATACTTCGGCGGCGCTCGGCTTCGGGTTCCGATGCGGCTTTTTGGGACTGCTGCATCTGGAGGTCGTCCAGGAGCGGCTCGAGCGCGAGTACGACCAGTCGGTCATTCTCACCGTGCCCTCGGTAAGCTACAAGATCATTCTCAATGATAAGACCGAGATGATCATCGACAACCCGACGCATTATCCGGACCCAACCACCATCGAGCAGGCCCTGGAGCCCTATATCCGCGCGAGCATCATCATTCCCGACCGTTACATGGGTGCGGTCATGAAGCTTTGCCTGGACCGGCGCGGCATCAATAAAAACTACCAGTACCTGACCAGCAACCGCTTGGAAATGATTTTCGAACTGCCCCTGTCGGAGGTCATTTTCGATTTTTACGACCGCCTTAAAACCCAAACGCAAGGGTATGGTTCGTTTGATTACGAGGTCATCGATTACAGGCCGGGCAAACTTGTCAAATTGGATATTCTGATCAACGGCGAGCGCGTGGACGCCCTTTCCCAACTCGTCCATGAAGAGCGCTCCTATACGCGCGCTCGCGTGGCATGCGACAAACTCAGTGAAGAGATTCCGCGCCAGCAGTTCAAAATCGCCATCCAGGGGGTCGTCGGCGGCAAAATCATTTCACGTTCGACCGTCAACGCCTTCCGCAAGGACGTTACAGCCAAGTGCTATGGTGGTGATATCAGCCGCAAGCGCAAACTCCTCGAAAAGCAGAAGAAGGGCAAGAAACGCATGAAGATGGTCGGCAAGGTAATGCTGCCGCAGAGCGCGTTTTTGGCGGTTCTCAAAACGGATACGGAGTAAGGGGTTCGAGTTTTAGGCTTCATGTTTTAAGCAGGGGGCGCCGGCGTTGGAACCCGAAAGTTGAATAAAACCTAAAACTCTCTCCGAAGGAGTATATAATATGGGCCAGACAATCGCGCAGAAAATATTCGAAAGCCACGTGGTGGACCGTCCTACGCCCGACACGTACGTGTTGCGGCTGGATGCGGTGTTCTGCCACGAAATCACGACGCCGATGGCCATCAACGATCTGGTGGCGCGCGGCAAGGATCGCGTTTTCGATTCAACCAGAATCAAGGCGGTGATCGATCATGTCACGCCGGCCAAGGACAGCAAAACCGCCACCCAAGGCAAAATTTTGCGGGAATGGGCGCGCCGGCACGCCATTGTCGACTTTTTCGATATCGGCCGCAACGGCGTGTGTCACGCTCTTTTTCCTGAAAAAGGGTTCGTGCGCCCCGGATACACCGTCATCATGGGCGACTCGCATACCTGCACGCATGGGGCCTTCGGTGCCTTTGCCGCCGGCGTGGGCACGACCGACCTGGAAGTGGGCATTCTGAAAGGCGTGTGCGCTTTTCGCGCGCCGTCCTCCCTCAGAATAGATATTACCGGCACACTACCGGCCGGCGTATTTGCCAAGGATGTGATCCTTTCGATCATCGGTCGTCTGGGTGTCAACGGCGCCACTGACAAGGTGATCGAATTCCACGGCCCCGTCATCGGCGCCATGACGATGGAAGAGCGTATGACGTTGTGCAACATGGCCGTGGAAGCCGGTGCCACTTGCGGCATCTGTCCGCCTGACCGGACCACGGTGGACTACTTGTGGCCATTTATAAAAGATGATTTCGACTCGCCCGAAGCCGCGCTGGAGGCATATCGCCGCTTTGCACCGGATGAAGATGCCGTATACGATCGGATCGTGACGCATGATGTCGCCGCATTGGCGCCGCAGGCCACCTTCGGATACAAGCCGGACAATGTCAAAGACGTGTCCGAATTGGTCGGCACCCCCGTCGATCAGGTGTACATCGGTTCCTGCACCAATGGGCGCATCGAAGATTTGCGGATTGCCGCCCAGATTCTCAAGGGGCACACGATCCACCCGCGCGTGCGCGGCATTGTCTCTCCGGCCACCCCCAGGATCTATGACCAGGCACTGCGCGAAGGGATTATCGCCACTTTTATGGAAGCCGGTTTTTGCGTGACCAATCCGACCTGCGGGGCATGCCTGGGGATGAGCAACGGCGTGTTGGCCGAGGGCGAAGTGTGCGCGGCCACCACCAACCGCAATTTCAATGGCCGCATGGGCAAAGGCGGCATGGTGCACCTGATGAGCCCGGCCACGGCCGCGGCCACGGCCATCGCCGGCACGATCGCCAATTCGGATCTTTATGGGGGGCGTTAGCCCGTTAGCCCGTTAGCCCGCGTCGTCAACCGACTGGCGGACAGGCAACGGTACACAAAGGAACGACAATGAAGGACTTTGATGGCAGCGTACTGTTTCTGGACCGTTCGGATATCAACACCGATGAAATCATTCCAGCCCGTTACCTGACCGAAATCAGCAAAGAGGCGTTGAAGCCGCATTTGCTTGAAGATCTCAATATGGAAGAATTTGATCCGCAGGCCGATGTCGCCGGTAAGCGCGTCATCGTCACCCGCAGCAATTTCGGCTGCGGTTCTTCGCGCGAACACGCGCCATGGGCACTGGAGGTCAACGGGATTACGGTTGTCATCGCCCAGAGTTTCGCGCGTATCTTCCGTCAGAACATGTTCAATTGCGGCATGCTGGCCATCGAACTGCCAGATGAGATGATCGATCGGCTCTTCGGCCGCTATGCCGGCCAGGCAGTTTCGGTGCGGATGGATTTTACGAACAGCCGCCTGACCTTTTGCACCCCGGAAGATGAGGAAACGGTGCCGTTCGTGATTTCAGACTTTGACCGCCGCCTGGTCGAAGCCGGCGGTTGGGTGGAATTTGCGGACAGCCATTATTGATGATCTCGTAAAAAGTCGGCATTTGCCATTCGAATAGTTCTGGAATCGTCGTTCAAGCTGTAGGGGCGAACCTTGTGTTAGTCCGGTGCGTTTTACGGGGGAGCGTTTTTGTTCAGATGCCCGTGAGTTGGACGCGGGCGAAACAAGGTCCGCCCCTACGGGTGAAACGGGGCGATTTTGGGCTGCGTTCTCCTTGGCCGTTGGCGCATTGACCCGTGGGTTCACGATTATTCCGGGTTGCGGTGAGATTTCTCCAGGTTGCGCTCGCGTTTTCTTTCTTCGCGTATCTCCATGATTTTTTGAAAGCGGTCGCGTCCCACGATTTGGCGTACCTCCAGTAGAAAAGCGAATCGGGCTTCGGCCAAACGGGTGCGCGCCTCTTCCTGCCGGCGGTGTTGTTCCAGAACGGCGGCGCGATCTAGATCGCTTTCTTCCATCAGCATGCGTAATTTGATCTGTTCGACTTCCACTTTGCTTTTCGCTTCGAGCATGTTGACCAGGGCGGTTTCAAATGCGGCCTCCAGCTGACGCGTCTCGTCCTCGCTGAGTTTCAGCGTTTCCGCAACCTGCGGTATGCGCCACCATTTTCCCCTGTAATCCTTATCCGCCTGGGCTGCTGCCACACCTAAGAGGACCATGATCCCTATTGCCAAAAAGCGTATGTATTGGTGCATGAGAACTCCTTGTTTAAGATAGCCATTCATCATCGTCTTGATCCGACGGCGAGGGCATAAACCAATCGCGCACATCATCCGAAATATCGGGTACATCCACGTTTGGCGGGTCAGTCCAGGCAACCAGGCCCTGATAAGGGGCCGGTAGGGCATCTATGACTAAATTTTCAATGCTGGTGATCAGTTGCCGATCCTCCTGGCGGGCCAGCTCCGGCTGCGGCTCAACCGTCGAAAATGCATGCGGCCACACGATGACAATGGCCACCAGCAGGGCCGAAATGCCTATGGCCCATACAGGCCTGAAGAAGCCATGGGTTTTGGCTTGTCTGGCGGGCAGGCGGAACGCGGCCTTGGGTTTCGGCGCTAGTGTTGCGGCCACCCGCCCGAGCCGCTCAAGGCGACCGTGCAGGCGCTCGAAGTCGTCGCGGCAGCGATCGCAGGTTGCCAGGTGTGACCGGCGCGCATGATCGATATCGCCTATATCGACGACCGCCTTCAGCCGTTCATCGCGTGTTAAATGCAATGGGGCATTCCGGTTCATATTCCCTCCCACAGCCCTTCCGTGTCGTCGGCTGCTTTGACTTTGTGTAAGGCGCGGTAGAGATGGGTCTTGACCGTATTTTCATTCTTCCCCATGGCAGTGCCGATCTCCTTAATGCTGAGTTGGTCGAAAAAGCGGAGCAGAAAAACTTCCCGTTCCATGCGCGACAGCTGTGTCAGCAATTGACGTACGCGCTTCCAGAAATCCTGCTGGTCTAACGTTTGCGAAGCTATCGGCGCTACCGCCATCTCTTCGGTTTCATGAAAATTGTCGTCATCCATGGAAACCAAGCCGATGAACGATTTGATCCTATTTTGTCGGTGATGGTCCCGAACCCGGTTGATCGCGATACGATACAACCAGCTGCGAAAAAGCTCTGGGGACGCCAGGCGCCGGATATGCCGGAAGGCCCGCAAAAATACATCCTGAGTCAGATCCTCGGCATCCATATGCGAGCGGGTGCGATAATAAATCATGCGAAAAATCTCCGCTTGATGCAGATCAACCAGCCGGTGGAAAGCGGTTTCATTGCCGGCCTGAGCTTGCAGAACCCATTCGGCAATCCGTGAATTTTCGTCGGCAACGGTCAGAGGCCCATCCGCTAAAGAAGCGTTGTTCATTGCGTGTTGCTCATTATGTCCGAAAGTGCAGGGTCGGCCATTGCACAATCTGAATATGTAAGACGAAGCCGGTTCATTTTTTGTTTACACTCTGCGTCCGATACCTGCGATGACATCAACAATCCATGTCGACGAAGCGATCATCCCAGCAAATTATCCAGGGCCATCATCACAACAAAGCCCACCAATACCCCGAAGGTGGCGCTGCGGGACTTTCCCTTGGCGTGCGTTTCAGGAATGATTTCATCGCTGATCACGAATAACATGGCGCCCGCGGCAAAGGCCAGTCCAATGGGTAGGACCTGTTGAAAGATGGTTACGGCGCCGACGCCCAGAACGCCGCCGATCGGTTCCACCAATCCGGTCATGGTAGCGTATCCAATGGCCTTGCCGCGGCTGTAGCCCAAACCGATAAGCGGCAGGGCCACCGCCAACCCTTCAGGCATATTCTGGATTCCGATACCGATGGCCAAACTGGTGCCGCCGCCGATATCGCCGGTACCAAACCCGACGCCGACGGCTAACCCCTCGGGAAAATTATGGATGGTAATGGCAATAATGAAAAGCCAGACCCGTTTCAAGTGCGATGCAGGGCCCTCTTTGCCTGTGCTGGTGGTGCCATCTTTGTTTATGGCGAAATGTTCGTGGGGCAACCAGTTGTCCACGCGATCGAGAAAAAGCGCCCCAATCAGCATGCCGACAATGACCACATAAACCCCCAGACCCGGCCAGAGCGCGTTCCCATAATCAATGCCGGGGACGATCAATGAAAAGGAAGTCGCTGCCAGCATGACGCCTGCGGCCGCCCCAAGCATGGTGTTGACCAGGCGCGCGGGGATATGCCTGAAAAAAAGAATCGGCAATGCGCCGACCCCGGTAGCCATACCCGCCAGCAAACTGGCCAATAGGCCCAGACCGATCATGTCCATCGCCCCATCTCCCTTTAAGGTTGGTTGCATCGAAATGTGTTATGGATAGAAACCGTTGTGATTTGTAAGGGCGAATATACCCAGAAAAAGCTTTAAAAATCAATATGGCGAGGTTGCAGGCAAGGGTAACCGCATGTGCGTATGGGCCGCATTTCAGAATGGAACATCGTTCTTTCTTAATCTCAGGGGCGAACCCTGTGTTGCCCGTCGCGGGGAGATGTCATTGGATTCCTGGGGCGAATGGACACCTCGATGGGGCCATAATGCTTATGCGCGATGTTCGCTGTAGGGGCGACCGGCGGTCGCCCCATAGCACGTCGAAAGGGTTCGCGTAAGGGCACAGACGCGTAGAGTCCGCAGAAAAGGTACGGCATTTTGAACAAAGTGTGGGTAGCCCTGAAGGGCTGATCGTTAAGGCGCTTGGGGCGTGTGAATGCGCTATTTGAGAATCGGCCAAATGCCTCAGGCCATCCGACGCTCCTCGATGATCTTGCCGCGCGTGCTGACCACCACCTGATTGTAGGGAATTTTGGCACCCGATTCCTGCAGGGCTTTTTCGACAATGCGTGGCAATCCGGCGCAGCAGGGCACTTCCATGATGACCACGGTAATGCTTTTAATGCCGGCGGTCTTGAAAATGGTGCTGAATTTTTCGAGGTAAGCCGGGGCGTCGTCGAATTTGGGGCAGCCCAGCATGACGGCTTTGCCTTGTAAAAGTGTCTGGTGAAAAGAAGGAAACGCCACTGGCACGCAATCGGCCGCGACCAGCAGGTCGGCGCCCTTCAGAAAGGGTGCGTTGGGCGGCACCAGACGGATCTGGACCGGCCAGTGACTCAGGGCCGACGCGTCGCTGGCCGGTGCATGAGTGGGTTGGTTGGCCTGCGCGCAGGGGCTGAAGCTCTGAATTTGGGCGGATGGGCATCCGCAAGCCATGGTTTTCTCCTTGGGGGCAGCCGTTTGTTTTTGAAGATGTTCTTCTACGGCTTCCTCGTCAAAAGCGTCCGCCTCGCGTTCAACGATCTTGAGGGCATCTTCGGGGCATTCACCAAGGCATGCCCCAAGCCCGTCGCACAGGTTATCGGAAATCACTTTGGCTTTTCCGTCCACAATGGCCAGAGCGCCTTCGGCACAGCCGATGATGCAGTTGCCGCAGCCGGTGCACTTTTCTTCGTCTATTTGAATGATCTTACGCTTGATTTTCATGGTATACCTCTTCGCTTCTCGAATGATGTCAGGACTGCTGAAACAACTCCCGCGCATAGCTCTGACCGCTCTGTGATTTGATGGTTTCCTGCAGGTGCCGGTTGATAGAAGACTGCACCGAGGGGTCTTCCTTGATCGCTTCTTCCAAGTCGGCAATTGCGGCGCTGTCCGCCACCACGCGATGCTCGCCGATGTCGCCGCTTCCGCCATGCTGCTGGGCAATGATGGCGCACACCTTTTCGATCAGCGGCTCCGGCGCTTTCAGATCAGAGAGAATAGCGCGTGCTGCGGGCAGATTTTGGCTGTCCTGGTTACCTGCGTCCAGATCCCACAGGTAAGCGGCCATGAGCACCGCGGCCAGATTGCCTTTTTCGGCCTGACAGATGTGCTCGGCGTGGCGTGCGCGGCGCGCGGCGCGGCCGATGCGCTTGAAGTCGCTTTTCAAGAAGCGTTTCACGGCCACCGCCACACGGTCCTTGAGCAGATCTTCTTTTTGCGCCACCAGTTCGGGTGGCAGGTCGCCCAGGCACTGTTCGGCAAAGGAGCAGTAGGCTGCACAGCCGAAATCCATGCGGGGGTTGACGAAACGATGACCGCAGCTACCGCATTTGCGCGTGGTGTCATCTTTGAAAAACTCGACCATGTGCGCACATTTGGGACAGGGAGCCTCGAAGATCGCGCTCTGATTCCAAAATTGGGTATCTTGTCCGGGACAACGCATGGCCTCTCCTTGGTGGTTAATTTCTTAAGTTGTTGATCGTTGGTGTGTCGTTGTATCTTTTTGTCTGATGGCCGATTCGTCGATTCCGATTTAACGAATCGGCGAATCGACCATTGACTCCTTAACGACCCACTACCCCAGGATGGCTTTCAGGTCCTGCTCGGGTGTGGTGATCGGCATGATGTTGAAGTTTTTGACCAGTACATCCAGCACATTGGGGCTGATGAAAGCCGGCAGGCTGGGGCCCAGACGGATATCTTTGATGCCTAGGGAAAGCAGCGTCAGCAGGATAGCCACGGCTTTCTGCTCGTACCATGACAGGATCATGGACAGCGGCAGGTCATTGACGCCGCAGTTGAAGGCGTCGGCCAGGGCCACGGCGATTTTGACGGCCGAGTAGGAATCATTGCACTGGCCGATGTCAAGCAGTCGCGGAATCCCGCCGATATCCCCAAGCTGCTTGTCGAAAAAGCGGAACTTGCCGCAGGCCAGCGTCATGACCACACAGTCGGAGGGGATCTGCTCGACCAGTTGGGTATAGTAATTGCGGCCCGGTTTGGCGCCGTCGCAGCCGCCTACCAGGAAGAAATGGCGGATGGATTTGTTCTTCACGGCTTCTATGACCTGTCCGGCCACACCCAGCACGGCGTTGCGGCCGAATCCGACCATGACGGTCTTGCCTTCCTCATCCTCTGCAAATCCGGGAAGGGCCAAGGCTTTTTCAATGGCGGGGGCGAAATTTTTATCGACGATGTGCTGCCGTCCGGGCCAGCCCACGAGGCCGGTGGTGAAAAGGTTGTCCTGATAGCTCTCCTGGGGTTTCTGAATGCAGTTGGTAGTCATGACGATAGCGCCGGGAAACTGAGCGAACTCCTTGGCCTGATTCTGCCAGGCCGTGCCGTAATGGCCGTAAAAATGGCTGTATTTCTTCAGTTCAGGGTAGCCGTGCGTCGGCAGCATCTCCCCATGGGTGTAGATGTAGATGCCCTTGCCCTCGGTTTGTTTCAGAATCTCTTCGAGGTCCTTCAGATCGTGGCCCGATACCAGAAGGGCTTTACCTTTTTTGCGACCCAGGGGCACGACTGTCGGGACGGGGTGGCCGTAGGTGCCGGTGTTGCCGGCATCGAGCAGTTCCATGGCGCGCAGGTTAGTCCCGCCGCACTTGAGCGCCAGGCCGACCAGATCGTTGACGCTCAAACTGTCGTTCAGGGTGGCGGCCATGCCTTCATAGATAAATTGATATACCGCATCGTCTTCCTGCCCCAAAATGGCGGCGTGATCGGTGTAGGCGGCCACGCCTTTAAGGCCGTAAACCAGCAATTCGCGCAGGCTGCGGATATCGGCGTCCATGTCGGCCGCAGATGGGACACCCACTTTTTCGCCTTGGGCCAGCAGTTCCTGGCGGGAAGCGGCCGGCACATACGCAGCCGCGCCCTCGAGGGGCACCTGGGCACCGGCGGCCTGGGCTTTGGCTTTGAGATCGTCACGTAGCCGCGTACACTCACGGATCATGCCTTCGAAGCGATCCGGATCGAAGTCCACATTGGTCAGGGTGGAAAAGATCGCCTCACAGGTAAAGCGGTCCGTCCGGGAGTCCTTGATACCTGCCTTGCGAGCCGCCAGGGCCACTTGTGAAAGGCCCTTGACGGCGTAGATCAGCAGATCCTGAAGATCGGCCACATCCGGTTGCTTGCCACAAACGCCGATTTTGGTGCATCCTTCGCCTTTGGCCGTTTGTTCGCACTGAAAACAAAACATGATTTTTTCCTCCTTGTCGATTATGATGAGCTGGATCGATTCCGTGGTGCGTGGGTGACTGTCGTTTTGAACCTTTTAACCGGTTTGCCGAACTGGCGCATTGACCTAAGTCAAACCCGCTTTTCTCGCCGGTGAATCATCAGGCTTGAGTGCATATATAGCCCGATCACGGGGGCGCTGCCTTGACTTAGATCAAGATCCGGCTGAAAGTGGATGCGTTTACGAAAACAATGTACACGGCCGACGACATTACAGACCATAAGCACTTGCCGAACGAAACGATCATCTTTTGAAACGTAACGCCTGCAATATAAAACTCAATGGAAAGGATGCCGATGTCCGGTGTTAAAACCGAAAAAAGCGATGACACAGGGGTACGCATGAACACCACTCGGGCCATTATGGCCGGCAGCCCGCTTTTCAGTGGGTTGTCGGACGATCAGCTGAAACAGTTTGAGCGGATCGGCCGTGCGATGGATTTCGCACGCAACGCCCCCATATTCTGGGAAGGCGATGAGGGGGTCGGCTTCTATATCGTGACTGCCGGCCTGGTCAAGGTTTATAAAATGTCTTCCGAAGGCAAGGAGCAGATCCTGCATATCTACGGTCCCGGCCAGCCCATTGGCGAAGTGCCTGTTTTTGCGGGGCAGCACTTTCCAGCCAATGCACAAGCGGTTGACAAGAGCCGTCTGCTTTTTTTCCCGCGTCAGGATTTCATCGATCTGATATCGGCCAATCCCTCTCTGGCGCTGAATATGCTGGCTGTGCTGAGCATGCGTCTGCGGCAATTCACGGTCCAGATCGAAAATCTTTCCCTTAAGGAGGTGCCGGGAAGGCTGGCCTCCTATCTGATCTACCTGTCCGAAGAACAGGCCAGTCCCGAGCGCGTGCGCTTGCCTATTTCCAAGGGGCAGTTGGCCAGTTTGCTGGGCACCATTCCGGAGACCTTGTCACGCATTTTCAGCAAGATGACCGCACAAAAATATATCGATGTCCAAGGATCCGATATCGAACTAAAGGACCGCGTCGCCCTCGAAGATCTGGCGGCCACCGGCCGTCTGAGCGAATAGCTGAAGAAAAAGCCGGCCGCGTCAGAAACCCAATCTGCGCCATTTCGGATCATACAACGGCGAGGTGATTCGGATGGGTGGTCGAGCGCTCCAGCACCGTAGTTTGGAAAGGCCTTGCGAGCGAACCCGATCGATCGTGCACGGACGGGGGCTGTCCCCCGTCCGTGCACGCTTGCCAGCGATAAGGCTCGATATAACGAGTTACTTCTTTAGGGCCGTCAGTTCCCGGCTCAAAAGGCGGATGTGGCCCATCTCTTCTTTGATGATGTCATCCAGGCGGCTGCGTCCCATGTTTTCCGGAACCGCGTCACGCATGCCTAAGTAGAAAACGATCGAATCCTTTTCTGCCGTGATCGCGTCTTTCAAAATGGCTTCCATCGAGGAGGTATCTATCTTCTTTTCGAAAAAAACCCGGGTATCGGCCAGTGCCCGTAAATAATGGATGGCATCGTCTTCGGGATCGAACACGGTCGGCTTTTTTTCGGCACCGCCCAGTTGAGCATGCATCGCGGCAAAGGTCTGCTCGTGGTCGTCTTCCATGGCCGCCAATTTGCGGAGAAATTCTCCCGCCGCCGGGTCGGCGACCGCATCCGCCGCTCTGCGATAGAATTGTGCGCCGTTGCGCTCCATCTGCTCGGCCATTTGGAAAATGTCATCAGCATTGAAATCATACATCATGGTCGCGGTTTTCCTTTCAATTGTGAGTTGAACGATTTGGATCCGAAAGTATCGAAAAGTGTCTCTTCAAAAAAGGAACTGGCGGATGACATCGACGACATTCCTTCCCTGAACACTTGCAGGGTGCAGATGCCGGCGGCACCGGCTCATGTATTTTCTTTCATCTTGCACTCTTTATCCCATTCCGGGCAGGCTTTTTCCATGGATGTGGTGTAGTGCACCATGCATTCGCCGCATTCCATTTCCACATTGGGGACATCGCCATAGCGTTTTTTGAGTTCTTCAGCCGATAGATGGGTGGCAAAGCTGCATCCGCATTGCGGACAGGCGGTTTTGATCTGATAACGTTTTTGAGACATAATCATCTCCTTTGTTCCGTTTTTCCGTGGCAATTTTCGTAGGCCGGTGGTGGTCAGCCGAGCAGTTGTTGAATCTTGTCTTGTGGAAGAACCTTTTCCTCCAGAGCCACCTGGCGAACTGTTTTGTTTTCAACGTAGGCCTTTTTGGCCAGTTCGGCAGCGCGGTCATAGCCAATCAGCGGCACCAGGCTGGTCACCAGCGCCAGACTTCTTTCAATGTACTGTTCACATTTTTCCGCATCGGCCTGCAGATCCTGAATGCACTTGTCGGCCAGCAGTCGGCTCGCGCCGGCCAGCAGGTCCATGGATTGAAGCAGGTTGTGCGTGATCAACGGCAGCGTGACGTTCAGCTCGAAGTTGCCGGCCTGTCCCGCCAGTGCAATGGTGGTGTCATTGCCCATGATTTGGTAGGCGGCCTGAATGACCGCCTCGGGAATCACCGGGTTGACCTTGCCGGGCATGATGGATGAGCCTGGCTGCAGGGCCGGTAATTTGAGTTCACCGATGCCGCAGCGCGGTCCCGATCCCAGCCAGCGGATGTCGTTGGCGATTTTGATAAGGCCGACGGCAATGGTTTTCAGCGCACCACTGGTCTCGACCGCGGCATCGCGGGCGGCTTGGGCTTCAAAGTGGTTGCTGGTTTCGTTGAAGGTGATGCGGGTAAAAGCGGATACTTCGGCAATGGTCGACGCAGCGAATCCCGGGTGGGCATTCAAACCGTTGCCGACCGCTGTCCCGCCCAGGGCCAATTCGGTCAGGTGCGGCAATACGGCTGCGAGCCGTTGGTCGGCCAGCGCCATCTGGCGGGCAAAGCCGGAAAAAGCCTGGCCCAGCGTCATGGGCACCGCATCCTGCAAGTGCGTACGACCGATTTTACGAATATCTTTGAAGGCCTCGGCCTTATGCGCCAACATCTGCTGCAGGTGGCGCAGCGCTGGTTTCACCTCATGGTGAATCTTGCGGGCGGCTGCCACATGCAGGGCGGTGGGTACCAGGTCGTTGCTGGATTGCCCCTGGTTGACATGGTCATTGGGGTGTACCGGCGAGCGCCCGCCTTTGCGGCCGGTCAAGATCTCGTTGGCGCGCGATGCCAGCACTTCGTTCATGTTCATGTTGGTGGACGTGCCCGACCCGGTTTGAAACAGGTCGACCACAAATTGATCGTCGAAGCGGCCCTCCATCACTTCCTGGGCCGCCTGAACGATCGCTTCGGCCAGGCGTTTTTCAAGAATCCCCAGATTTTGATTGACCCGCGCAGCGCAACGTTTGACCAGGGCCAGGGAATAGATGAAGGAAAGCGGTGGTTTGAGGCCGCTGCGCATGAAGTTGTCCACGGCGCGCTGCGTCTGGGACCCATAATACGCGTCGGCAGGCACCCGCACCACGCCCATACTGTCTTGTTCTTCACGGAAATTTCCGGAAATGGTGTTCGAAAACATCGCTTTCCTCTTTTTGACGGCACCGCACATTATCATGATTTTTATTCACGGACCAGTGCTTTGGCATTCCGTGACTGTGCTTACGGCATGCGATCGATCGTATCGCGCAATTGGGTGATCTCGACCCCCAACCCGATACATTGCCGGCCAGACAAGCACAACTCCGCATCGCCTTCTTCCAGGAAAGTTTTCAGCTGGTGATGGTCTTTGTGCAGATGGACTGTCCAGCGCGCCTGTTCCTCATCGTAGGCAACATCGATATCGATGCCGCATTGCCCGATATCCGGGTAAATTTCCCTGATTTTTTCGCATAAGGCGTTTTTATCAATCATTGCTTCCTCCTTTGAAATGGGAGCCAACGTTGCATTTACGGTTTCCCGCGATGAACAATCCTGTATCGCTCGCGCGTGCATCATTATAATCACGCATGGACACGATGAAAGCCATGGCGGTCGATTCTGGCACAATTGGTGGTTTGGGCGCCCCATGCATTTAGCCGAAGGCGCCGGAGGGTAAACTTTTGACAACTCTGGCCGATATATCTATAGTGACGCGCAAAGCCGACTCAGTCGTTTATTGCCATTCAATCCGCGGCGTTGCCATTCCAGCGAATACAGGGGTTCGATGAGGCCTTTACCCAAGTCCATAGGCACTTTTCTCAATCGGTTGCGCAATCGACTGCAGCGCGGGCGAAACACCCGCGACGATCTGTTTATCGGCGAACTCCTCAAACGCAATAAAATTATCACTGAATTCCAGCTTAAGAGCGCCCTGGAAGCGCAACACGATACGTTGGTGCAGAAAGGCCGGGCGGTTCGCCTTGGGCAAATGGTCGTTGCGCTCGGGTATGCCGGCGAAGCCGATATCATCCGCACGCTCAACGATGAGTATCAGATCGAGATTGTATCCCTGGAAGACGACATCCGCGAACGGTTGTCCGATAAATACGGCGGTCCTTTGGAAAGTCTGCCGCGCGCGCGCATTCCTATGTGGATACAGATGGCCCTGGCCATGACCTTTGTCATCATCCTGGCGATGTCCACCCTGAGTCTGGTGGTGCTTGGTCAGCAGAAGACCCGTCTTTACGAACAAAGTGTGCGTTTGGGGATGGTCAGCCTGAACTATTTTGCCAACAATTCTCCGATCGCTCTGTTGGAAGACGATATCGTGCGGCTCAATACGTTGATCAAGGACGCGGCACGCGTCGAAGGCATGCGTTATGCCCTGATCGTCGGCGCCAACGATGTGGTCAAAGCCCACACTGACATCAATCTGATCGGCTTGCCATTCAAGCACTTCCGCGAAAATCCCGAAATTACCCAGCACGGGGAGGTAGTCTATTACAGGTACCACCGTCCGGATGGTGAACACCTGCTTGACATGTACCGGCCCATCCACTTCCAGGGCAAACGCCTGGGCCAGGTCCATGTCGGTATTTCCTTGGATTTTATAGAAGCTTTGATCCGCCAGGAGCGCTTTTCGGTGATCGTGATCACTTTGGCGGTCATTGCGGTGGGCTTGGGCGTGGCGGTGCTTTACGGGTTTCGTTTTTCGCGTCCCATTTCTTACCTGGTCAAAGCCACTCAGGAAATCGCCAAGGGCAATTACCAATACAAGGTCCCGGTCCGACGCAACGATGAGATGGGCACCCTGGGCGTCGCGTTCAACCGCATGGGGCAGGAGTTGTGGAAAAACGCCATGGCCCAGAAATCATTCGGAAAGTATGTGGGCAATGAAGTTCTCGATATGATCCTGGCCAACCCGGAAACGGCCTGGCTGAAAGGGACCAGCAATGAAGCCACCATATTGTTCGGAGATGTGCGCGGGTTTACCTCCTATGCCGCCGGCAAGGCACCGCAGCAGGTGGTGGAAGCCCTGAATACCTATCTGGAGATTGCTACCAGGGTAATCATTCAGCACGGCGGCTACATCGACAAATTCATTGGGGACGCGGTTTTAGGGGTGTTCGGGGTCCCGGTTTACCGGCAGGACCATGTCGAACGGGCGTTGCGCGCGGCCGTGTATCTGCAGCAAGAGTTGCGCAAGGAGAGCCGGCATGGTAATCAGCTCCTGGCCGCCGTGGGAATCAGCATTCACACCGGTGAGGTGGTGGCCGGCAACGTGGGCTCTCAGTCCAAAATGGAATACACAGTCATCGGCAATACCGTCAACCTGGCTGCGCGGCTCAATGCACTGGCCGGTCGTGGCGAAGTGGTGGTCAGTCGCGTGATCAAGGAGCATTTCGATCGAACCGAAAAAGCCGGACTTGAATTTCAGTTTGCAGCCATTGGCCCTCAGGTCATTAAAGGCATCACCGATCCAGTGGAGGTTTTCAAGATCGATAATATTCATGGGAAATCCCAAGCGCACATATTATAGGATGGTCGTCCTGGGGGCGATTCTTTGGACTGTCGCCGCGATCAGTTGCACCGGCAGCCCGTGGTTTCGAGATGTCGCGCCATCGCCCCGTGACGAACACTTGGCGATTGTCCGCGTAGCGCGCGGGGATACCCTGGCAAGCCTGGCGCAAACCCACCTGGGGGACAGCGGCAAGGCATGGGTGATCGCCACAGCCAACAACCTCCAATCGGTGCGCGCCGGGCAGCATCTGGTGATCCCCTTGAAGCCAATCGTCTATGGCGGCCTGGCTGTGGACGGGTATCAGACCGTGCCTGTGTTGCTCTATCCGAACATGACCGATCAGCCGGAGGCACGCGACGGCTTATCCGCCGCCATTTTCAACGACCAAATGCACTACCTGCGGAAAAACGGCTACTGCACGGTCCGACTGGACAGTTTCGACCGCTTTCTCGCGTTGGCCGATGCCCTGCCTGCCAAGGCGCTGCTCATCACCTTTGACAGCACTGAACGTTGGGTGTTCGAAATCGCTTATCCCATCCTCAAACGTCATGGGTTCACGGCGGCTGTGTTCATTGCCACCGACCGGATTGGAAACCCTGGGCATTTGACCTGGCCGGATTTGGCTGCCATGGCAGCCGACGGCTTCGACATCGGGGCCGCAGGCAATAGCGGAAGCAGCCTTGTCGCAGGGGCCGGCGGGGGCAATGCGGCCCTTTACCTCCGGCAATTGGAGGAGCAGATCCGCCAGCCTCAAGTGGCCATTGCGCAACACTTGAACACCCCATGCTATTTTGCCTATCCCGGCGGAGAGACCAACGATGTGGCCGTGGCCATGCTCAAGCGCAACGGGTATCATGGCGCCTTTACCCAACAACCCGGGGGCAATCCGTTTTTTGCCGATCCTTATAAGTTGAAGCGTTTCGTTATCAGCAGCCAGCTTTCGCTGGAACAGTTCGAGCGCCTTTTACAAATCTTTGTAAAGGCGGATCTGCAATGAAATCAGCCGGGGTTTTGCCGATTATGATGTGTTGCCTGCTGACGCTGCACGGGTGTACCGCATGGCCCCAAGTTGCCACCCAAAAAGGCGCCGAGCAAAGCGGTGCGCAGGATGTTCTGACGGCTGAAAGTTGCCGGCAACACGCCCTCATTCTCGAAAAGCAAGGCAATCTGCGTCCGGCCCTGTTTGCATGGCGCACTGCAGCGCAACTTGAACCAGACCATCCCGATACGCGCCAGAAGATCGCATCGCTGGAAATCACCATTGCTGACCGCGCCAAGATCCATTTCAAAAAAGGTACCGAACATCTTCAGGCAGGGCGCTTGGATGCGGCGCAACGGCAAATGCTGATCACCTTGCGACTATTGCCGGAACACGCCAAAGCGCTGAATGCACTGAAATCGCTTTGGAACGATCCGCCGCTTGTTTACAAAGTCCGGCGCGGCGACTCTTTGTCGCGGATTGCGGTCGACTTTTATGATGATCCGGGCAAAGCGGTGATGATCGCTTTTTACAATAATCTGGACTTGAACGAAACATTGCCAATCGGCAAGGTGCTTCGGTTGCCGGATTGTGAAAAAGGACCGGCCGCGGCGGCGCGGAAAGAAATCCAGTCGCTCGTGGAAAAGGCCCGACAGGCGCTGGCGCGGAAAAACTATGCTGAAGTATTGGTCCTCACCGACCCTCTCACTCACCCTGAAGCGCTGGAATTGAATGAGACGGCCCGCTTCGCATTGGGCAGCGCCCTGATGGCGCGCAACGATGAGAGATCGGCATTGGCGCAGTTTAAGCAGCTCCGCCCGGGGTATCCGGGATTGGAGAGTGAAATGGCCCGGGCGCGGCACAATTTGCAGCAGCGCGCCACGAACGAAAAAATGGTTTCAGCCCGCCAGCTTTATGACGACGGCGCTTATGCCAACGCCATCGCGGTGTACAAGGCGATGCTGACCAGCGAGTCATCCCGTCAGGACGCTCAAACGATGCTGCAGGCCTGTTATTATTCACTAGGCAAACAGTTGCTCGAACAAGACCTGGAGATTGAGGCCATCGATGCGCTGAGCCATCTGGATCAAGGCTATCAGGATACCGGCCTTCTGTTGAACCGAGCGCGGTCACGGCTCAATGCGCGCGCCGAGAACCATTACCGCGAAGGTGTCCGGTTTTTTCTGGACGAGGACCTGGCGCTGGCTGTGGCTGCCTGGGAAAAAACCCTGTACTTTAATCCAGAGCACCCCAAAGCCCGCCAGGATATGGAAAACGCAGTCAGAATCCTGGAAAAGTTGCACGGTTTGGGACATGATGGCAAAAAAGTGCGCTGAGGTGTCGAAGCGTTCTATCGCCCATCCAACGCGCATTTCGAAAATTGAGTCCCCCCGCTGCACCATACTTTTGAACGACCGGCGACATTTTTGGTCACTTGGTTGGACAAAAATTGGGTTGATTTCAGTGCAATTGCCCCTATGTTTGCGTCGTGACAGTGCTATGCATCCGGTTCTTTCAAGATAGATTTTCAATAATTCAAAGGCATTCTTGCCGAGATGGCCATGTCGGTCGTTGCTGGCAGATTTATTGCTTGCCTGATCATGCTCTGGCGTGTGCGATGTTTTTTTGATACCGGGATTTCCTCAACGCCCGTTTGTATATAGAAGGCTACTATGACACCCGATATCCAAAGATGCCCAGAAAAAACCTGAAAATATCAAAGCACATCATCTGTGCGTTGTTGAGCACCCTGGTTTTGGCTGCTTGCGATGGCGTATTGATGCGCAACGATTTAGAGGCGCTCCAGTCCCGTGGTGAACTGACGCTCATCACGCGCAACAATTTCGCCTGCTATTTAGAAACTTCCCATGGTCCGGCCGGATTTGAATATGAGTTGGCTAAGGCATTTGCCGACCATCTTGGTATCCGCCTGCGGCCTGTGGTGATCGAAGACGAAGCGGATATGGTCGAAGCCCTTCTTCAAGGGAAAGGCGACCTTCTTGCGGCCGGTTTTCCTTTTGGCCAGCCGACCGCACGCCTGGTTTCCCTGGGGCCCGGGTACCTGGATGTGCGCGAGCAGGTCGTGGGACGGCGGGGCGGACCGGCTCTTACGAGTGTGAAGGATCTTATTCAGTATCCCCTTTCGATTGCGGGAAGCAGCGCCAGCCTCGAACAGTTGAATGCGCTCAAGGCGGAGAATGCCGACCTCAGCTGGCAGATGATGCCCGATCGCAACAGTGAAGAGATGCTGCAGTTGGTCTGGAATGAGTCGGTGCCGCTGACGGTGGTTGAATCGAATACGCTGATGATGAACCGTCGTTTTTACCCTGAACTGACCGTTCATTTCGATCTGGGCACCGTGCAACAGCTGCGCTGGGCCATCAACCCGCAAAATCGCCATCTGCAGCGCGCCGTGAGTCTTTGGTTCGCCACCAAAGAGGCTCAGCAGACCGTCAACCGCCTGGTCAGTCATTACTACAGCCACCTGGAAGAGTTCGACTATGTCGATCTGGTGCGCTATCGTCGCCGGATCGGCGAACGCCTGCCCAAGTATCAGACGTACTTCGAACAAGCAGCCCAACAGCACGGCATGGACTGGCAGTTGGTGGCGGCCCAGGCTTACCAGGAATCACATTGGGATCCCAATGCCGTCAGTTTCACGGGGGTGCGCGGCATCATGATGCTCACTCTGGATACCGCCAAAACGCTCGGACTCAAAAATCGTCTTGCGGAAAAAGACGCCATTTTCGCAGGAACGCGTTATCTGGCGCGTTTGCATCGATTGGTCGGGGATGACGTGCCCGAACCCGATCGCACGTTGATGGCACTGGCCGCTTACAATATCGGTTTTGGTCATCTGCAGGATGCCCGCGATCTGACGCGGAAGATCGGCAAATCTTCCAATACCTGGAGTGGGGTGCGTGAAGTCCTGCCCCTGTTACAGCAAAAAAAATATTACCAGCGGCTCCCCTTCGGTTACGCGCGCGGTAATGAAGCCGTGCAATATGTGGATCGTATCCGCACCTACCACAAGGTTTTAAATATGGCCCTGGCGCCACCCTCCGAGAGTCTCAAAAGCGTCGGCGGATAAACGCTTGGAACCCATGGCTGCCGGCATGATACTCGCCGGCGTTCAATAATGCCGTCCCAACCGCTATGCACACCTTCTGTGGGGGGGCAGGCGGTTGCCCGCACTAATCTGATGGCTGATTGGGTGCGGACCACCCGCCCGAACCTCGATAGGTGCGATCCCCTACGTTGCGTTAATCCCTGTTTTTGAATTGCGGCGTACGTTTTTCAAAGTTGGCGGTAACCGCCTCTACCTGGTTGGCAGAGCCGATCAAAGTCCTTTGCAAGGACGCTTCCAGGGCAAGCCCCTCATCGGCGCCGGCATGCCAGGCGGCTTCCAGCAACTGTTTGGCGGCTGTAATGGCTGAGGGTGATTTGGCCGCGAACGCCGCGGCCATTTTGTGGGCTTCGGCCAGTGGATCATCGCAGATCCGTGTAACCAGGCCCAAACGCTCGGCTTCATCGGCTTCCACGATCCTTCCCGAAAAGGTCAGCTCCTTGGCAACATCGATGCGGACCAGGTCCCGTAATGTTTGCGTAATGGACATATCCGGCACGAGTCCCCACTTTATCTCCATCACTGAAAGACGCGTATCAGGTGCGGCCAAGCGAATATCCGCTCCCAGGGCGATCTGCAGGCCTCCGCCAAAAGCCACGCCATGCAGAGCGGCAATGACCGGTACCGGAACCATTTTCCATATTAACCCGGGCATTTGGGCCCGATTGCCTGGAAGTTCATCCATTTTGCCCAGCAAATCAACGGCGCCCTTGCCGGCGCCCATTTCCACGAAGCTCTGAAAATCCAGGCCGGCGCAAAAGCCGCGTCCTTCTCCGGAGATGACAACGGCGCGTACGGTTTTGTCCTTGGCAAGCGTCTGGCCGGCCGCAATGATCGCTTCAAACATACCAGGGCTGAGGGCATTGTATTTATCAGCCCGATTGAGACGGACATCGGCCACATGGTCGACGATGCTGATTTTTACCAATTCAGACATAGGTTCTCCTTTTGTAATCCATGAGGGTTGCCGCCGTTAAGACCGCTGGCGGGAATGGATGCCGACGACGATGCACCCTAACCGAAATGGCGCCCGGAAACAATAATGTTGTGCGCGCTTACGGTTCGTTCCGCGTAAAAGCAAAAAGATGAGAGCCGGTCTTTCCATATGTGCATAGGGAGCATCATTTTGTTCGTCATAGTCGAATGATAATCGGCATGGCAAAATGGATCGGACATAACCGTTGCAAAAGGGAAAGGGATCATAGTATCTTTGCTATTACGTGCCACTTCCGGGGTCCCTGGCAGGTGGACGCGTGGCAAAAGCTGCGTTTAGGTAGGCCAGGGCCCTACGTTCGTCAGGCCTTGCGCCCTCCCGGGCGCTCGCAGAAAAATCAGAGGAGTACTGCCTATGCCATCTCTTTTTGAAAAAACGACCATCAATGGTCTTACTTTGAACAACCGCTTCGTGCGGTCGGCTACCTGGGAAGGTATGGCTGCGGAAGACGGGACCTGCACGCCACGGTTAGTCGGGGTCATGCGTGAACTGGCTGAAGGCCGGGTGGGCCTGATTATCGCCAGTCACGCCTATGTTACCCGGGAAGGGCAGGCCACGCCCTGGCAACTGGGGATTTATGACGATAGCCTGATCGATGGCTTAGTCCGGATGGCCGGCGCGGTGCATGATTGCCAAGGCAAGATCGTTGCACAACTCGCGCATGCCGGCTGTTTTGGCAGCGAGCGTCTGTCCGGGATGCCGCCGCTGGCGCTTACGCTGTATGACGCGCGCAGCACCCAAAAATGCCGGCTGGCCACGACCGAGGATCTGGACAAGATACCCGCCGCTTTTGCCAATGCCGCGCGTCGCGCGCAGCAGGCCGGTTTCGACGGGGTGCAAATCCATGCCGCGCACGGGTACTTGCTATCGCAATCGCTGTCGCCTGCCTTCAACCAAAGAGAGGATGGGTACGGCGGCGGACTGACGCAACGCGCGCGTTTGGTTCTGGAGGTACTGGCTGCCGTTCGCCAGGCGGTCGGCAGTCACTATCCGGTTCTTGTTAAAATCAACTGCGCTGATTTCATAGAAAATGGTCTGACGATCGAAGACGCTTTGCAGGTCGCCCGCATGTTGCAAGACGGTGGCATCGACGCGATAGAAGTGAGCGGCGGTACGGTAGTGTCGGGTGCGCTCAGCCCGGTGCGTGAAAAGATCACTTCCGAAGATAAAGAAGCTTACTTCAGAACGTCGGCCGTGCGATTCAAAAATGCCTTGGATGTGCCCATTCTGCTGGTCGGCGGCATCCGCTCGCGCCAAACGGCGGAGACGCTGCTGAAAGAAGGTGTCGCCGATTACTTCTCCATGGCGCGTCCATTGATATGTGAACCGCATCTGATTAAACGCTGGCAGGAAGGCGATGCGCGCAAATCGGCTTGCGTGTCCGATAACCTTTGCAACAAGGCCGCCCGGGCAGGCGAAGGCATCCATTGTGTGGTGGACAAGCGAAGGCAAGCGAGGCAACGATAGACCACTGATGACAAAGTGCACGCAAACGTCAACCAAACCAAAGCGCGACACTCCCGCTATCTGAAGAAAGGAAAACGCATGAACGGGGCCGAATGCTTGATGAAAGCCTTGGTCGATGCCGGCGTCACCCTGTGTCTCACCAATCCGGGAACCACTGAAATCCATCTGGTGGCCGCTCTTGCCAAGGAGCCTTGCATCCGCAGCGTCCTTGGGCTTTTCGAGGGGGTCTGCTCAGGGGCCGCCGACGGGTTTGCGCGCATGACCGGCCGACCCGCTGCCACCTTGCTGCACCTGGGGCCCGGACTGGCCAATGCCGTGGCCAATTTACACAATGCGCGCCGTGCCCGCTCACCGGTCGTCAACCTGGTCGGGGACCATGCACAGTATCATCGCGCCAATGATCCGCCCTTGGCCTCTGACATTCTAACCTTGGCCAAATATGTTTCGGGCTGGGTCCGCGAAGCGTCGAGCGCCGCCGGTTTGGCTGCCGATGGCATTGCGGCGGTTCAAGCGGCCCTCGGACCACCGGGCCAGGTCGCCACCCTCATTATACCGGCTGACCATGCCTGGGGACCGGCGCAGGCGACAACCACCGCACTGGCGCAACCTCATCCGGCAGCGGTGTCGGACCAGACGGTGGATGCAGCCGCCGAAATGCTGCGTTCCGGTCTGCCGACTGTTCTTCTGCTTGGCGGTTCGGCGCTGCTATCCCCTGGTTTGCAGGCCGCGGCCCGCATTGCCCAAAAAAGTGGCGCCGTGGTGATGTCTCACACTTTCGATGCACGCATGGCACGCGGTGCCGGGCTTCCCGAGTTCAAACGGTTGCCCTATTTCCCCGAACGAGCTCAAAAGCGGCTGTCGGGTTATGCCCAAATTATTCTGGTCGGAACCCATCCGCCGGCCGCTTTTTTCGCCTACCCCGAGCGATCGGTGCAAATGGCGCCCGACGATTGCCGGTCAGCCGTTCTGGCAGGGCCTCATGAAGATAGCGTGGGCGCCTTGCAGGCATTGGCCGGTGCCCTGGAAGCCGGCGAAGACATTGGGACCGTCAAAGAGCAGCGCCCTGAACTGCCCACGGGTGCGCTCAGCGCCCACACCGTCGGAGCGGCCCTGGGCGCGCTGCTACCTGAAAACGCCATCATTTCCGACGAATCCGGAACCTCAGGAGAATACGCCTACCGCCTTACGGCCGCCGCACCGCCCCATGACTGGCTCTGTCTGACCGGTGGCGCTATCGGCCAGGGGGTCCCCGTGGGCACGGGCGTGGCTCTGGCCTGCCCGGATCGTAAGGTGATCTGTCTGCAAGGGGACGGCGGGGCGATGTACACCTTGCAGGCTTTGTGGACCCAGGCCCGTGAACAGTTGGATGTCACGACCCTGATTTTCTCCAATCGAAAATATCAGATCCTGCAAGTCGAACTGGCGCGACTTGGCTTCACCGATCCGGCTGCAACCTTGTTGAACATGATGGACCTGGGGCGGCCCGATCTGGATTGGGTTCAACTAGCCCGAGGCATGGGCGTGGAAGCAGCGCGCGCCGAAAGTACGGCCGCTTTCAACACTTTGCTGGCCAGGGCCATGGCCGAGCCTGGCCCGCATGTGATTGAAATTCTACTGTGATTTGTCGAAGGGCGCTTGGCGGCCCGGTCTGAGCCACGGGTAAACGCCAGGTTGGGCAATGGCTACCCGGCAGCTACCAACGTATTCGCGTATCAACGAATCAACGAAATCGACGGACCTTATTGAAAAGGAGAATCGAGATGAAGGCGGAAGAGATCGGCACGATCACCATCATAGGAGCGGGCGACATGGGCCACGGCATTGCCGAAATATGCGCGCTGGCCGGGATGCAGGTTAACCTTTACGATGTCCAGCAAGAATTCGTGTCGCGCGGCGTACGTCGTATTCAACAGAGCTTGGAAAAACAGGTATCCAAGCAGAAATTGACCGCGACGGAAATGGTCGGCACCATGAACCGCATACATCCATTCACGGTTCTTCAAGAAGCCTTGGCGCACACGGATTTAATGATCGAAGCGGCGCCTGAGATCCTGGATTTGAAACTACGCATCTTCGAGGCAGCCGATGTGCACGCACCCCGGCACGCCATTTTGGCCTCCAATACTTCCAACATGAGTATCACCCAAATGGGTGCCGCTACCCAACGGGCGGACAAAGTGGTCGGAATACATTTCTTCAATCCAGTGATGCTGATGCTTCTGGTGGAAATTATTCGCGGAGAGAATACCGCTGAGGCGACCATGCAGATATGCTATGGCCTGATACAGCGCCTAAAAAACTTCAGAGGCGCCATGGTGCCGGTGCGCGTGGAAAAAGACACGCCAGGTTTTATCTACAACCGACTGGGGGCGCCCATTGGGCTGTACATGGCCGAGTTGTATGAAAGAGGTCTGGTCGACCCGGAAGCGGTCGATGCCTGCGTACGATCGTTCGGCGCACCCATGGGTCCTTATGAAATCATGGATTTCACCGGTCTGGACGTGAATTTGCACGGCAATGAATACTTCTCGCGGACCTTGTCGCCGGAGTTCACGCCGCGCACCTGGATGAAAAAACTGGTCGCGGCCGGGCAACTTGGCAAGAAAAGCGGCAAGGGCATTTTCGACTGGCCGCAGGGTGCGCGTCCGACGATAGACCTCAGCAAAGCCGATCCCCATTTCGACGTCATGGATATTATCTGTCTGCAGGTCAACGAAGGCACCAAGCTGCTCGAGTCCGGTGTTACCAGCCAGGCGGCTGAAATCGATAAAGCCGTGGTCAACGGCGGCGGCGGCGCGTTCGGGCCTTTTGCACTGGCCAAGGCGATGGGGTGGCACAACGTGGCTGCACGCTGTGAGGATATCGCCAATCGGCTAGGCATTCAGTGGTTCATGCCAACGGCAACCTTAAAAAAAGGCGAGATTCACATCGAATAATCGCCACAATACCCTGAACGCCCCCACGGTCTCGGAGACCGCAAACATGACTTCCAGGTCAGAGTGATCTGCTGTGCTGTCCGAATGGCCGCAGGTATTGACACTGGGCTGCTTCAGCCGCATCTTGCCTGTACTCTCCTTCCATCTTCCACATACCATTTCATGCCAATGACGTTGACGTGTTCGCTTTCTCTTCAAATACTGCATGCACCCGCGGGGTCGCCCCTTACACCCCGCTGACAGGCTGCCATATCCCCGCCGACCCGACGTGACAGCACCATGGGGTCATTATGCCCAGCGGGGCCAGAGACACTGAGGAGGTTCTATGCCAACGATAAAATGGGTTGTCTTTTTTCTGGCGGTGCTCGCTGCCGGCTGTTCTCATGAAGCCCGGCTGCCGGTGTCGGCCGGTACCGGACCCGATCCCAATTTGCCACCCCCCCATAAATCCATGATCCCCACCGTCAATGTCGCATCGGCCGTAGGTTGGTCCAGCGATGGCAAACCGAGCCCTGCACCTGGTTTGATGGTTACCGCCTTTGCGGATGGCCTTGATCATCCGCGCTGGCTATATGTGCTCCCCAACGGGGATGTGCTGGTCGCCGAAACCAATGCCCCGCCCAAGCCGGAAGACTATGATTCTCTCAAAGGCTGGATGATGAAAAAGATGATGCAGAAAGCCGGCGCCGCCGGACCGAGCGCGAACCGAATCACTTTGCTGCGCGACGAGGACGGCGATGGCACTGTCGAGACCCGTACCACATTCCTGGATGGGTTGTACTCGCCTTTCGGCATGACGCTGGTGGGCAACGATTTCTATGTGGCCAACACACATGCCCTGATGCGCTTTTCTTACCAGTCCGGGCAGACGCGCATTGACGGTCAGGGCACAAAAGTCGTGGATCTGCCAGCCGGGACGATCAACCGTCACTGGACGAAAAATGTCATTGCCAGCCCTGACGGCGGCAAACTTTACGTGACCGTCGGATCGAACAGCAATGTGGCCGAAAACGGCATGGAAAACGAACAGGGGCGTGCTGCGATCTGGCAGGTGGACCCTGAAACGGGCCAGCATCGCATTTTTGCATCCGGTCTGCGCAATCCCAATGGATTGGCGTGGGAACCCGACCGCGGGGCATTGTGGACCACGGTCAACGAGCGTGACGAAATCGGCAGCGATCTGGTGCCTGATTATATGACCACCGTGCGCGACGGGGGCTTTTACGGCTGGCCCTACAGCTATTTCGGACAGCATGTGGACACACGCGTCAAGCCGCCGCGTCCGGACCTGGTTGCCCAGGCCATCGTACCGGATTATGCCCTGGGCCCGCACACCGCCTGCCTGGGCTTGGCGTGGTCCCAAGGTGCGCAATTGCCTGCGCCGTTCACCAACGGCATGTTCGTCGGTCAGCACGGATCCTGGAACCGCAAACCGCATAGCGGCTACAAGGTGATCTTCGTGCCGTTCGAAGGGGGCCGCCCAGTCGGCGAGCCGATCGATGTACTGACCGGCTTTTTATCCGAAGGCAAAGCAATGGGCCGGCCGGTTGGCGTGGCGATCGACGGCCAGGGGGCATTGCTGGTGGCCGATGATGTCGGAAATGTCATATGGCGCGTATCGGCTTTGCAGAAATAATTCTTTCGATGTTTGTTCATAAGTGAAGGGGGCCGAGGAGCTTGAAAACGTCAGCCGGCCATTGGCCAAACAGGCCCGAATCGTAAAAGCACATTGAAGTACGGACTCTTTTCTGGTAGTCTTATTGCAAACAGCGCCACGATTCTCCTGTCTTTCTATCCATGCTTTCGTTCAATTTCCAAGTGTCGTTTGGAATTCTCTTTGTGATCGTGCTTCGAAGCCGCCGCGGACCTATCCGCTGCCGCGGCCCGCGATTTGCCGGATGCCAACGGCGGGTTCCTTGTTGCTGCGATGCGTGCTCCTTCCTGAACAACATTCCTTGCAAGAGGAAAATGCATTATCGCGCAGAACCCACAACGAGGAGACACCCATGAAAGCCATGAAAACAGCGATAGGAGCCGTTGCAACACTTTTACTCTTTTGGTGTTCCCAAGGCGCAGCCGCGCCTTTCAGTGAGTTGGTCGTTTTTGGTGACAGCCTCTCGGATGACGGGGCTTATTACATCTCCGAGTTGGACGACCTGGTGCCTGATTATCGCTATTACTATAATGGACGCTTTTCGAACGGACCCGTCTGGGCGGAGTATCTCAGCGATGCGAATCGGTTGAACGTACCGCTTACCGATTGGGCCCTTGGCGGAGCGCAGACCGGCGGCCTCACGCCACCGGGACTAACCGAACAAGTTCTTCTGTATACGTTGACTGAGGGGCCGCCTTCGGCCGATGCACTCTTTGCCATCTGGATTGGCGGTAACGACTATCTGAATGGAAGTGGCGATGTCCAGGCTGCCA
The DNA here is from genome assembly GCA_000961655.1 of Desulfatitalea sp. BRH_c12. Taxonomy (GTDB): domain Bacteria; phylum Desulfobacterota; class Desulfobacteria; order Desulfobacterales; family Desulfosarcinaceae; genus Desulfatitalea. The sequence continues at coordinate 83,144 of LADR01000013.1, forward strand.
TCGGCAATATCCGTGATGCCCTCGATGAACTGGCCCAATTCGGCACCCGCCACCTGCTTGTTCTGAATTTGCCCGACCTGGGCGTCATTCCGAAAAAACTGGGAGATTCGGATGCCGGATTGGCAACCGAATTTTCGGTGCAATTCAATGCCGGCCTGGCAGCTATGCTCGATGAATTCGCCACGGCCAACCCGCAGATCGAGATCTATGAATTCGATGTTTACTCTTTTTACATTCTGGTACGAAGCGATCCGATGGCATACGGATTCAATAATGTGACGGAGCCATCCCCCAATTTTGACGTTGAAAACAATTTTGACAACAGCGCAGGCCATGTTTTCTGGGATGACCTTCACCCCACCACCGAGATGCACGTGCTTGTCGCCGACAATGTCTTTGCGGTTTTGAACGCGCAACCTGGGGAGGGGTCAGACGACGACAGTGATTCGAGTTCCTGCTTTATCGGTTCGGTGGCCGGGGACATGTGACGCGGCACCGCTGGCAGGGCGGAAACAGATCGCCGAAAGGATGATCAACACGCCAAACGTTTGCTCACGATTGAACAGGGCGGGCCAACATGAAATCCTACAGCGTGCGAATGATGCTGATGCTCCTGTTGACGGTCGTACTGATTCCAACCATGCTCATTCAAGCCTATATTTACCATGATCGTTTTCACACCCGCCGCGCAAAGGAATTCGAATCGAACCTGGAGGTGGCACGTGCGACCTCTCGGGCGTTTAATGCCTTTGTCCGCGGCATTCTCCAACAGCAGATTGCCATCGCCGTTGCGGCCACGACCGAGCCGTTTATGGGGATGGCGAACCTCCAGCATTTGCTCACCCAGAGCGCCAAGGCCGCCCCGCCGGTACGCCACGTCTTGTGGATCGATCCTGTGGGGCGGGTGCTTGCGTCCAGTTTTTCGGAAGGCGTGGGCCTGGATATTTCGGACCGGAAGTATTTCCAACAGATCGCTACGGGTCGTGAATGGGTCGTGGGCGACCTGATCCTTTCCAAGATCAGCGGTGAGCCGGTTTTTACGATCAACCGGGGCGTTCGTGACGCTCGGGGGCAGTTGGTAGGGGTTGTTGTCACCGCTATACTCGCGGATGAACTGGGCGATATTCTGCCGGTTCAAAGAACAGGCGAAGCCTGCATCCATTTGATTGACGGCAACGGGCGGCATGTCTACCGCTATCCTGAGGCCCACCTGGCGTGGAAACAACGGGATTGGCCGAAGCGGTTTCCGGTGTTTGCGGCCCTCTTGATTAAAGGCGGAGAAACCACTGCAATCTTGCCGTCTCCGATCACGGGCGAAGATCAGCTGACCGCTTTTTCTCCCATTCCCGGGATTGGCTGGTTTGTGGCCGCCAGTCGGAGCGAAAAAGATGCCATGGGGCCGGTCCGCGCAGCCTTAAGAGCTCATTTTTTGCTGTTTCTGATGGTTGCGCTGTGCACTTTTGTCGTAGCCGTCGTGCTTGCGCGGCTGATCGTCATGTCGATCGCCCGCTTGCGCGCGCATGCGCTGGCTCTCGGCCGTGGAGAAATATCTCGGATGGCGGTGACCGGCGGCCCTTCCGAGTTCAAGGATCTGGCCACCGTATTTAATCACATGGCCGAGACGGTCCGTCGCCGCGAAAGCGCTTTGCAGGAAAAGGAGAACCGCTACCGTGAGCTTGTGCAATACGCCAGCAGCGCCATCATACGATGGAAGACAGACGGCACGATCACCTTTTTCAACGAATTTGCCGAGAGCTTTTTCGGTTACAGCCACGAGGAGGTGCTCGGAAAACCCATCAATATTATTATACCGCAAGTTGAATCGGACGGTGCGGATTTGAGCGGGATGGTCGTGAAACTCATCGCACACCCCGAGCGCTACGAAAATCAGGTCAACGAGAACATTTGCCGTGATGGCCGCCGGGTCTGGATGAACTGGGCCAACCGGCCCATTTTCGACGCCCACGGCCAGATGACCGAAGTTCTATCCATCGGCAGCGACGTTACCGAGCGCAAGCGTGCGGAGGACGAGCTGCGCAAGAGCGAAGAAATTTTCCGCAGCGTGGTGGACAATTTGACCGAAGGGCTCTTCATTCATTCCCCCTCGGGGCGTATTGTCTACCGCAACCCCGCAAGCCTGCGCATGCATGGCTTCGACGAAAACCAAGACCCGAGATCCGACCAAGAGGCCTCCGAAACCTGGGAAGTGACCACTATGCAGGGTGAACCCGTGCCCTTCGAGCGTTGGATGCACAACCAGGTGCTGCGCGGTCAGCGTTTCAAGGACGTGCTGGCGCACGTGCGCCGTTCAGATGGCAAATGCGCATTTTATGGCAGCTACAGCGGCGTGCCGCTGTATGACAGCAATGGCAATGTACGGTTGGCGCTGATCACGGTTCGCGATGAAACTGCCCGTATCCGCGCAGAGCGTGAATTGCGCGAAATCAATCGTCGATTGGAGCAGATGGTCCAGGAGCGAACGGCCATGTTGGCCAAAATGGTGCAGGAACTCGAATCGGCCAACCAGCAGTTGGACCACCGCGCCAGACAATTGGCGGCGTTGACCGGTGAGTTGACCATGACCGAACAGCGCGAACGCAAACGCCTGTCCAAGATCCTGCATGATGGTTTGCAGCAGCAGTTGGCCGCTACCAAGATGCAGGTGGAAGGGCTCGTGGCGCAGGTCGACCGCAACGCTGGATTTCAGCAGACGATCTCGGAAATCGAACAGATGCTGGCCGAATCCATCCGGATGTCCCGTTCCCTGAGCGCCGATCTGAGTCCGCCCGCGTTGCATGAAGGCGGACTGGCCGATGGCCTCGAATGGCTGGTGCGCCGCACCTGGGAACGGCATGCCTTCAAGGTCGATCTGGTGATCGAGCAGAAACCCGATCTGTCCGAGGATGTCAAAATCCTGGTTTTTGAGTCGGTGCGCGAATTGCTGTTCAATGCGGTCAAATATGCCAAGGTATCCGCGGCAAAAATCATTTTGCGGCAGGCTGAGCCGACCGGATTGCAGATTTGCGTCAGCGATGAAGGCGTCGGGTTCGATCCCGCCTTGCTGATTCCGTCCGGTGAAACGGGCGGCGGCTTCGGCCTTTTCAGCGTCCGTGAGCGGCTGGCCTTGATTGGCGGTACACTGACCATCGACAGCACACTTGGCAAAGGCAGCTGTTTTTTGCTGACCGTCCCCTACGAGGCCAAACGGGAAGAAGGGCACGTGAGTGTTTCCACGCTTGTTGCTTCCGACTCAACTGCCGCGGAACCTGTCGGCGCATTTATTCGCGTATTGGTCGCCGATGACCACACGCTTTTTCGCGACGGCATCGCCCGCCTGTTGGCCAAGGAAGTCGATATTGCAGTGGTGGGGCAGGCCAGAAACGGCAAGGAAGTCATTGATCTCTCCCAGCAACTCAATCCGCATGTCATTCTGATGGATATCAGCATGCCCGGCATCAATGGCATCGAAGCCACCCGCGTCATTCATGCGCAATCGCCTGGAATCCGCATTGTCGGACTGTCGATGTACGAAGATGAGGAGCGTGCCGAGGTGATGCGTCAGGCAGGGGCCGTCGGATATAAAAGCAAGACATGCCCGGTTTCCGAGCTCGTCGCGGCGGTGCGCGACGCGGTCAGAGCCAGTGGGTAGCCGGGTGCCTTCTTTTGATGGTCGCGCATGATCCGTGACGTTCTTGATCAAAAACCGGCTTAGCGGTTTTTACAAACCCCGCAAATGCTGCAATTTTCCGGATCGGCGGGGCAGGGCAGGGTGGCCTTGGCTTGCAGGGCGCGCTGGTATTCATTCCATAGAAAGGTCTTATCCAACCCGTGATCGATGATGTCCCAGGGCAGTATTTCCTCGCGGGTCCGTGGGCGATGAATGTAAAAGGCGGGGTTCAAAGGCGCAGCCTTGAATGTCTGGGGCCAATTGCCACCATTGGCGTCGGCCATGAGCAGCATTTGGGACACGCGCCGATCGCCGCGCGCAAGCAAGGCCTGGATCAGCGCCCAGCGCGGTACATCGGCATGTACGCGCACGTTGGCCACTTTCCTGAGACCCTCCTTGACGCGCTTGATCTTCTGCTTGAGCTGGGCGAGGTCGTCCATGGCCGCCCACTGGAAAGGCGTAAATGGCTTGGGCACAAAGGCGTGCAGGCCGACCGTGATCTCCCCCATGTGCCCGCGCGCTTGGCTGGAACGCAGGAAGCAGTGCTTGATGCGTTTGACCAAGCCCACGATCTCGTCAACATCCGCGTTGGTTTCGGTCGGCAAACCCACCATGAAGTAGAGCTTCAGATTGGGGATCCCATGGGTGACCAGCAACTCGGCGGCATGCAGGATGGCCGTTTCGTCCAGGCCTTTGTTGATCACGCGGCGCATGCGTTCGGATCCGGTTTCGGGGGCGATAGTCGCCGTTTTGAGCCGCCCGCCTTTCAGGGCGGTGATCAGTGCTTCATCCAGCGCATCGGCGCGCAGCGAGCTGAAAGAGAGCTGTAAATCGCACTGATGGCCGATGTCGCACAGGGTTTTCAGGTCGGGCAGATCCGAGACGGCTGCTCCCAGAAGACCTATCTTGCAGGTGTGCGCACCGGCCCGTTGCATGGCCTGCTGGAGCTGGGGCAGAGCCCGGAAGCGCGGAGGCCGGTAGATGTAGCCTGCAGCGCAGAAGCGGCAGCCATGCGGGCAGCCGCGACTGACCTCAAGCAGGTGGGCGTCTTCAAAGCTCGTTTCCGGTGTGATGATGACGCTCTGCGTTGAGAAACCGGCGATATCGCGGCTATACATGCGCCGTATTTGCTCCGGGACAGCCAGCAGCGGCGAAAGTCCGGCCAGTGTGCCATCGGCGTTATAATGATCCTGATAGAACGCCGGTACGTAGATGCCGGGCACTTCGCGCGCGGCCTGCAGTAGAAAATGACGGCGGTCCGTGGCCGGATCGAAGCGCTTGAAAAAAGGTACGATCAGTTCTTCGGCTTCACCGAGCAGAAAGCAATCGAAGAAAGCAGCAATCGGTTCGGGGTTCAAGAAGCAGGCAACCCCGCCGGCCACAACCAGGGGGTCTGATGGTCCGCGCGCGGCGGACTGCAGGGGGATCTGTGCGGTTTTTAGAACCGTCAGTACATTGGCGTAATCGTTTTCGAAGGAGAGCGCAAAAGCCAAACAATCGAAGTCGCGCAGTGACCGGCCCGACTCCAGGGTGCGGGGGGGAGATCCCTCACCCTGGTCATCAGGCAGAAAGGCCCGTTCGCAGACGACATGGTCGAGTGCATTGAGCTGGCCGTAAACCGTTTGGAAACCCAGGTTGGCCATCCCCACGGCGTAGTGGTTGGGGAAGACCAGGGCCACATGGATATGTCCGTGCCAATGTTTGCGCAGGGTTCCGACTTCGGCATCCAGCCGGTCCCTGCGTTGCTTGTCCGATGTGCGCGCCATGACACATTTCCTTTCGGGTGCCGCGATCTATGGCGCAAAGTAAGTCCGAAGCCCCCTTGCCGCAATGCGTGTTGTGGGGGTGCCATGCCCGAGATCGTTAATCGGCTTTGCGTCGCAAAAAGGTGGGCACATCCAGATCGTTGTTGTCGATCACCATGCCCTTGTATCCTTTGTACAATGAAGCCGGTTGTTCTCCTGAGAGCATTTGCTGTCGTCGGACGCGGCGATAGGTCGGCTCTTCCAGATCGTCACTCCCGCTCGTCAGATCAGCCGGGGTAATATCGCGCACTTTGCCGCCGTACGTCGGGTCGTTGCCGGGCTTGCTTGGCGAAGGCGCGGCCTTCTCCGCTTCGGTGCCGATGCCGGTCGCAATGACGGTCACGCGTATTTCATCTCCCATGTCGTCGTCAATGACGGTGCCCCAGATGATTTCGGCTTCATCGCCGACTTCACTGTAAATGCGGTCGCACGCTTCGGTCATCTCTTCCATGGTAATATCGCTGCTGCTGGTGATGTTCATCAATACTCCCTTGGCGCCGGAGACATTGATGTCTTCAAGCAGCGGATGGGAGATGGCCCGTTCGGCGGCCTCGATAGCCCGATTGTCGCCGTTGGCCACACCTATGCCCATGATGGCCATGCCGGCTTTGGACATGGTCGTCTTGACATCGGCGAAATCGAGGTTGACCAAACCGGGGCGGATGATCAGATCGGTGATGCCTTTGACCGAATGAAGTAGAATTTCATCCGCCTTGCGAAACATGTCTACCATGCGCGCGTTTTTGGATGCCAGGCCGCGCAGCCGGTCGTTTGGAATCGTGATTACCGTATCGGCCACTCTCTTCAGTTCGTTGATGCCCTCTTCGGCTTGGCGCAGGCGTTTTTTGCCTTCGAAAGAAAATGGGCGTGTCACTACGGCAACCGTTAAAATGCCCATCTCCTTGCACAAATTGGCGATCACCGGTGCCGCGCCGGTGCCCGTACCGCCGCCGAACCCTGCAGTAATGAAGACCATGTGGCTGTCGGCCAGGGCGGCCTTGACCGCCTGGCCGCTTTCGATGGCAGCATCGCGGCCTACTTCGGGATTGGCGCCGGCCCCCAAGCCCTCAGTCAGTTTTTCTCCTAATTGGATCTTGATTTCAGCTTTTGAAATTTCCAGGGCCTGCAGGTCGGTGTTGACGGCAATGAACTTCACCCCCAGCAAGCTGGATTCGATCATGTTGTTGATGGCATTGCCACCCGCTCCGCCCACGCCGATCACTTTGATTTTGGCTGATTTTTCCGGTTCCATAATACTGAACATTGTCTCCCCCCCTTATGTTAAAGGTTCCCTTTTGCTTTCTTCATTTGCCAAACCGGGCCGCAGGTAGGATAGCTCCCGCAGTTGCCGCGCGCTGTAAGGTGGGTCTGGAAGGACGAAGATGTGGAATCGGTCGCGGCGTAAACTTCCGTACGGTTTTCTCCGAACATGGGCATCGATTATGTTTTTCACCTGTTTGCAGCTATATAGACGATGTTATCCTAAAGTTTCAACATAATACTTTAAACTCAGATTCTTTTATCTTTATATTACTTCCTTGAACCATTTCTTCATGCGCTGGACAATGTTGTTGAAAATATTCTTGTCACGGATGCGGAATTTTTTAGTCGGCATTCGGCGCGCGCCATACATCACCAGTCCGACGCCGGTGGCATACATGGGGTTGTTGACCACGTCGGTCAAGCCGGTGATATTATGCGGCCGGCCCAATCGACAGGGCAGACCCAGCACCGATTCTGCAACCTCGATCATGCCGTCCAGCAGCGCACTGCCGCCGGTGACCACCAGTCCCGAAGAGACCATGTGCTCCATCTCCGCTCGGTAAATTTCGCGTTTGATCAGCGTGAAGATCTCTTCCATGCGCGGTTCGAGGATCTCGGCTAAAATCTGGCGCGGCAATTTGCGCGATTTTCGTCCACCCATGCCGGGTACTTCGATGCTCTCTTCACTGTTGATATTGGATGAAAGGCAGGTGCCAAATCTTTTCTTGATCTTCTCGGCCTCTGCCAGCGGCGCCCTCAGCCCCACGGCGATGTCGTTGGTCAGGTTGTCTCCGCCCAGGGCCAGTACGAAGGTGTGCTTGATGTTCTGCCCTGAGAAAATGGCCAGATCGGAGGTGCCGCCTCCCAGGTCGATCAGTGCGGTCCCTAGCTGTTTTTCTTCTTCGGTGAGCACGGCTTCGCCTGAGGCCAGCGATTCCAAGACAATATCGCAAACATCCAGTCCGGCGCGATTGGCGCATTTGACAATATTGTGCGCTGAAGTCACCGCGCCGGTGACGATGTGGATTTTTGCTTCCAGGCGAACGCCGGCCATGCCCAGTGGGTTTTGGATGCCTACCTGGTCATCGACGATATACTCCTGGGGCAGAACGTGAATCACTTCGCGGTCCATGGGTATGGCTACCGCCCGGGCCGCGTCAATAACGCGATCGATGTCGGTCGGCGTGATTTCAGGGCCCTTGACCGCCACAATCCCTCGGCTGTTGAATCCTGTAATGTGACCGCCCGCAATGCCGGCGTAAACCGAAGAGATTTCACAACCGGCCATCAGTTCGGCTTCTTCCACGGCTTTTTTGATCGATTCCACGGTTGCTTCGATGTTGACGACAACACCTTTGCGCAAGCCCACCGAAGGATGCGTGCCGATGCCGATGATATTGACCTCCGGGCCACTTACCTCGCCGACCACGCAACATATTTTGGTCGTGCCGATATCCAATCCTACAACGATGTTTTCCTGACCCTGCGCCATATGCCTCCTTATTCAACCCCTTGCGGGGGGATACGCTTTGCTCTGTAGAAATAATGTCTGAGACCGAACCGTTTCATTGTTGATCCAATGAGTGATCCGCGTCGGACAACCGGACCACGACACGGTCCGGATTGTTCAGATCCACAGCCTTAAAGTCGCGCCAGCGCGCATCGCCTTCGAGATGGCTGCGTAACTGCTTGTAGCGCCGGGATTTCTTTTCGAAATCGTCAAAACCCATTTTGATAATGCGCTCGCTCTGTTTGAGCGTAATACCGACCCCTATCTGTTTGTCCATGTGCAGTCTTTTTATCTCTGTGTATCCGATTGCGCTGGAAGCGGCCTGGCTGTGGTGCAACATCTGCAGGACCGTCTGCATGGCAGCGGTGAGCGCATTCGTGCCTAAGCTTATGTCGCTGTAGGCCATGCCGGTGACCAGCGGAATATCTTGCGGGTCATTGTCTTCGGCTTCCTTGAATATGCGGCCCTGGGTGTTGATCAAAAAAGTGCGCCCCAAATCGACCCGCGCCAAAGGGGTATGTTCCACGATCTGAATGTTCAATGCTTCCGGTATTTCCCGGGACACGCGTGCCGTGGCAATCCAGGGATGCGCCGACAACCGTTCGCGCACCAGACGCAAATTAAGCGCCACAAGGTTGTCGCCCGGGTGGATGTCGGCCTGGGCCAATATCTCTTTTTCGCTTAGGCGCTGGTTGCCGCTGAGCGAAATGTTGCGCAGACCAAAGTAATCCGACCCTGTCACAGCCGCGTAGCCCATGACGTAAAGCGCGCTGGTCGCCATCAATAAGACGATCAGGCTTGTCAGTTTGAACCCGACCAGCAGTCGCTCGCGCCAGCGGCGATGGATCATGGCCACATCGCGCTTCATGCGATTTTTACGCACTTTGGAAGATTTTTCCTTGCGAAGCATGTGCGTTTACTCCTGTTCGGACCGCGGCCGTCGATTCATGCCCGGCTGCCGGATCATCATTGCTTGATATGTTCTACCAGCTGCTCGCCTAATTGATAGACATTGCCTGCCCCCAACGTCAGCACCACATCTCCGGGCTGCACGAGATCTTTGAGCAGCGCCAGTGCTTCGTCCATGTCGGCAGCAAAGCGTGCATCCTTGTGCCCGCGTGCCTGAATGCTGTCGCACAGTGTGCTGCTGTCCACGCCGGCGATCGGGCGTTCGCTGGCCGCATAAATCGGCAGAACCAGCAAAATATCGGACTGATAGAAGCTGCGTGCAAAATCATCGAAAAGGGCCTGGGTACGGGTAAAACGGTGCGGTTGAAACACCACGACTTTGCGTTTTCCCGGCCAAGCCTGCGCCATGGCCGCCAAGGTGGTTTTGATCTCGGTGGGATGATGGCCATAATCATCCACGACCGTAATATCGCGGGCTTCACCCTTGATCTCCATGCGCCGCTGCACACCCTCGGCTTTTTCCAAGGCTTCTTTGATATCTGAGAACGCGATGGCGAGTTCCAGCCCCACGGCAATGGCCGCCAAGGCATTGTAGACATTGTGCACGCCCGGCAAATTGAGCAGGACCGGTCCGAGCATTTCGGATTGAAAGACCACGTTGAAGCGGCTGGTCAGGCCTTCGCAGACGACATCGCGCGCCTGCAAATCGGCCTGAAGATTCATGCCATAGGTGATAAACCGTTTGCGCATGCGCGGAATCAGATCTTGCACGGCATCATTGTCCAGACATAGTACGGCCAATCCGTAGAAGGGAATGCGATCGATGAAGTCTAAAAACACCTGCTTGATGGCATCCAGATCCTTGTAGAAATCCAGGTGTTCGCGGTCGATATTGGTGACCACCGCAATGGCCGGCGAATACTTCAAAAAGGAACCATCGCTTTCATCGGCCTCGGCCACGATGTAATCGCCTTTGCCCAGCACCGCATTGGAACCGAGGCTTTTGATTTTACCGCCGATCACCACGGTCGGATCCAGTCCCCCGGCTGCCAGAACGGAAGACACCAATGAGGTGGTCGAGGTTTTGCCATGTGCTCCGGCCACGGCGATGCTGTATTTGAGGCGCATCAATTCAGCCAGCATTTCAGCGCGCGGGATCACCGGCACCGAAGCCTTAAGGGCCGCATGCACTTCCGGATTGGACGGGTCGATGGCCGAAGAAACCACCACCACATCGGCTCCGGCGATCTGTTCGGCCGCATGCCCTTCGAAAATCATGCCGCCCAGGCGGCCCAGGCGGTCGGTGATATCAGAAGGTCTCAAATCCGATCCGGATACCTTGTAGTTCAAGTTCAGCAACAGTTCGGCGATGCCGCTCATGCCGATGCCGCCGATGCCTACGAAGTGGATGTGGTATTTTTTGCGATACATTGTTCCGTTTGTCCGTTGGTTCGTCAGCCCGTTTGCCCGTCAGGGTTTGTTTCCAATAATCGGTAAATATCCCGCACGATGGCCTGGGCCGCGTCGGGGTGACCCAGCGTCAGGGCTTTGGCGGCCATCGCCGATCTTTTTGCGTGGTCGTGCATCAATGCCATAATGGCTTCGGCCAGCAGTGTGCCGTTCAGGTCCGCTTGGCGGATCATTTGCGCCGCGCCGGCTTCCACCAGGGCCTGGGCGTTGCTGGTCTGGTGATCGTCGGCGGCATGCGGAAAGGGCACGAATATGGCTGCCCGTCCAACGATGGTAATCTCCGCCACGGTGGTGGCGCCCGCCCGGCACACGATCACATCGGCTTGGCGATAGCGCTCGGCCATATCATTGAAAAATGCCTGCACAACCGCCGACGTGCCGGCCTCCGCGTACGCCTGGGATACATAGCCTTCATCTTCCCGGCCGGTCTGATGCACTACGCGCAGACCAGGTGCTCCGGCAATGTGCGCCAGGGCCTCCACCATGGCCTGGTTGATGGCGTGGGCCCCTTGACTGCCGCCTAGAATCAGCACGGTAAATGCTTCCGGCTTATCGGGCCTCTGCGCATGCGCGCCAAGTTTCAGGATTTCATCGCGTACAGGGTTGCCCGTCAGTATGGTCTTGTCGGTGGCAAAGCGGCCGCTGCGATCCGCAAAGCTCAGGTAGACACGTCGCACGATGCGCCTCAGCATCCGGTTGGTCATCCCAGGCAGTTGGTTCTGCTCGTGCAGCACGGTCGGGATACCCGACAACCAGGCGGCCAGTACCACCGGCCCGGCCGAATATCCGCCCACGCCCAGCACCGCATCCGGTGAATAGGTTGTGATAATCTGGCGCGAGCGCCAAATCGCCCACGGTAACTTGAACAGCGCACGTATTTGGTTCCAGACGCCACGCCCCTTGAGCCCCTCGATCCGGATGGTCTCGAATGGCCATCCCAAGCGGGTCAGCACATCCTTTTCCAACGGCCGCCCGGCATTGACAAACAGCACATGGTTGCGCGGGTGCCTTGCCCTGAAGGCCTGGGCCACGGCAATGCCTGGAAAGAGGTGGCCGCCTGTGCCGCCGCCGGCCACGATCATTCGGCGCCCGTTTGCGGGCTCGCTGGGTTCAAGCACGCTTGCCATGATTTGCCCCAATATTCGTCAAAATGCCCATGCCGGCCAGGTTTAACAGCAAGGAGGTGCCGCCGTAGCTCAAAAATGGCAAGGTCAACCCCTTGGTGGGTAAAAGTCCCAAACAGACCCCCATATTGATCGATACCTGCAGCGCCACCGCAAAAGTTATGCCCATTCCCACCAGCATGCCGAAGGAATCATTGCAACGGCAGGCGATGCGGTAACCGCGCCACAAAATCAAAGCATAGAGGGCCAGAATAAACATGACACCCCAGAACCCCATTTCCTCGCCGATCACGGCGAATACGAAATCGGTATGTGGCTCGGGCAGATAGAACAATTTTTGGTACCCTTTGCCAATGCCTGCCCCCCACCATCCGCCGGTTCCGAAGGCCATCAGGGAATGAATGATCTGGTAGCCCTCGCCGGCCGGATATTGCCAGGGATCCCAAAAACTGACCAGGCGTTTGATGCGGTAGGTTTCACCGATCATCAGAAAGCCGCCTACCGGAACGAGCGCCACAAGTACTGACAACAAATGGCGCAACGGCACACCGGCTACGAACATCATGATCCAGGTCAGCACACCGAAGATGACCACCGATCCGAAGTCGGGCTGCAGCATCAAAGGGATGCTGAATAGAATGAGGACCACCAGGTGCGGCACAAATCCGATCGAAAAGCGTTTGAGCGAATCCTGCTTTTTCGTGAGCGAATACGCCAGATAGAAGATCAATCCCAGGCGGGCCACTTCCACCGGTTGAAACGAAAGGGGCCCGAGTCGCAGCCAGCGCAGTGAGCCGCCGGCCGATACTCCCATCCCGGAAAAATGTACGGCGAAAAGAAGCCCGATTGACACAACCAGAAAAGGGTAGGCCAGCGGACGGTACACGCGAAACGGGATATGGCTGAAGACAACCAGCATGACGATCCCCATGCCGGCGAAAAGGGCTTGCTTTTTCAGGAAGAAGGCGTCGCTGCCGAACCTTTTTACCGCCACGGCCGAACTGGCGCTGTAAACCATGACGATGCCGATACCCACCAGAAAAAGAACTGCAAAGAGCAGGTGGATATCGTAGGTCGGAAACACCCCGGTTTTTTCCTGGTTTTCTGTCACGCTAGGGCCCTCACCGACTGGCGGAACACCTCGCCGCGTTCGGCATAGTTGGCGAACATATCGAAACTGGCGCAGGCCGGCGAAAGCAGCACGGTATCGCCGGGCCGGGACGCGGCATAGGCTTGTCGCACCGCCTGGGCCATGTCCGCTGCCGTTTCGGTGCCCTCGACAGGCGCTGACTGCAAGGCCGCCACGATTTCTCCGCGCGCTTCCCCAATAGCGATCAATTTTTTGGCCCGGGTCCGGATATGATCGAATAAGGGCGCGAAATCGTACCCTTTATTACGGCCACCCATGATCAGCACGACCGGCCCGTCAAAACATTCCAAAGCACGGATCACCGCGTCTACATTGGTGGCCTTGGAGTCGTTGATGAACTGGACGCCGTTGACGGTTGCGACGCGCTCCAAGCGGTGCGCCAGGGCCTGGAAGCCATCGATTGTCTGCTGCACTGCCTCGATGCCGGCGCCGGCTGCCAGCGCCGCCAGGCTGGCGGCGGCGATATTCTCGCGGTTGTGCGGCCCGATCAAGGTCGTGCGGCTCAAGTCGATGCGCCCCTGGAATACGTCAGGAATGTCAATGGCGATTTGCCCGGGGGTGATGATCGCACCTGCGCCTTGCGCGCCTTCGACCGGCGGATGGGGATAGAAGTTCAGGCAGCGGCTGCGCGCATTCAGAACCTGGCGCTGAACCAGGGGATCGCTGCCGTGGCAGACCGCATAGTCGGTCGCTGTCTGATTTCTGAACATCCGCCCCTTGGAAGCGGCATATTCGGTCATCGATCCGTAGCGATCCAGGTGGTCGGGTGAAATGTTGAGCATGATGGCGACGTGCGGATTGAAACGGTCACACGAATCCAACTGAAAACTGCTGATTTCGGCGACGATGGCATCCAGGTCGTCATCGCGGCCGGCAATCTGGATGAGCGGATTGCCGATGTTGCCACCCACAAACACCCGTTGGCCGGCCGCAGCCAGCATGCGTCCGAGCAGTTCGGTGGTGGTCGTTTTGCCGTTGGTACCACCGACGGCGAGAATCGGTTTGCGGATAAACCGCGCGGACAACTCGATTTCGCCGAAGATGGGAATGCCCAGCGAACGGGCGCGCTCCAGGGGGGCAATGGTGTGCGGCACACCCGGGCTGATGACGATCAGATCGGCCGTCTCGAAGGTGGTCATCCGGTGACCCCCCAATTCCAGCGTGACGTCCAGTGCACGGGCCTCTTCCGGAAAAGCGCCCAGGCACTGCTCGGGCGCCTGATCGGTAAGGGTCACGCGGGCGCCTCGTGAACTCAGGAAACGCGCCACCGCCAACCCGGAACGGGCCAGTCCTACCACCACAATGTTTTTTTCTTTGAGTTCCATGGATCTATCGCAATTTTAGAGTGCTCATGCTGATCAAGGCCAGTGCGATGGCGATTATCCAGAATCGCACAATGACCTTGGGTTCCGGCCAACCCTTCAACTCGAAATGATGGTGCAGCGGGGCCATGCGGAATATGCGTTTACCGTGCGTCATTTTGAAATAGCCCACCTGAAAGATAACGGACAACGCCTCCATCACGAACAGCCCTCCGACCAGCGCCAGTACGATCTCCTGTTTGGTGATGACGGCCACGGCGCCCAGGCTGCCACCCAGCGACAGCGATCCCACGTCGCCCATGAAGACTTGCGCCGGATAGGCATTGAACCATAAAAATCCCAAACCTGCGCCGATCATCGCGCCGCAAAAGACCGCAATTTCGCCGCTGCCGGCCACATAATTGATTTGCAGGTAATCAGCGATTTTCACGTGGCCGGCCACGTACGCGAAAATCATGTAGGTGGCCGCGGCAATGATGACCGGGCCGATGGCCAGACCGTCCAGACCATCGGTGAGATTGACCGCATTGGAGGCCCCCACAATCACAAAGGCGGCAAAAAGCACATACCACCATCCCAGGTTGGGACTGACCGTTTTGAAAAACGGCAGTGTGACCTGTGTGCTGAATCCGGGGTGCATGACAACCAGGGCCCCCGTCAACAGGGCCAGGACGGTCTGCAGGACCAGTTTGCCGCGGGCGCTCAGTCCCTTGCTGCGTTTTTTGACCTGCATCAGGTAGTCGTCGGCAAATCCGATCAGGCCGAACCCGATCAACACCAGCAATGCGATCCAGACGAAAAAATTGGTCAGGTCGGCCCACAACAGCGTTGCCGCGGCGATCGCGGTAATGATCAGCGAGCCGCCCATGGTCGGCGTGCCGGCCTTTTTAAGATGCGTCTGCGGCCCGTCTTCGCGAACATACTGTCCTACCTGCATTTGGGCGAGTTTGCGGATGAACCAGGGCCCCAGCAGAAAACTGATCAGAAATGCGGTCAAAATGGCATATATGGTCCGGAAAGTGATGTACCGGAACACATTGAAGACAATGAAGTCCGTATGTAAGGGGTAGAGTAGGTGGTATAGCATCTCGTTCTTCGTTGATTCGGTAAGTGGTCGGTTCGTTGATGCGTTAAAAGGTTACCGGGTGAATCAGTCGCTTCGTTAAAGGGTGGATCACATTCAGCGCTGCACGCCATCGGCCCAGCGGCGGATCGCTTCCACGACGGCTTCCATGGCCATTGCCCGCGAGCCTTTGACCAGAACCCAATGCGCCGCGGTCAGGTGCCGTATCGCATCGGCCACGATTTCTTCCTTGGTGCCGACAAAGATTGCGCTACGCGCCATGCCGGCCTGCTCGGCGCCTTGACTGACCACCTCGGCGTGCGGACCGTGAATGTACAGGCGTCCGGCGCCGGTTTTTCCCGCCAGCATGCCTACTTCGCGGTGCAGCGCATCGGCCTGCGCGCCGAGTTCGAGCATGTCGGCCAGGATCAAAGTGCCCGGCCCCGTGCCGCGCAGCGCCTCGAAAGTGTCCAAGGCTGCCGCCATCGAGGCCGGATTCGCATTATAGGTGTCGTCAATGATGCTGACGCCCCGGGCGGTAGACACAATGTGCAGGCGCCCTTTGGCCGGTGTGAAAGCTTCCAGGCCAACTTTGATCTCGTTTGGTGACAGGCCGGCCAGGTGGCCTGCCGCAGCGGCCGCCAAGGCATTGGCCACCATGAATCGCCCGGGTGTTTTCAATGCCACTGCGATCGCGCCGTCGGGCAGCAGCAGGTCGAAAGACACGCCGTTGTCAGTGTCGTGGATCTGGCGGGCGCGCACCTGCGCACGTTCGGAGGTGCCGAAAAAAAGGACCGGCCGCCCGGCATCCCGCGCCATGGCCGCGACATGGGCATTGTCCCGGTTCAACACCACCGTGCCGTGTGGATCGATACAGGGTATCAGTTCCGCCTTGGCCCGGGCGACGCCTTCCAGGGAACCCAGAAATTCCAGATGGCCCGGCCCCACATTGGTGATCATGCCGATCGTAGGCCGGCAAATGGCACCCAATCGGCTGATCTCGCCGGGATGGTTCATCCCCAGTTCGAGCACGGCCGCCTGGTGTTCGGCCGTCAAATTGAACAGGGTCAGCGGCAATCCGATCTCGTTGTTGAAGTTGCCTTGGGTGGACAGCGTGTTGAACCGCTGGGCCATCACCAGGCTTGTCATCTGGCGGGTGGTGGTTTTTCCGTTTGAGCCGGTGATCGCAACCACGGGGATGCGGCTGCGGGCGCGTTGAAAAGCGGCCAGGGCGCCCAGCGCCCGGGTGGTATCGGCAACGCCGATGCAGACGATGCCCCGCGCGCGCCATTGTTCATAGTGCTCTGTGGCCGTTGCATCAGCCATGACCACCAGACCTTTTATACCCTTGTCAACGACCTGGTCGATAAAAGCATGCCCGTCATATTTTTCGCCGCGAATGGCCACAAACAACCGGCCGCTTTCGATCGTGCGCGAATCGATGCCTACGCCTTCAAAAGTCGTTTCGGCAGCGCCGTACATCAACCGGCCGCCCGTTGCTTGTAAAATTTCGTCGATGGTCCAGATCATATTATTCCGTTCGAAATTTATATTAAATTGAACAACTCCAAGATCGTTTTAGCTTTCTACTTTCCTTTTTCCACTTTCCACTTTTTTTCCGATTCTTCCGCAGCGACCTTGCGATCGTCGAAAGCGAACTTCTGGCGTCCGATGATCTGATATGTCTCGTGGCCTTTGCCGGCAATCAGGATCGTATCGCCGCGGCGCGCCACAGCCACCGCCAGCATTATCGCCTTACGCCGGTCGGACTCGACCACGAATCCTTTTTGCCCGATGCCGTCGGTCAGCGTTTCCGGCGAATATTCCCTGACCCTGAGCGCACGAACACCCTGCAGAATCTGGGCAATGATCTGTTGCGGCGCTTCGGTGCGTGGGTTGTCCGACGTCACCACGGCCAGATCGCTCAGGCTGGCCGCGATTTTACCCATCAAAGGCCGTTTGGAGCGATCGCGGTCGCCGCCGCATCCGAATACGCAAATGATGTGGTGGGTAGTCAGTTCGCGCAAGGCCTGCAGGGTGTTTTGCAATGCATCCGGCGTATGCGAATAATCCACATACACAAAGCGCCCCGCTGGGTCGGCCACGCGTTCCAATCGGCCGGGAACCGTGGTCAGTGCGCGGATACCCTCTTGTAGCGCAGCCGCGGGCAGAGCCAGTGCAATGCCAACGCCCATGGCATTGAGTATGTTTTCCAGGTTGTGCCGACCGACCAGGGCCGAGCGAACCTCGAGCATGTCCTCAGGGGCCTGGACCCGCGCGGCGATGCCGTTCAGATCGAACGTCGCGGAGACAGCCTGGACGTCGGCTGTCTGCCGCTGGCTGGTGGTTAGATGCGGCATCGCGAGCGTCGCGGCCAGTTCGGCCCCGCGGGCATCGTCGATGTTGACAACAGCCCGCAGCCCGGTTTTGCCGTGGCAGGCGGGCAGACAGTCGTTGAACAACTTGCGCTTACAGGCCCAGTAGGTATCCATGTCCTGGTGGAAATCCAAATGGTCCTGGGTCAGATTGGTAAACACGGCCACATCGATGTCGCAAGCGTGCACGCGGTGCAGGTCCAAGGCATGCGAAGAAATTTCCATGACCACATGGCTGACCCCGGCCGATCGCATGTCGGCCAGAATGCGTTGCAGATCAAGGGATTCGGGCGTGGTGACCGGGTTGTCAAAAAGCCGGCCGCCATAGCGGTAATTCACCGTGCCGATCACGCCGGCAGAGCATCCGGCCGCCTGCAAGATGCTTTCGATCAAGTAGCTGGTCGTGGTTTTGCCATTGGTACCGGTGATCCCGACCACGGTCATGTGGCGCGACGGATGACCGTAGAACTCGGCTGCCAGTGCCGCCAGAGCCTTGCGTGAGTCGCTTACCTGGACGACAACGGCTGCGACCGCTGCAGGCTGTTCGCAGACCACCACCGCCGCGCCGCGGGCAACGGCCTGCTCTATGAAAGCATGCCCGTCGGTGGCAAATCCTTTAATGGCGACGAATAGCCCCCCGGGGGTGACGTCCTGGGCACGGCAATAAATCGCCTGAACATCGACCCCGCTATTGCTGCCGGCGGTCCGAGGCCGCGCGTCGTCGGGCGCCACCGATTGCAATGCGCTGAGCAGTTGGGCCAGTTTCATCCGTTCACCTTTTCTTCTCTGGACACTCTTAATTTTTTCCAGTCGTACTCTTCGGTTGGCTCTACGTTCAAATACCCCAGCGTTTCGCGAACGATTCGGCTGAAAGCCGGCGCCGCCACCAGACCGCCATAGTAATTGATCTGGGGTTCGTCCACGATGACCAGTACGGCAATGGCCGGCTGGTCGGTGGGCGCGAAACCAAGAAAGGACGCCACGTACAATTTGGGGGCATAGTTGCCGCTGGCATCTATCTTTTGGGCGGTGCCGGTCTTGCCGCTGACCGAGTATCCCGACACATCTGCTTTGACACCGGTACCGCCCTCGGTCACCACCGAGTGCATGATCCGGCGGATGTTCAGGGCGGTCTGGGGCGTTATCACCTGCCGTAGGATTTCGGGTGCGAACGTGCGTACCGCCTGGCCTTTCGGATCGGTAACCGCCTGGACAACATAAGGTTTCATCATCACACCGTCATTGGCAATGCTCGACGCCGCGGTGATCAATTGCAGGGCCGTGACCGACACGCCCTGTCCAAAAGCGATAGCGCCCGTGTCGACGGTGGTCCAGCGCTTGTAGTTGGATAAGCTGCCCGCGGATTCGCCCGGACAGTCGACACCCGTTCGCAGGCCGAATCCGAATTTGCGCAAATGGTCGTACAAGACGCCCGGACCAACTTTCTCCACCAGTTTGACCGCGCCGATGTTGCTCGAGAACTTGACAATCTGCTGCAAAGACAGCCAACCATAAGGTTTCGTGTCGTGGACCATGTGGCCGCCGACCCGATACTTGCCGTTTTCACAATAAAAAATAGAACCAGACTGGCTCAGGCCGCTATCCAGAGCGGCCGCGGCGCTGAAAATTTTCATGGTCGAGCCCGGTTCGAACTGATCGGTGATGACCCTGTTGCGCCATACGGGGCGGTCCGATTTAGCATACGCGTTGGGGTTGAAAAAAGGATAATGCGATATGGCCAGCAAAGCCCCTGTCTGAGGCGACATGACCACCGCCATGCCGGAAACGGCTTTGTGTTCCGTCACGGCATCGGCCAGCGCCCGATCGGTGATGTACTGGATGTGGCGGTCGATGGTCAGAACCAGGTTGTTGCCGGACTGTTTCATGGCCGCCCAGCGATCGGAATCGAAGCCGCGTCCGAGCGCATCCTTGAACACTGTTACGGTTGTTTCCGCACCCTTGAGTTCGTTGTCGTATAAATGCTCGATGCCTTCCATGCCGTGGCCGTCTATGCCGGTAAACCCCAGAACCTGGGCGGCCAGCGTGGTGTTGGGATAAAAGCGGCTGTGTTCCGGTAAAAAACCGATTCCCTTGAGATTCAATTTCTTGCAGGCGGCCACCTCTTTGGGGGTTGCCGGTCGCTTGATCCACACAAAAGAGCGTTTCGTGTTCAGTTTGCGATTCAAATTCTTGCTGTTCATTTTCAAGGCCTTGGCCAATTCAAGCGCCGCACTGCCTTTGTTTTCGATCATGCCGGGATAAGCTGCGATAGAGGTGGTTTCGATGCTGACTGCCAAGGCTTCGTGCCGGCTGTCGTAGATCGTGCCGCGTTTGCCGCTCAGGGTAATTTCGCGTTCGTACTGCACCGCCGCCTTGTGTGACAGCCAATCGCCTTTGTAAATTTGCAAGTATGCGGCGCGTACGCCGATCACTGTCAGCCATAACATAAAAAAGCTGCTGACGACAGCCGCCCTGATTCCATGATATTTTAAATTCTTCATACTACGGCACCACGATGATTTGGTGTGCATCCGGCATGCCCATTTCTAGTTTTTCACGGGCAATGCGGGCAATGTTTTCCGGCGCTTTCAATCGCGCCAGTTCGATTTTCAAGTTGTTCTGCAACGATTTAAGTTCTTCTTGCTGGCGACTTTCCAGGGTGATGGCATAGCCTGTATTGACACATTGCACGCGGCACCAGGTGTAAAACAGCAACTCGGCGATAAACAGAGATAGAACCGTCACCCAAAAGGCCGCTGCACGTCGCTTTGCGGCGCGTGTATTATGGTTATCGGCTGCCATTGGCGTCACCTTCCTGGGCAAGTTTCTCAGCGCAGCGCAAGCGCGTGCTGCGTGCCATTGGATTGCGATCGGCCTCTTCGGTCGACGGCCGCAGGGCCTTTTTGGTTACCCTGCGCAGCGTGGCACGGCCTTCACAACGACATTCGGGGATACCCGGCGGGCACGTGCAGCGCTGGGACAATTGCTTAAAATGCTGTTTGACAATGCGATCTTCAAGGCTGTGAAAGGCCAGAACGCAAATGCGACCGTTCGGATGAAGCCGTTCGACCGCCACATTCAAAAACTCAGCCAGCCGTGATAGCTCCTCATTCACAGCGATGCGCAGCGCCATGAACACACGCGTGGCCGGGTGGATCTTCTGCTTGGCCGCCGACTTGCGAGGCACCGTTTCGCGGATCAGTTGAACCAACTGCCCCGTGGTGCGAATGGGTGTGTTGCGGCGGGCGGTTGCGACAGCCTTTGCAATGCGTTTGGACCAACGTTCTTCTCCGTACCTCCAGAAAGTGGTTGCCAGCTGATCTTCGGGAAGCTGATTGATCAGATCCTCGGCACGCGTACGCGTGCGAACGTCCATACGCATGTCCAATGGTTCGTCCTTTTGAAACGTAAACCCGCGCCCGCTGGTTTCGAGCTGGTGTTGAGAAAGACCGAGATCCAGTAGAATGCCATCCACGGTCGGCAGGTGCAACTGATCCAGATAATCCGGCAAGTGGATGAAGTTTCCATGGAAAAGATGGATGTGATCGGCGAAGGGGGCGAGAACATTCCGGGCGTTGGCGATGGCATCGGCGTCCTGATCGATGCCGATGAGCGTGCCATCGGGCATGATCCGTTCACAAATGGCAGACGCGTGACCGGCGCCACCCAGGGTGCAATCCACATAAATGCCCCCCGGCTTGCAAGCCAGGCACGTCATGACTTCGTTCGGCATGGCGCTCACATGTCGATATGCCATCGTTTTACAATCCTAGTTTGGCGATTTCGTTACGTACCTCCACGTTTTGCATGTCCATTTCCATCGCCTCGTTTTCTTTGATCCAATTATCTTTCGACCAGATTTCAAAATGATCCAGAACACCAACCAGAACAATTTCCTTATCTAAGGCGGCATATTCGCGTAAAGCAGGTGGAATGAGCACTCGGCCTTGTTTATCGAATGGGCATTCGTGAGCCATGCCGATGAAAACCCGTCGCAAGCGGCGCATGGTATCGCTCTTTTCGGCCTGTTCGATGCGTTTTTCCAGGAGGTTCCACTCCTCCATCGTATAGGCATAAAGGCTTTTGTCCATGCGCGTGATCATAACCGTATCGCCGCCGCCAGCACGAATGAGATCCCGAAAGCGCGCCGGAACGAAAATACGACCCTTGTCATCAAGGGTATGTGGGTAGCTTCCTCGAAACACAGATCACCATAATTATCCACTTTTCACCACATAAATTACATTACTGGGTTTCTGTCAAGATAATTTTATGGGTTGTATCGATGAATTATTAATAATTTTTCCGACTTAAAGGATCAATAGCAAGTGGAATTTTGTGGATTGATTATAAATAGCACCCATCCGCCGAATGAAAATACCGGCGAGCGGGTATGTGACGCTGGACTGAAAATTTCGCGCGCTTGGGGTTTGTAATTTGACATCGATCATGGCCTGCACTATTCCAGTCCATTATAGACAAACAGTATATTGACTGAAAGAAAGAGATCGATGCTGAACACCCGAATTGAGCCAGGCGCCAACGACGAGACGGACGCGCTGCTATCAGATATCCGGCGTATGGCCCGGGGCTTTTTCGAAAACGCACGCGGCAGCCATGACTGGGAGCATACGCTGCGGGTGCATGCGCTGTGTCAGCGCATTGGTCCCAAGGAAGGCGCCGACCGACTGGTTGTCGAAGCAGCGGCTTACCTGCACGACATCGGTCGGAGCGATCAGGACGCCAGTGACGGTGCGCTCTGCCATGCAGTGCGCGGTGCGCAAAAAGCGCAGGCCGTTCTGACCCCACTGGCGATAGGGGCGGCCCGCAAGGAAAATATTGTGCATTGTGTGCGCGCGCACCGCTTTCGGGACGATTATGCACCGGCGACCGTCGAGGCGCGCGTTCTTTTCGATGCCGACAAGCTGGATGCTATTGGCGCAGTGGGCGTGGCCCGGGCATACCTTTTTGCAGGGGAGCTGGGCGCTTGCCTGCATAATCCCAACGTGCCGCCCGACAGGGCCGATGCTTACTCGCGCGATGACACCGGATATCGCGAATTCGTGGTCAAATTGTCCAAGATCAAAACGCGCATTCTCACCCGTGAAGGCAAGCGCTTGGCTGAAGCGCGCCACGCATTCATGGAGCGCTTTTTTGAACGGTTCCTGGAAGAGTATGCGGGGCGCGGATAAATGTTTCGGCTTCACCGCCCCTTGAAATCCGCAAGTTGCGGAATACGTAGAGTGTGAAAAGGTATTGTGCCCAGTCAGTCTTTGGCGCGCAGCGGCGTCGATTGGGGGCGGACTAACGAATCAAACCTGATTATTACCTGGTTTTAAGGGAGGATGAATGAGTATTAATGTCGTTCGCAAAATTGATGACATGGTCAAAGTCCAGCATGTGCTGATCAGCGTATCGGACAAAACCGGTCTGGATCTATTGGTTCCGGAACTGCGCAAAATCAATCCGGCGATCCGCTTTTTCTCCACCGGCGGCACTTATGCCCGTTTGAAAGACCTGCTGGGGGAGCAAGCCGAGCAGTGCCTGAAGCAGGTATCCGATTATACCGGGCAGCCCGAGACCCAGGGGGGCTTGGTCAAGACCCTGGATTTCAAAATCTATCTCGGTCTGTTGACTGAAACTTACAATGACGCCCACCAGGCCGATTTGGCCCGCACCGCCAGCGTGCCTATCGATATGGTGGTGGTGAATCTGTATCCCTTCCAGTCGACCATCGCCCAGTCCGATGTGACCGTCGAGCAGGCGCGCGGCAACATCGATATCGGCGGCCCCTGTATGATCCGGGCGGCTGCCAAGAATTTCATCCGCGTGGCCAGCGTGGTCGATCCCAATGATTATGAACACATCATCAACGAACTGACCGTCCGCCAAGGCCATACTTCCCTGAACCTGCGTTATGAACTGGCCTGCAAGGCCTTCGACCATACGGCTGAATATGATCTGGCCATTGCACGCTATCTGGCGAATCAGTCCATTCAGGTGGTTAAAGGAGTTTATCAAGAAGCGGATGTGGAAAGTAGAAAGTAAAATAATTTACAGGAGCTTTTTATGGCCGAAGATCTGAAAAAAATGTACCGGACTATTGTGGACGAGCATTTCCCGTCCCGCATGGAGATCAGTTTTGTCGAAGGGCAGCAACGGCAGACGCTTTTTTATGAAAAAGTACTCTGGACGATCGATCAGGTGCAGAAGGGATTGCGCTATGGCGAAAACCCTGGCCAGGAGGCCGCCATGTACAAATTGGTCAACGGCAACCTGGTTTTGGGCCATACCGAAATGATCCAGCCGGGGCGCTACCTGGTCTCGGATATCGAATTGCTGCAGTCGGGCAAGCATCCGGGCAAAACCAACCTGACCGATGCCGACAACGCATTGAATATTCTGCGATACCTGTCCGACCGACCTGCCGCCATCATTGTCAAACACAACAATCCTTGTGGCGTGGCGCGGGCCGATACCTTGGAACAGGCCTACATCAAGGCCAATCTGGCCGACCGCGTCGCTGCGTTCGGAGGGTGCATCGCCTTGAACCGGCCGGTGGACCTGGCTACCGCGGAAGCGATCGCCGCGCAGTATGCGGAAGTGGTGGTGGCGCCCGAATTCGAAGAGGGTGTCATGGATATCTTCGGCGCCAAAGCGAATCTGCGCGTCATTCGTATCCAAAGTATGTCACGCCTGCAAACCTTTGTGGAGCAACGCTGTGTGGAATTCAAAAGCCTGATCGACGGTGGCATCATCGCCCAATGGGCCTTCGTGCCTGAAACGCGCACCAAGGAGTCGTTGCGCCTGGCCGAGTGCGATTACAAGGGCAAGCGCTATCAAATCGCTCGTAAGCCCAGCGAAGCAGAGTATCGCGATATGCTCTTCGGCTGGCTGGTGGAGGCGGGCGTGACATCCAATTCGGTGATTTACGTCAAAGATGAAGTCACCGTCGGTATTGGCACCGGCGAGCAGGATCGTGTGGGGGTAGCCCAGATCGCCCGGGATAAGGCCTATCGCAAATTGGCCGACCGCTATTGCTTCGCCGAGCACCACATGGCCTACAATGACTTGCATGATGTGGACAAGCGCGCCGCAATCGACGCCCGGGTCGACGAGGAAAAGGGCGGGCTGATCGGATCGGCCATGGTCAGTGATGCTTTCTTTCCATTTCGCGACGGCGTGGACGTAGGATTGCGCGAGGGCGTGAGCGCCGTGATCCAGCCTGGCGGCTCAAACAACGACTTCCAATCCATTGAAGCATGCAACGAGGTGGGCGCGACGATGGTGTATACCGGGCAGCGCAGTTTTAAACACTAGCACCCTCTTCGGATCCGACTGCCTTTGAACGTAAGGGGCGAGCCTTGTCCCCTTACGCGTGATGGGTGCTGTCATTCGCATCCCCAATATCTATTCTTCCATCTGCAGGTGAACCCGAGACAGCCCAGTGGGCGCTCGTTAAAAATAGTCCGCACAGAACGGCTTGTACTGGGTGCGCAGCATCCGATCCCATAAAGAGACGGCTTCGGGGTCGCGTACTTCTATTCGGCCCATTCGCGCTGCTTCGCCGGCCGTGATCTGACCGAACAGCAGCATGGCCAGTGTGTCCACCGGCAGACGCACCTGAGCGGATGCATGGGTGCGTTCGGCCTTGGTGCCGGCGGCAGTTGCCGCCATTCGCCAGACGCCGGCGTTCCACGGGCATAGGGGGTCGATAAGATCGAAGGTGATTTCGCCCACGGCGGCGTAGCGCCTCAGCGGCACGGCAGCCGCTACATCCACCACCCGCGCCATCAAGCCGTCAGCGCAACCCGCATTGAGCCTTCTGGGCTCCGCAACCAGGTGCGGCAAAGGATCATCCGACGGCACGCGCATCCAGACAATATCCCGCACCAAGCCAAATCCTGCAAAGTGCTGCCACAAGGCATCGTAGGCACGCGGGCACAGCCATGCCATGTCGCGGATATAGATGCGTTGCCACGGGTCACCTTCGGTGACCTGCTGGGGTTCGATCGTGTAAATCACATAACCGAGCGGCGATCCCTGTTCTTCATAGACGATGATGAAACGCACGCTGTCAGTCGGGGCCGGGCGCAGCATCCCGGATGTCCAGGTGGCGCGGCTGCGATGGATGCAGCCGGTGCGGTCCTCGCAGAAATCGCGATAGACCTGATCCAGTATCCCGAGTTCCTGCGCCGACAGTTCACGCAAGGACCCCGGTGGGCGCTGCCGGCCGTTGTTGATCCATTGCAGATGGCGTGGTTCAATCCGGTAAGTGTTGCGCGTGGCGACAACCGCATATCCGTAGCGATGATAAATAGCGGCCTGGGATGCCAGCAGGGCCGCAACAGGTTGTCGGCCGCGTTCATGCATCTGTTCGAAATGACGCGTGACAACGCTGCGCAGAATACCCAGGTGACGCCGGTAGGGCAGCGTGCCCACGTAGGTGATGCCTGCGGTCGGAACTGTGCCGCCGTTTAAACGCATTTTCAAGGGCCATGCGGCATAGGCCGTGGCCAACCGGCCCTCCACAAAGCCGCACAGCGTCATGTCGGGTTGGACGCCGTAGATCGCCTCTGGCGATACGACCTGGGGGGACAGCACGAGAGCGGACAAGGCCACGCGCCGGTATTCTTCCATTTCTTCCGGCAAGGCCGGACGGACCTCTACTTCCATCTTTCGATCCTTTATGCAACCGCAACTTTCTGGTTATTTGGTTATGCAGTTCGCTCCAGTGACTAATTGGCGAAGCGTATTCGGGATTGGCACGGACCACTCACCCGGATCACCGGAGTTTTCCTACGTCACCCCACGCCCGTATCTCACTTGACCGAAGTGGATAAACAGATCTGGGTATAAAACGCCTGAGAAACCGGGTGGCTATTTTGCACGCCTGACACCTGAAACATAACACCAGGCCTTTTATCTATATCCGATACATTTTGGCTGCCGTGTCATGAAACAAAGCCGCTCGCTCCTGATCCGAAAATTTTTCCGTCATGCGCTTGAAGGCGTTCCAGAGCACCGTGTAGGCGCACGAAGGCTTGTCGACCGGAAAATTGCTCTCGAACATGCAGCGCTGCACACCGAAGCATGCGATGCAATGATGAATATAGGGGGTCATGGCCGCAGCCAGTTCGAGCGAGGTGGGCGGCAGGAGGCGCTTGTGCCAGCCGAAACCGTTGAGCTTCATCGCCAGACCGCCCAGTTTGACGAACACATTGCCGCAGGCCGCCAGCTGAGAAATGTCGCGCCGCCATTGGCGCAATACCTTATCGCGTTGGCCGGCATAAGGGCCGATGCCCAAGGGCGTTCCCACATGATCCAGAACAATGGGCGTGTTCGGAAAAGCCTCCGCCAGATCGATCAGCTCTTTTATTTGGGGGTGATAGATCCAGGCATCGAAACTCAGCCCAAAGTGATCCAGGCAGGCGAAGCCCTTGCGGAAAGTGCTATCCAGCAAAAGTCCCGCGGGCGGGTGGGTGTGGGCGTTGCCCACGGCGTTGCTTGCATCCCAGCTGGCCGCATGTCGGATGCCTTTGAAGCGTCCGCCGCCCGCCTCTATGTGGGCCTGCAGCACGGGCACCACATCCGCGCCAAGGGTGAGGTCGGCAAATCCTACGATGCCGGCCGCGATCCGTGTCGGGCCTTTGCATGCGTCGCCAATAGCGTGCACAAATTCGGTTTCACCAATCGGCCGTAGTGCGGCAGGCCCGTTGGGCCTATACATGGACAGGCACTCCACGAAAACCGTCTGTACAACCGTGTGCCCGCTGCCGGTGTCGGCGAGCAACTCTTGCGCAAGATAGCGACTGGTGGGGTAATCCCACAAATGATGGTGCGGGTCGATGATGGGAAGATGTGGGTCGATGGGATCTTCTATGATTTGATTCAGCCATTGCGGATGATCCATGCGTTAGAACCTCTCTGCTAAGGATAACGTTGATGGTTCGCGAACGTTTTCATCATTCCGGTTCGATGGACGGTGTCCGGAAATGGCCGTGCACCAAAAAATGCTGGGTCTGAGAGATGGTCTCCTCCCGCGCCATGATGAAGGGGTGCGAATAAGGCAGTACCAGGAAATCGCGCATGCCTGCAACCTTTGCGCGTTCGACGGACACTTTGCCGTCGTCCTCTCCCGGAATGATCCTGGCCAGCCAGCCATCGAAAAAACTGTGCATATTGCCTGTGATGACGCCCGTGGGGTAGTCCACGGCCCCAAGGCGGGCGGCGATTCCATCCGGGCCAGTGCCGAGTTGTTGTCCGGCCGGCCCATTGAATTTTCGGTAATACCAGCGCGTTTTCAGGGCCTCGGCCGCTTCGCTGCCCTGGTTGGGCGGGCTGATCATGACCACGCGGCCCAAGCGATCGATCTTTTCATTGGACAGAAACTGGCGCAAGAGGATGGCGCCCATGGAATGGGTGACGAAATGAACCGGGCCGCATTGCGCAGCATCGCATTGCCGGATAGCCTCGGGTATCACCTGCATGGCGGATTGTTCGATCGTGGCCGTTCGCGAGGGATAGGACATGTTGACACTATAATAGCCCGCCTGTTCCAGGGCGTCTGCCATTTTGGCCATCGAGCGTGAGGTGCGTGCCAATCCATGCAGCAGCACCACACAGGCCCGCGATGGGGCGCTCTGCGCCTCAGCCGGAATGGGCGGACCCGTCGAGACCGCCGCGAGACAGATAAACAACCAAAAGTGTCGAATGCGGTACCACGCCATCAATTTTTGCCTTGACGTCAATGTATCCAGGTTTACAAATCTGCCATCATCAATAATATGATTCAGGTAAAAATGTCCATAGGCCAGGGCAAACGCATGTAAGCCTTGGCATGCAGCGTGCTGTCTTTACTTGGCTCCATATCTATGTGCTGAAAAACCCGAATCACCTCCTCCGTGCCAATCCCGAAAACGGGTATCCTGAGAGATTTTTTACATGCGATTGCCCTGGTCCATAGGCCGCTCATAGGTGCCTGTAGGCATATTTTTTGCTTGAATAGAAAGTAAACGGTAGTCCTTTATCGCAATGTCGCATTACCACTGCGTTTTACCAGCGCCATAGAGCAGTACCCTTTACAGTATAGAAAAACCTCCGACACCTTTTGGCGACGTGCGGTAAAGGGATCTGACCAACCTTCAGCGAAAGGAGGATCCCATGGTACAGCTTATCCCGCGGGATTATCCAAGAATACGCCATCATGCGGCCATAAAGTATGCCCCTGAGAACATTACGGCATTCAGATCTGCGCGTATGCACAACTACAGCGCCGGCGGCCTATGCTTCGCATCCGATCAGGCGCTGGCCTCGCACAGTGAGCTCAGCATCGTTATGAGCGACTATCATCTCGATCGTTTTGGCCCAGCATCATTTCGTTTCTATCGTGCGCGTGTTCAATGGATTCACCCGACCATGAAAACCGGAAGAGATGGTTTTGCCGTCGGGGTGCAATTTGTTGGGCATAGTCACTACCTGCCAGCCTACGATGACGATATTCAGCTCCATATATGCGATTTGTGCGGCAGCCTGATGTCCAACGATCAAATAAGCTGCGCGACGGCGGATATATGCCTGTGTCCCCATTGCGCCGCTCAGATGAAACACTTGCCCGAAGGCAGTGTCCGGAAATGCCTGGAACGGTTTTTTGTTGGCAACGTGGTGTAATCCGCTTCGCAGGATGGGCGTGCCAATCCCGAATACATGTCGCCGACAGTCACTGGCGCGACCTGCATAACCAGATAAATTATAGAGGATTCGCTACGATGTGGACCGAAGATCACATTAAAAAAGTAGCCTTGGAGATCATCGGCAAGATTGCGCCGGAAGCAGACACCGCGAATCTTGATCCTGCCAATCGGTTGCGCGACCAGTTCGATTTCGACTCAGTTGATTTTATGAACTTCGCTGTTGCGCTTCAGGAACACCTGCAAGTGGAAATCCCAGAGGAAGACTACCCGCAGCTCGCGACGCTGAATGGTTGTATCGTGTATTTGACATCTAAAAGTGGCCTATAGCCACGCAACTTTCTGAATTTAGAGCTGAAGAGGTGAGCCGTGGGGTGGCGCAGACCACCCCCACGGCTCACCGGTGCTGGCACCCCAAAGTTGCGCGTTAAGCTGATTTGGCGCGGACGCCCCACCTGGTTCACGTCGTCGTCCGTGCCAATTCGAAAGTTGATTGTGAGCTCTGTTTTTCAGCAAAAGCCGGCCAAGCGGAAGGCCAGCAGGACTGTTTTTTCCAACTGCTTCTCTTCGGGGGTGGTCGGATTGCCCAGTTGCATGCGTTCCATGAAAACGGTCAGATTGGCCGGTACTTCCGCGGGCAGGTCTTGCATCAGGCTCGGAATGTCGGCCGCGCCCGGCCCCACACTTTTGGTTTTCAGTATTTTCAGCGCATAGGCCAGCAGCAACTCGACATCCGTAAACGACGAGCCGAAGGGGAAATCCGCGAACAGGCCCTGGGCTTTATAGGCCTTGAGGGTTTCGGCCAGGCGCGCCGGCGTGTTGTTTCTGAACTGTTGCGGAATCTCATACGTTTCGGGGATTTTCTTGTATTTTTTGGCTTCGGCCAGCAGTTCATCCTGGAAGCGCGAGTCGGCAATGTTGAGCATGGCTTTGATGATCTCCTGATCGCATTTGCCGCGGATGTCCGCAATGCCGTACTCGGTGACCACAATGTCGCGCAGATGGCGCGGAATGGTCACATGGCCATAGTTGTAGATGATGTTGGAAAGCGTCTTGCCGCCTTCCTGGCGCGTGCTCTTGATCATCATCAGCAACCGGCCGTCGGGCAGCGCGTGGGCCATGGAAACGAAGTTGTACTGGCCGCCGACGCCGCTGATGACCGTGCCGTCTTCAAGGCCGTCGGAAGCAATGGCCCCTAACAGGGTGGCTTTCATGCCGGTATTGCAGAAACGACCATCTTTTCTCTCCAGTGAGCGCAACAACTCGTCTCCATATAACTGATTGGCCACGTCAACGCCTGTCATTTCAAACTGCCGGCGTTCTTCTTCGGGCATGCTGCGCAGCGATTCATAAAAATCGGTGGGTCCAATGAAAAACGCGCCGGTGAGCACGACCCCGTTTTTCAGATGGGTTCCCAGGCAGTTTTCGCTGATTGCCCGCAGGTTTTCCGGGTCGGTCAGCAACGCGGAGTAGCGCCGCTCGCCATTGACGATCCAGCCCTGCTGGTACGCCCATTCGTCTTTGAAGACACCGAAGCGCTGCAGGGCTTCAAAATCCTTTTGGGTCAGGTAGGGCCGGATGCTCTCCTGTGTGATCAGCTGCGTCAGAATGTCGCTGGGGATCTCTTCGCGCAGCTTGCCTGCGTTGATCAGTCGCTGAATGCCCGCATGGTGATACACCTTGCGCTTCATGATACCATTTTTGTAGAGCTGCATAAAACCGTCGACCAGCATTTCGGTCGAGCCATAAAGACCCTGCGCAAAGCTGTCTGTACCGCCGACGGTATTGATCAGCTGGGCATACGTGGCGCCGATCCCGCTTTCGGCAATCAGCTGTCGATAGATGTCGTTCTGGTTGTGACGCAGGCTCAGATTATAGGCAATCGAATCACCCAATGCGCCGATGCCGATCTGCAGCGTGCCACCGTCCTTGACAAGCGGACTGACATGCAGACCGATCATGAAATCCTGAACAGACACGGGCTGGCGTGGCGTGGCAAACAGCGGGAAGCTATGCTGCGGATCATCGATGATGACATCGTACTGATCGGCAGAAACTTCGGCATCCCCATACATGAAGGGCAGCTGGGTGTTGACCATACCGATGCTCATTCTTGGCTTGCCTTGTTTTTTGGATTCCTGAAAGCTTTTCAGCGCTTCCAATGCCGTATCCGCATTGCAGCTGGCACTGTAGGTCGTTTCACCGCCGTCTTGGCGTTTGACCAATAATTGGGCGAAAATGCAGTTGTTGTTGGTCTCACAATCCCGCACCGTGTGTGTGTAGTTGGTGCTCATGTAGCATTGCTGCATCTTGGGATCTTTGCGATAAGCGCCGGCTTTGCAAAACAGTTCGTGAAGAACCACATTGTCCGGAAGCCCGCCCTTGCGAATATCTTTCAGGTACTCCAGGTCGGGAACCCCTTGCCAGGTGCGGTTTGCAAACGGTTCCAGGAAGCGACG
This sequence comes from Desulfatitalea sp. BRH_c12, assembly GCA_000961655.1. Taxonomy (GTDB): domain Bacteria; phylum Desulfobacterota; class Desulfobacteria; order Desulfobacterales; family Desulfosarcinaceae; genus Desulfatitalea. The sequence goes on from LADR01000013.1 coordinate 114,951, forward strand.
CTCCAGTTCATTTGACCAGCCGGGTTTTTCCAGGGAAAGGGCGGTTGAGATTGTCAGATGGATTCGGGGGTCTTCTTTTGCTTTTTGATACAGGGCATTGATCAGCGGAACCGGTTTTCCCAGGCCCAGCGGCATGCCGATTCTGATGTCATCGCCGAATTCCCGCAAAATGAGATCGACGCATTGGTCGACTGTCACGTACTTGGTGCCATTTGATTTCATAAGGGTCCATCCTTCACCAGTTGAAAAGTGCCTGATTACGAAAACCTTTCCGGCCGGGATACGGCAGCGGAGGCCAAAGCTCGCATCCGTATTGCGGGCATCGGCGTGGCATTAAAAAAAGCCGGCTAGTTTCAATGCCAGAAGAAATGTTTTGTGTACCTTCTGCTCTTCAGGGGACGCAGGATTGGTCAATTGCATCCGCTCCATCAAAGGATTCAGGGTCGCCGGAATGTCGGCTGGTAATTGTGCCATGATGGCGGGCAATTCGGCGGCGCCGGCGCCGATCGATTTGTTCTTCAAGATCTTAAGCGCATGCGCAATCATCAGTTCGATCGGTGTGAAAGCCGTTCCAAAGGGAAAATTCGGGAAAAGCCCCTGGCCCTGATAGGCCTTGAGGGTTTCGGCCAGGCGCGCCGGCGTGTTGTTCCTGAACTGTTGCGGGATCTCATACGTTTCAGGGATTTTCTTGTATTTTTTGGCTTCGGCCAGCAGTTCATCCTGGAAGCGCGAGTCGGCGATGTTCAACATGGCCTTGATGATCTCCTGGTCGCATTTTCCGCGGATATCGGCAACGCCGTACTCGGTCACCACGATGTCGCGCAGATGGCGTGGAATGGTGACATGGCCGTAATTGTACACGATATTCGAAAAGGTCTGGCCGCCCTCGTGGCGCGTGCTCTTGATCATCATCAGCAACCGGCCGTCGGGCAGCGCGTGGGCCATGGAAACGAAGTTGTACTGGCCGCCGACGCCGCTGATGACCGTGCCGTCTTCAAGGCCGTCGGAAGCGATAGCCCCCAGCAGGGTGGCTTTCATGCCGGTGTTGCAGAAACGGCCGTTTGCTCTTTCCAGAGAGCGAAGCACCTCGTCCCCATATAGGTGATTGGCCACATCGACGCCGCACATCTCAAACTGCCGGCGCTCTTCTTCGGGCATACGGCACAATGTGTCGTAAAAATCTTTGGGTCCGATAAAAAACGCGCCGGTGAGTACAACCCCGTTTTTCAGATGGCTTCCCAGGCAATTTTCGCTGACCGCACGCAGGTTCTCCTTGTCGGCCAGCAGCGCGGAGTAGCGCCGGCCGTCGTCGATGATCCAGCCCTCCTGATAGGTCAGTGTGTCTTTAAAAACACCATAGCGTTGCAGGGCTTCGAAATCTTTTTGGGTCAGATAGGGATGAAGGCTTTCCTGGGTGATCATGTGGTCCAGGATGTCGGTGGGGATCTCGTCCTGCAACGTGCCATCGTTGACCATGCGTTGAATGCCGACATGGTGATAGACTTTGCGTTTCATGACGCCGGTTTTGTACAGCTGCATAAACCCATCGACCAGCATTTCGGTCGATCCGTAAAGGCCTTTGGCGAACGGTTCCGTTCCGCCGATTTCTTCGATCAGATCGCCATTCGTCGCGGTTATGCCGCACTCGGCGATCAGTTTCCGGTAGAGGTCATTCTGGGTATGCCGCAGGTTCAGACCATAGGCGATCGCGTCGCCCAACGCCCCGATGCCGATCTGCAGCGTACCATCGTCCTTGATCAGCGTGCTGATGTTCAAACCGATCATGTAATCAGCGGGGTTGATCGCGGGGCGCGGAGCTACGTACAATGGGTGATATAATTGAGGATCGTCGATAATGACATCATACACATGCGCCGGCACTTCGGCTTGACCATACATGAACGGGAGTTGTGAATTGACCATACCGATGATCAAGGTTTTTTTGCCTTCTTTTTTGAGTTCGGAGAAACCGTTCAACGCATCCACCGAGGTATCTGCATTGCAGCTGCAGCTATAAGAGCAACCGTCGGCCGTTTCGCGCTTGGCGATCATGTGGCCGAAGCAGGCTTCACCATTGATCAGGCAGTCCCGATGGGTGTGGGTATAGTTGGTGCTCATATAGTTTTGTTGCATGTTGGCGTCTTTGCGGTAGGCGCCGGCTTTGCAGAACAGTTCATGAACGGTGATATTGTCGGGCAGGGCCTTTTGGCGAATGTCCATCAGGTAGTCGAGATCGGGAACACCCTCCCATAATCGCTTTGAAATGGGTTCCAGAAATCGTCGCTCCAAGTCATTGTGCCAGACGGGTTTTTCGAGAGAAAGGGCTGTGAAAATGGTCAGGCTGATCTGCGGATTTTTTTTGGCCCGCTGGTACAAGGCGTTCACCAAAGGCGCCGGTTTGCCCAGGCCTAGCGGGATTCCCATTTTAATCGTATTGCCGAATACCTCGATGATGTGATCCACGCACTGCTCTATCGTCATATGTATCGGTTGTTTGACTGTCATACCTGCTCCATCCTCACACATTAAAAGATCGAAGAAATGCGTTGCATGAACGCTCTCAAAAAACGAACGCGTCAACATATCAGGTTAGGACCGATCATGCCAGTAATTATTGGAATTCTAATTGTTATATCAATGAATTATAAATGAGTGGGGTTCAGAAAATAGATGTCTGTTTGTGTCTGGACTGCAGTTGGTAATCCGCATTTGGCCTCGCGGCATTTGGAAGGCGTTCGGCAGGCGCAAAATGACATCGAGAAGCTGTATCGATCCTGTTCACCGCGCGGCCACCTCGGTCGCGAGGCTGTCGCATCGATTTGAATACGAAAACAAAGCTAACTGGCGGGTTGGCCACATGGTCGCCAAACGGATCATTTTGCGCCTGCCGTTGGGGTTACGGCGAGTGCTATTTGGATTTCTTTTCCCTGATCTTTTTCTCTTTTTTGGGTTTGGTGGATTTCTTTTCAGGTGCCGGCTCGTTGGCTTGCGCCTGGGCCGCTTTTTCCACTTTGTTCTGTGCTTTCTGAGCGTTCAACTGTTCCATGGCGGCTACCGCGGCCAATCTGCGATTGCTCACCCGAATGGTGGCTTTCAGTTGCCGGACAAGGGTATCTTTCTGGACGTCTTTTTCGCTGGCGCCGCGCTCTTGGAGCAAGCCCATGCGAGCCGTAAGATCATCCTGTGCTGCTTGTTTATGCATCTGTTCGTACACTTTTGCCTTGAGGTTCATCGTGCTCTCCTTGTGATGGAATTGCAAACCGCCGAAAAAATTAACGATCATCTACCCGGACGGGTGGATTTTGTCAATGGACTTCAGTGATCCGCGTCGTTATCCTTTTTCAGCAGGCGCGCCAAGTCTGCAAACGGCTTGTTGTCGTATGAAGAAGGGTCTTCCTTGTCTGAAGCCGACGGCGCGTAGGCGTCTGCCACAGACTGACGATCGTGTTCATTGTCATGGCAGTAGACGCAAAGTAACTCCCAGTTACTGCCATCCGGCGGATTGTTGTCGTGATTGTGATCTTTGTGATGGACCGTCAATTCGCGCAGCCGTTTGCCGGAAAATTCACGCCCGCAGCGACCGCAGATGGCAGGGAAAAGTTTGAACGCCTTTTCACGATAGGTTTTTTCCTGCTGCTCGCGATGGCGGCGCGCTTCGCTGACGATCTGGCTCAACCGGTCACGATCCGGATTCTTGGGTGGCATACGTAACTCCTTTGTTCGGCACCGACAATGCAGTCGGGCAGCATTGCATTGCTTGATCCCGGCGCAATCCATGTATCATGGTTTTGCCAGGGCATCATAAGCGTTCTGAATTTCTTTAAAGCGTTTTTCAGCCATGTCTTGGAACTCTTTTCCCAAATGGGCTACTTTATCGGGATGGTATTGCCCGGCCAATTTTCGATAGGCGGACCGGATCTCATCCTGGCTGGCATGCGGGGGCAGGCCCAGTACGTCATATGGACTGCCGGGCGGCTGGGCGCCGTATTCGTGCGCGCTTTCACCATCCTCTTGACGCTGCTGCCGGTCTTCCGGACGTTCGGTGCCCGGGCGTCTTCCGGTTCGCAAAAAATACCGTACAATCAGAATCAGCACAACTAGATCATCGATCCATCCCCGAACGGGGATCAAATCGGGTATCAGATCATAGGGCGATAGGATGTAGATCAGCCCTAATAGTATCCAGACCCAGGTCTTCATAGTATTCGCGTCGTCCCGATGTGACGGTCCTTAAACCACTTCCGTTTGAGCGCACCGGCTGCCGGCGCTACTCCCAACGATTGTTGCCTTTGTGTTTCAGATCGATCACGTCGATACGGCCCTCTCCGCTGATCAAGCTGTTCAAGGCGAAGCTGGCCAAGCTGATGATGAGCGAGGCGAAAACGGCGGTCCAGAAACCGTGGACCTCGAATCCGGTGATCACACCGGATGCCATTTTCAACATGATGGCGTTGATGATAAAGGTGAACAGTCCGAACGTAAGAATGTTGATCGGCAGCGTCAGGATCAATGCAATCGGCCGCAGAAAGGCGTTCAAAATGCCCAACATGGCGGCGCCCCCCAGAGCGGAAAAAAAACCACCCACCCGCATCCCTTCGAACAGGTATGAGGCCACCAAAATGGCGGCCGTCAGTGTGAGCCATCGCAGCGCAATACCGCGCATCCGCACTTCCTCCTTTACACGTAAAAGATCGATTGGGTTTCCGAATCGGTCCAGCATCCTTAATACAGCGATTTAAAATAGTATGCCGGCCGTATCTTTGCAAGAGGATGTGGGTATAAGGGCAATCGCATGTAAACCTCGGCACGCATCGTGCCTTTACTTGGCGCCATATCTATCGTGCTGAAAACCCGGTGATTCGGGTGGGTGGTCCGCGCCACCATCCATTCGATTCAGTGAGGCAATAAGGCATGCTCCGGACGGGCCGCAAACTTAGCTGCGCTCAAACAGTGCGGCCCCATGTCCTGCCACGCCTTATGCCTCACTAAATCTCATGGCTGACGTGGCGCGGACCACCCATCCGAATCACCTCCTCCGTGCCAATCCCGTATACTGAATTCGGGTATCCTTAAGAGAGTTTCTACATGCGATTGCCCTGGTATAACACCCAAGGCAATCGCATGTAGAAAATCACGCTTGCAGAATTTTTAACGGGTATTTATGATCTCAAACTGCTTTCAGGCGTTTGGTTTGTAAACCGCCTTTTAGGGATGCTTCCATGTGGCGCAGGATCCCGAATTTCCCCTATCCAGGCCGGGTGGGCATCGCCCAGGGCATCGCCCACCATTTATTTGCAAATGGTCATAGGTGATCTGTGGTGCGGATGGCTTTGATTGACACGATGGCAAGCAAAGCCCCGCCCATCTATAGGTGTTGATGAAAAATCATGTCGGATCAAAACCACAGGTACGACTTACTTTTTTATCGTGCTAAATTACCGGCGCCACAAATTCCTTACCCTGCCGGAAAACCGGCCTGCTTTGCGAATCTTCAATCCAGCGCCTGTGGTGGTGGGCAATGCCCACCCTACAAATGGCGATATCTATGCCAATGCTGGCTGAGAGAGGTTTTTTATATGCGATTGCCCTGGTATAAGGCACAGGGGCAGCGCCAGACCACATCATTATAGAAAATAGAAAAGGACCATCGTTCAAGAAACGGGATGGGCAGTGGTGTGGTTCGCAGCAGGGAAACGGCGTATTGGGTTAAATACGATCGGGAAGGTTGCCGTGAACGGAATAGATTTTTTTGTCGACACATACGGGCGATTGGAAAAAGAGGTGCAGGATTGCATGACGCAGCATTGTGCCGGCCGTTGCAGCCGATGTGCGCAGCGCTGCTGTCGGCCGCATTTTTGCAGGGAGGCTTTGGAGAGCCCTTTTTTAATACAGGTCCGCATCCGCTTTGCCCCTGAGGTGCCCTGGTACGAGGATAGGGGCTGGCTGGGGGCAGAAGGGTGCCGCCTTTCGGCCGGAAGGCCGCCGGTCTGTTACGAATTTCTCTGTGACCCGCTGATCGCGGGGCTGGGAACATCCCGCCAGAGAAAAACGCTGGGCCGACTGGCGATGCTGCTGACCACTGCGGGAAAAAGCGCCAGAGGCCGGCGCCACCTGGTGGAACTGAGTGATCTGGATCGTCTCAACCATGAACGTCTGGCCCGGCAATTGGCGCAAGCGCGCGCTGAACTGGGTGATCTGCGGCAGATGCTATCGGATGATTAGCGGTCGGTCGGGGCGGAGGGCGGCGGTGGTGCGCCTTGCGCACCGTTGCGGTGGCATTTGCCGGCATACCAGTCGATCTGCCGGCAAATGCCGCGAATGATACTCACATCACCGGCGCGCAACTGCAACCGTGTGAACAGATGGCGCAGTTTGTTCATCCAGTAATCGGGATTTTCCGGCTGGATGTAATTGATGCGCACCAGGATGTCCTTGATCTGCGCGTACATCCCGTCCAATTCGATGCGTGTGGCCAGGCGCGGCGTAAACGCCCGTGGCGCCGACAACCCGGTTTTGAACAATTCATAACAAAGCACCATGACGGCTTGGGCCAGATTCAAAGAAGAAAACTGCGCTGTGGGTATCGTCACCAGTTGATGACAGAACCGGATCTCATCGTTGGTCAAGCCGCGGTCTTCGGGGCCGAAAAGCAGTGCGACCTTGTTCTCTTGCGAAATTAAGATCAACTGCTCGGCCATCTGCGGCGGCGCGTTAACCATCTGACGCTCGCCGCCCAACCGGGCGGTGGTGCCCACCACGTAGTTGAACGGCGCCAGGGCATCTTGAAGCGTGTCGTGGCAGAACATCTCCTCGACCACATCGATGGCGGCATGGGTTGCCAACGCCATCACGCGCTTTAGATCGCAGTTTTCGGGTGCCACCACGACGAGTCCGCCGATCCCCATGTTGCAGACCGCCCTTGCCGCGGCCCCGATATTTTCCGGAAAGCGGGGTCGGTTGAGCACCACGACCACATTTTCCAGGCACACCCCAGTCGCGGTTCGTTCGGTCATGGCAAGGCTTTCGGGCTAAACGCGTTCAAAGGCGTTGAAAAAGTAGCTGGTTTCAAAGGCAGCCGTTTCAGGCGCATCCGAACCGTGCACCACGTTTCTTTCAATGTCGGTGGCGAAATCGCGGCGGATCGTACCTTCGGCAGCATCTTTGAAATTGGTGGCGCCCATCATTTCACGCCAGCGCGCGATGGCATCGTCTCCTTCCAGAATCATGGCAACGCACGGTCCGGAGCACATAAACGCCGTCAGGCTTTTAAAAAAAGGACGTTCTTTGTGGACCGCGTAAAATCCCTGGGCCTGTTTTTCAGTCATGTGAATGAGCTTCATGGCTTTGATTTTCAGATTATTGGCCTCGATGCGGGCCAGCACCTGACCGATCACGCCGCGCGCGACACCATCTGGTTTCACAATGGCAAAAGTTTGTTGCATGGTAAGATCTTCCTTTCATCTTAGAAGTTTGGCGGTGAATAACAGAGGGGAGTGTAAAGTGTAAAGTCTAAAGTGTTAAGAGAAGGCCTGCCGCCCCCGAGTGCGACTTAAACGTGGCGAGCCTGCTTTCAAGACATTGACAATGGGTGCGCAACCAACTATCAATTCTGGTAATATGGTTTGGTTATGCAGACCAGGTATGGGTGTCACCAGAAGGTCACGTTGCCATTTTCTTAGACCCTTTAACAAAAGCATGCCCGTAAAAGCATGCAACATGGGCAGGTGAGCATATCAGCGCGACAGAATGCCTCCCTTTTACACTTTAAACTTTACACTTAACACTTCAATAGTACGAGGTGTCCGATGCCCATCTACGAATTCTACTGTGGTTCTTGCAACACTATTTTCAATTTCTTTTCGCGGTCCATCAATACCACCAAAACCCCCTGCTGCCCTGTCTGCAAAACAGAAACCTTGTCCCGGCGGATGTCGGCGTTTGCCGTGACCGGCAGGGCCAAAGAGGGCGGCGATGCGGAAGAACTGCCGTTCGATGAATCCAAAATGGAACAAGCCATGCAAATGCTGGCCGGCGAAGCGGAGAACATTAACGAGGATGATCCGCGTCAGGCCGCCAACCTGATGCGCAAACTGAGCAGCATGACCGGATTGGAATTGGGCGGTGGCATGGAAGAAGCACTGCGCCGCATGGAAAATGGTGAAGATCCCGAGCAGATAGAGGCCGAAATGGGCGATGTGCTCGAAAACGAAGATCCTTTTCAGTTGGCTGCCAAAAGAGGCGGGGCAGGGCTAAGGCGCAAAGCGCCCCGCCACGACGCCACGCTGTATGACCTGTAAGTGTCACGGCAAGGAGGCAACATGGGGGTAACGGATCGAATCGCGCTCCAACAAGGCGACATCACCCGGATGCAGGTGGATGCCATCGTCAATGCGGCCAACACCTCCTTGCTGGGCGGCGGCGGGGTGGATGGTGCCATTCATCGGGCCGCCGGACCGGAACTGCTTGCGGAGTGTCGCGCCATCGGAGGCTGCCCGACCGGCGAGGCGCGCATCACCGCCGGCTACAGGCTTACGGCCCGGCATGTCATCCACACCGTAGGGCCTGTGTACAGCGCTAAACCGCGGGATGGCCAATTGCTGCATGCCTGTTATATGAACAGTCTGTCGCTGGCGGTCCAGAACCAGGTCCGCACAATCGCTTTTCCCGCCATCAGTTGCGGCGTATACGGCTATCCTATTGATGAAGCCTGCCAAATCGCCGTAGATACCTGTATCGAATTCCTTCAGGATCATCCTGAATTGGAAAAAGTCGTTTTCGTCCTGTTTTCAAGTGCGGATCTCGAAGTCTACCGCCTGTACTGCAGCGCGTTGCCGGATAATAAAAGATGACCGCCGACGGTCTGCGATGGCCTGATTCAAAGCGGTGCAGCGTTTGCGACCCTCCCGCGAAAATGCTAAAAAAGGGGATAACCGGCAGCAATTCTCGGTGAACCTTCACAGTGCGTTCAGGTCATGGTCCGGGGCACCATTGGCCATACATTTTTAGTGCCGCTTGGGTGCAGCGCAGGAAAAGCGGCCTGGACTGTTTGAGCGCAGCGAGTTTCCAGGCCGCCCGGAGCGCACCCTTAGCGGCACTTGAAATGTGTGGCCGGTGAACCGGACCATGACCTGAACGCACTGTGCGCGCATTGGACCCAAACGAATGCTGTTCAGCGAGAATTGCTGGATAGCGGGCCGATTTCCTTTGACAACGGGCCTGTGAATCGGATACCGGTTCTATTTCATTTAGTTCGGCAGCGCTCGATGTTTGACATAATCACCGGTTATGGTTAGGTTGACGCAACGCGCGCAGGAACCACGTGCCCACGCGATGGATAATGAATCAAGGAGGATATCATGTTCGAAGTTACCCCTGCGGCCACGGAACAAATTGCGGCCTATTTTAAGGACAAGGAAGTTCGTCCGATACGGATTTTCCTGAATGAAGGCGGCTGAGGCGGACCCGGCCTGGCCATGGCTCTGGATGAGCCAAACGAACTGGACAAGGAATTTGATGTGGACGGCTATAAATATATCGTCAATCAAGAGTTCCTGGACCGTGCGCAACCCATCAAAGTCGATTTTCATATGTATGGTTTTAAACTGGATTGCGGTATGGAATTTAATGCCGGTGGCTGCTCCGGATGCGGCACAGGCTCTTCCAGCAGCTGCAGTTGCTAAGTAGATCGACACCTTGACCCACCACAAAGGGCGGATGCGCAAGAAGCGCATCCGCTCTTTGCTTAGGATGCTCAGGATGCTGCGGCAAATTGACGCCCGGCTGCAGCTATGATAACGATGCCAATGTATTCTATTGCTGCTCTATCATGCAGGCATGATTCCACACACGGATTGGTACGCCAAAATGTCACACCTTCATTGAAAGTGGTATCATGTCCATATTTCTTCTCCTGATTTTGTTCGTTGCCGTGTTCGTTTTTATTGGCTGGCGGATCGCCAAATCCCAGCCGCCGCATCGTCCCCCCAGCAAGATGGCAAGATACGTTTGCCCTGTTTGCAATGAAAAGGAGTGCGAGTGTCACAAGGCGGATGAAAACGGGTAATCATCTGCCCGCGTACTTGCATGTCGCAAATCTACCTTCACCCCCGCAAGGAGCAAGTGTATGACCGACCTGATGACTTTGATTCAAGAACGGCGTAGCATCCGTAAGTATGAAGATCGAGAGGTTCCCGAGGACGCCCTGCGGCAGGTGCTCGAAGCGGTGCGCTGGTCGCCCTCCTGGGCCAATACCCAGTGCTGGGAAGTGATTGTGGTGAAAAGTGCGGCAGCCAAGGAGAAACTGCAGGCCAGCCTGTCGAGCAATCCTGCCACCAAAGCGCTGGTGCAGGCGCCCGTCGTGTTGGTGCTGTGTGCCAAAACCAAATCTTCAGGCTTTTACAAAGACCAGGCCGCCACCAAATTCGGCGATTGGCTGATGTACGATTTGGGCATTGCCACCCAGAGCATTTGTCTGACTGCTCACAGCCTGGGACTGGCTACCGTCGTCGTGGGTCTGTTCGATCACGGCAAGGCCGCCGAAGCGATGCAGGTGCCGGACGGATATGAACTGGTCACCATGATTCCGCTGGGTTATCCGGCCAAAAGCGGCAGCGCCCCCAAACGGCGGGAGATCGCTGAGTTCACCCACTATGAGCAGTGGTAAAAGCATACCGCGGCCTTTGGTTTTGACGAATTCTTCTCGCTGCACACGCTACGGCTCGGGTCCCTAAACGCTCGCTCCGGATCCGCTGATCCCCCATGGGTAACCGCACATTGCGGCTGTTCATGAGAAAGGGATAGGGAAAAAAGATAGAGACCCCGGCGTCAAAAATCATGGCATACCATGCGGCCACAAAGCATCATTTCCACCGGTATGCCCGCTCGGCCGGACACATGGATTGGGCCAACCAGCCCAATCCATTCCGCGTGTACGAAGATTCTCCCATGTTCCGGTTGGGGGTGTCGGATGGCCATGTGGCCCGCATGCCTTATGCGGATCTTTATGCGCCCGCCCATGAACCGCAGCCTCTGGATCGGACGACCATAGGTTCTTTTCTGGCCCTTTCCCTCGGGCTCTCCGCCTGGAAAGCGGCCGGCAACAATCGCTGGTCTTTGCGCATCCATCCCTCCTCAGGCAATCTGCATCCCACCGAATGTTATCTGGGCATCGGTGCCCTGTCTTCGTTGCCTGCGGGCGTTTATCATTATAACGCTCTGTGGCATGCGCTCGCCCTGCGCGCCGACCTATCATCGGAGCATTGGTCGCACTGGACGTCCCATTTCCAAGGAGACGGCTTTTGGGTTGCATTGACCAGCATCTTCTGGCGCGAGTCCTGGAAATACGGCGAACGTGCGTACCGCTATTGCAATCTGGATGTCGGCCACGCGCTGGCCGCGCTCTCTTTTGGCGCCCGGTTGCACGGTTGGGAACTGACCTGCATCAGCGGTGCGGGCGACGATCAGATGCGCACACTGCTCGGACTGGATCGAACCCTGTTTCCGGCCCTGGAAGAAGAAGAACCCGATTTGATCGGCTGGGTCCGCACGGGCGCTGCCGAAAAGAGGGCGACCCCCAGGCAACTTTCGGAAGAACTGACACGTCCCCTGGCGACGACCCTTTTCAAAGGCCGGCCCAATCCCTTGAGCGCCGAGCGTGTGCATTGGCCCATCATCACCCAGGCGGCCGCCGCCGCGCGAAAAAGGCCCACTGCGCCTGCCCCGGTCCGCATGATATCCGGACCCTTTTCGTACCCGCCGCCGCAGCGACCGGCCGCCGTCGGCGTCATTCGTCAACGACGCAGTGCCGTACGTTTCGATCCGGCTAAAACGATCTCCGCCGATGCTTTCTTTTCGATTCTGGACCGTACCCTGCCGCGTACCGGGGTGCCGCCCTTCGATGTCGCCCTGGGCATGCCGGCAATCGATCTGCTGATATTCGTGCATCGGGTGCAAGGGATCGATCCGGGACTCTATTGGTTAATGCGCAGCGACGAACCGGTCGCGCACCTGCGCACGCTTTGCCGCGGCGCATACGCCTGGCGACCGCTACGCGACGATTGGCCATTGTATCTGCTGCACTCAGGGGACGTCACCGTCGAATCCATGGAGGTAAGCTGCCACCAGGAGATCGCCGCCCAGAGCGCCTTTGCCTTGGCCATGCTGGCCCCATTGCAGCGTGCTATCGCCTCAGAACCCTATATGTATCGCCATCTTCACTGGGAGTGTGGCATGATCGGCCAGGCGCTCTATCTGGAAGCCGAAGCGCAGGGACTGCGCGGCACCGGTATTGGTTGTTTTTTCGACAACCCGCTAACCGAACTGATAGGGCTCGAAACGGACACTTTAAACAGCCTGTATCATTTCACCGTGGGCTATGCGCTGGAAGATCAGCGCCTGCAGACGCTGCCGCCATATCACCACCTGCAAAAGTAACGCAGGGCCATCGGAGACGTCTCTCCTTAATAGGGACCCTGGGAGTTGCCCTCCTGCTTATACGATGCCTCGTTATCAAACGGATGGATCACTACAGCGTTCCGGAAATATGAATTCATGCGCCGTGTTCCTGCCGTTTCCCAAGGCGTGCGTCGGTTTGCCAAGCCCTGTCCAACGCCCTATATTGCCCTCATACCACATGAAGGGAGGCAAACCACATGCCTAACCGACTGATCAACGAGAGCAGCCCCTATCTGCTTCAACACGCCCACAATCCCGTAGACTGGTATCCCTGGGGCGACGATGCTTTCGATAAGGCCCGGCAGGAAAACAAGCCGATATTTCTCTCCGTGGGATATGCCACCTGCCATTGGTGCCACGTGATGGAACGCGAGTCGTTCGAAGACAATGAGGCCGCCGCAGCGCTCAACCGCAGTTTTGTGAGCATCAAGGTGGATCGCGAGGAGCGCCCCGACATCGATGCCGTCTACATGGCGGCTTGTCAAATGGTGAACGGCAGCGGTGGGTGGCCGTTGAGTATCGTGATGACACCCGATCGGAAACCTTTTTTCGCCGGGACCTATATTCCCAAAACCAGCGTGCAGGGACGCCTTGGCCTGATCGACCTGTGCAACCGCATCGACGAGCTATGGCGCCAAACGCCCGAGCGGGTCATCGAATCGGCCCAGGCGGTCAGCAGTCACTTGGGCGCGGCCTTTCAGTTCGAATCGGACGGGGAGGGGACGGCGCCCGACATGCAAGTGATTGAGCAGGCTGTGCAGAACATCGGCCGGGGGTTTGACAGTGAATTTGGCGGCTTCGACAGCGCGCCCAAATTCCCCATGGCCCATCGCCTGCTTTTTCTCCTGCGTGCCTATGAACGCTCCCAGGATGCGCGCGTCCTGGAGATGGCCTCCCGCACCCTGGAAGCCATGCGTCTGGGCGGATTGTGGGACCATGTGGGCTTCGGCTTTCATCGCTATGCGACCGACCGCCGCTGGCTCTTGCCCCATTTCGAGAAAATGCTTTACGATCAGGCGCTGTTGGCCATGGCCTATCTCAAAGCCTTCCAGATCACGCAAAACCCCTTTTTCGAACAGACCGCCCGTGCTGTCTTTACTTACGTCTTGCGCGACATGACCGATCCGCGCGGCGGATTCTATACGGCCGAGGATGCCGACAGCGAAGGCGAGGAAGGTAAGTTCTACGTGTGGTCCCAGGCCGAATTCGAGCAAGTGGCCGGGCGCGGCGACGCGGATGTTCCCTGGACACGCATTCTCAATCTGCAGTCGGAAGGCAATTTTCTGGACGAAGCCACCCATCGCAAGACCGGCGCAAACATCCTGCATCTGACCCAACCCTGGCAGCAATGGGCGCAACAGTTGGGTATTGCGCCCGGGCAATTGGATGCGCGTTGGGAGGACCTTCGCGGCCGCCTTTTCAAAACACGGGCGCAGCGCGTGCCGCCGCTGAAGGATGACAAGATCCTGACCGACTGGAACGGTCTGATGATTGCCGCATTGGCCATGGGGTATCGCATCCTAGGTGACAAGACCCACTTGCAAGCTGCGGTGGGGGCGGCTGGTTTTGTATTTGAAAATCTTTTCGTGCAAGGGCAGTTGCTGCACCGATACCGTGAGGGCGATGCCGCCATCGCTGCGACCGCCAATGACTATGCTTTTTCGATTATGGGGTTGATCGAACTGTATCGCGCAACCCAGGAAAAGCCTTGGCTGCAGCGGGCGCTCGACTTGCAGGCGGTCATGGACAGCCGTTTCCGGGATGCGGAGCAGGGCGGCTACTTTCTCACCTCAGCGGAAGCCAGGGACTTGCCGGTGCGTCCCAAGGAGATTTATGATGGGGCCATCCCTTCGGCCAACGCCGTGGCATTGAACAACCTGGTCTGGCTCGGCCGTTTGACCCAAGATGCGCAATGGCGAGATCAGGCCCTGCGGTTGATTCAGGCCACCGGTGCAACCGTGCGGCGGCAGCCGGCGGCTTTCATCCACACCCTTGAAGGCTGGCGGCGCGTTTTGGAGGCGGGAGATAAAAATGAATAAGCAGATACAAAATCCGGTCACGCCGGCGTAGGAGAAAGTATGGGCCTCAAGTCCATGAGTGCGGAGCAGCTGCGGCAATTTATCCGGACCCATCATGAAAAAAACTATGTGCTGGTGGATGTGCGCCAGCCCGAGGAGTATCGTCGGGGCCACATTCCGGGCGCGCGCCTGCTGCCGCTGCGTGATTTCGTGCAGTCGATCGACCAGTTGCCGACCGACAAGGAGGTGGTCATTTACTGCCATGGCGGTGGTCGCTCGATGGCGGCGGCCGTCATGTTGGAAGAAGAAGCGCCCGATGCATCCATCGCCAATCTGACCGGAGGAATGTTGGCCTGGGATGGCGTACGTTTGGCCGATGCCCCTCAGGTGCGTCTGTTTGAAGGGCAGACCCGCACGCAAATGCTGAAAACCGCCATGGATCTGGAAAAGGGGGCTCAGCGCTTTTATGAAGCGGTGGTTTCCGCGCATGGCGGAAAACCCTGGGCACAGGTTTTCGCACGTCTGGCCAAAGCCGAAGTGGCGCATGCCCGCAGCGTTTACGCTTTTCAACGCCGAGATGAAGCCCGTCTCGCGCCATTCGAGGAACTTTTCGAACAGTGTCAAGGGGAGGTTCTTGAAGGCGGAATGACCCTGAAAACAGCGCTTGAACAGTTGTCGCAGGTGCCGGACGATGCGTGCCTGCGGTTGGTTGAAATGGGCCTGCAGATCGAGTATGCCGCCTACGACCTGTACCGGACACTGTCGGACGATTCCGATGTCGACGAGGCGACCCGCCAGGCGTTCATCAGTCTCGCCCAAGCCGAAAAGGCGCACCTGCAGATCCTGATTGACACCACAGCGCAGTGTGCAGACAACGCTTGATCCCATGCCATAGCTTCATTTTACGACGCATTAGCAGGCCATTTGAAAAATTGCGCCTGGTTTAGCGGCTTCGTGCTCCCGCCCTGACAGGCGCACACGAATGGGCGAACGGCGCACCGGCCATCGGGCAACCGGGCTCAGGGGCCAATGCGCAAACGGACCGCCCCAGTTGCGCTTGCATAGCGCTGCGCAGTGTCTTTTCATTAAATGGTTTGTTCAGGATTGCATTGACGCCGGCTTGCAGAGCGGCCGCGTTATCCTGGCTTTCATTTTGCGTGGTGACCATGATGATGGGGACCTGCTCCCGGGTGTAGCGTCGGCGCACCGCCTGCGTCAATGCCACGCCGCTGATATCCGGCATATTCAAATCGGTGAATATCAGATCGGGTTTGACGATATCCAGGTGCGCAATGGCTTCCGCCGGAAATTCAAAAAGCATGGGGTCGCAGCCTAAGTTGTGCAAGACGTTGCGATAAATGTTGAGAATCATTCGCGAGTCATCGACAGCCAAAACCTTCATGGCCCATTTGGGGGTAATCGACTGTTCTTGGATGGCGGCAGCGACGTGCACACGACCATTGGCGATCAGCAGATCGACAAAATGGGCGCGAGTATCGGCATGGGCTTGACGGCTCAGATATCGGACGGCAAATTCGCAAAAACCGGCCTCTTCGATCAGGTCGTTGAAAATCGCATCGCATTCGGCATCCATGATGGTGCGGCTGATGGGCCGCTCGGCCGCATTCTCGCTTCGGACCATATTTTTAATTCCGGTGGCCAGGATTGCATTGTAGTTATGATCGACTGCGGCAGCGGCTGCGGCACGGACATTGTCCACCGGATCGTTGAGTCCCTGAGCCAGCGTAAAAGCCCCTTGGGCCACCGGCAGCAGACCAAGCGCTTCATAGGCTGCAAAGCGGACGTTGGCATTTTTGGGCTCGTTGTGCAGCAGTTTGCGGATTGGGGCGATGGCCGATGCATCTCCGATGGCGCCCAGAACGTTGAGGCTATGGATCAGCAGGTCCGGATCATCATTGCGCAGATTTTCAATCAAAGTGGGTATGGCTTTGTGCCCGATATCCAGCAGGCACTGCTTGCCGGCGTTGCGCAGATGGACGTGCCTGGCCGACAAAAGGGCGTTGAGGCATTTGAGGGCTTCAGGTTCCTGGGAACAGGTGAACACATCCAGGATCATTTTGTCCAAATCGCTTTCGGCACCGAGTTTGTCGAAAAGACGCTGGAGGGCGGTTTGGGTCGCCAGTAGCCCCAGGGCGTGAATGGCGGCAACGACCAATTCCACGCTGCCTGAATACAGAAATTCCGAAATGGCTGTGGTTGCCGAGGCATTTCCAATCCGCCCCAGGGCGATGATGACGGCGCTCAGGACCTTTTCATGCCGCTCTTCCCCGAGAATGCCGAGAAGAATAGGCACAGCCGTAGACAGTCTAATTTGGCCAGCCACTTCGGCCAAGACCACGCGAGTGCCCGGTTGCACCGCACGCATCAGTGTGCGTGACAGCAGATCGGGGTCGCCCGATGCTTTGGCGAAAAGGAGGGTTTTCAATGGCGGGTAGGTGTCGCCCAGGCCGGGTGAATTGGCCAGCACGTCCACCATTAAAGAAAATACGAAAGCATCCGGCGCGCGACTGAGTTCGAACAGGGCCCTGCGCTGGGTGTTGGCATCCATTTCGGCAAAATGGGCCATCACCAGACGTGCTTTGAGCAGATCGTCCGTCTGAATGTCGAAGCGCAGTTCTTCGATAAAGTGGTGGGGATCGACAGTCGTCATGGAACTCCTCTATAGGATCGGCCCGGGTGTCTTCGCACGGCTGAATTGCGGTTTTAAGCGTGAGCGGCCCCGATGGGGATGCCCATGAAACGTATTTGGTTATCGGCCGCGCACCCACCCAGCTTGAGTTCAATTCGCCCAGAGCGCCAAGATTCAAAAGGTTCACATTTGAAAATCAGCCTCCTTTTAGGTATTCAACAGATTTTTCGCCCCTGTGCCCGCGAGAACACCGCTACCCCTTGCGCCGTTGATTGCGCAAAATTGCTTTGAGGCAAAAAAAAATGGTATTGAAATGAGTCAAGAGAAGACTTGACCCCTTGTTCTTGTCTATTGTCTCGTCAAGCGGGTTTGAGCATCGTGCAGTTTTATAAATTCTATATAAATGAACAGGAGCATTATTCTCATGGCACAACAAATTGCCGATCGCAGGGACATTGATTTTGTTTTGTACGAACAGTTGGACACGGAAAAACTGGCCAAGGAAAAAGCCTTTGACGGGTTGGATCGCAAGGCTTTCGACATGATCATCACCGAGGCGCGTAATTTTGCCGTCAAGGAGCTGCTGCCCGTATATGTCGACAGCGACCGCATCGGTGTGACTCTCGAAAATGGCAAGGTCAAGGTGCCGGAGAGCTTTCACCGGCCCTTCAAGCTGCTGGTCGAAGGCGAATGGACCTCCATGTGCGAGGCGCCGGAGCTGGGCGGTCAGGGGCTGCCCCACATCATAGACCGTGCCGTCCGCGAATATCTTTCGGGCGCGTGCGGGGCGCTGGTGGCATACGCCCAGATGGGGCACGGTACCGGTAAAATGATTGAACTGTATGGCACAGCGGAACAAAAGAAGCTCTTCATCAACAAGCTGTATGACGGCATTTGGGGCGGCACCATGGTGCTCACCGAATCCAATGCCGGCTCGGACGTGGGCGCCCTGACCACTTCAGCTCACAAGAACGCCGACGGAACCTACACCATTACTGGCGACAAGATCTTTATCACCAACGGCGAGCACGACCTGACCGAAAACATCATCCATCCGGTACTGGCGCGCGTGGAAGGCGCACCCGCGGGCGTCAGGGGCATTTCCATCTTCATCGTGCCCAAGATATGGGTCAACCCCGACGGCACCCTGGGGCAGCCTAACGATGTGGTCTGCACCGGCATCGAGGAGAAGACCGGCATCCACGGCAGCGCCACCTGCAGTCTGGCCTTCGGCAGCAAGGGCCAATGTCGCGGCCTGCTCCTGGGGCAAGAGGGCATGGGCATGAAGATCATGTTCAAGATGATGAACGAAGCACGTCAGGACGTTGGATTCCAGGGGCTTTTCGCCGCTTCGCGCGCCTATCTTTATGCGGTCAATTACGCTCGCGAGCGGCGCCAGGGAAAAGAACTGGGCAGTCCCAAGGATGCGCCGGCCCAAGTTCCTATTATCCGTCATCCGGACGTGCGCCGCATGCTCATGTGGATGAAATGTTACGTGGAGGGGCTGCGCAGCCTGATCTACTACGTGGAATCGCTTTTCGACCGGGCCCATTGCAGCGACGATCCGGCCGTCAAAAAGGCCTGCAACGATGAGGCTGAACTGCTTACCCCTATCATCAAGTCCATGGGATCGGACCGCGGCTTCGACATTTGCGTGCAAGCCATCCAGGTTTACGGCGGCTACGGATATATCAAAGAGTATCCGGTGGAGCAGTTGATGCGCGACACCAAAATAGCCTCACTCTACGAAGGCACCAATGGCATCCAGGCCATGGACTTATTGGGTCGGAAATTGGGATTGAACAACGGTCAAGTCTTCATGAACATGCTCGGTCAGATGCACGCCATCATCGAAAAGGCCAAAGCGAGCGAAGGCTTGCAAGCCGTCGCGACCGAATTCAAAACCGCCGTCGACCGCCTCGGCGAAGTGGCCATGATCATGGGCACACGGGCCATGTCGGCCGAATTCAAAACCGCATTTGCCCACGCCTCGCCGTTCTTGAACGCCACAGGCGATGTGATCATGGCCTGGATGCTGCTGTGGCGCGCCCAGGTCGCGGCCACCAAGCTGGCCAAAGGCGCCGCCACAAAAGATGGGGCCTTTTACAAAGGCCAGATCAAAAGCGCCGAGTTTTTCATCAACACCATTCTGCCGGTGACGCTGGGCAGCATGAATGCCATCGCCAAAGGCAGTCCCGCCGCCATCGAGATCGATGAAGACGCCTTCGGCGGATGATTCCTAGTTCAGTTCCCTTATTGTTCATTGCAACGGCCTCTCCCCTTTAAAAGGCTAAAAGGGAGAGGCTTTTTCAATTGGCATTCAGTTTTTGAGGTTGATTTTCGGGGGCGACCTGCTATTGTTTTTCCGAGCGAACGTTCGGAATTCGATGTCATTTTAAATCGTCTGCCAAGAAAGGATTTAAACGTATGATCAGAACAGTCGAACAATACCTGGAGAGCCTGGACGATGGACGCGAGATGTGGTGCATGGGAGAGCGGGTCAAGGATGTGCGTACCCATCCCACCATCAGCGGCATCATCCGGACCGCGGCCCTGGATTATGTGCTGCCGCATCACCCGGACTACCGCGACCTTTTCGTTACCCAGGACGAAGACGGCGAAGATGTCAATTACCTGTTGACGGCTCCCAGGAATTCGGAAGACCTTCTGAGAAGAAGAGAGTGCTTCGCCACAGCCATGCGCACCGGTGGCGGCGTTCTGCTGCACTGCATGGGCGCCGACGCCCTGGCCGCTTTCACGGTGACCGCCAATGCCATGGACAAGGCCTTGGGAACCCAATACACCGAGCGTGTAGAAAACTACCGCAAGCTGCTCATGAAGCAGGACCTGGGCATCACCGGGGCGATCACCGATGTCAAAGGCGACCGCAGTCTGCACCCCTCCCAGCAGAAGCAGCATCCCGATTACTACCTGCGCGTGGTAGAACGCCAGAAGGACGGCATCGTGGTGCGCGGTGCCAAGGTCCACATCAGCGCCTCGCCATGCGCCAACGAGCTGCTCTGTTCGCCGTGCCGCACCCTCGGCGAGGCGGACAAGGATTACGCTCTGGCTTTTGCCGTACCGTGCAACGCCAAGGGGGTCAAGATGCTGGCCGTGGAGCCGGTGACCCGCACCTATGGCGCCGAAGGCCATTTTGACTACCCCAAGACCAGCGCCCTGCAGCCGACCGAGTGCCTGATTGTCTTCGACGATGTCTTCGTGCCTTGGGAGCGGGTTTTCATGTGCGGCGAATGGCAGTTTTCGCGTACTCTGGCCTATGCCTTTGGCAGCTATCACCGCCTGTTCGGCACCTGCAAAATGATCGGCAAGCTCGAAGCCATCACCGGCGCAGCGGCCCTGGTGGCGGATTACAACGGTGTGGCCAATGCCGATCACATCCGCAAGAAACTGGCCTGGATGGCCATGATCACCCACATGGTGGCCGAACTGGGCAAGGCTGCCTGCCTCGAACCGGTCAAGGAGTTCGGCCTTGACGTGGCCATGCCCAACCCCATGTCGATCAACGCCGCCAAATTCACCTTCGCCAGCAACTTCCACCAGATGTGCCAGCACCTGCAGGATATTGCGGGTGGCCTGTGCACCACCGTGCCGGCCTATCGTGACTGGCAGAATATGGACATCCGGCCCTACATCGACAAGTATCTCGGGGCCAGAGACGGTGTGCCCACGGAGCACCGCCTGCGCCTCATGCGCCTGATCAAGGACATGACCTGCAATTACTGGCAGATTGACACAATTCACGGCGAAGGCTCCATGGCCGCTCAGCAGATGCACCTGTACGGCAGTGCCGATTGGAACAAGCTCAAGGCCGCCGCCAAGCGCGCCGCCCATATTGACGGCTGGCAGGATGATGCGACCTACGGCAGGCTGGTCAGCGCTGAAAATATTAAAATGCCGCCCGTGGATGAAAGCTACGCAAGTATTCCAGTGGCACTCAAATAGCACGCCCACGGCCCGGCGTGATCCGCCGGGCCGTCGATCCCTCCCTTTTGCGCCGGCCGTTTTCGATCGAAGGGGCAGCGTCTCCTATGAACCGCTCAACTTCTTGCGGGCCTGACGTTTCGTCAATCTTTTCACTTCATTCCAGGCGTCCAGCGAGCGGGTTTGCAGGTCAAGCGTCGCGGTCTTCTTTTCCCAGTTGCCGATACTCGGCGCGCTGACGCCGAGAAGTTTTGCGAATTCGCTCTGAGACATACCAAATTTGGTGCGCAATGCGGCAACCGCCTTGCCGGTAACCGGGCGTATACTGCTTTCGCTGCGCGGCATCGCCTGGGGCGCAGTTTTGCCTGGTACGGGGATCTTGTCGGCTTTGGATGGACGCCCGCCGGTCTTCGACGGGCGCCTGGCCGGCGCGCTGGCTGCAACTTTGGAAGCTTTTCTCGGCTCAGGCACAGTCTTTTTAGGGCGCAACGGACGGATGGTTTCAACGGGCGCCGCATCCTCCGACATCTCAATGCCGAAGACATCCGCGATATCATCATCGGCAATACGTTTGCGGCCGGCTTTTGTTTCCTCGGCAACAGCCGCCACATCGGCTTGGGCGCTGATCAGCTCCTCATGGTCCACGCCCCGCAGAAGGAAAATCAGCTCGGGTGCTTGGTCCAGCCGAGCGCCCACACCGTACAGAGCGGCCGCCACATGTTTGCACATCACGGCCCAGTCTGGGCAACTGCATTTCAGGCTGATCTCCCCGGGCAGGGGGAACAGGCCCTTGTCGCGATCGGTCACAACGGACATCACGTTTTTGGAAAGCCTGCCTTGAAGCAGTTCTAAAAGCGAGCCGATTTGCCCGGCGCATCGGTTCTTCACCTCTTGCCACTTTTTCCGGGGGAGCGGTTTGATGGCGATTTCCACGTTGTAGATCTCTGAGCCGCAGACCATGGCACTGATCCGGCCCTTTTCGATGTCCAGATGGCAAACCGAGCCGTTGCGGACATACGTGCGGCCGCGGGGCAGCCGGTTGTCATAATCACTGAACGATTCGAGGTGATCGCACCAGGCCTGTCCCCAGAAGGTGTGTGTAATCTTGCGACCGTCGATCTGCACGGGCTTGATACAGTGTCCCTGCTTGCGCAGCTTCTCCATTTTTTTCAAGGCCCGCGCCTGGCGCACAGCCACGGGCACGTAGGGTCTGAAACCGCCGTACCATCCCATCATTGCACTCCTACAGTTGTGATCGATCGATATCCAGGGCCACGACCTTGAGCAGTTGCTCGTCGCTCATCTCCGTGAGCATGGACTCGGCACCGGCCTTGAGGATATCGTCGGCAAGGTTGGTTTTCTCTTCGATCAGGGTGTCGATCTTTTCTTCGATCGTGCCCCGGCAGATAAACTTGTGCACCACCACGTTGCGATGCTGACCGATGCGGAAGGCCCGGTCCGTGGCCTGGTTTTCCACGGCCGGGTTCCACCAACGGTCGAAGTGCACAACGTGCGAGGCGGCCGTCAGATTCAGGCCCGTGCCGCCCGCTTTGAGTGAAAGTACAAAAAAAGGCGGCCCGTCATCTTTCTGAAACCTGTCGATCAGGGTCCGGCGCTTCTTGACCGCCGTGCCGCCGTGCAAGACAAGGCCTTCATGACCGAACACGCCCGTAAGAAAGTCGGCGATCGGTTCGGTCATCTCACGGAACTGGGTAAACACCAGAACTTTTTCCTGGCGCGACACGATTTCCTCGCAGATGGACTTGAGCCGGTCGAACTTGCCACTGTCGGCTGGTCCATATTCACCATCGCCGAGAAACTGGCTCGGGTGATTGCAGATCTGCTTGAACCGCATCAGAAAAGCCAGCACGAGCCCGCGCCGCCGGATGCCGTCGAGCCCTTCAAGGGCCGCGGTAAGGTCCTGCACCGACCTGGCGTACAGCGCAGCCTGTTTTTTGGTCAGGCCGCAGTAGGCCTTCATCTCGGTCTTGTCGGGCAGATCCGCGATAATGCGCCGGTCGGACTTGAGCCGCCTGAGCACATAAGGGCTGATCAGATTTCGCAGGGGTGCGTAACGGTCGTGCTCGCGCGTCTCCAGGCCTTTGACGAATTGCTTGAATTTGGCAGCCGAACCGAGCAGGCCCGGGCATAGAAAATCAAACAGGGACCACAGATCGGAAAGCCGGTTCTCCACCGGCGTGCCCGTCAGCGCGATCCTGGCGTCCGCTTTGAGCTGTTTGACGGTTCGGGTTTGTTGCGCGGCAGGGTTCTTGACGGCCTGGGCTTCGTCCAGAATCACCAGGCGCCACTTGATATCGAGCAGCCATTTGTGCCGGGGCAACATCGCATAGGTGGTCAGAACCACATCGGTGTCCGCAATAAGCTTTGCGGGCTTTGCAGCCAGGGCGGCAAGGGGTGCCGGATCCATTTCCGAAGGGTGGATAAACGCGGCCGTCAGCGTCGGCGCAAAACGCTGAATCTCGGCCTTCCAGTTGGCCAAAAGAGATGCCGGCAGCACCAGCAGCGACGGGTTTGCGCCGCGCGGCCGTCTTTGCTTCAGCGTCAGCAGAAGCGGCAGGACCTGAATGGTTTTGCCCAACCCCATGTCGTCGGCCAGGCATGCGCCCAATCCCAGGTTTGAAAGAAACCAGAGCCAATTGTAGCCGATCTGCTGATAGGGACGCAACGTGCCGCAAAAATCCAGTCTGCGCCCTGAGCCGGTCAACCCTTCCGGATTGCGCAGGCCCGCCAAGACGCCGGAAAGCCATTGGCCAGCGTCGATAAAGGCCCAGTCATGCGGCGCGCCTGTGGCGCCACCGTTGGCATCCAGATCCGCCGGCGCACCTGCCAACAGGCGCATGCCTTCAATAAAGGTGATGCCTTGTCCGGCGGCTTCGGCCTCCACTTGCTTCCAATGCGCAAGGGCCTCGGACAGCTTCTCCCGATCCACCTCAATCCACTGTCCCTTGATATAGGTGAGGCCATCCTGCGAGGCCATAATCCGGCACCACTCATTTTCAGTCAGCTCCTGATTTCCCAGAGAGACAGAGACCTTGAAGTCCAGCATCGTGTCGATACCGAAACGACCCTGCCGCTTATCTCCGATCGTCACCGTCACCCGGGCGCGGGGGCGTTTTCGCCACCAATCCGGCAGTCGCACCAGCAGCCCGCATTCCTCCAGTAGGGGCACATTTTTAAGCAGACGATAGGCTTGTGCGGGCGTCCAGGCCAAAGGGTGAAAAATATCACCGGATGCGACCATTTCCCTGAGAAAGTCGATTTTTTCCGACGCCTGCTGAACGGGCGAAAGCAGGTTGATTAAAGCTTTCTTGTTGCGCTGCCCCGCGTATTCCTGAAGCGCTTTGCCTAAAGGCTGGTACTGCACGCGACCTGCCTTGGAAAGACTCGGCGCGTAGGTGGCCATGAAGGCAAACGGCAACTCGGGGTAACTTTTGTTCTCGGCCAGGTGAAAACAGACCCGTCCGACCTGACGCCAGATCGGGGCATTTTTCTTAAGCCATTGCGCCAGGCTGATCCTTGACCCAGCGATCTCCTGCTGCACCCATGCGTCCAGTTGCCCCCAAAGGTCAGCCAATACGGCGAGGCTGAGATACTCCGCTCCCTGCATGGCCGGCGCATTGAGCAGCATGAGTGCCATTTCGGATTCACCCGGCGCCTCGATGGGACCGAGTTGGTTGCCAGCGGCCTCGGGGGTGCGGCACAGTTGGGTCAGGTAGCGGCTGGCGAAATCCCGCCAGAAGTTGAAGGATGGCGGCGGCGGTATTACGGGCCGCGTGGCGGCCAGAGCGAAAAGACCCGCGGCCTGGGACGAGGTAAAGGCGGCCGCGACCCTTGTCAGCCAGGCATCGGGTGCGGCCGAGCTATCGTTGTCGTGCTGCAAACGAAGGCGGCCGGCAGGTGTCAGGATAAGTTCAATGCGCATTGCATTTTTCGTTTAAAAGATTCAATTGGTCACCAGTGGGCCGATATATCCGATAATGGCTCAAGGAAACAAGTTTGTTCTTGCGCCATATCCCAGACTGCTTCCAGGCGTTTGGTTTTGTAAACCGCTTTTTAGGGATACAGGTTAACCGCCATGTGACGTAGGATCCCCGAAATAAATGGTCATAGGTGATCTGTTGGTGCGGATGGCTTCGAATGACGACAGCACGCTACGTGCCAAGGTTTACATGCGATGGGCCTGAATTCGCCTGCTCCTGGCTGTGGCCAATAGATCGGTAATATGATACATGCACCGCATGCTGATCGTTTCTTCACAGGTGCCGTCACAATTGTTTTCACAGGCCGAAGGTAGCGCCGCCCGGCAGTTGTTGGGCGACTGGTACGACAGAGCCCGGCGTGATTTGCCCTGGCGCCGCTCCCGCGATCCTTATGCTA
Organism: Desulfatitalea sp. BRH_c12; assembly: GCA_000961655.1. Taxonomy (GTDB): domain Bacteria; phylum Desulfobacterota; class Desulfobacteria; order Desulfobacterales; family Desulfosarcinaceae; genus Desulfatitalea. The sequence continues at coordinate 140,412 of LADR01000013.1, forward strand.
TCTGGGTTTCCGAAGTCATGCTGCAGCAGACGCAGGTGCGGACCGTCATTCCCTATTATGAGCGTTTCATGCAGCTTTTCCCGAGTATCCGGCACTTGGCCCGGGCCGATGAGCAGGCGCTCCTGAAAGCATGGGAGGGATTGGGCTACTACTCGCGGGTCCGCAATATGCAGCGGGCCGCTCAAATGATCATGGAAAACCACGGGGCGGTGCCCGCCGAATCCGCCCAGATCCGTAGTTTGCCGGGGATAGGGCCGTACATCGCCGCGGCGGTTTTAAGCATCGCCTACTCTCAGCCGTATGCGGTTGTGGATGGCAATGTGAAACGGGTTCTGGCGCGCCTGCTTTGCATGGATTCGCCCGTCAACGATTCAGCCGGACATGCCGCTTTTCAGGCCGCGGCCGACGCGTTTCTGGACAGGGCGGACCCCGGCCGGCACAATCAGGCCATGATGGAATTGGGCGCCCTGGTATGTACGCCGCGCCTGCCCTTGTGCCCTGAATGCCCCCTTGCGCACAGTTGCTGTGCGTCGCAGACTGAAACGTTCGACCGCTATCCGCGCCGGGCGCCCCGCCGCACGGTCGGCGAGCAAACGTGGGCCGCCGCGGTGGTCGTCAAAAAGGGGAAGCTGCTTCTGACCCAACGCCCCCCGCAAGGATTGCTGGCCGGAATGTGGGAGTTCCCCTCGGTCCTGTTGTGCAAGGGAGAGGACCCGGCGCAAGCGTGCCTTGCATATGCCCGCGCCAGCTTGGGGCTCGGCATTCGAACGCAGCAGCATGTCGCCAGCGTGCGCCACGCCTACACCCATTTCAGATTGCGCCTTGAATTATACCTGTGCCTTTGGCATAGTGGGCGCGTGCGCCTGGAGGGGCCGCGTGCTTTCCAATGGATCTCGCCCGACCGCATTGAGACTTTTCCGCTTCACCGGGCCGTGCACAAGGCGCTGCCGGCTATCCTGCAATCTCTGCCAAAATCCGGCGCATAAGTCCCTTTTTTTACCCCAGAGCGAGCAGCGGATACAAAAGATAACGAACTTACGCAACTTTCGGGATTGGCACGTAGTGAGGTGATCCGGGCGGGTGGCGCGGACCACCCGCCCGGATCACCGGCGTTTGGAACCCGAAAGTTGAAGAACTTATTTGAAGAACTTACCTCTGTGATCGGCATGTTCTCTATGCTAAAGATCTTTTTTACACGTTCGAAGGCATAATAGTGTCGTTTATTAAATAATACGGTACATGTAACGCTTGAAACGAACCCTTCATAGGTGATTGCATGAAGCATCTTCTCTGGCTTATTTCGGCTCTTTTCCTGCTGATGCCGCTCCAGTCCATTTGCCCCCTGTGGGCCGCAACTTACGCCTATATCCCAAGTTTCGACAATGACCGGGTGGTGCGAATCGCGACCAGTGACGGCACATTCGCTTCAGTGGCCCTGGAAGGCGGTCCCTATGGCGCGGCGGTCATGCCGGACGGCAGCTTGGTGCTGGTGACCTGTGAGTCGAACAATACCCTGGCCACCCTGACCAATGCCAATTTCGAAGACACGGGTACACTGGTGCCGTTGACGACGGCCTTGGGCGAAGCCCCCAGGGGGGTAGCCATCGCACCCGACGGACGCCGCGCCTATGTGGCCAATTTTGGCGACGATACGGTTTCCGTGATCACGATCTCCTCGCGCACCGTGGCCAGCACCGTGACGGTCGGCGACGGGCCGTGGGGCGTGACTGCCGTCCAAGACGCCGCCGCCAACGTGATCAAAGTTTATGTGAGCAATCAACTGGCCGGCACGGTTTCGGTCATCACCGACAATGGCACACCGGAAGTGACGCAGACCATCACGGGGTTGAGACAGCCGATCGGCCTGGCGGCCACCCCGGACGGCCGTTTTGTCTACGTGGCGAATTTTAACGGCGGGCTGATTGGAAGCGTCCGGGTGATCCGCACCAGCGACGACACCTTGCTGGCCGACAACATCCCCGTCGGACATGGCCCCTGGGGCATTGCCGTCGGTTCCCAGGGGGATTTCGTCTATGTCAGCAACAGCGGCAATCTTTCCAGGACGGTGACCATCGTTCGTGCCAGCGATAATTCGGTTTATGGCACAATTTCTGTCGGTGATGTGCCTCAGGGCGTGGCCGCGACCAAAAACGGCGATTTGGCCTATGTTGTCAATCAACGCAGCAACACCATCCACGAAATCGATGTCGCCACGACGCCGATCGGCAATTTTGTTATCGATCAAGATCCTGAACACCCCATCGAGGGCACTTTTGCCCTGGGGGCTTTTATCGGCGGCACACCGCCGGGGGCGCCATCCGGCCTGAGCGCTACGGTCGACGGCAACCGTATTGTGCTGCGCTGGACCGACAACAGCACGGACGAGCTGGGCTTCGTGATCGAGCGCCGCACGCCGGATGGCGCGTGGGGCGATCTGTTCGAAGTGGCCGCCGACATCACTGAATACACTGATTCGAATCTGGCGCGAGGTGTCTATGAATACCGCATCCGTGCGTTCAACGAGGCAACCGATTCCGCTTCGGTGACGACCAGCGGAGAGGTGGCCTCCAGAGGCGACAACTTTTCCTGGTGCTTCATAGGCACCCTGCTCAACTGAGCCGAGTGCCGGTCACACGGCCGCCCGGCTCAACGCTGACGAACCTTGAGATGCCGACCGATCAGTGTTCCCCAAACAAATAGGTCGTTCCGACGGTATTCAAGACAAACGCATCCGGCATGGCCGTCTCGAAGGCATTGATGGCTTTCCATCCGGTGCAGTGGGTGGGAACCAGAAGGTCCGGGGCAATTTTCTGCATGGCCGCCAGGGTCGGTTCGATGAGGGCCTCGCCGGCCCCACTCAAATGGAAGCCGCCTAAGACCGCATGTACCCGGTCGATGCCGGTGATCGTTCTGAAATGTTCGATCGTGTTGATGATGCCGGCATGCGAACAGCCGCCTATCACGACCAGGCCGCGATCCTTCAAATTAAAAGCGATCGCTTGATCGTCTTCGAACGGATCCTGGCGCCACTTCCCATCTTGTTGTGTTTCCAAAACGGGCGATCCGGTTTCAAAAGAGGTCGTGCGGGCCACCGTTCCGCTCAGCACAATGTTGCCGCCGGCAAACGTCGACACCTGACTGCGTTTTTCCACCAACGCCCCGCCGGCACGAAGGGTCTCCTCACTTAGCACGGGCATATCCATGTGAAACTCGGGCACCAGCTTGATCCGGCGGGCGGCGAATGCACCCGGATGGACCAGCAGGGACACCTGCTTTCCGGTTTTGTTCAGGAACTGGGGCAGACCGCCGAAATGATCGAAATGCCCGTGGCTCAGCACAACACATTCGATATCATCCAGGCTGTGGGTGACCACGCCAAACTGAACGGACAGACTGGATTTCAGCAATGCGGCATTGTGATGCAGGCAAAGACCGGAGATGCCCGCATCCATCAGGATCGTGTGTTTGCCATCCGCGCCGAAAACAGTGACAAGATACGCCAGACCATGCTCGGCCAGGGGTGCATCGGGTGGCGGTATACGCAAGCGCTTGACCGTACCCGTGTCACCCAGCAAAAGATCGGTGTAGTTATCGACCAGAATCGTTACTTCAGCTTTTTGCACCTCGAGCAAAGGAATCGTTGTCATGGGTGTTTTCCTTTCGATCGGAAGAACCGTCAGGGGCACGGCACCGCTTTATTCGGTATTTGGTTATCCATTCGCTCCATGGACTATTGGCGAAGTGTATTCGGGATTTGCACGGAGGAGGTGATCCGGGTGGGTGGTGGCGCGGACCACCCACCCGAATCACCGGGACTTTAGATACCATAATCATCGGCATTGCAGTATTCTCTTTGTGCCCCCATGTTCTGTGATAAACGATCTTTTTTACGAGCGGCATCATCTCTATCGGCATCATCTATCAGGCGAAGATGTTCTCCGGCTTGTAGGGATGGCAGCCTTCGATGACGTCCACGCCGGCTTTGGCTTTGATTTTGGCCAGCAGTGTTTCCTTGTGCGGGCAATGATCGATGATGCATGGTGCCACATGGATTTTAGTGACTTTTTCCGCCATGGGTTTGTTCCACAAATTGATCTGCGCCAGACGGGTGACGATGGTCGCGCCGGGGCAGTCGCCGCAATTGAGCAGGCCGACCAGCTGGGCATCCTTGTCCTTGTAGCGTTCGAACGCTCCTTGACGTCGGTTGAAAGCCACCATGCATCGTGAACATCCGATGCAGACATCGTCCATTGCCTTCTTGCACCCTACAATCAAAATACTTTCCACCTGGTATCCTCCTCGATCATTTCAAGCCAGTTTTTTACCCGCGCCCGGACCGGGGGCGATGCCGTAAATTTCTTCGATTTTCATGATGACGGCGCCCTTCGATTTTAAAGGAAACCCTGCCCGGCTGCTCTTCTCTTCGATCCATCGGGCCGTTTCTTCATAGCGCGCACCGCTCGTTTCGATAACCACGCTGCCCTTGAACTGGTAACCTTCATGTCCCTCCCAGAAAGTGACCGCCACCCGCGGGTTGCTTTTCAGATTGGCCAGCGTCTTGTTGAAAAACTGGTCGGAAATCAGGATGGTTTCAGCATCGATGATTCGTTTGGCGCCGACCGGAACCGTATTGGGCATGCCGTCGGCAGTGGCTGTGCTAAGCACCACCGTTGTCACCTTATTGAAGAGTTCCTGCATACGTCCTGTCATTTGGGCCATTGGTGTATCTCCTCTTATATGAATGAATGTGCGCGCATCAACGTCGCGATATGATGACATCCTGCGTACCGTTAAGCAACCCGTGTGCCAGACGCCCTGCCAGGTAACTGCATTTAAAGGAAACACGCGGCAGCTTCTCTCCACAAGGGGTGAGCCGCGTCTAAAACCATAGGCCATGCGCAAGTGAATTCGGTTGACCCCATTCGTGCAATATGCAAGATATGCCTCTGTGAAGTGTCGCAAATTGCAAGAATGAGGGCTCTTTCATGATCAAAGATAAAGAAAAACAGCAATGGGATGTGATTCTGGATTCGGTCAATGAAGGGGTTTTTACCATAGGGCTGGATTGGCGCATCTCATCCTTCAACCGCGCCGCCGAGCGCATCACCGGCATTGCCCGCAAGGATGCCGTCGGCAAGGCGTGCTGTGATGTTTTTCATGCCAGTATTTGTGAAAATGCCTGTGCATTGCGACAGACCTTCAATACCGGGCGTCCGGTGGTCAATGCCACCGCCCACATCGTCAGCAATCAGGGGCATCGGATTCCCATCCGTATTTCAACGGCCATCTTGAAAGATCGCGAAGGCAAGGTGATCGGCGGGGTGGAGAGCTTTCAGGATCTGAGCCAGGTCGAACAATTGCAAAAAGCGCTGGAAAGCCGGTACACTTTCGAGGACATTGTCGGCCGCAGCAGCGCCATGATGCAGTTGTTCAAAATTCTGCCGCAAATCGCGGAAAGCAATAGCACTGTTTTGATCGAAGGCCCCAGCGGCACCGGCAAAGAGCTGTTTGCACGCGCCATCCATAACCTGTCGCCGCGCCGGGAAGGCAAGTTTGTCGTGGTGAACTGCGCTGCCCTGCCGGATACCTTGCTGGAAAGCGAGCTTTTCGGCCACAAGGCCGGGGCATTTACCGATGCCCGCAAAGACAAGGCCGGACGCTTCGAGCTGGCCGATGGCGGCACCATTTTACTCGATGAAATCGGGGATATATCACCGGCCATGCAGATGCGGTTGCTGCGCGTGCTTCAGGAGCGCACCATCGAGCCCCTAGGGTCGGTCCAGCCCAAACCGGTGGACATTCGCGTCCTGGCGGCCACCAACAAGGATCTCGTCCAGTTGGTCCATAGCGGGCAGTTCCGTCAGGACCTCTACTATCGGATCCGTGTCGTTCACATGGTGCTGCCGAACCTGAAACAGCGGCGTGAGGATATCCCCATGCTGATCGATCACATCGTCCGCAAATTCAACCGACTGCAGGGCAAGGACATCGCCGGGGTATCCGCCGAAGTGGTCGCCCGCCTGATGGCCCACGAGTTCCCCGGCAATGTTCGCGAGTTGGAAAATATCATCGAGCAGGCTTTCGTGCTGTGTCGGGCGGGAATCATCGAGCTGCGCCACTTGCCCTCCGAATTCCGGCCCGAAGCCCCCGCAGCGGAATCTTTCGGCCCGATGAGCCTGCGGCGCATGGAAAAGCATTATATCGCCGAAACCTTGCGTTATCACGCCGGCAACCGGCGCAAGGCCGCTCGGGACCTGGGCATCGATGCCGCGACCCTATATCGTAAGATCAAAACGCTGCACATAGAGGTGCCGGAGGCCGACGGACGCGGCAAACGAAGATAATATTGCATATTGCAATGTTGTTCGTACCCCTAACGCGTCTTCCCTGACCCACCATCGAATTTGAACCCGCCCCCACGAGGCCGATCTCGGGTAAAAAGTTGTCTAAGAACGTGTGATGCCGCCAATCCTGGGCTCCTGGCCGTCGGTTGGCCTGACCTGTCGTGCCCAAGCAGGATTAAAAACATTTTGTGGGGCCTTACTGCAGGAAGTTGGCATGCCCAATGCTTAGTAGGTACCGACAACAACGTTTCCCAGTGAAGCCTATGGCCGGGAATTCAACCTACATTTCCATAAGGAGGACAATCAGGCATGACCGATCAACCGATCATACTCGGCAGTGTCAAGAAAGACACATTTTTGGACAAGGTCAAGGAACTGCTGCCGGACGGCGGCAATCTGAATCTTTGTCTGACCTGCGGCGCCTGCTCATCAGGGTGCCCGGCCACGGGGCTCGAAAACATGGACCCGCGCAAGTTTCTGCGCATGGCAGCCTTGGGCATGGATGAAGAGATTAAAAAAACCAATTGGGTCTGGATGTGTACCATGTGCCAGCGGTGCATTTACGTGTGTCCCATGCAGATCAATATTCCTCAATTGGTTTTCAACGCGCGTGCGCTGTGGCCGCGTGAGGAGCGGCCCAAGGGAATCCTGGGGTCCTGCGATATGGCCCTGCGCAACGAAAGCTGCAGCGCCATGGGCACAGAACCGGAGGATTTCAAGTTCGTCGTCGAAGATGTGCTGGCCGAATACCAGGAAGCGCAACCGGAATTCGCTGACATGCAGGCACCGGTCGACAAACAAGGGGCCGAGTTCTTTCTCAACCAGAATTCGCGCGAGCCGGTGACCGAACCGGACGAGATGGTGCCGCTGTGGAAGATCCTGCATCTGGCCGGTGTGGACTGGACCTACGGATCCAAAGGCTGGGGTGGCGAAAATTACTGCATGTTTTTGGCCGATGACGATGCCTGGAAACAGATTACCAGCACCTCGGCAAAGCAGGCCGAGGATTTAGGGTGTAAGACATTTCTCAATACCGAGTGAGGGCACGTCACCTTCTCAGTCCTGGCAGGACTGAAAAAATTCGACATTCCACACACCTTCGAAGTCAAAAACATCTATGAATATTATGCGCGCTGGATTCGCGAAGGCAAACTCAAGGTCAATTCGGACTGGAACAGGGAACTCAAGATCAAGTTTACCGTCCAGGATCCGTGCCAGATCGTGCGCAAGAGTTATGGCGACCCGATTGCCGAAGATCTGCGCTTTGTGGTCAAATCGGTAGTGGGCGAGGAGAATTTCATCGACATGCAGCCCAATCGCTCCAACAATTTTTGTTGCGGCGGCGGCGGCGGGTTCCTGCAGTCCGGGTTCAAGGATGCCCGGCTCGAATACGGCCGCTTGAAAGATCAGCAGATCCAGGCAACCAAGGCCGACTACTGTATTGCCGGCTGCCATAACTGCCATGCCCAGATCCATGAGCTAAGTGAGCATTATGGGGCTGAATACGGCGTGGTGCATCTATGGACCTTGATCTGTCTGTCCCTGGGCGTATTGGGGCCCAAAGAGCGCGAATATCTTCGGGATGATTTGAAAGAAGTGAATGTCTTTCACCCGGAAATGGAATAGCGCACGACCAACGGCCATGACCGGCACAAATACGCATTGGCGTATTTGTGCCGCGAGCAGATGACTGTCAGGGGTTTCCTTTCGTTCTCGTGCGTCGTGTAATCGTAAGTATACAGTTTCACATGCGACGCCACGCACCTTTTTGCTGAGGCACGGGCACGCGTCCTCCTTTCCCTAAGAGGATCCAACGATGCAGCGCTATACCCTTGAAGAGTTAAAACAAAGAAGAATACAAAGCCTGCTGGGGGCGGATCAGGCCATCCGTCTGCAGCCCGCCACCTACCAAGAGCTCAAACAATTGCTGAAAGATATCAACGATCGTCCCTTGGATGTGGCCGATTACTATAAAACCGCTGTGGGCCTGAGCACGATGCTGCGGCAGATGGCCGATAGGGTAGGGTATACGATTTTTGATTATTTTGCGGATCACATCGATCCGGGCAAGCATGGCGATGTCAGAAGTTTTCGACTTGAATGCCGCGATCTGGCCGAACAGATCAAGGAATTCGATTTGTGGCGGGTGAGTCGCCGTATGCTGAAAAGGATCAAATGAAAGCGGCCTTCGCGGTCTGGAACCAGCGCATCGCACCGCTCTTCGACGTCGCCCGCCAAGCCCTGGTGATATCCTCCGATCAAGGTCGTATCGCCGATGAGCGGGTGCTCACATTCAACGACGACCTGCCGGTGCAAAGGGTGCTTTGCCTGATTGAATGCGGCATCCGCACGCTCGTTTGCGGTGCCATTTCGCAGCCGTTACGGTCGATGCTGACCGCCCATGAGATTCAAGTCATCGACTACGTGGCCGGAGATATTGCCGTGATCATCGATGCCTGGCTGCACGGCAACATTCACGATGCCGGATTTGCGATGCCCGGGCGCAAGGGCCGCACGCATCCCAATCGATAAAACGATTTTGCACAACCAACCGGATATATAATTATTTGGTTATCCAGTTTGCTCAAGGGGTTAGGGAGCAAAGTGTTAAGTGTAAAGTTGTAGGGTGGGCATTGCCCACCACCGTAGGCGCAAACTATTCCCGCAAATAACATCATCGGTTACTCGCACTGATCCTGCCCAAGCGGCGGTCAATTGGAAATTCCAATGGTGGGCAATGCCCACCCTACCAGTTTTTTTCACTTGGGTTTTATGCATAACCGCAAAGTGTTAAGTGTAAAGTGTGCATCAAGGGCAACTGGCCTGCCCGCGTAATTTGGCCAGGGCCATATGGGCTGCATTGATCAAGGGGTGAACCGTCGGCGCGGAGGTCAGCAACGGATGGGTGGCGATCTGCATCATGTCCAACTCCCGGACGTTGAGTTGCTTCTGGATGCCGACGGCAATCGTATTGATCAATTCTCCGACCGACTCGCCGCCAGCGGCCTGCCCGCCCAGCAGCGTACCGGCCCGATCCGCGAAAACCAGCTTGACATGCATCGGCATGGCCCCGGGTAGCGTGCCTGGATGCCGGTCCGGTGCGATACTTCGTCCGCAAACCCACCGAAACCCTTCCTGGCCGCAGCCCCGGCACGTGAGTCCGGCGCTGGCAAATGCCTTGCCACCGATCTTGGTCGAAAAGGCAGCGATGGTGCCCTGGATCTGCCGCAGCACGCGAATGCCGTAAATATTGGTCCCGGCAATGCGCGCTTCGGCCGTGGCCGTTGATGCCAGCCAGACAGGCACCTCCTTGCGCGTGAAAAAGTCACGTTTCAGGGCGCAGTCGCCCACCGCAAAAATCGCCTGGGCATTGGTGCGCATATAATCGTCCACCCAGATCGACCCGCCCGCGGTGATGCGCAGGCCGGCCTCGGCGGCCAAGGCTACATTGGGTTTGCCGCCGACCCCGACGATGACCAAGTCGGCCGGTATCTTTTCGCCGTCTTCCAATGTAACCGAACGGACCTGCTCGCCACCGTCGATCGTCACCACGCGCTGATTCAGATGCAGATGGACGCCGGCCTCTTCGAGCGATTGCTGGATCATGTCGCAGAATTCATCGTCGAAGGCGAAGTACAGCAACTTGGGCATCATTTCGACCACGTGCACTTCGGCTTTGGACCCGCGCGCGATTTCATCGGCGAATTCTGCTCCGATGAAGCCGCCGCCCAAGATGACGATGCGTTCGGCCTGACGGCAACGCTCGCGCAAGGTGCGCATGGCGCTCAAGCTTTTCTCGATGCCAAAAACGCCCGGGGTCCGGATGCCGGTCACGGGCGGCATAGCCGGCATCATGCCTGTGGCCAGCACCAGACGATCGTAGAAGATGCTTTGGCCCGAGGCCAGGTCGATTCTTTTTTCTTCCACATTCAAGGCGATCGCTTTGTCGATGATCGTTTCGATTTCGGCTTTGTCCAAGGGGCCACAGCCCATGATATTTTGGTTTGGATCGGGAATCGTATGGATCATGTAGGGAATGGCGCAGGGGATCACGCCATCGCCGACGTCTTTGATCAAACACACCGATCGATGGGGATAGACACTTTTAGCGGTCAAAGCGGTAATCATACCGGCTGGACCACCTCCGATGATGAGGATATCTTTTTTCATTACCTTCTCTTTCAGTTCTGTCCGTCACGTCGGAACGGCGGGCGGAAAAATCCGTCGGTCACACAGACGGAGCCCGGATGAGAATGTGCCTGGTTAACAAAGGTGCCGCCCAGACAGCGGCGGCACCCGTGTGCACGCTATTTAGCTCAGTGCGTAAACGGCTTCATGGTTTTTGTGGGTAAATCCGATTTGGCCGTTTTGAACCATTTCCCAAAGGCAAGTCGCCACCTGGTTGGGGTCTTCGTGCAGCCGGCCGGTCAGTTCATCCAGATTGAACGGCCCTTTGGCAGCCCGGAACACCTGCAATAGCCGCTGTTGCAGGAACTCTTCGGCCAGGACGGCGGAAAAATCCCGATCGTAATCCAGGGCATGGCGTTGATCGCCCTGATAAGTGTCTTCGCCGGGACGCCGCAGACCTGCCGAGAGCAGATGGCGCACCCGGGTGTTGTGCTTGATCAGGTCATACAGGGCATCCACTTTTGCCTGGTCTTCCGGGGTCCTGACCATCGGTCCCATGGCGGCAATGGTGCGGGTGAAGCTGTCCACCGTGCGGACAAAATCTTCCGGACGATTCAAATCGGCATGTGCCAGTGCGATACGCTCACGTTGGAAGCCGCTCAGGCTGAGCAATTTTTTGATGGTGTTAACGCGCGCCCAGGCATGATCCAGACCATAGGAGTGATGGCACGTTTCCGGCAGACAGCCGACCAGAACCAGACCGGAGGCGCCTTCTTTCAAGGCGCGCGCCATGGCGCAGGCATCGATCTGTCCCACACAGGGCACGCTCAGCAAATGGATGCGCGGATCATACTTCAGACCCTGTTTGCCGGCGATATCCGCCGCGGGCAGTCCGCCCCATCCGCACACGAACGCCATGCTTTCGTCCGGCCCCAGTCTTCGCGCCAGGGCGGCCACGCGTGCTTCGCGCTGATCGTTGCTGTTGTTCTGCAACACCAGTGCATGATAGGGGCAGGCTGCAGCGCAGGTGCCGCCGCCGGTGCACACCATCGGATCGACGATACGCGGCAGGCCGCCGCCCGGGCCCTCTTCCACACCAATGCCGCCACAGTCGCAAAGTTCCTGGCACTGGCCGCAGCCGATGCACTTTTCGGGGTCAACCACGCACACGATTCGGGGCACGAACAGTTCGCCGGCATTGGCCTTGCGGAACATCTCGGCCGTCTTGGCCGCTGCCCGCCGGCCCTGGGCAAGGGCGTCTGCCAGACTGCACGGTAAACGGGCGCTGCCGGCCAGGTAGGTCTCTTCACGGCCCACCATTTCGGGACGCACGCGGGCATGATGACCGGTCAGAAAGCGTCCTTCCTTATGAACGAGACCCAGGATACGGGCGACACGCAGGGTTTCACCAGTGATCATGCGTTCGGGCGACAGGACCAGATGGTTCCAGCGCAGTTCGTGCTCGACATGATCCGACAGGTTGCAGAAGGTCAGAAAACCATCCTGCACGGTGGGCCGCATGGCACCGTCGTATGGAATCCACAAAAGGTTCAATTTGCGGTTCATGGCGCGTTCGGCGGCTGTCAGCGGCACCTCCATCTGCTGGTTGTAGAGCATGATAACCGTCGCGGCCGGAGAGGTCTGACGAATGTGGGCGGCCATCTGCCAGGCGCTTTTGGCGGACAAGGCGGCAAATTCAGGTTGGCCGTTTTCATAATCGCTGATCCAGAAAACCACGGTTCCCTTGGGAGGCCCACTGCGCAGAATGAGACTTTCCATTTCCGATGGGATCATAACCGTTTTGCCATCATGGCCGAATCCGGGCTTAGGCCGCGTGAACTGGGCATCCAGGCAGGCGATGATGGCGCCGGCCGTGAATTTTTCATGCGCTCCCTGATCATCGCTGAACGTCAAGGTATAATCGCCGGTCACGCCGGAGAGCATCGCCAGCTTGCGCCCGACCAGAAGCTTTCCATGTGGGCTTTGCAATGCCTCCTGAATGGATTTTTGCAGGCGTGGATGGTAGGATTGCTCTCCAGGATAGGTTTCATGAATCCGTTCGATGATGAGACCGGGATCGGCACTTTCAACGGCCAACCGGTAATCGATCTTCTGGCGGGCCATTTCGGCTGCCGCGGAAAACGAAGCGATGCCGTTGCCCACAATCACCACAGGACCCTGCAGGCGGGCGCGGGTCAAGCTGCTGGGGCGCAGTGCGGTCATCTCGGCTACGGCCGCCGCAATCAACTTGGCGGACTTTGTGGCCTTCTGTTCGGCGTCAAGGTCCGATACGGTGGCCACGTGGCCGCGCAGATTGACCATGTCGATCTGACCCTTGAGGAGTTCCAACGGGCGCAGATGCTCTTCGAACTTGCTCAACATCAGCCGGTTCTCGCAGCCGGCCACGATCACGCGGTTGAGTTGTTTGTCGACCGCGATCTGGGTGATTTGCTCCAGGCCGGGCTTGAGGCACGCAAAGGCCATCGTCGCGCAATGGGCCACATCCGGTTCGGCGCCGACCGATTTTTCCAATTGTTCCAAATTAATGAACGGTGCAATCTTGTCTCCGCATTTGCAGAGAAAAACACCGGTTTTGGCATAGGCACTCATGGTTTCCTCCATGTTCTTTAATGGGTTAATTCGTTGATTCTTTGATCCGTCCTTGAATGCGCGATGTTCGCCGCCTTTTCCGAATAAAGATCCAACGACTTAACGATTTCGACGTCTATCCCAACTGGGTCAAGTTTGTGGCCGGCACGCCGCGTATTGAGTCGAAGATGCTCTGCATGGCCCCGGTAGGACATATGGTCACGCAACTGCCGCACGCCACACAGACATCCGTGGGCTTGGCAAAGGGCGCACCGACCCGTTTGTGAACGCCGCGGTCCACGGTGGCGATGGCCGACAAGCCGACGACCTCCTCGCAGACCCGCGCGCATAAACCGCACACCATGCAGGTTTGCTCAGGGTCATGGCTTTCAAAACGCGTGCTTGTGACACCGTGTTTGGCTGCCATTCGCGCGATCTCCGGGCTGGCCGGGCAGGCCGCCAGCAGCATCTCAAAAACCCAGCGCCGGACATTGCGGACCCTTTCAGTTTCGGTGAACACTTGCAGGCCTTCGGCCACCGGATAGATGCACGAGGCCACCAGTTTGGACCACGAGCCTTCGCGCAGTTCCACCATGCACAAGCGGCAGGCGCCACTGGCGCTGACGGCCGGGTGAAAACACAAGGTCGGAATGTCGATGTCGTGTTCGCGCGCGGTTTCCAGCACCGTCCAGCCTGGCCGCGCACTAACTTCCTGGTCGTTTATTTTAAATGTGATCATGGATCGCATCTCCTTCGGTTAAGAAATTAGCACGGCGCCGAATTTGCAGGATTCCTTGCAAATGCCGCAGCGTAGGCACTTTTCAGCATCGATGACATGCGGCTGTTTTTTCTTGCCGCTGATGCACTGCACCGGACACTGGCGCGCACAGGTCATGCAGCCGGTGCACAGCGCCGGATCGATGGCATAGGTGATCAGGTCCTTGCAGACACCGGCCGGGCAGCGATGATCCTGAACATGGGCCAGATACTCTTCTTTAAAGTAACGGATGGTGGTCAACACAGGGTTAGGCGCACTGGCCCCCAGGGCGCACAGGGCGCCATCCTGGATGGCCTGGGCCAGGCTGGTCAGATCGGCGATATCCTGTTCGGAGCCGACGCCTTTTGAAAAACTGTCCAGAATTTCGCGCATGCGCGTCAGTCCCAGTCGGCAGGGCAGGCATTTACCGCACGATTCTTCTTCCAGAAAATGAAGAAAATAGCGGGCCACATCCACCACACAGTCGCTGTCGTCCATGACGATCATACCGCCCGAACCCATCATGGAACCGGCGGCGACCAGTGAATCGTAATCCACAGGGGTGTCTTTTAAATGGTAAGGAATGCAGCCGCCCGAGGGGCCGCCGGTCTGGACGGCTTTGAAAGGTTTGCCGTTGGGTACGCCGCCGCCGATCTTTTCGACGAGTGTTGATAACGGCAAACCCATCGGCACTTCGACAAGCCCGACGTTATTGACCTTGCCCACCAGGGAAAAAACTTTGGTGCCCGTCGAGTGGGGGACGCCTATCTGGTTGTACCAGTCGGCGCCGCGCGCGATGATAGGGGGCACATTGGCCCAGGTCTCCACATTGTTCAGCACGGTCGGTCTGCCCCACAATCCTTCTTCGACCGAGCGGATGTATTTGGGCCGCGGGTTGCCCGGTTTGCCCTCGATGGAGGTGAAAAGGGCCGTGGATTCACCGCAGACAAAGGCGCCCGCGCCCCGGTTGATGCGGGCGTCAAAGGAAAAGCCGGAATTGAGGATGTTCTCGCCCAGCAAGCCGTACGCCCTGGCCTGTGCCATGGCGATCTCGAGGTGACGGATGGCCAACGGGTATTCCGCGCGGACATAAAGATACCCGTTTTCAGCACCCAGGGCATAAGCGCCGATGATCAGGCCTTCCAGAACGGCATGCGGGTCGCCCTCCATGACTGCGCAATCCATGAAAGCGCCTGGATCGCCTTCATCGCCATTGACCACCACGTAAACCGGGCGACCCTTCTTTTTGATCGCACTCAGGGCGCTGCGCCACTTGCGTCCGGTAGAAAAGCCGGCCCCACCGCGTCCGCGCAACCCGGATTTTTCGATTTCGGCCACCACCTGTTCGGGCGTCATCGTGGTCAATGCTTTGGCAAGGGCCTGGTAGCCACCGGCCTCGATGGTATCGGAAATGTCGGTGGGATCGATCTTGCCCACGTTGCGCAGCACGACACGCTCTTGCAACTTGTAAAAAGGAATGTCGTCCTGCGTAAAAACCAAATCGCCGGTATCCGGATTTCGGTAGAGCAGCCGATCCACCGCCTGGCCTTCGATCAGGGTGCGCTGCACGATTTCTGCTACATCTTTGGGTTGCACCCGCTGATAGAACAACCCTTGCGGGCGAATGACCACCAGCGGCCCACGTGAGCACAGGCCATGACAGCCGGTGGTTTTGATACCAGGCATTACTTTGGCCTGGATGCCGGCTGTTTCGAGCGCATCCCGGAAAGCCTGGGAGACCTTGGCGCTGCCGCTGGCCAAGCATCCCGTGCCGTGGCAGACCACCACTTCCAGCCGTTGGGGATCGCGTTCGGCAATGATCCGGTCGCGCAGAGCGTTCAGCTCTTCAGCGGATTGGAGCCGCACGGGTTCCGTTTTCACTGCAATCGCCGAATTATGCATGGCCAGCCTCCTTTTCGTCTGCCGCGTCTGTCTGGTCGAGTGCGTTTAGACGTTTTTCCAACTTTCTGGCCGTTGCATTGGGATGGTACTCATCATCGATAATCGCCACGGGAGACAATGCGCAGGCGCCAACACAGTTGACGGTGTTCAGGGTGTAGCGCATATCCGCCGTTGTTTCACCCGCCTTGATGTTCAGGCGCCGTTCGAGATCCTCGACCAGGCGTTGGCCGCCTTTCAAGTGGCAGGCCGTGCCCAGGCAAACCCGAATTTCGTGCTCGCCGCTGGGATCGAGGCGAAAGGATTGATAAAAAGTTGCCACCGAATAGCCTTGGGTCAGCGGTACGCCGGTTCGGTCGCAGGCCAGTTGCATGGCCTCCGGCGAAATGTAACCGTAACTGGATTGAATATCCTGCAGTAAAAAGATGAGATATTCGGGCTTGTCCGGATAGCGCTCGATAATCTCATCGATTTGAACGCCGAAGTTTTCCATCGGTTTTCCTCCTTGGTAAGAGTCGGTTAAGCTTTGCTTGGTTGTATGAGCAATCTTGATGCCACTGATATATGTAATTGATTTTAAATAAAATATTTTAAATTTGAAGACTCGATGGGGGCGTTGGGCCGCGCATTCGAGAGCCCCTTGCGCAGTTGAAACAAAAGTGTTTCATTCCGGGCCTGAATCCCGTTTCAGCCGTTCGCGCGATGAAACAAGCGTGGGCAACGACGGCCGTTTTACATTCGTGCAGGCGGGATACCGCTGAACCCATCGATTCTTCCTATGCCATCCCAAGGGATTTCATACGCCGCCACATGGAGGTGCGGCTGATGCCCAACAGCCGGGAAGCCGCCTCGCGCCGCCCACCTGTTTTGGCCAGGGCCCAGGCCAGGACTTCGCGGTCGTCACTGTTTCCGAGCTGTGGCGGCAATGCTCCCGGGACGCTGTGCAGGGTTTCAAAGACCTCCGGCTCGGGCAGGTGATGTTGGAAAATGACCGGTCCTTTGACGAAGACAAAGGCGTGTTCGATGCAGCGTTCCAGTTCGCGCACATTGCCGGGCCATTCGTATTCCATGAACCGTCGCAGTACTTTCGGATCCAGCGAACGGACCTGCTTGCCGGTTCGGGCGCTGTATTTTTTGATGAAATGATCGACCAATAAGGGCAAATCAGCCATCCGCTGCCTTAAGGGGGGTACGGTCACTGTCACGGTGCGCAGGCGATAATACAGATCTTCGCGGAAGCGTTTTTGCACGATGGCCTTGGAGAGATCCTGGTGGGTGGCGCTGATCAGGCGCGCTTCGAAGGGGACCGACCGTGTGCCGCCCACGCGCTCGAAACGGCGCTGCTCGATCACGCCAAGCAATTTGACCTGCAACTCGGGCTTGAGTTCCCCGATTTCATCCAGGAGCAAGGTGCCCCGGCCAGCCATTTCGAAACGTCCCGGGCGGGTTTGTTCAGCGCCGGTATAGGCACCTTTTTCGCATCCGAACAACTCCGCCTCGATCAGGGTCTGGGTCAACGCCGCGCAATTGACCGCGACAAAGGGTGCCGCGGCGTGAGCGGAGATTTGGTGCAGGGTCCGTGCAATCAATTCTTTGCCGGTACCGCTTTCACCGCAAATCAGGACATTCGCGCTACTGGCGGCCAAGTCGGGCAGAAGGGCAAAAAGAGTGCGCATGGGGGCGCTATTGCCAACGATGGCGTGGAAGCAGCCGGGCTCCCCTAATGGCGTTGGGCGATCCCCGCCAGTAGCATGGAACGTTTCAATCGCGCCGACGGTTTTCCCCTGACGATCCTTCAACAGGCTGACGTTCACCGAGAGCGTCCGGCGCAGGCCGTTGCGGGTCACCGCGCAGACCTGTCGGTCCATTTCCGGCTCTTTACGGTCCAGGGCCTGTCGCATCGGGCACCTTTTGTGGCAGCTGTCCGAGCGAAATATCTCCCAGCAGTGGCGTCCCAAGGCTTCTTCACGGCTGAATCCGGTGATCAGTTCAGCGGCCTGGTTGAATGAGTGAATGCGCCATTGGGCATCAATGGTGAAGCTGCCCTTGGGCAGGTGCTCATAGAGCGACTGGGTATCGTGCCCGGTTTGAGTGCCGACGAGAGACTCGGGCCCTGACCCGCTCAGGTCTTCGGGGCTACGACCGCAGTTCAGAATGACAATGACGCCGAGTGCGCCGCGTTCGTTGCCGAGCAAGGGCTGAAGTTCCAAAAGGCAAGGTCGTGTGGCGCTGTTCGCCTGCTGCAGGCCAGCCCGCATTCCACTAAAAGAACGCCCATGCTGCAGGACCGCCGCGAAAGCAGCGTGCAACGGCGCGATGTCTTTGGGGGTGAACAGCGCTTCCAGGTGCAGGGTGTCGCCCGGCGCCGGCGCCCATTTCAGGAGCGCCCGGGCCGCGCTATTGATGCTCATGATGGCAAAGCTGCGCGACAATGCCAAAACCCCTTTTTCGGGTGAAACATCTGCAACATCCGGGAGCGCTTGGTGCGTTGTAATAAGTGGTTCGTTCATGGTTGCCTCGATGGGGTTTGACGCTACACGCGAAATCGGTTACCCCTATGGCAATAACCATGCCCTATGCTTTAAGTGCTCGTTTCCATGGTATAATTGAGCTTATCGGGCAGGATGCGGAAGCGGAGATGACCGTGTACAGGTCCAAAGCAGGCAAAAGAGGTCTTTTGGACGTTGCGTGAAACAGACAGGCCGGTTCACGTGTTCCATAAAAATGGAATAACTATTTAATGTAATGAGTTATGTAAAATAGGGGATGGAACAGATGAAACAAGGATAAAACAAATCTACGCTATCCCGAGCTGTTTCATTTGGCGCCAAAGGGTGGTCCGGCTCATGCCAAGCATGCGGGCCGCTTCCAGACGGTTGCCGTTGGCGCGCAGCAAAGCCCATTGAATGGCTTCCTGGTGGGATTTATGATTTGTCTGGCCGTTTGAACCGGTTGACTGCGGTCTGGATTGGAACTCCTCGGCCGCGGGCAGGTTGGCCGCCATGATGATCGGTCCTTTCACGAAAACGTAGGCGTGCTCCAGCGTTCTTTCCAGTTCACGCACATTGCCCGGCCAGGCATAGTGCATGAACATCTGCATCACCTCAGGATGGACCGACATGACCCGTTTTTTGTAGCGGATGTTGAATTTTTTCAGGAAAAACTCTACCAACGGCGCGATATCTTCCACGCGTTCACGCAAGGGGGGGATGGCAATCGGCACGGTGCGCAGGCGGTAGTAGAAATCTTCACGGAACGATCCGTCCTGGATGCCCTGGCGAAGATCTTTATTGGTGGCGCTGATGATCCGGGCTTCCATGGGCAACGTGCGCGTGCCGCCGACCCTTTCGAACTCGTGATTTTCAAGAACGCGCAGGAGTTTGATTTGCAGCTCGGGCTTGAGTTCGCCGATTTCATCCAGGAACAAGCTGCCGCCCTTGGCCAACTCGAAACGGCCGATTTTAGTCGCCGTGGCGCCGGTGAAAGCCGACTTTTCGTGGCCGAATAGCTCCGATTCCAGCAGCGATTCAGCCAAAGCGGAGCAGTTGACGGCGATAAACGGCTTATCGCGCCGCGATGAGTGTTCGTGGATCGTGCGGGCGATCAGATCCTTGCCGGTGCCGCTTTCGCCGGTGATCAGCACATTGGCATCGCTGGCGGCAATATCCGGCAGCATGTCGAAGATGCGCCGCATCCCCTTGCCGCCGATGATTTTGGGGAAACCGGAGCTCTCGCCTTCAATGCCATTGAAATACATTTCGCCCGCCAGGGGCCGAAACGTCTCTACCGCACCCCTGATTTTGCCGGTGGCCGTCCGCAGCACGCCCGCGTTGACCAGGATGGTCTGGCGCTTGCCGCCTTTTTTCAGAATGCGCACATCCTGATCCATGCTCGTGAGGCCGGATTCCAGGGCCGTGCGCAAGGGGCAGCCCAGTTCGCATAAATCGGAGCGGAAGATCTCCCAGCAATGGCGTCCGATGACCTCTGCGCGATGGTACCCCGTAATCTGCTCGGCCCTGTGATTGAAGGATTCGATGCGCCAATGGGTGTTGATTGTGAACACCCCTTCGGGCAGCGCCTCGAGCAGGTTGTGGGACTCTGAGCTTTGAAAGATCTTGTCGGTCAGGGTTCTTTTTAAATGGCGGGCGATCATTTTGTGGCGCACAGTCATGATTACACCAATGATCACTTCCGGCCGTTCGAAAAGCGGCTGGATGGCCACCTCCAGAGTCGTCGTGGGCAGGGTCAGCGACACCTGACTGTGACCGCGGCCGGAGGTAATCGTGTCCTGCACCAGCGTCAGTAAATGCTCGGCCGGCGCCCCGGGCCACAGCGCTGCGGGCTGGAAAACCTCTCCGGGCCGCAGCGGCATTTTCAGCAGGTGCTCGGCGGCTTTATTGCTGCTCATGATGCGAAACAGACGATCGATGGCCACGAGGCCCTCGTCGTCGGGCTTATGCAGATCCAGAGAATGGTCATTCATAATGCATGTCCAGTTATACCAGCGCACTGTGCCCATGTCCCATTTGAAACATGAGCGCTTTATCCGAAACATGCAAAGACATGTATCATGGAAAAAGGTCAAGGAGAAATTGACAAGCCGGCCCAGCCAGTTAAAGAGTGGTACCATACCCTGAAAGCGAAGTCAGCAATTCTCGCGAGAAATCTGGAGGGCATTAAAAATGATAGAAATTCCTTTGGATCTTTCCCGGCACTGTATCGAGACGGAAGTCAGACGGCTTTATAACCGCGCCTTATCCGGGTACTTCCGTGCGGGCCAGGACAAATCGCGCATTGAGCAAACGATTGATTTGACGCAGCATGCGCTGCAAACATTTGATTTCGGTAGATTACGCGCCACGCACGCTCCTCTGGCGGGCCAGAGCAATGCCAAGGTAAGTCTTGTCCGTGATGGCCAGGTCGATGCCATCCGGATCGACGGCCAGGAGATCACCCCGATTGAGCGGGAAAAGCCGTAATGGCTATCGCCGGGTTTCACCCACGCCGCCCCCCATAACCTCTTTTTATCGCAGGGGATTCTCCTGAAGGGCGACCGGCGGTCGCCCGCGCGGCGCAAGGATCAGGTGTGCTGGCACGCTTGACGCGCCCCTTTGTTCTCCCGCACCATAATTTGTCTGGGCGTTGGTTTCCGCACACGCACCGGGCGACCGCCGGTCGCCCCTACAGACGGTTCTCATCGCCATGGATTGCGTACCCATGGGCGCCATTTTCTCGGTGACTGCGATCCTTGAACGTTACACCGGTTGATCCAGGTACCGTCCCCCTACGCGTTGTACGGGACACAGGTTCGGACGTGCAGGTGCCGTCATCAGTGTGTCTTATTCACAGGGGACGCGCCAAGTCCATTGGACTTCCGAGGTTAAGCTTGGGTCATTTTGGCGTGCAGTTTGCGGATGCGGCCGCTGAGCACTTTGCAGATATCGAGCGCGATTTGAGGATATTCACGCACCATTTCTTTGAATTCTTGTTTGTGCAGCACCAGCATGCGGCAGGGTTCCAGGGTGCGGATGGTGGCGGTGCGGGGGATATCCTCGAATAGCGCCATTTCTCCGAAATAATCGCCGGCCCCCATGCGGTCCAGTTCGATATCACGGTGGCCCTCCTGGTTTTTCAACACGGCCACTTGGCCTTCAATAATCATAAACAGCGTGTTTCCGGCATCGCCTTCTTGGATGACCACGTGGTTTTCCGGAAAAGAGACCTCTTCGGTAACCGACGCCACGGCGGCCATTTCATTGACCGCCAGTTGTTCGAAAATTTCAATGTTCTTGAGTAGCAGGATTACATTGGGCAACATGAGTGCCTCTGCCATGGCGTACTCCTCCTGAAGGGATTGCCGGGATGTGCGGTGCACCCAGCGCTGCGCGATCTTGTTGATATGCGGGTTGTCATGACCGGTCAGGGCCGTTATGCGGGACGGGTTTGGCATTGGGTGATCCAGCTCGCTCATGAGCTGCAGGGTCAACAACACCGTCAAAGCGTCATCACGCTGAAGCAGGTGTTCGAACAGCCGATTGCTATCTCTTGTAAAATCCGGAATTTTGAACCGTTTACGGCCGATTGCGAGCAGTTGTTCCTGTGCGGCATCATCGAGCAGCGGCATCAAAATCCGGCTCAATGAGCGGTCGAGCAGATCATCCAGGGCTTCCTGGCTGTTGGCGCGCTGCCGATTGTCGGTGGACATCAAACCGCGGCTGATGATACGCATCCGGCCCCTGCGGTCGGCAACCGCCAGAACGCGCAAGACATTTTCCACGATCATTTGTTTCTGTTGATCCAGATAGTCCAGCAGCAGGGCGCGTGCCGGCGTCGCGGGCACGGTCCGCACACCCAGGTTTTCGGCCACCGATTTGTAGGCGCCCTCGATTTGGTCACGGGCGAAGCGGTACACATCCGTATCTTTGATCTGCAACCGGTTCAGCAGGTCGAAGATCAGCTCGCGCGCCTCTTTGTTCGGCGTGCTCAGGGCTTTGACCAATGTTTTGCCATCCACGTAGCGGCCGGCTTCGATACGTTTGGCAGCCATGCGGCGGATCTCGGGAGCCGGATCCGCCAAAAGCCCCACGACGGTCTTGAGGCTGTCCCGGTCTCTGACGTGAAAGGCGCTCAGGGCCGCCAGCCGCACCTGTTTATCCTCATGCTGCAGCAAGCTCAGCATGTTTCGATCCATTTCATGCATACCCAGATCATGCAGTGCCGTGATGGTTTCGGCCAGCAGTTCGTTGTCGTATGGATTCTGCAGGATCGGCGTCAGCACAGGAACATACGCGGGATCCTTGGAAAGCCCGGCGGCGATCACACCCGCTTTGCGCGGATCCTGACGATCGTCCGCCAACCATTGCCGTATGATGCGATCAGCTTTTTCAGGCGCCTGATGCAACAATCCGGCCGTCGCGAAAGCGCGCACCTTCGGATCGGGATGGGCCAGAAATGGGGTCCGATCGAATCCGGTTAAACTGCTACCCAGACGGTACACGGTTTTAAGTACCATCACGGTCAGCAATGGATTGCCTTGTGCCGCCAGTTGCGAGAGTACGGGAGCCGCGTGCGGACCGGCATCGGACGACATCATTTCAAGCAGATCGATTTGCTCATCATGGGACAATTCTTTGATTTTCTGAAGCAGCAGGCGGTCCAGATCGGGCAAACGGATGCGCTGCAGCAACTGGGCATACCACAGTATGTCCGGGCCGTTTGCAGAGAGAAAAGCCTGTACCAAGCGAGTTTGGACCGATTGATCCCTGAAAAGTTGCTCCAGATCGCTTTCCTCCATCGATTTCAGATCGAGCTGGTTGCCCTTGATCAGGTCCGACAAAATAGCAGCATAGCGGCGCTTCAAAAGTATCGGCGCCACCAGCCAGGCCAGGACAAAGGGCAGCGCCACCAGCGACAGAAATCGCGGGTGAAACAGGCGATCACCGATCAGGATCAGTCCGGACCCCACGAAAAGACCGATGCGCACCATGGTACCACGCAGGAAGGGCCTTACCATGGCGCGGAAGGATTCCGGAAATAGCCCCATCATGACCGCATTGGCCGGAATGTTGATCGTCGTGCGAATGATATTGGTAGACATCCTGGCATAAATAGCTGAATATACATCAAAGCGCAGGAAAAAAGCCGCAAAGGCCAGGATATAGTTCAGTGGATGGAACATCAAGGCCACAGGCAATCCCCAGCGGCCGTAAATCCGACCGACAAACAACAGGATCACCAGGCTGATGATATTGAGTATGCCCCTGAAATAGCCGAAGAATTCAATCAATCCGGCCTCACTGGCGTAAGTTTGATCGACGGCATAGTTGAATTGGTAGTTGATGATCGGAATGACGACATTGGGCATTAAGGTCAGCAGGACCATTAACCGAAACAGCAGGGATTTTCTCATCAGCGGCAGCATCGTCCGAAGCTCTTCGACCATCGAGCTGTTTTTTTCCGGAGTTTCGGGATCAGGCGCGGCCATCAGCAGCGTGGGAAAACGTCGCATCATGGCCCACACGAGCACGGCGCCGACAATGCAGATCAGCAGGTAAACGACCAGCAAATTGTCGAAGCGAATCCATCGAACCAAAAGCGGTGTTCCGAAGCTCCCTAAAATCTGGCCCACCACCCCGCCGGCGGTGATCAGCGGAAAGAGTCGCTTGGATTGGCGCGTATTGAACAGGTCATTGGCCAGATTCCAGAACAACATGGCCAACAGCACTTCGTAAAGGGCCTTAAGCATGAAAAGAATAGGGTAGACCAAGTCGAAACCCAACGGTATGGTTAAACGAAAGGCCATGATGCTGCCACCGGTGAAGAGAAAGGTGGCCGCCAGCAGGTTGGGACCGGGAAAGCGGTGCATCAGGCCGGCCATGATGCCCATGACCACCACCGTAAGCACGGCGTTGATCATGTTGACCACCGGCATGGTTTCGACGCCGTAGCGTTTCAGGAAAACCGTTTCAGCGTAGTTGTTCAACACAATGCCGGAGCTGCGCACAATGAAAAGCAGAGCCAAGGTCCACAGGAACAGGGCGATCTCTTTTTCGTGGATGTCCAGGAAACGGGCGATACGTTGCGGCATGGGCTTTCCCGACAGGGTCTTGAAACGGCATCCCAACAATCACACATGCAATGTTGCGATGGAATCGTAGATCATAATGGTTTATTATGAAATTGCCAAGCACGAGTGGAGGTGTGAGGCCCTTTTGGCCGTCGGGCCGTGAGGGTGGCGTCCGACCTGGGCAGGTAAAAACCTGAACAAGTAAGTTCGTTGGCATGCAACGCATTCTAAACGGAGGTGGCGTATGGGCGATAGAATGGTCGATCTGCTGCTTGTCGAACCGCCGGTCAGTCATCCGGTCGCTTTGTCGGGTGCTTGCCGCGCGGCAGCCCTTCAGTTGCGCCAAGTGGGCGTGCGGACGGAACTGCTGCATGCCGGACGGGATTACCTCGATTATGTGATGACGCCCGAGGTCTTGCGAAACCTGTTGGACCAGTCCCATCGTCGATCGACCCCGGGCGCGCAGGATCACGATCCCCACCCCGGTGCCCTCGCATTTGAAACGCTGAATGAAAAGCATCTCTTCGACGGGCAGGTCTACACGCCCGAGCGTTTGTTCAGCGATGATTTGGTCGATCCGCTCACGGCGGTCAAAATTCTGCAGCGCATCGACATGACCTTCTCCCTGGTCTCGCATGCGTATGCGCCGGCCATTGTCGATCGTCGCAGTTTCGGCGATCCGACCCTGCAACGTGCGGCCGATTTGGCCGGGTGGCTGGAAGATAATGCGCGTAATCCGTTCCGGGAGTATGCCCTTGCCCGCTGCGTCACTTGCGATCCGCCGGCGCGTTGCGAGCGCATCATTTTCGTCATCCGCACGCCCGGACAGATAGCCGGTGCGTTGAGCATGGCCAAGGTCTGGCGCGACCGCATGCCGGCTGCCATCATGGCCTTGTGTTCGGCCGATGGGCGCCAAGAGGCGGTGGCCCATCAAATCCTGGGCTTGGACACCCAACGACTTCCCCCGTATTTTGACAATTGGCTTCAAAAAGTGCGCAAGGTTCTGAACGAAACGAGCGCTTCGGAGTCCGATCCAGCTATCCATGGGCTTTGGCAGGGCAAGTCGCCAACGGCCGCACCGCCGCTTTTCGCGCGGCTTGCGCCTGAATCGATGCAGGCCCTCCTGGACGGCTTGCCCCAAGGTCAGAGCCGCACCCTGATTTGGCAGAATCCGGCTGGTGCACTGCCCGAAATCACGGCCCAGCTTTACCGCGCCACCAAAGCGGGTTGCTGGAATCACCTCGTGCTTCCGGATACTTTCGAACAACCGCTTATCGAGGCGCTGGTCCGTTTTGCCAAGGCCAATCCCAACATCATTCATTCATGGTCCTGCAACAGTGGCCCGCTTTCAGCTTACAGCGATGTCCGTACCCTTTATCCGAGCGGCAACCCTGCCTACGGGGCGACGCGGCCCCTGCCGGGAATGCCTCTGTGGCAAAGATTGCAGGATCCTCTTTACTTGAATACCTATGTCGATCGATTGGGGGCCAACATCCTGGCGCGCATGTACTTGCTCGAGGATGATCGCTTGCACGAGGTCGGTAGTCAGATGACGTTCAGTTTCGTGCCGCCTGCGCAACTGCCGCCGGGCCATCTGGATGAAATCGTGCGGATGGTCGAGGCCGGCGGTTCGGTGCAGCCCCAATGGGTGCGCCACAATCTCGAGCGCGCTTTCCTGATCGGTTATGTGGAGGAAAACGGGGTCATCGTGGGCAATTCGAGCCTCAAACACCCCCGCAAGGAGTACATCCAGGCCGTAAGCGCCCAAAGCGGTCTGGATTTGAGCAACTACCTGGAACGCGGTTACACATCAGTCAGACCCGAGTACCGCAGCTTGGGGGTGGGCGCCCGTTTGTTGGCAGGACTGACGCAGCGCGCCGGGGGGCATAAAATATTTTCCATTATCGCCGAAGACAATGTGGCCACGCAGAAGATGGCCATTCGCAACCGGACCCGGCCCGTGGCCACCTTCTACAGCGAACGCAGCGGTAAAACGATGAGCGTCTGGATCCCCGAAGAGATGTTGGAAGATAAGTAGAAAATTTGATTCATCTTGATTAAGGAAAAATGACATTGCGTGCCAGAATCGGTATTTTGACTGTCCGTGGTATGAACTACCATCCAACGATGCGTTTGGCGCAGGCGGCTGAGCAGAGGGGGTGCGGCATCGTTGCCGTTCATCCTTATACGGTTTGGCCTGCTTTTCGGAAGGGGCTGCCCGTGCTTTCCGGAAATTCATCCGTGCAAGGGCTGGATGCCGTGTTGCCGCGTCAGGGCGCCGAAATCAAGGATGCCTCTCTGCCGCTGATCAGTCATTTCGAATTGATGGGGGTGCCGGTGCTCAATACGCGCCGGGCCATCGAACGGGCACGCCATAAATTTTATACATTGCAAACCCTGGCCGCCCAAGGGCTGCCTGTTGCCGAGACCATCTTTGCAACCGCACCCGAAGGGGTGGCGGACGCATTGCAGCACTTCGGCGCGGCCGGCGCGGTGGTTAAACCGGTTTCCGGCAGGCAGGGCAGCGGTATCTGCCGGATGCAGGCCGGCATCCGCTTGCCCTCTCAATTGCAAGCGGAGTTGGACCAGGGGCGTGGCCTGCTGGTCCAGCAATTCATCGCGCCCCAAGGCCGTCAGGACCTGAGGGTCTTGGTGCTTGGCGATCAGGTGGCCGCCGCCATGGCCCTGCGTCCGGCGGCAAATGATTTCCGGGCCAATTTCCACCTGGGCGGCCAAGCCCGGGCCATCGCACCGGAACCCGCAATCGCCGATCTGGCTGTGCGTGCGGCGCAGAGCATGGGGCTTGAAATCGCGGGCGTGGACATCATCAACAATGCCGCCGGCAACGCGTATGTCAATGAGGTTAACTACGCGCCCGGCTTCCGCGCCTTGGAAGCCGCCACTGGCCAGGACATCGCCGCCGCCATCATCGCCCATGTGCTGACGTTCGTACCTCACGGTCGGTCCAGCGGATTTTTGCAGGTTTCAAGGTGATGACGATAGGGACGGTGCGCGGCATTCTGCAACCGCATAAACATTGTACACCCTGGGCGATAATAAGGTCGTCCCTACATGAAACGGCTCGATTCCGCCGGGGAGCCGATGGGAGGCAGCATGCGAATCACGGATTTGGCCAAAGAGATCGACGGCGATCGAGCGTGGGTGAAAGCCACGGTGCATTGGGAGGATTGTGATCAGCCGGCAAGGGAGATCTTCATCTCCGGCGAAGCCCGTTACGCTGACGCGATGGTGGCCAACCCCGACGCTTTTCTGACCGGCGCGATCATCCCGGCCCTTCATTTCGGCGAGCGCCGCATTGCCATCGCGGAGGCGGTGTGCCCGCGATTGAAGCAGGGTTTATCCACCGTCATGGGCCTGATGCAGCACTGGTCGGCCGGGCAGATGAAACCATTGCGCCTCGAAACCGATACGCGATCGGCCCTCGCCTATGAAGACCGCCCCCGGCGCCCTGCCTTGTTTCTGTCTGGCGGCATCGATTCTTTGGCCACGTTGCGTTTGAATCGGCTGCGCTATCCCGTCGGGCATCCGCACAGCGTCCGGGATTGCCTTCTGGTGCACGGTTTCGACATCGGCGGTGTGGTCGCACGCGGCGCCAAGTATCACGTGTTCGAACGCGCCAAAGCGCACCTGCTCCCGATAGCCGCAGATGCCGGTGTCGAATTGATCCCCGTCTACACCAATATCCGGCACTTGTGCGACGATCGCGACCTGTGGCTCAATCGCTTTTTCGGCGCGGTTCTGGCATCGGTGGCGCACGCATTTGCCCCTCGGCTGCATCTTGCCGATATCGCCGCATCCTATGATATCCCCAACCTGACGCCGTGCGGTTCGCACCCCCTGCTCGATCCTGCATACAGCAGCGCGGATGTGCAGATTCAACACTGTGACGTGGAATTGACCCGCATCGACAAGTTGCGCCTCATCGCCGAATGGCCGGCCGCGTTCCATCATTTAAGAGTCTGTCTGGCCAACCAAAGCGAGCGGCTCAACTGCGGCCGCTGTGAAAAATGCGTGCGTACCATGACCGGGCTGCTCGCCATCGACGCCCTGCAGCATACCAACGCCTTTGAAGAGAACAGTGTCGATCCAGCGCTGTTCGATAGCTTCAAAATCACCATCCGCCATCGCGAACCCTTTTACCGGGAACTGCTCGGCCCCCTCCGCGCCCAAGGCCATAGCCACCTAGCCGACCTGATCGAGAAAAAGATACAGGAATAAACTGGTCCAGACCCCCCGCGAAAAGGGTGGCAGGTGTTTTTTTCTTGACTTTAATCTTAGAAGCCGAATAATACTGACTGAGCACTCAGTATAATGCCTGGAGTCATTTTAACATGACCAAAAAGAACGACATATTACAGGCGGCCACCCACCTTTTGGCCGTCAAAGGGTACAAGGATGCTTCCGTGGCCGAATTGGCCCGGATCACCGCTGTGGCCCAAGGCACCATCTTTTACCATTATAAAAACAAAGAAGAGCTCTTCCTGGCGATCCTCATTGCGTTTCAGGAAGACATCGTTGCGGAATTCACGCGCTACCGCAACGAGCATCATTTTGCGTCCGGGCTGCAGATGGTCGAGGATGTGATCGCTTTTTACCTGCACATGGTCGCCCAGATGGAAGATCGCTTCATGTTGCTTCACCGGCATGACGCTTACGAGTTGGCGCGCGTCAATCCCACCTGTCACGACTGTCTCGAATCGATTTACGATTGCCTGATCGACATCTTCGAACAGGCAATCGTTACCGGCCAGTCGGACGGTTCCATCCGCAAAGTGCCCGCCCGCCGCATGGCGATGATCATTTTCACCATGGTGGACGGCCTGGTTCGTTTTCATAATTACAAACTTTATGATGCAGGCGTGTTGTACGAAGATGTGGTCCTCTCATGCCGCACGATTCTGCAGAATAACTTGCCGTCGGATCAGGAGTTAAAAGATGATAACAAAGGTGTTGCCGTTTCTTAAATGGTTCCAGGATTACGATCTGAGCAGTTTGAAAACGGATGCGGTATCCGGGCTGACCGTGGCCCTGGTGTTGATCCCGCAATCCATGGCCTACGCCCAATTGGCCGGTCTGCCGGCCTATTACGGGCTGTATGCCTCGTTCCTGCCACCCATGATCGCCGCTTTGTTTGGCTCCAGCCGGCAATTGGCCACTGGACCGGTAGCTGTGGTATCCTTGATGACCGCCGCTTCATTGGAGCCGCTGGCCACCACCGGCAGCGAGGGCTATATCGCTTATGCCATTGTGCTGGCATTGATGGTAGGCCTGTTCCAGTTCTCATTGGGGGTTCTGAAACTCGGGCTGGTGGTCAACTTTCTGTCCCATCCCGTGGTCAATGGATTTACCAATGCGGCCGCCATTATCATTGCATCCTCCCAGCTTTCCAAGATGTTCGGGGTGGATGTCGATACGGCGGCCCATCATTACGAGACCATCTGGCGTGTCATCCAGGCGGCCTCGGATTACATCCACTGGCCCAGTCTGATCATGGGTGTCGGCGCCTTCGGGGTGATGTACCTGCTTAAAACCATCGCCCCGCGGGTTCCCAATGTCTTGGTGGCGGTGGTCCTGACCACCTTGATTTCATGGATGATCGGTTTTGAGCACAACATGGTTGTCAACCGAGAGACCATCGCTTCGACCGAGGCACAAGCCATGATCGATCGCTTCAACAGCGCGACCACCGGCATTGGCGAATTGTCCGGGAAACGCACCGACGTGAGCCGCACGATTGATCAGGCCGGTGAATCGCATGACACCATCGGTGTTATGAACGCCCAGCATGAAGCCGACTTGATCGCGGTGCATATGGATCGCCTGAAAGAAGAGGCGCGCCATGCTCGGGCTACTTTACGGCAATACAAATTCCGCGGTGTGCCCCAGGCGGATGAGACAGTGCGCTTTTACCCTGAAGAGGATCTGCCGGCCGATGCCCGTACCGATGGTCGGGTCTGGCGGTTCAAAGTTGGCAATGCCGCTCTGTCGGGCAGTGGCATCGTTATGGTGGGCGGCGGCGCAGTGGTCGGCAATGTCCCCAAGGGGTTGCCGACACCGGCCATTCCCACGCTTGATTGGAAAGTAATGGCCCGCCTGTTTCCGTTTGCAGCCATTATCTCCCTGTTGGGGTTCATGGAGGCCATCTCCATTGCCAAGGCCATGGCCGCCAAAACAGGTCAGCGTCTCGATCCCAATCAGGAACTGATCGGGCAGGGACTGGCCAACATGTTGGGGGCGCTCGGCCAAAGTTATCCCACCTCCGGCTCATTTTCACGTTCGGCGGTCAACCTGCAGTCTGGCGCCAAATCGGGCATGTCCAGTGTCTTCACCAGTTTGACAGTCGTTATCGCACTGCTGTTTTTCACACCCCTTCTCTATCATCTGCCCCAATCGGTTCTGGCGGCAGTGATCATGATGGCGGTCATCGGTCTGGTGAACGTCTCGGGTTTCGTGCATGCCTGGCATGCCAAATGGTATGACGGTCTCATCTCGATCATCTCTTTTGCCGCGACCCTCGTGTTCGCTCCCAATCTGGAAGAGGGCATCATGATCGGCGTGGTGCTGTCACTCCTGGTCTTTCTGTATAAAAGCATGCGTCCCAAGGTAGTCTCCCTGGCGCGAGCCGAAGATGAAGCCTTGCGCTGCGTATCCACCCACGGTCTGAAAGAGTGCGCACATGTGGCCATGGTACGCTTCGACGGGCCGCTGTTCTTTGCCAACTCAAGCTACCTTGAAGACAAGATGATGGAAATCATGCGCGCCAAAGAAGGATTGAAACATATCATCATGGTATGCAACGGCATCAACGATATCGATGCATCGGGTGAAGAGACCTTGTCGCTGCTGGTGGATCGCGTTCGTAGCGCGGGTGTCGACATTTCCCTGAGCGGTGTCAATGAAGCCGTCATGCAGGTCTTGCGGCGTACCCATCTGCCGGAAAAAATCGGTGAAAACCACATATACCCGACCATGGAAAAGGCCATCAGCGCGGTGCACCCCGAAGCTCACCGGACAAGTGGTGAGGCGGCTTGCCCGCTGCTGACCGTATGCCGACTTGTGGAAAATTAAGGGGAGAGATATATGTCCATCATTACCGTGTACAGTGGAAGTTTTTGTAATGAAGAGGCGGTGGTTCGCGCGCTGGTGGCGCGGACCGGGTATCAACTGGTGTCGGATGCCGACTTGGTCGCCGAGGCTGCAAAACTATCCGGAATTCCCGAACCCAAGATAGACCGCGTTTTTTCGGCTCGGCCGTCCGTGTTCAATAAATTTACGCATGAACGCGAGCGTTCGCTGGCGCACCTGCGTCTGGCCGCTGCCCGGGCCGTGGTCGCAAACAACCTTGTCATCAGCGGGTATGGCGGGCAACTTGTGAGCCGCACCATCAACCATGTGCTGAGGGTGTGCCTGATTGCCGACCGCAAGGCGCGTACCGCTCAAGCTGCGGCCGCCATGCAGGTCACGGACCAGGATGCGGCTAAATTGATCCAGAAGCAGGATGAGGATCGGGCGGAGTGGGTGCGGGCGCTTTTCGACCATACGGATCCCTGGGCGCCGCAGTTGTATGACATGGTGCTGCCCACCGACAAGATGGATCCGGCCACGATCGCGGCGGCCATTGCCGACAGCGCCGCATCGGCAGTCGTGCGTCCGACCGATCGCAGTCAAAGAGCGGCCGCCGATTTTCTGTTGGCCGCCCTGGTCGAAGTGGCCCTGGTGCAGGAAGGCCATCAGGCCGGTGTGCATGTCAAGGACGGCGAGGTCACTCTTACCATCAACAAGCATGTGCTGATGCTCACGCGTCTGGAAAGTGAACTCAAGACGATTGCCGCCAAAGTGCCGGGTGTCAAAGCGGTGCAAACCAAGGTGGGCCCCGGTTTTTATCAGGCCGATATCTATCGTAAACAGGATTTCAATATGCCCTCTAAAATATTGCTCGTGGATGACGAACGTGAGTTTG
The DNA here is from genome assembly GCA_000961655.1 of Desulfatitalea sp. BRH_c12. Taxonomy (GTDB): domain Bacteria; phylum Desulfobacterota; class Desulfobacteria; order Desulfobacterales; family Desulfosarcinaceae; genus Desulfatitalea. The sequence continues at coordinate 172,676 of LADR01000013.1, forward strand.
TGCAAACCCTTTCCGAACGGTTGCTGATGCGCGACATGGGCTCGGCCGTGGCTTACGACGGCGAATCGGCCCTGGAAGTCGTACGTGAAGATGAGCCCGACGTGATGATCCTGGATTTGAAAATGCCGGGGATCGACGGCATCGAGGTGCTGCGACGGGTGAAGACCACCCAGCCTGAAATCGAGGTGATCATCCTCACAGGCCACGGGTCGGAGGCCGATCGCCTGGTGTGCATGCAGTTGGGCGCTTTTGCCTACCTGCAAAAACCGGTCGATGTGGAAGAACTCAGTGCAACCATCAAGAGCGCCAATGAGAAAATCCGCCAAAAGAATGCATTGCGGCAATAGCGTCCGGGGACGGGAATCCTGAAATCATGGCACTTCTGAATAGAATAACACCGGATTTTTGGCGGATCAGGCCCACTTCGACGGGGGCATTCCGCTATCTGTTCAATTACCGGCGCATCTGGAAGTGGTCCGTACTGTTGACCGCCATAGTGTCCTTGGTGCCGTTGATCTTCATCACTTTGCTGGATTACAAAGTGACAGAGCACGCTCTGGAACAAGAATTCCGCCTGCGCGCGGCGCGTTTGGTGTCGAACACGCGGCGGGTTATCGGGTTTTTTCTCAGCGAGCGTCAGTCAGCTCTGGAATTCATTGTGCGCGACAATTCACCCGAAGCGCTGAGCGACCCGGAGCGACTGACGGCGATTCTGGACAGCCTGAGAGAGAGTTTCGGCGGTGGTTTCATGGACTTGGGGGTCATCGGCGCCAATGGCGAGCAGAAGACTTACGTGGGACCTTTCAAGCTGCAGGACAAGGATTATCACGAGCAGCCCTGGTTTAAAATGGTGGTCGACCGCGGCGTTTACATCAGCGATGTCTTCCTGGGGTTTCGTAGGGTGCCGCACCTTATCATCGCCGTCAAGCAAAGCTTGCCCGACGGCTCATTTCAGGTGCTGCGGGCTTCGCTCGGCATCAAGCCTTTCGAAGATCATCTTAACAATATGGAAATAGGTGGTTCGGGAGACGCCTTCATCGTGAACGACCGGGGGGTGCTGCAGACCGATTCGCGCTATTACGGCCGTGTGTTGGAGAAATTGGACTTGCCGATACCCGAGTACTATCCCAGTACCCAGGTGATGGACGGCAGCACGCGGGATGGCGAAAAGCTCCTGATCGGCTATCGTTTCATCGAAGGCACGCCATTTCTTCTGATGATTGTCAAAAGACATGCGGAATTGATGACCCTCTGGCATACCACGCGATTGGGTCTTATCCTTTTTTTGGTCTGCAGCGTGACCTTGATTCTGGCAGTGATTCTGGGCTCGGCCACTTACATGGTGCGCAACATGCATTTGGCCGATGAAAAACGCCTGATGGGGTTGCACCAGATGGAATATGCTAATAAAATGGCATCGATCGGGCGAATGGCGGCCAGTGTGGCGCATGAAATCAACAATCCCCTGGCCATCATCAATGAAAAGGCGGGTCTGATCAAGGACCTGTTCACGATCAAACAGCTCTATGCGGCTGACGCCAAATTGATTGGCTTGGTCGACGCGATTACGCGCTCGGTGCAACGCGCCGGCAGAATTACCAAGCGGCTGTTGACGTTTGCCCGCAATCTCGAGGCGTCGATCGAACGCATTAAGCTGGAAGATGTCGTTCGCGAAGTGCTCAGCTTCGTCGAAAAAGAAGCCCGGTTGCGTGAAATCAATCTGGAGGTGGATGTCGCCGCGGGTGTAACGGCCATCGAAAGCGACCGGGGCAAGCTGCAGCAGATATTTTTGAATATTATCAACAACGCCTTGGCCGCGATGGCCGATGGCGGGCATCTGAAGGTCCGAATCGAGCCGGCGCCAGGCGGCGGCGTGATGCTGCGTTTCAGCGATGACGGCAGCGGTATTCCCGCAGAAGACTTGCCACGCATCTTCGAGCCCTTTTTTTCGACCAAAACCGGGCAGGGCGGTACCGGGTTGGGGTTGTCCATCACGTATAACCTGGTCCGTGAAATCGGTGGGGAGATAGCTGTTTCCAGCGAGGTGGGCCAAGGCACCTGCTTTACGATACGCCTGCCGATCTGTATTCCGAACCCGAAAGGAGAGGATCATGCGAGTGCTGTTAGTGGATGATGAAGCTGATTTGGCCTCTGCACTGGCTGAGCGGCTCGACATGCGCGGCATAGCGGCGGAGTGGGTGACCGATGGCATGGAAGCACTGCAGCGTGCGGCTTCCAATGACTTCGACGTGGCGGTCCTCGATTTGAAGATGCCCCGTATTGGTGGACTTGAACTGAAGGCTCGCTTGCAGTCGCTGCATCCTGACATGAAGTTTATCTTTTTGACAGGGTATGGATCGGAAACCGATTTCAAGGAGGTCGCCTGTCATGAGGGTGAAGCTTGTTATCTGGTCAAACCGGTCGACATTCAGATTCTGATTGATTTGATACGGCGGGTCACCCACTCCGGAGGTGAGGCATGACCCTGCCTTCGGACCCCATCGGATTGGCCGGGCTGCAATATTTTGGCCGTACAACCGCCTCTGTCTCACACGAGTTGAAAAATGCCCTGGCCATCATCAAAGAAAATGCAGGGTTGTTGAACGATTATCTGCTCCTGGCCGAAAAAGGCACTACAATCGATCCTGCGCGCTATAAAACTGTGGCCGTGCGCATCGAAGATCAGACCCGGCGGGCCGACCAGCTGATCCGAAACATGAACCGGTTTGCGCATAGCGTGGACAGTCCGGTGCAATCGGTCGTTCTCGATGATCTGGTGGCACTGCTGGCAGCGTTGTCCCTGCGCGAGGCCGCCATGCGTCAGGTGGCCTTGACCGTTCGACCCACGCAAAGTACAATTACGGTCACCACGGCGCCATTTGCGTTGTTGACGCTGCTTGGCAACTGTATAACCTTTGCATTGGCGGCAACTCAGCCGGGGCAAACGATCACCCTGGGTATCGCGCCAGAGGGTCACGATGTACAAATTCTTTTCGACAGCTTAACCGGGCTTGCGGATATGCCTGGCGAAGCCTTCCCCAAGGAAAGCGACAAGGCTCTGCTGACCGCTTTGAACGCCCGTTTCAAGGCAGACGGCCCCGCCGGACGCATGGTTATCACGCTATCTGGACGCTGACGCAGCATTGCGCCGGCGGAATCAGACACAAGGAGACGATTATGGCGGAAAAAGTTTTGCTCGTGGACGATGAAAAAGATTTCTTGTCGGTCATGTCCGAGCGCATGGCAGCCAGGGGCATGGATGTCACCGCGGCGGATTCGGCCGAGGAAGCCTTGGCGCAAGTCGAGTCCGGCGGCTTTGACGCCATCGTGCTGGATTTGATGATGCCTGGCATGGATGGTATTGAAACCCTCAAAGCCATCAAACAGCGAAACCCGACGCTGCAGGTGATTCTGCTGACCGGGCATGCCACCCTGGAAAAGGGGATCGAAGCCATGAAACTGGGCGCCATGGATTTTGTGGAAAAACCGGCCGATCTCGATCAGTTAACCCAAAAAATCAAGCAGGCACAGGCTAAAAAGATGGTTTTGGTTGAAAAACGCATGGAAGAGAAATTAAAAAGTATTATTACATCCAAGGGGTGGTAGTCATCCTGGCGCCGGCTGGAAAAACTCCAGGCCGGCTTGGATGATGCATTATCATTCACTGCCTTGTGCTTCAAGGGCATCGATTTTCTCTTGAATCTCTTTAATTTGCGCCCGGCGCATGCCTTCGGTGTAATATGGCCCCAAACCTCTTTGATTGATCTCATCGATCTGCTGCTGCAAGCGTCGGCGCTCGGCTTGAATGCGGGTTACGCGTTCTGTTTCAGCCTTGTGCTGTTCTTCTTGGGCGCGTTCGAGGGCTTTTTGACGTGATTCGGCATCACTTTGCCGGTTCTGGCGCTCCACACCCTCCATCATACGTTCGTAGCTTTCCCGGTAGCCCTTATCCTGAGCCTGATCCGGTGATACATCCTGAGCCTGATTCGGTGATACCCCCTTGATGATTTCGTAATCGGTACCTTCTGGCGGCGGCTTATTGCTGAATTTCTGTACCCCTTTGGTATCGGTCCATTTATAAATGTCCTCGGCGTGTACGCTCGCAGCTGCCAAAAATAGAAATAGAGCGGATACCAAAACACCCTTGATCCAAAGTCGCATTCTGACCTCCCTGCTTGCTGTCATTGTCCCCCTCTTATGACCGATTATAGGGATGGACCATGCTATGTCAAAATGGCACTGTTTCGTGCGCAGACGGTGGGGGCGGTGCTAAAATGAATCGATGAATGATCGCGAACAGATCATTGACATCGAAAGGTTTCGATAAAAAGGCATCGGCCCCCATCTGGAATGCTGTTTTTTCAAAGGCCGGATTGCTTGACATGATGATAAAAACAATGCGGGGGAATTGTTTTTTAACGCGTTCGAGCAGTTCCATACCGCTGATATCGGGAATATTGGCATCGGCGATCACGACATCCGCATTGTCGGGAGCCTTCTCTATGCACTGCCAAGCGTGAAAGCCGCTTTCAAAGGTGGTCACATGCCGGTTTGTGCCAAATTCTACGGTGTGCACGAAAAAATCGCGAACAAAAAAGTCATCGTCGATGATCAGGATTTTTGCCTCCGATACCGGCGCCTGCATTCAAGCCACCTTCAAAAAGGCCAAATCTTCGGGCTGACTGTTGAACATCAACGTCTGGCAGATGCTGTCCAGGTTTTCGTGCATGGCTGCTATGCGGTGTTCGCCCATGGGGAATCCCTTGGCCACTGCTTTGACCATCACGGCCAGCAGTTTGACGCGCTGATAAAAGACATGATCATAGTCAACGCAACTATGCGGTTGGCTTTGAAGCCCACCGACCGTGCTGTCCAAGTCAATGGATTCGGATTCCACATGGCGGGCATTTTCGAGCATGGCCCGTCGGCGGTGTTCCCCTAACGGGTATCCGTTCATATAGGCTTTTGCCATGATGATCATCAGTTTCAGGCGGGAGTGAAAAATATCATCCAGGTCCATTTCCCGGGTTTCAGAAGATGGAGAGCCTAATCGAAGCATAACGTTCCTTCCAGATGTCGATAGCGCGGAATTATAGGACTGATGATATGTAAAGATGCAATTAGCCTCTTGGCATCCGCAAGTCAAGCTTATCCTGCTGTGCAAAGGGCTAATCGTATTTGTGTGTGGGCGCATTTCAGAAACGGAACATCGTTCTACTCGTAGGGGGACCTTGTGTTCGTCCCGTGCGTATGACGAAATAGATCTTCTTGCTGAATGCTGTGCGTATCGCACAGCGAACACAAGGTTCGCCCCTACAGGTGAACGGATTAAGTGCCGCGTGGCGCGTTTCGCCTCAGGTCCACACCTGTGGTGAACGGCAGCTTTTTCGAAACTATAGGTGAGAAGTCTTATGGCTGAATTTCCAAATGCGGTTTTCCAGACTGTACCATTTTCGTTCCCCATTACCCAAAAGAGCAACCGGAGGATTCTCCGATTGCCCTTATAGTTTTTCTAATTGACTACTGAGTCGTTTAACGGCCTAAAAGCGAGCCGATGAAGCATCCGCCACCACCACCGGAAGACGAACCGCCGTCCGATAAGCCGGCACTGGGCAGAGTGCCATAGCCACCCATTGTGACGATGGTGCCATTGGCTACGCCATCCATATCGCCTTCGCCGCCATCTTGCATTTGGCAGGAAGCGCTTTGGCCATCCTCGGCAACCACAAAGGTTCCGCTATAATCAACATAGCCCAATGCCGGATCGAACATGGCAAAACGCTCTTGCTGGCTGATGGCATGGGCAAAATACAGCGTGACCATAACCGTTTCGCCAGGCTGGTCGATGGCCATTCTGACATTGAAAAGACCGGCCGGGAGCGTGGGGCTCGGACCCGCGGGGACCGAAACCGTCGAGGGGTCTACGCCTTGTGCGGCTTCCAAACGGACGGTGCCGCTGGAAGATGTTGCGCTGACGCCGATTTGCTGATCGCCGAGGGCGGACATGAAACATTTCAGGTTGGCCTGATCCGCATCGGGGTGCCCGTCTTGATCCAGATCTGTGTCGGTCAGCAATTCCTGACTGTCGGGAATGCCGTTCGCATTGTCATCCGCAGCCCATTCCGCTGTTGTAAAAGAACAGCTGGCGGCCGGAGCGGAAGCGGCGTCCGTCTGATTGAAGTGCTGCGACGTCCAGTAGTAGTCCGTCAGGCCTTCGAGAACCAGGGGCGGCAACGTCGTCTGGGTCAGATAGGCATCGCTGTAAAGATCGAAAACGCATTCATCATCGCTGCCGCGGAAAACCTGCCAGCGGGTCAACTTGTGGGTGTCTCCCGCAGCCGAACCGCTGAATGCACTGGTCGCCAAGTCCGCATCCAGAGGGACATCCAGCGCGTTGTGGGACGGTATCTGGGCCGAAGGCGCAGCGGGAGGCGTCGCGTTCGGTGAAGCGCCCGAAATGGATGATGTGCGGAAAACCACTTCGTTGGAGTTTGCGCTTTCGTTGCCTTGGCTGTCGTAAGCACGAACGACGAAATAGTACACTTTATTGCTGGCAAGTTGGTTGATGGTGCAGGTTGTGGTTGCGCCTTCCCAACTCGGTCCGTTGTAATTATATGCCTGACCGGCGGCACGGCCGAAAAGCCGATACCCGGAAACCGTGGCGCCCGTACTTGGGTCCCATTGTAGCGTCACTTGCGCGGCGATGCTGTCAAGAGGCGTGAATGCAGCCAGCAAAAGTGCGCACAGAAAGGTTCCTGCCAGATAGCGCATTGATTTGAAAATAATACTGTTTCTGCCGATAAGGTTTCTGTTGGTTGTATCGTGAGTCAAGAGAAGTGCTCCATTTGTCAGTGAATGATGCCGGGGTCATTCTCTGGCGATCATTTCAAGGTTACTAAAAGGGACATCTGGTACGCAGGCTCAGGGGGGCTGCAATTCCAGGGGTCACGGACCGTGGGAGTGTCTTCGCGCCGGCCTATGCCCGAGCGCCTCTCCGGTATATGCTTCGAATAATCAAATTTGCGCCGTTCAAAAAACGGGCGCCGTTCTGACAGGCAGGTTATAGTGAAAGCTTTGTTCATCTAATCACATCCGCCTTAATGAAGTTTTTGCCAGTACTGCAGACCTAAACCCAAATGCATTTGTTAGTCCGCAAGTTAGCAATATGCGTGCCTAATTGATCGATGGAATAAATAACTTATATTTCAATTGGTTGTAGTTTTGCCCCCGGACATTTGGTCTATCGCAGGCCCCCGTTTTGGTGTGCGGTTACAATAATTGCCCTTTGGTTGGTATCTGGGGCAGGATGGGAGACGCTCATAGGACAATTTGGCGGGTATTGTCCGGCGCGGCGACCTTCACTTTGATTTGTTGGGTCAATTCTGGTAATGGTTACAATAAGCTATGTGAGTAGAAGGAAATGACCATCAAACGAATTGAAAGTGTTCATGGATCCCAGTTACGGAATAACAGGCAAATTGTTGGTTTGGTTTTTTGCGATCGTGGCCATATTTTATGGCACGATACTGCTGCTCTATATGAATTTTCAGCAGGTAGTGCACATTTCCGAAACCATTGTCAGTAAGAATTACGCCATATCGGACTATTCCAAGCGCACGCTGGAAAACCTGATCAGCATGGAGGAAAACGAAAAAAAGTATCATCTTCTTAAAAAGCAGGACTATCTTACTTTTTTTGCCGACGCGCGCAAAGAATTCGAAAGCAGCCTGCTGAAAATTCTGTCTTTGTCTGCCCGGGGTCAGGCCGTATCCTCCAAGTGGCAGGAGGTGTACGATGCCTATCGCAGCTATCCGATTCAAGCGGGCGATACAAAGGCCTTGGAGGAGGTCTCTTCCCCGGACAGCGTGTGGATCCCGGAGAAGGTGATCAATGAATGGATCAAGAAAATCTCGGCAGCACGCCTGGAAAATCAGCAAGAGGTCGAAAGCGCGACCCGCGAGCTCAACACCCGGGGGGTCAGGTCCGTTCAAAATGCGTTGATCGGGCTCGGCATATCAAGTCTCGTGGGGTTGTTGGGGGTGGTATTTCTGGCCTATTCCATGATTCGCCCCCTCAAGGAATTGATGCGGGGCATTCGCTCGATAGCCAAAGAAAGGCGCAGTGAACCGCTCAAAATTCATTCCAGGGACGAGTTTGGCGAACTGGCTGCGGCATTTAATGATATGGCCAGCCGTTTGCGTCAGGAGGAGCAGTTGAGATCCGATTTCATTTCCATGCTCAGTCACGAAATCAGGACACCATTGACCTCCATCCGCGAGTCGGTGAACATGATCGAAGAAGAGGTCATGGGCCCGATCAATGATCGGCAACGCAAATTTTTGGAAATTGCCGGGTCTGAAATCGGTCGCATCTGCGATTTGCTCAACCACCTGATGCAGGCATCTCGCCTTGAGCCGGGAACATTGAAACTGACCCATGAGCCGGTGGACATTTTTGCACTCGTCGTGGCCTGCATTCAGATCCTGAATCCATCCGCGGAAGCCAAAAAAGTTTACATTATCTCCGAAGTTCCTCCCGAAACACCGGATGTCCTGGGCGACAGCCAATCCTTGCAGCAGGTTTTTTTGAACTTAATCGGCAATGCCATCAAATTTTGCGATGCGCAGTGCCACATTTGGATCCGCGTCGGCAATATCGACAACCGCAATCGCATCACCTTCAGTGTGGTGGATTCGGGTCCCGGCATCCTTGAAGAAGATCAAGCCAAACTATTCAATAAATTCTATCGGGCTGCAACGGTCAGGGAGCACCTGGATGGGGTCGGATTGGGGCTGAGCATCACCAAGAACATTGTCGAAGCGCACGGCGGCGCCATTTGGGTCGAAAGCCAGGTGGGTAAAGGCGCCACATTCAGCTTTAGCTTGCCGGTTGCTGTTTCAGACGCTCGATCCGGCCAGACCGCCAGCCGCTGGCGGAAAAAAGCCCATGCACAATGAGGCTGCCGGTGGACGCTTTAGCGGAAACATACACAAACGCATGGATCATGACATGAAGATCGGCACGCCAAACGAACACACAGGCCCAGCGGGAATATATAATGTATTGCGCCCGAAGATGCAGTTGGTATACAAAAAGCTATTATCATGACGAGTCGATTTAGTTGTGTGCGGCCGCAAGCATAATCGTCGCCCCAATATGGGGAGCCGGCGACGCCAGTGTAATGGAATCCAAGCAAGGAATTCATGAAAAGAACATTGAAACGCATTTCTAAACTACACACAAGTATCCTGATACTCGCCTGCCTGGCTGTTTTGGCCGCAGCTGGGTGCCGTGCCCCCTTTTTCAGACCGGTTGCCCAAAAAGCCGCCTTCTCATCAAGTGAGATGAAAAAGTATGCTGAAGCTCTGAACGCGTACCGAGCCCAGGATTATGCGACGTCAGCCCGGCATTTTGCCACCCTGCGGGAGCAAGCGGCCGGGGACGACGTGGCCCGGGTGGCATTGTACGGGATCGCCTGCTCTCGATTGATGAGTGCCGAGACAATCAAAGAATATCGCGATGCGATGGCTCTGTGGGACAGATGGATGCGATCCCCACCGGTCAGGCCGCCCTATCATGAGAATGCGGCTATGATGGCGCCCATTCTAAAAGAAAAGATGATTTTTTCATTTATTTTACTCGACTCCGAAGAGTTCAAGGATGAAAAAAATCAAGATGCTGTGGATGTGTTCATTTCGCAGGTCGATCGGGAATCACAGCGATTGAAGCCAAAATTGGATAATACGGTCCAGAGTATTGATCAACGGGACGAAAAAATCAAAGCGCTCGAAAAAGAAATTGCGCGGTTGAACCAGCAGATCAAAGATTTCGAGAGCATCGATCAGAAAATACAGAAGAAAAAAAGCGCCATACCGGCAGATTGATTGATAAGTGCCGGCTGCGCGAACCGCCTCCGGTGGGGGGCGTTTGTTGCAAGGAAAAAAATAAATGGCAGGTTTATCGACAGAAACAATGTCATCCATTCTTATCGTGGATGACGATCAAAACGTGTTGCAAGTTCTCGAAGCGCGTTTACAATCCTCCGGCTTTACGATCTACAAGGCGGAAAATGGGCAGGATGCCCTGCGACTGTTGAAAGACATTAAAATCGATCTGATGATATCGGACATGAAAATGCCCGGCATGAGCGGTATGGAGGTTATGACCAAAGCCCGATCGCTCCATCCGGGATTGCCCATCATCTTTCTGACGGCTTATGGGACGATCCCCGATGCGGTCAAAGCGGTCAAGGCCGGCGCCATCGATTATCTGGCCAAACCTTTTGACGGACGCGAGCTGGTGTACAAACTGAAAAAAGTGCTCGAGGAAAACCCGCGCCTTTCGCCACACAAAGATGAAGATACCCTGCTCATCGATATGGAAAGTGCCGTCAGCCCCAAAATGAAGGAACTCTACGAACTGGTACGCAAAGTCGCCCTGAGCGATGTCAATGTGCTCATACTGGGCGAAAGCGGTGTTGGTAAAGAGCGCATCGCCCGGCTGATCCACCGTCTAAGCGCAAGGGTCAAGCAGCCTTTTGTGGTAGTGGACTGCGGCAGTACACCGGCGGGCTTGTTGGAAAGCGAGCTTTTCGGGCATGTGCGCGGCGCGTTTACGCACGCGGTGACGGATAAACGCGGCTTGATCGATACAGCGGACAAAGGGACGCTTTTTTTGGATGAGATCGGCAATATTTCCACGGAAATGCAGGTTCGTTTGCTCAGATTTCTCGAAGACCGCAAGATCAGGCGCATTGGCGATTTGAAAGAAAATGCGGTGGATTGTCGCGTGCTGGCAGCCACCAACTCCGACCTGATCGATGACATCAAGAACGGTCGCTTCCGTGAAGACCTGTATTACCGTCTGCGCGTGGTGACCCTGCAAATTCCGCGTCTGCGCGACCGGAAAGAAGATATCCCCCTGCTCGCCGATCTCTTTGTGAAATCTTATGCGCGTCAAAATGGTACCCGCCTGGCCAAATTGCCCCCGGAAACCGTCGAATACCTGGTATCCTATCCGTGGCCCGGCAATGTGCGCGAGCTGAAAAACGCCATCGAGGCAGGCATTGTTCTTTGTCATGGAAACGTGCTGCGACCCGAGGACATGCATCTTTCGGGTCTTCCGACCTTCAAGCTCGCCGAAGAAAGCGTTGGTGAAAACTCCTTCTCACTTGAGGATACCGAACGAAATGCCATTGTCCGGGCACTCAAACAATCGGGCGGCGTGCAGAAAGAGGCCGCTAAGTTGCTTGGCATCAGCCGGCGGGCGATTCACTACAAGATCAAAAAATACGAAATCGACTCGGCCGCGTTGCGGGTGCGATAAAAATCACGCACGCGGTACGAAAAGGAGTCCCTATGATAGAAATTCTCATCATCGTTGGCGTGATAGGCGTCTGGTATCTCATGCAGGCCTATATTTTGCCCAAAATGGGAGTGTCCACCTGAATGCGCGATGCATGTCAGGTGACACGCACAAAAAAAAATGCCCCAGATAGCCGATCACCTGAGAAAAAGTGATCCGGATCCCAGTCCCTATAGCACGCAACACCGCCTGCAGGTCGTAACTGTCCGGTTTAGCCATTACAGAGGTGAATCGTGTGAGTGGTTTACCGCTGCTGGAACCGACAATTAACTTGTAAGAAAATTTCTGACGAAAAAATCAGAAATCACCTCATTGACCAACCTGCATTTGCCCGCTACAACTAAATCATGATGTAACCGGTAAATGGCATTCGGCAAATCTTTCGGCGCCGGCCGGTTCGGCGGGCACAGATTATGTCACACGGAAAAGACATAATTGCTTTCGCGTTCCCTGGCGGCTCTTGCGGTCGCGCATCCATACATCCATCCAATTCAAGGAGGTTTTGGCATGAACATTTTTGGAAAGCATCTGTTGGCAGTAACGGCCGTGGTCGCTATGAGCTTTGCGCCGGCAATGGCGGAACAGTACAGCATCAAGATCGGCGGAGGCCCGACGGGAGGCACCTTTAATACCTTTTCCAATGCCATGTCCATCTATGTGCCCAAAGCTGCGCCCAACATTCAGGCGAGCTCGGTAGGGTCGGGTGGTTCGGTTGAAAACGTCAAACGGGTTTCCAGCGGCGAAACGGATTTCGGCATGTGCTATGCGGTGGATAGCGCCTTGGCCTACAAAGGCCAACTGCCCAAGGACACCAATAAGTATGAGGGACTGCGATCGGTTGGGTATTTGTATGGTGCGCCGGCCCAATTGGTGGTCAAAGGGGATGGTAAAATCAAGACCGCCATGGATCTGAAGGGCAAGCGCGTGGCTGTCGGCAATGCCGGTTCCGGTGCCGCGGCCAGTGCCGAACGGTTCTTCCGCCACATCGGCGTATGGGACAAGTTCAAACCGACCTTCATGGGGTACTCAGCCGCTGCCAGTGCGTTTAAAGACGGCAAGATCGATGCTTTCTGGGTGCTGGTGGGATATCCCAATGCATCCATCATCGAGGCCAGTCTGCAGGAAAAAGTCAACCTGCTGGATGTCGGCATCGAGGCTGAAAAAACAGCTTTTTACAAAGAATTCGCCTACAGCCCGACAGTAGTTCCGGCCGGCACTTACGGTAAAGATATGCCCGAATGCAAAACCTTTCAGGATGCCACTATCCTGAGTGCCAACAAAGACTTGCCCGACGAGCTGGTGTATGAGGTCGCCAAGGCGCTGTGGTCCGAAGCCGGCATGCAGGCCATGGTCACGGCCAAAAACGAATTCTCCGAAATGAACCTGAAGAATAACTTCTCCGGCTCCTCGGTGCCGCTGCACCCGGGAGCGGTTAAATTCTGGAAAGAACAGGGCGTTACCATTCCAGACGAACTGATGCCGTAGAGTCACCTGCATTGTCCGGGGTGGCGCCCCACGCGCCGCCTCGGATTTTAGCGGATAACGTAAATGCTCCAAGTAGCTATCATTCTCAAAATTTCACTTCGTTGGTAGCCCGGTAGAGAGCCGAAGGAAAAATCAATGAGCGAACCCCAACTCGATCACGCAGCCGATCAAAAGAGACTCCAGGAGATCATCGAGAAGGATGCCAAGTCCGGCCGCACCTTATCCGGCCTCTGGTATTACATAACTGTCGGTCTGGGCATCTTTATGGTGGCGTTTTATATGTATTGCGCTGCCACACCGGTGGACACCCAGTACTTCATAGGCACTTATGTCCTGATCACCTACGTACTCGTCTTTTTATTGTACCCGTTTACATCCCGAACGCCCCGGCAAAAGGGCTATTACATCGATGCCGTCATTCCTTTTACCTATATATTTCTCTCGATTTACTTTGCACTTCATTTTCTTTTGGGATCCCAAGGCGCCGAGGAATCCTTTACGCAGGTCAACGTGGTGTATGCCTTGGTGGGTCTGGTGGGCGCGCTCTGTTTTTTTCTGCCGATCAAATACATAGGCAATACCCGGGGGGGAAGTTCCTCAATCATCGCCATGGACGTGTTCTCGGCCCTGGCGGCGACTTTTGTCGTCGGCTATTACATCATCGAATACATGGATATCAACTACCGCATGGGCTCGGAAAATGCCCTGGACACGGCCGTCAGTGTGTTGGGTATCATTATTTCCCTCGAAGTTGCCCGGAGACTGCTGGGATGGTCGATGGCCTTGGTGGGTTTGATGTTTCTTTCGTATGCACTCTGGGGGGATCTGCTGCACCAGGTGCCGGTTCTGAACGCCTTTGCCCACACAGGTTTTAAGTTGGATCGGGCATTGAACCACATCTACCTCAAAGAGGAGGGGGTTTTCGGCATCATGGCCACCGTTCTGGTGACCTATGTAATCCTCTTTATCTTCTTCGGTTCTTTTCTCAAAGCATCCGGCGCCGGCCGTTTCTTTCTGGACCTGCCCATGGCGCTGGCCGGGAAGAGCACCGGCGGACCAGCCAAAGTGGCCGTTCTGGCCTCGGGTTTTTTTGGCTCGGTGTCCGGGTCGGCTATTGCCAACACGGTTTCCACGGGTGCTTTCACCATTCCATTGATGAAAAAAGCCGGCTTCAGGCCACATGTGGCCGGCGCTATCGAACCGGCTGCGTCGATCGGCGGCATGTTCATGCCGCCCATCATGGGCGCCGGCGGCTTTATCATGGCCGAGATGACTGGCATCCCGTATGTCAAGATCATGCTCATGGCCATTTTCCCCGCTATGATCTATTTTCTGTCGGTCTTCGTGATGGTTCATTTCGAAGCCAAACGGTGGGGCTTGGTCGGGTATGAAGATCCCAACGCGCGCACGGCGCGTGAGATTCTGAAGACCGAATGGTTTATGTCGCTACCGCTGGTCATCATCGTCGTCATGATGCTGTTCGGTTACTCTCCAGGCTACGCGGCTTTCTGGGCCATTCTGTCCTGCATTGGCGTCAGTTGGCTGACCAAAGACAACCGCATGGGCGCCAAAAAAATTCTCCAATGCATGATCGAAGGATCGCGCGCCACGCTGGTGATCGGCGCCACGGTCGGCGTTATCGGCATCATCGTCGGCACGATTCAATTGACGGGCATCGGCCTCAAGTTTTCCCAGATCATCATCGAACTGTCGTTCGGTCACCTGCCGCTGGCGATATTGCTGGTGGGGCTGGCCTCCCTGGTGTTGGGCATGGGGGTTCCCGTCACCGCCGCATACCTGATCACCGCGGTGCTCGCGGTCGGCGCCCTGACCGATATGATTGCCCGGAGCCTGTGGGGTGTCAGCCTCCAGGAACTGCGTCAACCGTTGATGGGCATGATGCCCAACGATCCTCACTATATTGCGGTCATGGCCCAGATATCATGGGCGGTCCTGGCCTCGCACATGATCGTTTACTGGTTTAGTCAGGATTCCAACATTACGCCGCCGGTGTGCGTTGCGGCTTATGCCGGGGCCGCCATCGCCGGAGCCGATCCCTGGAAAACCGGCTGGACCTCGTTCAAATTCGCCAAAATGCTTTACATGGGTCCCTTCCTGTTCGCTTTTTCACCTGGTTTTCTGCTTGGCGGGCCCGGGTTCATCATGCCCTGGTACCAGGTGGTCAGCACGTGGGTGACCATCATTTTGGGCACCATCGCGTTCGGCAGCCTGACGATGGGGTATTTTCTGTGTGGCATGACCATTCTGGAGTGGGGCGTCTGCGCGCTGGCCACGTTTTTGCTATTTTTCCCGCATGCCGCAAATTGGTTGACACCGGGCATCGAGATTCCGACACTGCTCATCGATTTTGCCGGAATAGCTCTGTGGTCTACGGTTTACTTCATGCAGAAAGTGCGCATTAAAAAGGACCCCAGTCTGACGCTGCCGATCGAACAGAGGCAGGCCGATAAAAAAGCGCTCGCTTCGCAGCGCGTGTAACCCGATTGCAATTCACGGGAGGGTGGCCTATATAAGTTGGACCCGACGGAACCGGAAAATGATACCTTTGTAAGTCTGTGGGTAACATAAGTGACGCCGGGCTGCGATTGACCAGATGCGATGTCTGATGCATGGTCGATCTGCAGTCCGGCGGCCCTCTGCTTTAGAGGCATAAAACCGATTTCGGCACAACACACGCGAATGGGGTTCGACAAATTTATGATATTGGCTTTTCTCGCTGTCGTTTTTGGCTTGGCGCTCCTGGTTTGGAGCGCCGACCGTTTTGTGGCGGGTGCTTCATCCACAGCCCGTCACTTCGGCATGTCGCCGTTGATGGTTGGTATGGTGATTGTCGGCTTCGGCACATCCGCCCCTGAGATGGTGGTATCCGCCGTCGCGGCGCTACAGGGCAACCCGGGCATCGCGCTCGGCAACGCTTATGGCTCGAATATCGCCAATATCGCGTTGATCCTGGGGGTAACAGCTCTGATCAGCCCCATCGCGGTTCATTCGATGGTTTTGCGCAAGGAATTGCCGCTGCTTACCGCCGTCACAGTGCTGGCCGCTTGGCAGATTTATAATGGCGAAATCACCCGTACGGATGCCTTGGTGCTGCTGGGTGTCTTTACCGCGATCATGACTTGGACCATATGGCAAGGACTGCGCAAATCCCCAGATGCCTTTGGCAACGAAATGGCACGCGAGTTGGATGCTCAGGCCATGCCGATCTCGCGGGCGTTGCTCTGGCTTGTGGTCGGCTTGATTCTGCTGATGGCAAGCTCTCGCATTCTGGTCTGGGGAGCGGTCGAAATCGCACGCGGGTTGGGGGTCAGCGATCTGATCATTGGCCTGACGATTGTGGCGGTTGGCACGTCGCTGCCTGAGTTGGCTTCATCGATCGCCGCCATCCGCAAAGGCGAACACGACATCGTCCTGGGTAACATACTTGGCTCCAACCTATTTAATACACTGGCCGTGGTGGGTATTGCGGGTGCGATTCACCCGATGGCGGTAGGTCCGGAAGTTTTCTCCCGCGACATGATGGTCGTGTTTGCGCTGACCGTCTCTCTTTTCCTCATCTGTTATGGATTCCGCGGTCCCGGACGCATCAACCGACTTGAGGGCACAGCATTATTTGCCTGCTACATCGGTTACAACGCTTACCTGATAAGCACTGTTTTCACACAGTGAATGCACCGCAACCCTTTATTCATCCTTCTTTCCGCCCGAAAATTTCATCCCCACCAATCCGATTTCAAACAGAAGATACAACGGACCGGCCATCAAAAGCAGGTTCAACACATCCGGGGTGGGCGTCAGCACGGCGGCCACGATCAAGATCACGACAATCGCATAGCGGCGATAGCGGCCTAATCGTTTGGCATCGACAATACCAATACGGGCCAACAGCATCATGAACAACGGCAATTCGAAAATCAAACCAAACCCGAAAATCACCCAAAAACAGAATGACACGAATTTACGTATGGAAATCAGGGCCACGATATCCGTGGTTTCAAAACTGAGCAAAAACTGGATGCCGAACGGTAAGGTGATCTTCAAACAGAAGATCACCCCGGTGGCGAACAGCACCATCGATGCCGCCCAGAAACCCACGAAAGCCTTGCGTGAAAAATTAGGAAAATGGCGTGGCACAGTGGCGAAAAGCGCATACAGCGTGTACGGCATGCCGGCCATCACACCGACCGCCAGGGCGATCTTCAATGTGGAAAAAAACGTATCGGCGATACCGTAGGCGACCAGCTCGGTCTGCGTGATGCGATGCAGGTAAGCCAGGATAGGTTCCGCAAGAAAATACCCGGCCACGGCCAAGGTGACCGTCACCACGGCGATGCGGATCAACGCGGACCGTAGCGACTCCAAAAGCGGCAAGGCTTTGCGCGCATCGATGGCATGATCGAAAAATTGCATGCTCAGGCCGGCTGCGTCGGTGTGTAAAGAGTAACCGGCGTGTAAAATGCAAAGTGTAAAGTGTAAAGAGAAAGTGTTTTGCCGATAACATGGGTCATATATTTATTCCTTGATAAAGTCCGGCTTGTTCAGATCAGAGCTATATGCTGTTGAGCGCCAGCGGTTTGGGGCCAAGTTGCGCGTTGGCGTCTGCCAGGTGCTCCTGGCCGGCGATAATGGCCACCCCCGAACGGGTCGGCGCTTCGGCGAAATAGGTCTCGCCGGTTGCCAGCACCTGCTCTCGGGTCACTTTCAGCAATCGTTGTTTATAGGCCAGACGGTCCTCGTCGGTCAAGCCCACGATCTTGCGCAGAAACGCTTTGCGCGCCGCCGGGCCGGGGGGATCGGGTTTGTCGATTTCCGAGCACACCTGCAAAATCGCTTCCTTGATATCTTCGGCGCCGATCACCCCGCTTTTGATGAACGCATGGACGCCCGCATACACTTTTAACGTTTGCACGATATGCGGATCACGGTAAGAGGCCAGACTGAACACCCCGAGTTCGGTATTGTACAGCGCGAACCCGCCATACGCGCCGCCTTTCTCGCGGATTTCACGATGCAGGTAAAGCGAGCGCAGCATCTTGGCCAGCACCGCCAGCGGCGCGGCATCCGGATGGTCGAGGCCGACCGCCGGCACCGTCTGGGCCACAAAGGCCACGGCTGTGGACGTGCTCCAGCCCTCGTAGGGAAGCGAGGGTTCCATGGGCAATTCCAGGGTCGGAAACCGTATTTCCAGAGGGTCGCGTTTGAAGCCCGAGAGCACTGTGCTGCCGTGGGTTCTGTGCGTGGCTGATTCGACCGCGTCTGCTTCACCGATGGCCGACATGATAAAATTATCCTCGGAAAACACACTGCGAGCGATAGCATCCAAGCGGTCGGCCAGTGCCTGCAGGTCCGCATCGCTAAGGTCGTTGCCCATGCCCCGGATGGTGCGTACTTGCTCGATGCCGCCCCACATCTCGCCCAGGGCGCCGGCCGGACCGAACGTGCGGGCCGACAAGGAGATCGCCAGGCGGTGGCCGTTCTGCACCACCATGGTTTCCAACCCGGAGCGGAATTCTCCCAGTAATTGCTTCAAGCGGCTCAAATCGTGAAAGTTGGCTTCCGCCAGCAGTTCTTCAAAAATGGCGTACATCGGATCGATGTTGCGGGTGAGACATTTGGCATTGAACTGAATCAGCGGCAGGCAGCCACGTGTTTGATCGTACATGACGCGGGCCTGCGCATTCAAGCCGATCCCGCCGGTGGCCGCATCGATGCGCCGCGCCATCTTCGCATAATCGCTGGCGCGCGTGCCGATCTTGGCCATCGCATAACAGAAAAAGGGCACCCAGGGCAGCAGATCGTGCGGTACCCGCGCCGCCCCGGCCGTTCCGCTCACGTAGTAAATGCCCGTGGTGGAACGAACATAGCGCCACAAGGGCGGTTGCGCGGAAGCATCCGTCGGCACGACCGTCTGCACTTTCGGCGGTATGTCCGACAAGGCCAGGGTCGGCAGAACCGAAATATCCTCCTGGCTTTCCTGGCGCACTTTGAGCTGGTCCGCGTCGCTGATGATCTGCTGACGCTGCGCCTCATCCAGTTGCCGCCAGCGCTCTTGCAGTTCCGCACGGACGCGCTGTTCTTCCTGTCGGGCCTTTTGCTGATCGGGTACCAGCATCAGCCGCACCCGGTGTGGGTTGTCCAGAAAGTAGTGCCGGATGCGGTTTTCAAAAAACGGACCGGCCGCGATCTCCTGGTGCAGGCGTTTGAAATCGGCATCCAGCTGAAGGATGCGCTCGGGATCGCCGCCGTGCAGCCAGCTGCCGATGGTCATCAGCTTCAGCTTGAGGCCGTAAGGATAGGGCGTGTTCGTGACCTCCTTACGGTGAAACTCGATCTGGTGAATGGCCGAAGCGATCAGCTCGGGGTCCAGGCCGTCGCGCACCAATCCCTCTAGCACATCCATGATGATCCGCTCGATGGCATCGGCCGAATCCTCGGCCGTATCCTTCAAACCGCAGGCAAAAAGGGTGTCGCGGTTATCGGCATCGTAGCCCGTGCCGTCGCTCAACGTGCTGCCCAGACCGGAATCCATCAAAGCCTTGCGCAGTGGCGAGGCCGCATTGCCCAGAAGAACCTGCTCCAGGACCGACAGGACCAAAACCTCGAAAGTATCGCGAATATCGCTGGTCAACCAGGCCAGCGCAACCTGGCTCTTGCGCGAAGGGTCCTCGCTATCAGCCAGCGGATAGGTGTAGCGTGCCGTGCGCGCAGCGTTCCAGCGGGGCTGGGAGGGCACATCGGTGCGCGGATCGATACGATCGAAATGGCGCATGATCTTGTCGGCGATAAACGCCAGATGCTCTTTGAGCGGAAGATTGCCGTAAGTATAAAAATAGGCGTTGCTGGGGTGATAGTGGCGCTGGTGAAAGGCCACCAATTGCGCATGTGTCAGCCCGGGAATGGCGGCCGGGTCGCCGCCGGAATTGTTGCTGTAGGTCGTATCCGGGTACAGGGCGTTGAGCATCGAACGGCCCATCACCTGGTCTGGCGAGGACATGGCCCCCTTCATCTCATTGTAAACCACCCCTTTGTAGACCAACCGTTGCTGGCCGTCCTGCGCCGGGTCGGCCTCGATCTCCAGTCGGTGGCCTTCCTGTTTGAAGCTCAGATGATCGATCTTGGGAAAAAAGGCCGCATCCAGGTAGACATCCATCAGGTTGTAAAAATCTTTGCGATTCTGGGTGGAGAACGGATACATGGTCCAGTCGGACGCCGTAAAGGCGTTCATAAAGGTGCTTAAACTTCGCTTGAGCATCGAAAAAAACGGGTCGCGCACCGGAAAATTGCGTGACCCGCATAAAACGGTATGCTCCAGGATATGCGCCACGCCCGTGGAATCGGCCGGCACGGTTTTAAACGTGACGCCGAACGTATTTTCGTCGTCCGCGTTGCCGATGTGAAGATGGCGGGCACCCGTGGCCAGGTGCTCAAGCCGGTAGAGCATGGCGCCGATCTCTTCGAGAACGGTGATGCGCACAACGCGATAGCCTGAGATTTCCTGACCGACCGCGAGATCGGCATTGATGGGGTCCAAAGAGAGGGTCATAGGTATGCTTTCTTTTAGGCACCGGTTGGAATTGCGCGCTGCTCAGGCCTGGATGTAAATGCCTCGGCTGCGGCGATTGATCTTGTTCAACTTGTGCAGTCTGAACAAGATGTTGCGCAATTTCTTTTCCTCGTACCCGGTTTGAAGTTTGATGTCGGCAAATCCCACCCCCTCCGGGTAGCGCCGGATGATTTCCAGCACCACGTCGGAGGCTGTCTCGGCAGGCTGCTTGGCGGTTGCGGAATCGCTGCCGCGTCGGTTTTTGCTGACCGAGGAAGACGCAATCAGGCGTTCGATGCGTTCAAGTCGCGCTGTGATACCATCGATGTCCCTTTTGGTGGGAATATTGTAGTTGTGCATGAAGAACTTGACCATGGCATCAAAACTGACCAATTTTCCCTTCTTTTTGGGCATCGCAACCTCCGCCTGGAAACCTTCAGTGGTGGAACGTACGGTTACTGGATATACAATATAACCATAAGATTTTTTTGCAACATTTCCTATGAACGTCAGCATTGCTAATGAATTGCGCCCCAAAAGTCAAGTAGTGTGGCAATAACCCCCAGGGTAATTGCGTCCACGCCGGCTTGATCTCAGTGCCGGAACATCGTTCTACCGTAGGGGCGAACCTCCCTCAACCCCCAAAACCAACCAAGTTGAATTCTCCCGGACCCTGTGGTAGCGTACCCGCGCTGAATCACCCCCGGCACATGGCCCAGGGCGTTCAATCCACCCAGGAGAAAACAAACATGACATCCCCCCAGACCTTGCTGACGGCCTGGAATCTGCACGCCCGCAAAGAACTCGGCCAGAACTTTCTGCGCGAACCCTCGTTGGCCGAAAAGATCGTCGATCTGGCCGGCATCGATCAAAGCGACGCCGTTCTGGAGATCGGGGCCGGATTAGGTGCCATGACCATCCCGGCCGGGCGCCGGACGGGTAAGTTCCTGGCCGTGGAGAAAGACCGGCAACTGGTGCCGCTGCTGCGCGCCGAACTGTTGGCGCACGGTTTAGAGCACGTGCAGGTGCGCGAACACAACATCCTGACCCTTGACCTGGCCCAGGTTGCCCAGGATTTCGGACAATCCCTGACGGTGATCGGCAACCTTCCCTACAACATTTCGTCGCAGGTGGTGGTCAAGTTGATCCAAGAGCGTGCCGTGGTGCGGCGTGCCGTGTTGATGTTTCAAAAAGAGTTGGCCGATCGCCTGTGCGCGCCGCCCGGCAACCGGACGTACGGCCGCCTTTCGGTGATTCTGCAGTATTGCGCCGACCTGTCCGTATTACGCGACGTCAAAGCGGAGATGTTTTACCCCAAACCCAAAGTCGGTTCCAGTGTCCTGGGCATCACCTTCAAATCGCACATCGATCCGGCTGTAGGCGACGAAGCCCTGTTCGTGCGGGTCGTCCAGGCCGCTTTTGGCCAACGCCGCAAGACCTTGCGCAACGCACTGTCCGGCGGCCTGTTGCCCCTGGACAACGCAGGTGCCCTGGCCGTGCTGGAGCAGGCCGGCATCGATCCGCGGCGCCGCGCTGAAACGCTTGCCGTGGGTGAATTCGTACAGCTGACAGATGTGATCGCGCGCTACCTGAACGCGCGCCGGGCCCTGTAACCCGCCTACATGAAGATGCCGACCAACATACGTGTGGCGACCACGTAAAGAAGAAAAGCGAAAACGCGTTTCAGCTTGTCCACCGGCAAATGGTGCGCCAGCCGAACCCCCAGCGGCGCGGTGAATACGCTTGCCGCCACGATGCCCGCCAGGGCAGGCAAATAGATGAAGCCAAGCGAATACGCCGGCAGGCTCGAGACCCCCAACCCGTTGACCACGTAGCCAACCGTTCCGGCAATGGCGATCGGAAAACCAATTGCGGCCGACGTTCCGATTGCGCGATGAACCGGCACATTGTTCCACATCATAAAAGGAACCGAAAGGGTCCCGCCGCCGATGCCGACCAAACTTGAAAAAATGCCGATCACATTGCCGGCGCCGAACATGGCGATTTGGCCCGGGATCTCGCGCGTCGGCTTGGGCTTTTTGCCTAACAGCATCTGGGTGGCCACGAAATACAGAAAAAGCACGAAAAAGCCCTTGAGGAAATCAGTCGGTAACCGGGCTGCAAAACAGGACCCTAAAAACGTGCCGAGCAGCACTCCTAACGTTATTTTGCGCACAATCGGCCAGTCCACCGCACCGCGCCGGTGATGGGCCATGAAGCTGGAAACGGCTGTGAACATGATGCTGGCCATCGACGACCCCAAGGCCACCTGCATGATGATACTGTGGTCCACGCCCTGCAATGCGTAGCAGTAGACAAGCATGGGAACGATCACCAGCCCACCGCCGATGCCCAGCAGTCCGGCCAGCACGCCCGCAACTGCGCCAACCGCGGTATACATTACGATTATTGTCACCATTTCAGCGCTCATCGCTTTCCCACTCCATTCTTCTCTTCGCGGACAACCCGATTTCTATCCGTCAACGGCGGCTCAGGTCTTTTCGGTCCACATTCATCATCTTCATTCAAAAATTTCCAGACGCGGCGCATCAAACAGCCCCATCAGCACTTCTTCGAAATAATCGGGCAAGTAGCGCTCCCACAAACGGATCGGCAACGCCCCGATCTCGGTTCGCGAAGAGGCTGCAAAAGCGAACATATAGGCCATCAAAAATTCGATGTTGCGCGCCAGGGGCCCGATATACTGCTGGCTCAAACGCTGCTGCATGATACGGTCCTCATGCATGCAGCGGCCGATCTCACTCTCCAGCATCTCCTGGTAGTTGCAAACGATCACTTCGATATGAACATCTTCTTCGGCGTCAAGAACAAACGCCTTGAACTGGTCATGAATATCAGCAGCGGGCATTCCGCCGGCCTGCATCCGACGACGCAACCGCTCACCCGGCGGATGGGCGATCAACGCTTCACGATCAGGACGG
The DNA here is from genome assembly GCA_000961655.1 of Desulfatitalea sp. BRH_c12. GTDB lineage: Bacteria > Desulfobacterota > Desulfobacteria > Desulfobacterales > Desulfosarcinaceae > Desulfatitalea. The sequence goes on from LADR01000013.1 coordinate 196,031, forward strand.
TAGCGCACGATCAGATTGAGCGCATTGTAACGGCCCCGGTGTTCTTCAACCTCGATCAGTTCGCAGCGCGCAAGGTTTCGGAGCCTGGCAAGAAATTCATCCCGGAACCCATCCTCGACAATCACTTTCATGCCGGCCACATCCTGAATCACCATATTGTCAGGCAGGATCGGATGGCCCTGCCGCAGATCCATCAATAAACGGCCTTCCGCCTTCTGAAACTCTTCCACCATCTGATCGCGCGGCGTGATCAAAGCCTCCTTGGCAAGCCCAATGCTCACAGCGCGCTCGAAAGCCAGCCGATCGGCATCGTGCCGGATATTTTCAAAAAGCGCGTCGATGATGCGCCGAGCTGTTTTTTCGGCCAACCGGCGCACCCGCTTAATTCGGCTGGACCCGATCACGCGCGGCCCCTCAGAACCCTCAGCAAAATAGAGGACCCCATGAAAAGGCGTCTCCCTGTAGAACAGACCGGGATCGGATCGATAACCGCTAATCAACTGCTCAATGCGCGCGTTGCGAAGCGGGCAGTTGACGACAATGGCATCCTTCAGATCGGCCTTGCTCCGGGACACCCGCGCGCTGATCGGCTCCCCGGCAGGCACCTGCTGGAAAATCAGATCCGCAAACACTGGCAGATATCGGGACACATAGGCCGTATTGAAATGCACCAGACGATTCAAGGCCTCCGCGTCCCCCGGTGAAGGCTGATTGTACATCCACCGACGGATCAGGTTCTTCAGTACATCGCGGTGCAAGAAGCTGGTGATCGAGATCATAAAGAAGTGGAAAGATAGTTTAAGGCCTACAGTTTAGTTCAAAGGGGTGATCGGAATTAACACCTTTATATAACGTGATAATTCCGAACGCCCCGGCCATATTTTCCAAGTGCAACTGTATCGCATATCAAAGCGATTTTGTCCATTTTATTAAGGAGATGAGCGCAGGGCGATTACAGACGCGCAACGAGGGATGCCTTTATTCGTCGATAAGTTCCGAACCGACCATTGACACAGGTGCGCTTTCCGATTACCTATCGGCAGCTCCTGCCACAATTCAGATGCAGGCAGTACCGCTTATCGTCTTGTTGCATTGCCTGCGATGGCGATCACGGAACATCCGGTAAAAGGCAAAACATGCACCCCATAATCAACCTTTCAGCTACAGCACTTGCCAAAGCCATACGCAACAAGGATGTTTCCGCAACAGAAGTTGTAGATGCCTATCTAAATCGAATAAAAGAAGTTAACCCAAATCTGAACGCCGTTGTGCAGCTATCAGAACAAACCGCACATGACCAGGCAGCGAAAGCCGACGCAGCGCTGGCATCAGGTGATATTTCAGGCCCGCTGCATGGGGTGCCATTTACCATAAAAGATTCATTTGATACAGCGGGCCTGATCTCCACAGGGGGAACCAAGGGAAGAGCAAACTTTGTGCCCTCCAAAGATGCTTCAATTGTCAGCCGCTTACGTGCCGCTGGCGCTATACTGCTGGGTAAGACCAACACCTCGGAATTGACGCTCTCCTACGAAACCAACAACTTAATATACGGCCAGACGAACAATCCTTATGATCTTTCACGGTCTCCTGGTGGAAGCAGTGGCGGACCTGCGGCCATCGTGGCCGCTTGCGGATCTGCATTTGATATCGGAAGTGATTACGGCGGAAGTCTTCGATACCCCTCTCATTGCTGTGGCATTGCCACAATCAAGCCCACTTCAGGGCGTGTGCCACGCACAGGGCACATTCTCTCTTTTGGTGGTGTGTTGGACTCTTTCCAACAGATGGGCCCCATGGCACGGTTCGTGGACGACCTGTCGCTGGTTCTTCCGATTATCGCCGGGCCTGACGATATCGATCCTGGTATCGTTCCAATGGTACTTGCTGACCCAAAAAAGGTGAATCTGAAAAGTCTCAGGGTTGCTTTCCATGCAGACAACGGAATCATTGCGCCTTCATCGGAAACAGACAAAGTGGTTCGGCAGGCAGCAGCACTCTTAGGCGATGCAGGTTTAATCATAACGGAGATACGCCCAACAGGTATTGAGCAGTCTTACGATCTGATGATTGCGCTATTATCTTCAGACGGTGGTGTTTCGATCCGAAGATTGCTGCAGGACGCCGCTACAAAGGCACATACCCTCCCGTGGTTGGGGCTCGCAAAACCTATGGATGCTACTCAGTTCGATACCCTGATGATGACATGGTGCCGATTTCGCAGCACCCTGTTGTCATTCTTTAAAGACTATGACGTGATTCTTAGTCCTGTAAATGCCTTTCCGGCCATGCCGCACGGATCATTGAATGCTGATTTGGAGGCGTTCAGTTATACCATGACGTATAACCTGACAGGATGGCCTGCGGCTGTTGTACGTGGCGGCACATCCCCTAATGGGCTTCCCATTGGCGTGCAAATTGTTGCCCATCCATGGCGGGAAGACGTTGCATTGGCAGTTGCCGAATTCCTTGAAAAAGCCCTCGGAGGATTTCAACCAGCGCCGATATAGAAATAAATAGCCGAACCCATTACTGGGTGGTTGCAAAAAAGTCGCGCAGTACAGAGCCTTGGTGTTCTTTATAGAGAAAGTATAACAATTCACGCGTGCGGTTGCGAAGGACTGGCGTGCTTTCCCGGAGGTTCCCTATTTGGTTGTCAGTCACTATCGCGCGCCGAACAGTTCAACCGTTCGGCAATTAATCAAGGGATAGATATGAAGCCGAAGAGGGTCGAGGTCAATGATCTGATGCAACAGGGCTACATTTATTTATTGACCGAGCCGATCGGCCGAAATTTCCATCCGGATTTTAGCCCCGAGCTAACACCGAAAGAGATGCTCGAACTTGGCGTTTTCGGCGGGAAGTACATGACGGACTGCACTGCGGAATTCCCACCCGACTGGTTCACCAACGCCAAGCTCAGTCCCGAACGTCACGACCCGCGGTTGAACTATTTCAGCGTAAGCGCGGCCCAGCCACTCTCTTACTGGCAACAGAAGGGGTGGATCTATCGGGAAGATCCGCGCGGTTGGTTTCAGTGGTATTGCCGGTATTACATGGGCCGGCGTTGTCCGGACGACGACCGTCAGATCAAACGCTGGCGCGCATTTCGACGACATGTTGCGCAGGTGAAGAAGCACTGCCGCTGCGGTGACCGGAATTGCCGTCCCCGTCAGCGCCAGGCGTTGCTCCAGTGGGCGTATGATTCCCGGAGCATATAACGGCCGCGCCGAACATGACGCTGCAGCAGACGCGGCCGCGATCCTGATTTCTGAAAGTTCACTAACTCACAGCGGACGACTCTGTTAGGCTCAATCGGTGGCAGTTGCTGATAAACCATCGGCAGGAAAACAATAGGAGAATAAATGTCCTGACGCTGCCCTAATGCAAAAATGGAAACGACGATATGCTGATTCGGTGCGTTTGCGGATTTGAGCATGACGCGCTATCCTGCTAATTGAAAATTTCAACAGTGGCTGTCAGCAAAACATGCAGCGCTGAGATTGCAGCCAAAGAAGAGTATTAAACTAGAATAAGTTAAAAAGTTAAGGGCGTCCCCTATCGATTACTATCTCACAGCGCGGTCGCCCCTGTTAAGCTCAATCGGTGGCAGTTGCTGATAAACCATGCGCAGGAAAGCAATAGGAGAATAAATGTCCTTGAGCTGCCCTCAATACAAAAATGAAAACGACGATATGATGATTCGGTGCATTTACGGATTTGAGCATGACCGCGCTGGCCCGCCAAGGAAAATTTCAACAGTGGCTGTCAGCAAACCAGTAAGATGCGGCGCTGAGATTGCGGCCAAAGAAGAGTATAAACTGAAATAAGTTAAAAAGTTAAGGGCGTCCCTGATTGCTCCCTGATTGCTCCCAAGGGCGTCCCTGATTGCTCCCAATGCGGTTCTGTCCTATTTTGGCGAAAAATCAGGAGCAGCGCGAAAGCTCGGACGGCGAGGAGCATGCCGCCCGTGACACATGCGTTATTATCTACCTACAACTGGAGAAAAAGAATGAATGCAAGCCTAATTTTAGTTGACCTTCAGAACGACTATTTCGTTGGTGGTAAAATGGAGCTTGTACATATCAAACAAGCTGCTGAAAATGCACAACAGCTATTGAGGACATTTCGAAGCAAGAATCTGCCGATAATCCATATTCAACATATATCAGCTCGTCCAGGTGCTACTTTCTTTTTGCCAAATACAAAAGGCGTAGAGATAAATGAAATGGTATCTCCTATAAAGGGTGAAAAAGTTGTGAACAAAAGCTACCCAAACAGCTTTCGTGAAACAGAGCTTTTGGAAATACTGAAAAAGACTGAAAAAGATACTGTTGTCATTTGTGGAGCGATGAGCCACATGTGTGTTGATGCGACAACGCGCGCCGCATTTGATTATGGTTTTAACTGTGTTGTTGTTGAAGATGCCTGTGCAACAAGAGATTTGGTTTTCAAAGACAAAACTGTGAAAGCATCAGATGTCCACGCATCATTTATGGCCGCATTATCTGTACCGTACGCACAGGTGCTTACTACCAAGCAAACATTAAAAAAATTGGCTTAACATGGGCATTAAGAGGATTATGCAAGTTGGGGAACTATATGATCGAAACACAACATACCCAACGCCTATTGCCTGGCGAACCTGGGCAATCGCCGCAGTCGCAGGCGCTGGCGCGTTCATGGCAATGCTCGATTCCACCGTGGCGAACCTTGCCATTGAATCTATTCGAGTGGATTTGGGGTCGACGCTTTCTGCGGTACAATGGGTAGCCACGGGATACCTTTGCGCTTTGGCGGTTTCGCTGCCTGCAGCCGGATGGATGGGAACCCGTTACGGATATGGGCGAGTGTGGGCAGCGAGTCTGTTCTTTTTTGTGGTGACCTCCGCCTTGTGTGCGCTGGCTCCCGGTCCTTTGACACTCATTACTGCGCGCCTCTTGCAAGGGCTTGCTGGAGGAGTGATGGTGCCGGCAGGTCAGGCCGTGATCGGTTCAACCGTTGCGAAACAACAGCTTGGTCGAATTATGGGCGTTCTCGGGCTTGTCGTGGCTCTTGGTCCTGCCATAGGGCCGGCTGTTGGTGGTGTACTCCTTGAATCCTTCTCATGGCGCTGGCTATTTTGGATCAATGTCCCCTTTGGCATTATTGCTCTTATCGCTGCCCATCATCTCGTCCCTGGTGGCGCTATGAACACTGATCGCGTCATGAATTTCAAGGCCTTAATGCGCATTGGCATCGGTTTGCCCCTGTTACTTTATGGAGCCACCGAAATAGGTGGCGCCGGTTTTACATGGATCACTGGTGGAATCGTTCTTATCGGCGCGGTGTTGGTCACCATTTTCGTCGCTGAATCACTGAAAAGCCGAAACCCGCTGATCGATTTGCGCCTGTTTCATCGAAAATCATTCACATCGGCCACTACCACGACAGCGCTCACGGGAGCGAACATGTATGGAGGGCTCCTGCTTGTGCCTTTATACCTACAACTCGTGTTGGGTCAGAGCGTAGCCGAAACTGGGGTGATGCTTTTGGTGATGGGGTTGGGGAGTGCCCTCGTTTTACCGATAGCCGGTGCACTGACGGACCGTCATGGCGCCGGGATTGTCTCTTTTACAGGAGCTGTCTTATTACTTGTAAGCACTGTGCCGTTTCTTGCACCGAGCATGCTGTCGGATCCTATTTTGGTAATTGCCCTTGCCATCCGCGGCATGGGCCTGGCTCTCGCACAGATGCCTGCAATGACCGCGGCTTATACAGCTGTTTTCGCTAAGGAGATGGGAGACGCATCGACGATAGTGAACATCGCTCAGCGGGTAGGGGGTGCGGTGGGCGCAGTTAGCGTGGTCATCATCTTGCAGCAAGTCAGTACAAGCGCAATGGCGGACGGTCATATTTGGGCGGTCGGATTGCTGGTTATTATCTCCTTATTTACGCTGGCAAGCGCGGCATCTTTCAGCCACCGACCGAAATCACAACTGACCCATAGAGGATAAATTCTGGCTTCAATTTGCACCGGATCGCTGAGACCGCCGCACCAAAAGACAAATTCTTTTGCTGCAGAACAAGTGAAAGCTACTCACGACATTCTGTATTTGCAGGCTAACGAGAGGTGATATGTCTTCTGAATGGGAAAAAATGCTTAGAGGGGAGCTATATAATCCCCTTGATGGAGAGCTGGTCCGCGCGCGCGACCGCGCAAGGGACCTCTGCCAGGATCTCAATCTGACCCGCGCGGGGCAGTTGGAAGAACGCAGGCGCATTCTACGCCAGCTGTTCGGCCAGGGCGGCGATACCGTTTGGATGCAACCGCCGTTCTTCTGCGATTATGGACGGAATATTGAACTCGGCGAGCGGGTGTTCTTTAACTTTAATTGCGTCGTGCTTGACGTAGCGCGCGTCACCATTGGGAACTTTACGCTCTTTGGTCCGGCTGTTCAGATCTACACAGCAACCCACCCTTTCGATGCGGAACTTCGCCGTAGCCAAGAGTTCGCGAAGCCGATTGAGATCGGCTCCGACGTGTGGGTCGGCGGCGGAGCGATCATTTGTCCGGACGTGCGGATCGGCTCGCGCGCCGTGATCGGGGCTGGGAGTGTCGTGACGAGGGATATTCCTGACGGCGTGTTCGCGGCCGGCAATCCCTGCCGCGTGATCCGCAGTATTGCTTAGATCTGGTGAGAGCATGTCAATTCCTCAATTGAAGGCGCTGGAGAGCGGCCATGCCCCTGTTAATGGCATCAATATGTACTACGAAGTGCATGGTTGCGGGGACGGGATTCCGCTTGTCCTGCTGCATGGCGGTGGGTCGACGATTGAAGTCACTTTCAGCAGAGTGCTCCCGGTTTTTGCCAGCAGCCGGCGGGTCATCGCTGCAGAGGAACAGGGGCACGGCCGCACGAGCGATCGCGATGCACCCGTTACTTCTACAAGGATTCGCAGGGCGGGCCGCCTTGAGGTTGCAAATCCATTTTACTTCTGTTTGAATAGTGAATAATTAAGACGCTTTCCTGCTATACTCCATATCCCCAGATAGGGTGAGCAGAGGGTTCGCTATTGCGGCTGATATCCCAACAAGCCGGCGCTGATCGCGTCCCCCCTGCTCAGATGCTTTTTATTGCATCGTCGGTATTTCTATCAATTTTGCGTATCGTCAAGCTCTCCTTCAGCCCGCCCTCGGCATTGTCACCCATCCCGCCACGGCATACCGGAAAAGGGCCACATATGACCAACGATTAAATATGACCTTTATTCCGTGGCTGATAAAGCCGGTGAGAAAATTGCTTTTTATAATTATTCTTCTACAAAATCGAAACGATGAGCGTCCCGGCCATGCGCGATCGATACTTGGCATAAAGATTGTACTTAAGGCAGCGAAGGATTCACGAATACTACCGTTGAAGGAGGATACCATGAAATCAGGAACCAGGGACGAAGCAGAAGGCCAGTTGCATCAAGTGAAGGGCAAAATCAAGGAGATCGCCGGACAGGTGAGCATGAACCCCGACTTGGAAGCCGAAGGCAAAGGCGAAAAGTCGGATGGGAAGGTTCAAGAAAAGCTCGGCCAGATCAAGAAACTGTTCGACAAGTAGGATGGGCCAGGTCGCCTGTGCGCCGCCGCTGTCCGTCAAATGGAAGTGAATGATAGCGCACACGCTATTGAATGAACCAAACATGGAGAAAAACGATGAAAATGAAAGCGTCCTGGGCTATCCGTATCCTTTTAACACTATCGCTTCTGCTGGGTGCATCGAACGCCCTGGCAGGACCCTTCGGTGAAATCGTCATCTTCGGTGACAGCTTGTCGGACAATGGAAATTACGGGCTGTTTGAGGGACAGCCGCTGCCTGATCCGGAATTGTACTGGGAAAGCCGTTTTTCCAATGGACCGGTGTGGGTCGAATACCTAACCGATCCAGCCCACTTTGACACCAATTTAACCGACCGCGCCTTAGGGGGTGCCCAATCCAATGGATTGACACCGCCGGGACTGATCGAACAGGTGAGGGCCTATATCATGGCGACGGGTCCCCCGCTTTCGCCGACGAACCTGTATATGATCTGGATCGGAGGAAACGATTATTTTAACGGGGATGGGGATTTTCAAAAGGCCGTTAACAATATCGACAACGCAATGAGCGACTTGGTCGCCAACGGGGCCATGTTTGTACTGATTCTGAATTTGCCCGATCTGGGCGCCATACCGCACAGGCTGGGATCGGTCAATGCACCTGAGGCCACTGCATTTTCCACCAACTTCAATGCGGCCCTGGCAAGCCTGATCGACACGTTCAGTGCCGCTTATCCAAATATCGGCATCTATGAATTTGACGTGGATGCTTTGTTCCTGGAAATCCTCGTTGATCCGGGCGCCTTGGGTTTCGACAACGTGACGCAAGCGTCGCCCAATTTCAGTGTCCCGAATAATTTCGATGGTGGCGGTTCCCTTTTTTGGGACGACAAGCACCCGACAACCCGTATGCATGCCCTGATTGCAGACCGGGTGTACGCCGATTTAAACGCACAACTCCCGGACGACGCGCTCGATACCCCCGCGCAAAAGAATGAGAGTTCTTCATCTTCATGCTTTATACAGGCTATGGCTTGGGAGTAACCCGATTGCCAATCGGGAGCACACGACGCGGCAACGTGAGGTCAAGTAGGGTATTCAATACCTTGCAAATCCAATCCAGGGGCGATAGGATGCAAAGCTTAAATGTAAAGACAGATCTATCGCTGGTATTGCTGGCAGGGATCATCGGCTTACGCCCCTGGGGTTATCGCCGGTGTGGGGTAATAAGCCGATCCTTTACGAGGGTCGGGTATGTTCCCTGAGGGTAAGAAAGAAGTCCCTGTCCAAAAGGAGTGGGTCATTTGATTGATCGTAACCGGGGGGAATTCGGGACGGATATCCCCATGTCACCTGAAGAAAAATTCGTCAACGATGTGTATGCCTCGGCGGATGACGCAGCGTCGCGTGAAATGGATCGGCTGCGCAGCCAAGAGGGGATTGTTCCCATGTGCAAACTGGGCTGTTGTTGCTGTTGCCGGTGTCATATTCTGACGAACCCTGCAGAAGCGCATACATTGGTGCAATATCTCAAACGGGAATTTAGCTTGGATCAGATGAATGACCTTCAGTTGAGAACCCGGCAATGGCATGCATGGGACAATTCCAGACCGGGTAGATACCCGGCGGCCATTATCGACGCCCAGGCCGATTTTTCCGGTTACGAGCATTGCTGCCCTTTGCTGGTTGACCAGGCATGCAGTGCCTATCCGGTGCGGCCCATCATGTGTCGGGCGCATTATGTCTCTTCGGATCCCGAGGCCTGTTGCGCCGCCAACGATCCGGAATCTACGGAAGCCCCCCCAGTGGTACTCAGATCCGTTGTGGCCGCAACAACTCCTTTCTCATCAAAAATTCGGCATCACATCGAAACAGCAGGCTTGGATTTCTCGCGATCGATAATGCTTCTTCCGCATTATCTGGCGATTGAGATGGGATGGGATTTTGCAGTCGCCTGAAACGATAAAACGCGCATTCAGCGCTGCTTGACGAAGGAAATCCGTCGCATTTCGATCGATTCGGACCAGTTGCCCGATCGTGAGGTTGCCGTACCGCGCAGGGTGGTACCATCCGCGGTCACTGTCAGCAGCATCCGGCCTTCGGGTTCCCAACCAAAGGGTGTCGCCTCCGCACTATAATGGTATTGTAACGCGAGTTGTCCTTTTCGGAAAGTGCCTTCGCCATACCAGTAGGCCGGCACACCGCCCACTTGCGCGTAGCCGATGGCTTTCACGATCTCCGAATCGCTGTATAAGAGAACGATGTTGTGGGTGTCCGGATGGGTTGTTTTGGTCCACGTTCCGGCGATCGTGTCAGCAAGGGCCATGCTGCACATCGCCAACAGCATGCCGACCATCGCGGCGATGGTTCGTAAACGTCTCATGGCATCTCCTTCCCACCCACCCGGATCACCGGGGTTTTCCTACGTCACCCCACGCCGTATCTCAGTTGACCGAGGTGGATACCCAGATAGAAAAATATTATGCAGTACCCAAGTTGTCCATAGGGTCACCGCTTGATTGAAGATCGCTTCAGGGTTCGACCACCTATGCGCACCCTTTTGCATCCCATCCGCTATCTGTACCCCATCTGTAAACCTTCCATTGTTAAATTGCGCGCACGAAAAATAAGAGCACGCCCGCAGGGCCGTGGGCGCAGCCTTGCGATCATAGCGTGATTCGTGCGCACCTGCCATACGGATCAGGGCGGTGCCGGTTTTCTAATGGCTCACAAATAGGAGTGGCATAGAGATGAACAGGATACTTGCTATATCGATTGTACTGTTGATGTTGGCCAATTGTTCGGGTTCCGGCTCTTCCAGTAATGACAACGTCACCGGCGCTACTCCGTCGGGAGCATTCTGGTGCACCGTGACGGTCTCGGCGCCTGAGTGCATTCCGGTCGAAGGCGCACCTGGCGTGGAGGTGTGTGGTTCGAAGGAGGTCAAGCAGGTTGAAATCGTCGAAGAGAGCACGGCGGAGATACTTGGAATGTGCTCGTTCGACGCGGGCGATACCGCGATGACCGGGACTGTGCCGTCGGGATACCGGTTCTGGTGCGAGCGCTTTGCGACGGACGGCGGCACCCAAATCAAAGTTTCCTCCAATCAGGCCAATCTACCCAAGATTCACGTCTACTGGGGTAGCACGGATGGGTCCACAGGAGGTATTCTTTATGAAGAGTACGCTCAGCCCTCCGGTCTTAACGGACCGGACGGAACGGTGTACACTGATCCCTACGAGGAGGTCTCCTTTACCTTCGCGGGGTATAAAAAACTTGTTTTTCACGCCAAGGACAAAGATTACGCTTTCATGCAGGACAAAGCGCTTCAACCGCTCAGGGATGCGGGATATGAGGCCAGCATGACGTACAGCGCAGACACCGCAGAGGTATCTGTGTACGATACCCTGGACGGCCGGGCCAAAATGACGGAGAATACCCTGCACAGGGAAGGCTGGAAGGTTAAAGAAGGAGAAACCAAAGGCAACCTGGGAACATACGAATACGCACCGTCGCTTCAGATCGGCGCGACACCCATTTTTGTTACGGACATTCTGACCGCCAACGAAAAGCAGGTCTCCGGTAAAATTCTGGTGACCCGCGACCATGAGGACGTCGAGGACGCCGTGGTCAGGGTCAACGGCGTGGCGGTGTCGCACGCGGGTGGGGGACTTTATGATTTGGCGACGGCGGACCTTTCCGGCGGACCGGGCACAACCTTTACCATTGACGTCACGACCACTGATCCAGAGGATAATCGCTCGCTCACTTTCAGTTGTCCGCCCGCGATCGAATTCTCTTCCCCTTCGGCCGGCAGCACAGTCACGCCTGGGAATACAACCGTTAGCTGGTCTCCGGGCATACCCTACGATCACGCGATGCGCATCGCAGGAGGGGCGATCCTCGGCAATTACGCCTGCTATACTCAGGCCACCGGCAATGAGGTGACCGCCATTGGCCACGGTGCGGATTTTATCACCTTGTCGGCTGGCCAGACGAGCCAGAGTATGGACCTTGACGAGTGCAAGCGCTACTTGTTGGAAGTACAGTACCCGGGTGAGCGCGTTTTTGACCAAGACGAGGACGACCCGTACGCGTTTGGCATCGGCTACTGCACCGTGCGGCACCGGATCTGGTTGTATGGCCCCGATTGATCCAGGCCTTGCCAAGAAGTGTTCCGGTGTCTCGATTATTCGGCGCTATCTTACCGAAAAAAGTCCATATGATTGGCCATGACCGGGGGTGACTCCTTTTCAGGTACGAAGCATTTTTTACCCATAGGGGCGACCCAGTCGCCCCTATGGGTGACCCCTTGCGATAACACGCCTCATTAGGACCAGTATTCGGCCGTCAAACCTATCATCTGTTTTTTTTAGCGTTGGCACTTCTATCCAGAGCGCATGCTCGTCACGTAGGCCGGCTTGCGGAGGGCGAAGCAGTATTGCGCCCGCGCGTGGTATAATGCATTGACAAGCCTCGAAAGGTTTCAATTTTATAGGCAAGAGCCTGTCCGAGAGTCCATTGAAGGATGTCTCGACGGTCATTCTTGCAATTGCACTCCCCATCCGTTCAGTTGGCAGCACTGAAATAGAATTCTAAAATCTTTAATACAAGACCATCAATCGCGGCCCCTCTAAAATCAACCCTACGCAAAACGTCGGGGCGAGCATGGTCAAAGAACAAAAGAACGCAAAGCTTTCTATATGGCGCGCGATCTCCGGGAAAAGCAGAAAGAGAAGGCCATAAGAGCTTCAGACGATTCGCGGTCTGCCCCATCCGGTGCAAGTGATCCGTCGAAGTCGAAGGCGTAGTCGCGGGATATCCGCCGTTCGAATACCCTGCTGCAGGGGGCTGGTTTATGTAAGCCGGGCTGGGACCGCCGCTGATCAGCGTTCAGGGAGTTGCAACGATGAGCACCTGGTTCTCGCAAAATCTGGGAGACGCCATGTTCGCCTCGGAACCCTTGCGCCAAATTGAGGCGCTCTTCACGTCGGAGTATATGGCGGCAGGCCGCCCGAAAGAGATGGCGCTGTTTACGCGGCATGAATCAGGACGTCTCCATTGCGAAGTGATGGTTTACTTTACGCCCGCCGCGGCAGGTGTCGCGAAAAAAATCGGTGCAATACGATGCCGTCGGCCTTCTCGGGAAGGGCTCAGCTTGAAGGTCGGCACCGATGATGTCTGGCCGGTCCTTTTCCCGGAGCCGGGGAATTGAGGTCAACGCTTGACGATTTCAGGCCATCAGCGCCCGGATAAATGCTGTTTCCATCGCTTGCCGGGTGCGTTTGATGCGTTGCAGGGCTTCCGTGGTCGCATGCATGACGGTGGGGTCTTCCCGCAGGCGCAGGGTTTGGGCCGGACACAGATATAAGGTGCAGACGAAGGGCCGTTGTATCCGCTCGAGCCGGCAGCCGTGCTGACCGCAGTAGCGGCAGTGCTCCCCCCGGGCGCTGAGCAGTTGTGCGCCCGGCACAGGGATGTCGGTCATGTGTAAAAAGAGCAGGTCCTTGAAATCGATCCATACATACGCGCGCTGACAGCAAATATCCGAGCATGTCGTGCAGGTGATGGCACACAGGTCATTCAGCAGCGGAAACAGCGATGCCATGGATGCATGCAGTTGATCGGCAAGCTGCCGGGTGTCCGCCAGTGCCGTTTTTTTTGCGCGTAAAAGGTGTGCGAAGCCGGCGTTGACCTCGCGCCACAAGGCGGAGGTATTCCAGGGGATGAACGGAAAGGGTGCTTTCATAGGATCGGCATCCGCTCAAACCATGATTGAAGAGAATCGATCCAGGTCATCAAGCTCCTTTATGGGCGTGGGTTTGTCAATCGCATGGACCATACACCTATACCCCGGGACCTGTCAAAAGAGGCCGGGGCTCCCAAGATGCGCGGGCGGCGTGAAGCATCGGCGCATGTCGTGTCTGCCTTTGATCCCGATGCTCGGTCGTGGACTACGGATGGGTGTTGCCCGGTGCATCGATGGTTTCCAGCCGGACGCGGAATTCATGATCGGAAACAGCGCCGCGCCAATACCCGGAAACAGATGCCGTGTATACGGTCAGAACAAAGAACAGCGCAATGAACGCAGCGGTTCGGGGAGCCGACCAAACGTGCGGGGCAAGGCCGGTGGTCGAGAGCGCCAATGTCTCTCTCACCGGACAGGCCTCGACGCATGCCAGGCATGCCGTGCATTCCGGGCTATGAATCACCTCTTTGCGCGATACCGGCAACCCGGCTGGACACGCGCGGTCGCAATGCCCGCAGCCGATACAGCTTTTGGCATCACGTCGCACGCGCGTAGGGCTGGCCATCGAGAATAGGCCCAGCAATGCGCCATACGGGCAAAGATAGCGGCACCAGAAATTCTTGATGAACAGCGAGAGAAGCACCAAAACCACCAGCACAATGCCGGTCAAAAATGTCATGCGCGTAAAAAAGTGCAGCATTTTGACATCGGAGAGTTTGTAGTAAGGGCTTTGAATGAACGCATGGATCTGATCGATGCTCATCATGGCGATCGCCCACACGAAAAAGCCAAGCAGAACGTATTTGAGCATTCGGAGCGGCTTATCGGCCCAGGCGGGCAATGTCAGATTGCGGCCGAACAGTGACTGCCCGGCCCGCCAGCACCACTCTGAAATCGTGCCGATCGGGCAGAACCAGCCACAAAAGGCTTTTCTGAAGACAAACGATAGCACCACGGCCCACCCGAGAATCACCATGGCCGCCGGATGAACGGCATCCCACCGGCCGGTCAGGAAAAACTGCTTCCAGCCCATCAGCGCGCCGATTGGCAAAAATCCCTCCACCCCCGGCGGTCGCTGCACCGTTATGGCCTGCGTGCCAAGTGCCTGCCGGACATAGACGTAGAACTGTAGGCCGATGCCCACGGTTACCAGCAGGATCGCCAGTTGAAACAGGTGTCTGGGGTGTTTGAAAAAGGTGCCTGAAAAACGCATTTTCATTTATCTACCTGTCTGAATGTGATCGAAGACCCTTATTTCGAGTTGCTATGGCGAAAAGACCATCGTTTTTGCCGTCGGCACGACCGGCATCGAACAATTTATATAATTATTCAACTTTCGGGTTCCAAACGCCCGGCTCACCTCACTACGTGCCAATCCCGAAAGTTGCCTAAATTATCCATATACTGCCTAATCGGTCGCGCCATTGACATAGGTCAAAATAAAAAAAACCCACAGAAAAAATATCTCTGTGGGCGATATCCCCTGTGGGGCCATTCTTCAGGTGGTTGCTTTTTGCCGCTCTGCGTTCCGCTGTGGTTTGCATTTTGCCGGCAAGACGCAGAGAAGCGCAGACACGGATTCAGGCGGCAGTCTACATCTGCTCGGCCACCGTAACGGTGCGGTCGCCGAGCATTTGGACGTAGCTGCCCATTTCATTGTCGTACCAGCCGTAGATGACGGCCTGGGTCACCTGGGGATGGACGATGGTGCTTTCCATGGAAGCCAGCAGCGCTTCCGAGATGCCGGGCACTTTGCGCAGGTCGATCGCCAATTCGGCTGTGCGCGTGTGGGTTTCGTGGCCCTCGATAATGGCGGCGGCGTGCGGCGTTCCGATAATATCACCCGAGACGTTTTGCTGCTGGGTGTAGTGCAGGTAGCCGTTGGGATCGTCGGCAGCCGCGCGGGCGTAAATGGCATTGAGGGCTTCGCGGGTTACGCTGCGCCCGGCGAGGTCCTCCTGGATGCTGAGCACCAGAATGATCAGCGATCCCGTGCTGGTGGGAACGCGCACCGATTCGGCGATGAACCCGATGCCTTTCATTTCCGGAATGACCAGCGCCAGAGCTGCGGCGGCACCGGTGGTGGTCAAAATGATGTTGTTGATAATGCTGCGGTTTTTGCGCAGATCGGTCTTGCCGGCCGCGGGCAGTCGGTCGAGCACTTGCTGTGAACCGGTGGCGGCGTGCACCGTGGCCATCGAGGCCGATAAAATGCGCTGGGCGCCGAAACCGTCCAACAAAGGTTTGATCATGTGGGCCAGGCACGTGGTGGTGCACGAGGCATTGGAGATCAGCTTGTGCCGCCGCGGGTCATAGTGGTTCGCATTGATGCCCATCACGGTGGTGATGGCATCCTCGGGCATGGGCGTGGCCTTGGCTTTGATCTTGAACGGGGCCGATGCGATGACCTTGTCCGCTCCGGCGGCCAGGTGGCCGCGCAAAGCGCCCTTGGCCGTGTCGGCGGAGATGGTGGGATCGAGGAACTGTCCGGTGGTGTCCACGACCAGGCGCACGTCATGCTCGCGCCATGGAAGGGCTCCGGGGTTGCGCTCTTTGCGCAGAAAGCGCACCGTGGTGCCGTCAATGCGCATACTGCCCGCGTTTTCGTCGAGTTCTTCGATCAGTGGTTTGGCTTGGCACCCGTAAAGATAGGTGTGCAGCGAGCCGTAGGTGGAGTCGCGTTGCAGGTAGTGGGCGATATCGGCCAGCGACGTGCCGGCCGGGCGGCCGATGTTGACAACGATTTGGTCGAAGTATTTGCGTCCGATGTGATGCCACAGGGTCAGCTTGCCGATGCGACCGAAACCGTTGATTCCCAAATTGACTGCATTGCTTTTACTTCTAATTTGCTGCATGCGACCTCCTTATGCCTCCTTGATCTTTAAGTAACCTTTGTAAACGGCGCCTTCGCGCCCGTCAATACTGATAAATTCTCCGGATTGCAGCGCGTGTGCGCCAAAACGGACGATACGCGCGCGCTCGTCGCAAAGCATGCTGCCGCAGCCGACCACGCAGGTTTTGCCCAGTCGGTGCGCCACAACGGCTGCGTGCGAGGTGACCCCGCCACGGGCGGTCAGCAGACCGTCAGTGGCGAAAATTTCCTTGATGTCGTCCGGCACCGTGTCACCGCGTACCAGGATCAGCAGGGTGCCGGGTTCCTGCGCGCGCCAGTGTTCGACTTCTTCCAGGCTGAACACCAATCGCCCGCTCAAGGCGCCCGCGCTGACCCCGATGCCGTGACCCAGGTAAAAATCGTCCTTCTTCTGTTCCGGATCGAAGGCCAGCACGCGTTTGCGTTCGCGGATGGCCATGTCGCGGGTCTGCAGCAGATAAAGATCCTTGACGGTCGGACCTTCGAAGGTGAACTCCATCTCCTGCGGGCTCCAGTTTCTCTGAAAGACCAATTCGTGCGCCCAGGCGGTCATCGTCTGGAAGATTTCGGGAAAGTGGGTTTCAAGGGTGATGTCCGTATCGCGCATCTCGATCTCCTGCTGTTTGATCGAAATGGGCAGGGTCTTGACCAGCCCGGAGACCACGTCTTCACCCTGGTTTTCCACGGTGAAATCCCCCCACAGACTCAGGTTTTCGCCGGACCAGCGCGGGTTATGGGTGAAAATGACCCCGGAGCCCGATTGCTTGGAAAGGTTGCCGAAAACCATGGCCTGCACCGTGATGGCCGTGCCCCAGTCGTCGGAAATGCCCATGATGTGCCGGTATGTTTTGGCTTTTTCGGTTTCCCAGGAATCGATCACGCAGCGGATGGTATGGTGCAACTGGGCCATCACATCGTCGGGAATGTCGTGGCCTTCATCCAGGATGCGCTGCTTGTAACTCAGCGCGATCTGCTGCATGTGATCGCCACTGAACTCTTTTTTGAAAGGGATGCCCAGATTCTTTTTATAGGTCCCGATGATGTCGTCGAAGTCGTCGCGCCGCATGCCCAATCCCATGCCGTAGCATTGCAGGAAGCGCCGGTAGCTGTCCCAGGCAAACCATGCGTTGCCGCTGCGCGCGGCCAGGCCCGCGGCGACCTGCTCGTTCATGCCCACATTGAGAAAAGTGTCCATCATGCCAGGCTGTGAAATGGAGGAACCGCTGCGCACCGAAAACAGCAGCGGGTTGGCCGGATCGCCGAAACGTTTGCCGCAGAGTTGTTCCATGGCACGGATATTCTGAGCGACCCGGTCCTTGAAATTGGCTTGCGCCGGCGGAAAAGCGTCGATGATTTCCCGGCAGCGGAAGATTTCGGTGGTGATGATGAAGCCGGGTGGCACGGGCAGGCCGAACTGTTTCAGCTTGACCAGATTGAGCCCCTTGTTGCCGAGATAAATGATGCCGCCGACCGCTTCGTTGGGTTGGTGCAGCGTGGTGATGGTGCGTTCTGGGTCGTAGTTGAGCAGCAGGCGCAGTTTTTCCCTGGGCAGCTTGTTGGATTGATTGAACAAGGTGTTGAGGATACGGCTCAGGAAGAGATCCAACTGTTGCAGACCCAGGGATGTGGCCAAACGGTCTCGGAAGAAAATCTCCGATGTGCGATGGCAGAGCTTTTCCTGATCCATCTCCAACGTACAGCCGTTGGGCAGATATTTTTGCAGAACGCTGTCTGACGGCAGATCGGACAAGATGCGCGTGAGGTGCTCGCCGTGGATGTTGTTGAAGTAATCGTTGATCACATTCCTGACGGCCTGGGAAAATCCTTTGAAAATATCCAGGTATTGCGTGAAGCTGAAACCGCGAATGACCAGTGAATGGCTCAGCATATCCAGTTCGCGCGCCAGTTCGGCCGAGGCAATGCCGTCGACCTTCAACGCCCGATCGAACAGAATCAGACGTGCGTTGATCTGGTGGCAGGTGGCCTTGGTGATGAAGCTCAGGTCGATGGTGTCGATCAATTCTTCGAAAAGAACGTTGAGCAGCGCCTCGATGCGCAGCGTCAGACCCATGGCATCGAATTTGAGTTCGCGATAGCTGCCGTACATGGACGGGATGTCGACCGTAAAATGCCGTTTCTTGTAAATATTTTCACGGATGTCATAGCTTTGGGGCGACACGATGATGGTCTTGAGCAGGTCCAGGTAGTCGAGCAGCCGTGAGATCCGCATTTTCAGATCGGGTTCCGTCAAGGCGCTTTTGAGCTTGTCAAGCTGCGGGAACAGATCGCCGGGCAATTGATCCACATACTGGCGCAGGTGCTGATAGTCCAGATTGTATTTTTGGTTGAGCTGCTTGTAAAATTCACTGAAAAGGACCACGCGCTGGCGGTCGGTCTCGCTGACAGTTTCGATAGAGGCCGTCAACCGGGTCAGCGTTTCGGAATCCAGCGTCAGCAGCCCTTCGGGGACCTGCACGTCGGACTGGATCAGCCCGCGCATGAGCGTATGGACCCCATCGATATAGGGGCCGGTGGTTTCGATCTCCTCGTAAATCGGGGGCGGCAAAAAGGGTAGCAGCGCCTTCTTATCCTTGGTGGCCCAAAAATTCAGGGCGGCTTCCATCAGGTTTAAAATGCGGTTGCTGCCTTCCACGTGGCTTTGTTTGCGCAAAAAGTGAATCAGCGGGTCGCGGCGGTGGCAGATTTCATCGATGCGGGTGGAGGTGTCGCGCAACTCGCCTTCGGCGCCGATATCGTTAAAGTAGACCGGAAAAAGACGGGCTAACTGCTTGGTCAGGTTGTAAATAGGGCCGATGCCGCTGTTGAGCAAGCGGGTGATGTCGCGGCCGAACAGATCGGTGTCGCGGATGAAAACGCCGCTGACCGCCAGGTGGATGATCAGGTTGGACAGCAGGCGCCGTGTTCGTTTGGGCCGGATCTCGATCAGTTCCATCCAGGTGCGGATATTCTGCAGATGGGCGCTGTTGACCATGATCTGCCAGTCGTCGCGCACCCCCTTGATTTGCGGGGCCTGAAACCCCAACTCGCTCACGGCGTCGATGAAACCGTCGATCAATTCGGCATCGTCCGTCTGAAAAATGCCCTTGCCCATGTTGAGCACACAGCTCAACGCAGTGACAGGATAGTTGCGGACATTGCTCTTGAGGATGGTAAACGTTTTTTCGACCAGGTTTTTGACATTGCGGCTGCTTTGGTGGGTGATCAACCAGTGCAGCGTCCGGTTGATATCGCGCAGCACATCTTCATGGATCAGCGACAAGCCTTCGATGCGCATACTTTGAAACAAGAAGAGCACTTTCCATTGGTATCCGCTGGCCGCGCCACCCGCATCGAGAAGTTGTTGCGGAATCCGGCGATAGTGCCGCACCATGTCGCCGTGATCGGTCATGCCGCATAAGGTCGATAAAACCTCGCGCGAGGAAAAGTCGGCGTTCTCCGCCAGCCATGCCAGTTTTTGCTGCTGTGCCTTCAGGTGGGTATGCGAAATCGGTTGAAAAAGCGCCGCGAGCCGCTCGGAAAGGTCGTTGTGCGCGTCATGGGCAAACCAGTCGGCAGGGTCATCCTGTGCCAGCCAATACGCTGCAGTGTTCGTCAGCGCACGTGCCAAAAGGCGGTTGATGATGCTGCAATCGGCCATGCAAGGGCTTTGCAGATCCTGGCAGGCCTCCGCCAATCGTTTGAGCGGGTAAAAACTACGCACGAAAAGAGAGAATAGCGCTTCGGGCATGAGGCGGATACTCTCCAGCGTCGTATTCAGCAGATGCTCGAAACGGGGGTGGTCCGGTCCGGCGGTCTTGAGGATCTTCTGAAGGAAGAGAACCAGGTTGTCGACCGCATCCACTTTGACAGAGGCGGCTGTGTCGGCGGTGAGGGCATCCAGAAAGATCTCGATCAAACAGTCGGCGGCATCGACACCCATGGGGTGCGAGCGCATCAGGTGAAAGTAATCCAAGGCATAGCCGCGCGCGCCGTTGACGATAAAGTGCCAGTTTTTATATGGGTGGGAAACTTCTTTGAGAAAGGCGTTCAAACCATCGAGCAGCCCATAATAGCGGCCCATGACTTCTTGCAGACTACAGTAGCGTGGATCGATGGCCACATCCACCTGGGTGCGGGCCAGATTGATCTCCAATGCCTTGGATTTGATCATCTATGCCTCCGCTGGTTGTTTGTGTGAACCGAATGATTCGAAAGTCGCGGTAAAAAAAGTCACTACGAACTTAGCAGAGCGGCCGCGGGTTTTCAATACGCTCTTCGATGTAGATCAGGGCCATCGCATGTAAACCTTGGCACGTAGCGTGCTATTATGAGATTCTTTACTTGGCTCAGTATCTATCGTGCTGCGATCCGGTGATCCGGGTGGGTGGTCCGCGCCACCATCCATTCGATGAACGTTTTTTCATGCGATTGCCCTGGGATGTAGATGTCGTCAGAATGGGATTCAACGCATCCGTTAATAGCCAGTGAGACTCGGATGCGGATAGGTTTGGCCACCGTTACATGCAGGGACGAACCTTGTTTCCAATTCAAAGCCGTGCTGTTGCTGCGAGTCACTCTCTGATAACATTTTTCAACTCATTGCGGTCGTCCGCCCGGGCTGGAAAATGGTTTTCCAATATCTTGCCGATTGCGGCGATTGCCTCGCAGATGGCTGTAGCCGATTCTTTGCGGTGAATGCCGGCGGTCAGTCGGGCCACAATGGCCTCCCATTGATCGGCTGGAACCTTTGTGTTGATGCCGTGGTCGGCTAAAATCCAAACCTTGTGTTCGAACACAGAGATAAACAACAGCACGCCATTCGCGTCTCGGGTCCGGTACAGCCCATGGCGGAAAAAGGCCGTCACCGCGGCTTCTTCGACCTCTTCGGCGATCTCCCGATCGGAGACGAACCGACGCTTGAGCCAGGGCCACCGATCGAGCAGCCAGTGACCGCCTGCGAACAGGACCCCGAAAATGCCGAGAAAAAGCCACAGGTCATAGTGGCCGATCCACAGATATCCGCCGAGCAGGGGCGCCAGCACCAGGGCCACGGGCAGCGACAGGAATGCGGCGCCGATCACATTGGCCAAAGGGTAATGGTAACTGGCCGGCTGGATAAGGCAGACAATTTCACCGCCCGTCCGGCTCTCGGCTGCATTCACGGCGCTGTCGATGCGCTCGTATTCTGCCTGGTTCAGGAATCGTTGGGCAAGATTTTTCATTGAATCACCATCCTCCTGACGCGCCGCCGCCGCCGAATCCGCCGCCGCCGCCGCTGAAGCCACCGAACCCGCCGCCACCGCCGCCACCGCCGAATCCGCCCCCCCAGAATGTTCCTCGGGATGAGCGCGTGGTCGTATGGCTGGACGACAAAGGCGTTCCGAAGAGGCTCAGGGCGAAACCACCAATGATGCCGAGAGGAATCAGCGCCAGCGCCAGTAAGCCGAGATTGAAGAAAAACAGACCCGCGATGGGTGCCAGGATGCCGCCGGCCGCTGCGCCCATGACCTTGCTGACGCGCCCGAGCACCCGGATCAGAAAAAACAGAACGATCAGGCCGAGCAACCCGGGCGAACTGCCTTCACGGCTGTCCCGGCGGGGTTTTGCGGCAGCGGTGTATTCTCCCTTGACCGTGCCGATCATGGCGGCCACCCCGTCGATGACGCCCTGGTCGAAGCGGCCCATCTTGAATTGGGGCGATATGACATTGCCGATGATACGCCCGGACATCAGATCCGTCAGGCGCCCCTCCAGTCCGTAACCCACTTCGATGCGGATTTTGCGGTCATCCCTGGCGATCAGCAGAAGAGCGCCGTTATCGTCTTCCTGATGACCGACACCCCATTTTTCAGCGACGCGCAGCGAGAAGTCCTCCAAAGGATCCCCTTCCAGCGAGGAAACCGTCAACACCACTATCTGGGTGCCGTCGCTGCGCTCCAAATCCTGCAAAGCCGTTTCAAGCTGGCGCACCGTCCCGGCGCTGAGCATGCCGGCCGTGTCGTTGACTCTGCCCTGCAGGGGCGGCACGTCGAGGGCCCACAAGGCGTCGGCCGACATGAACAGGATCAGCGCCGCCCAGAGCAGCGGGCACCCGGCCAAATAGCCCATGGGCCGGCTACGTCGGTATGTTAAGAATCGGCCCATGACCGTCCTCCATGATCCAACCTGTTTCGTGTATGTTGCGTGCAAAACGAGAGATCTTTTAAGCAAGCGGACGCAACGGGCAAAACGTCTGAACGGACAACGCAACTAAAACTTCACCTGCGGAGCCCGTTCGGCGCCACTTTCAGCCTTGAAATACTCTTTGCGGTCCAACTTCAGCAGCAAACTGTTGGTCAGGCTGTTGGGGAATCTGCGTATCATGGAATTAAACTGCTGCACGACCTCGTTGTACCGTTGTCGGGCCACATTGATCCGGTTTTCGGTGCCTTCCAGCTGGTTTTGCAAATCCATGAAATTCTGATTGGCTTTAAGGTCAGGATAACGCTCGACCACCACCATCAGGCGCGACAAAGCCGAGGAAAGCCCGCCCTGGGCCTCCATCATCTGCTGCATGGCCGCGGGGTCGCTGAGATCCTGGGGGTTCACCTGAACACTGGTCGCTTTGGCGCGCGCCTCGATGACCCCTTGCAGGGTCTCGCGTTCATGTCCGGCATAGCCTTTGACCGTTTCCACCAGGTTGGGAATCAGGTCCGCCCGGCGCTGCAGGCTGGACTCGACGTCGCCCCAGGCTTTGAATACCTGCTCTTCCTGAGCTTGCATCGTGTTGTAACCACAGCCGGTCGCCAGGACCGCGACCAGGATGAGCAACGATAATCGCCACATATATTTCAGCATCATTTTCCTCCAAAGCTTTTTTAGAGCGTCATGCCAAACATCCACGCCAAAGCGTGTGTCCAAACGAAGCCCGAGCCCGCGCAGAAACTTGGCCGTGTGTCCGGAAACCAAACACATCGGCCGCGGCCGGCGCAGGTAAAAAGATAAGACTGATTTTTAGCAATATAGATGATTAAAACGCCAAAAACAATGGCGAGGCCTTATTCTCCCGCACCCATGATTGCCTGGCATGCTGGTTTTGCTCCCGCACCGGCGACCGCCGGTCGCCCCTACAAGTGGAAGCCGTGCGATGAGGTGGCAACGAAGGTTCGCGTAAATCCGCGAAAAGGGTACGCGCCTTTTGATTTTTGGGCCAGGGCATCGTTTGTCTTCGCCCGCGTTGGACGCACGATAATCAATGCGACCATGTTTAAACATCTGCCACACCCGGCGAATACAAGGTTCGGACCTTACAAAAACATGCGGGTGCCGGGTAAACAAGACAGGGATGATGCAACCTGCATCATCCCTGTTGCTGCGTGGATCACACTTTGGCGAACAACGCGTCGGTCTTGGCGATTAACTGCTCATCGGTGAAATGCTTCAGGCTGATGGCTTTGCCGGGGCACTCGGAGACGCACGTGCCGCAGCCATGGCACTCGGAGGCGTCGATCACGGCATGTGAGTGTTCCATTACCTTGGGGATGTGGTAGGGGCAGGTGCGCACACATGTCAGACAGGCCGCACACAGAGCGCTGTCCACCACAGCCACCACGCCGCCCACCAGCAGGGCATCCTTGGCCAGCAGGGTCATGGCGCGTGAGGCAGCGGCTTTGGCTTGGGCGATGCTCTCTTCGATCGGTTTGGGGTAGTGGGCCAGTCCGGCCAGGAATATGCCCTCCGAAGCAAAATCCACCGGGCGCAGTTTGGCGTGCGCCTCCACGAGGAAGCCATCGTCGTTGATAGGCACCTTGAAATGTTCGTACAGCGCATGGTTTTCACTGGCCACGATGCCGGCGGCCAGCACCAGCAGGTCCGGTTTGATGCGTACGGGCCGACGCAGCACATGGTCGGTGATCGTCAGCAGAAGCTGATCTTCGCCGGCGATGGCCGCGCTGGGCTCATTTTCCAAATCGTAACGGATAAAGATGACGCCCTGGGCGCGCGCTTGCTGGTAAAGCTGTTCGCGAAAGCCGTAGGCGCGGATGTCGCGGTAGAGAATGAACACTTTCATGCGCGGGTTCAGGGCTTTGAGCGCTAGGGCCCCTTTGAGGCTGTGGGTGCAGCAAACTTTACTGCAATAGGGCCGTTCGTTGGTGCGTGAACCGACGCACTGGATGAAAATGGCGCACTGGGCTGCTGACAGTTGCTTGTCGTTGCGGGTCAGGGCCGCGTCCAAGTCCAAGTGGGTCATTACCCCGGGATGCCGGCCGTACAGATATTCGGTGGGCGTGTACTCGCGGGCCCCGGTGGCCAGAATCGTGACCCCGTGGGCAATGCGGTGGTTCTCGCCGTTATCGCCGGTCAAAGATGAGATCATGTTGCCCAGCGAGCCTTCGGTGCCGCTGACCGTGGTGTTCAGATGCACCCGGATGCGGGAATGGCGTTGTACTTTGGCGACAAGGCCTTCCAGGTAGTCGCCGATATCGTCACCCTGCCAGGTGGCGCGCAGAAAACGCGCATTGCCCCCCAAGCGGCTTTCTTTTTCGACCAGATTCACATCGCAGCCTTGTTGGGCCACGCCCAGGGCCGCCTCCATGCCGGCCACGCCGCCGCCCACTACCAGGGCAGACTTGGTGACCGGCACCGAAACAGGGTAGAGCGGTTCGATGAAGGCCGCCTTGGCGACCGCCATGCGCACCAGGTCCTTGGCTTTTTGAGTGGCTTTTGCAGGATCGTTCATGTGGACCCAGGTGTTTTGATCGCGGATATTGGCCATTTCGAACAGGTACTTGTTCAGCCCGGCCTCGCGGATGGTCTCCTGAAAGAGCGGTTCGTGCGTGCGTGGCGAGCAGGAGGCCACCACCACCCGGTTGATGTTCTGTTCGCGAATCACCGCTTTAATATGATCCTGATTGTCTTGGGAGCAGGTGAACAGGTTGTCTTCCACATGGATTACATGGGGCAGACTGCGGGCATAATCGCGCACGGCCGGCACATCGGCCACGCCGCCGATATTGATGCCGCAGTTGCACACAAACACGCCGATGCGCGGGGGTTGGCCGGAAAAATCAATTTCAGGGGGCAGTTCTTTGTTTTGGGTGAGCGACCAGCGCGCGGCAGCCAGGCTTTCCGTAGCGCAGGCGGCTGCAGCCGAGGCTTCCATAACCGAATGAGGGATGTCCTTGGGTTCCTGGAAGGCGCCGCATACGTAGACGCCCTCACGCGAGGTCTGCACCGGCCGCGTGCTTTTGGTTTGTACGAATCCGTCCTGGTTCAGGGCGATGCCCAGCCTTCGGGCCAGGGCAATGGCTTGCGGGTCGGCTGTCAGGCCGACGGACAACACCACCAGATCGAACATTTCTTCCACAGTGGTGCCCGCTTCGGTGGCGTAAACGATGCGCAGCCGGTCATCTTTTTCGGCAAAGACCGAGTGGATGCGCGAGCGCACGAAACGCACCCCGTGATCGTCTGCGGCACGCAGGTTGTATTTGTCGAAATCCTTGCCGAAGGTGCGCATGTCCATGAAGAAAATGGCTGCATCCAGAGGTTCGGCGCTGTGTTCCTTGGCGATGACGGCCTGCTTGTTGGCATACATGCAGCACACCGATGAACAGTAGCCATTGTCGCAGTGATTGATATCACGCGAGCCCACACATTGCAGCCAGGCAATGCGCCGGGGTTCGCGGCCATCCGATGGGCGCACCAGGTGGCCGGCGTAGGGGCCGGAGGCCGACAACATGCGTTCGAACTCCAGGCTGGTCACCACGTTGCGATGGCGGGCATAACTGTATTCGTCATAGTGACTGGGATCGTAAGGCGCGAATCCGGGTGCGAGAATAATGGCACCCACGTTGACTTTTCTTTCCAGCACGATCTGCTCGTGGTCGACGGCGCCGGCCAGGCAGGCCTTGACGCATTGATAGCATTCCGAACAGACGCCGCAGGCCAGGCAGCGCTGCCCTTCCGTGGCAGCCCCCTGGTTATCGTAGCCCAGCTGGACTTCGGCAAAATCCTTCACGCGCAGCTCGGCCGCCAGGTGGTGCATGGGCACGCGCGGACGCCGCTCGCGGTCTTCCAGCGATACGTCGGTAACGGCTTGGAGCGGTTTATCCCTGTTCAGGCGCACATCTTCGCCTTGGATAAAGCGATCGATCGACACGGCGGCCTGCTTGCCGGCTTCGATGGCTTCGACCACCGTGGCCGGTCCGCTGACCGCATCGCCGCCAGCAAAGATGTCCGGATCGGCGGTCTGCAACGTCAGCGGGTCCACATTCATCGTACCCCAGCCGCTCAAGGTACAGGCGCACTCGTCGGTCAGGCAGGCCCAATCGCTCTCTTGCCCGATGGCCGGTATCACCGCATCCACGTCGATGGTGAACTCCGATCCGGCAATCGGCTCCGGACGGCGCCGGCCGCTTGCATCCGGTTGGCCCAGTTGCATGCGGACGCATTCAATGGCCGTGACCGTACCGTCTCTTTCGATGATGCGCACCGGGTTGATCAAGGTCATGATCTCGATGCCCTCGTCGCGGCATTCGCTGATTTCATCGGCGCTGGCCGGCATTTCGGCTTCGCTGCGACGGTAGATGATAAAGGGGCTGGCCGATCCCCGGCGCAAGGCCGTGCGCACCGCGTCCATGGCCACATTGCCTCCGCCGATGACCGCCACGCGGTCGCCAAGGGGCACCTGCTCGCCCAAGTTGGTCCGGCGCAGGTAATCCATGCCCGGATACACACCCTTGAAATCTTCGCCCTCGATGCCCAGGGCCTTGCACTCTTGCGAGCCGATGCCCACGAAAAAGGCTTTGTAGCCCTGCTGGCGTAATTCGCCAATGGTGACGGTGGTGCCGATCTCAACGCCCGTTCTGAATTCAACGCCCAGGTCGCGAATGGTCTGAATTTCGGCTTCGACGATGTGACGCGGCAACCGGTATTCGGGGATGCCCAGCACAAGCATGCCGCCGAGCACGTCGTGTTTTTCGAAAACGGTGACATCGTATCCTTCGATGGCCAGAAAATAGGCGCAGGTCAGGCCGGCCGGGCCGGACCCGATCACCGCCACCCGCTGGTTTTTAGGCGCTTTTTTTTCGGGGACGAAGCGTTTTTCGGCCTGCAAATCCTGGTCGGCCAAATAGCGATGCAGGTGCTGAATGCCCAGCGGCTGATCGAGCTGTGCGCGCGTGCAGGCCTCTTCGCACGGGTGATGGCATACACGGCCGCACACGCCGGGGAAGGGGTGGTCTTTTTTGAAAAGGGCGATCGCATCCGTATAGTTGCCCTGGTTCATCAAGGCGATCCAGCCTTGCACGCTGACATGCGCCGGGCAGGTTACTTTGCAGGGCGCGGTGCCTTTTTTCTCGATCGCGTACGCGCCCGGCATGGCCTGCGGGTAGAGTTTGAAAGCCGCTTTTTTGGCGCGCAAGCCTTCATCAAAAGCATTGGGCACCGAAATCGGGCATACTTTGGCGCACTCACCGCAGGCCGTACACTTGTCCATATCGATATAGCGCGGCATCTGTCGCAGGTTGACCGTGAAATCGCCCGCTTGGCCGCTGACCGCATCGACTTCGCTCAACGTCAGCAGTTCGATATTCAGATGACGCCCGGCTTCCACCAGTTTGGGCGAAATGATGCACATCGAACAATCGTTGGTGGGAAAGGTTTTGTCCAGTTGCGCCATCTTGCCGCCAATGGCCGAGCGGCTCTCCACCAAGTACACTTTGTACCCTGATTCGGCCAGATCGAGGGAGGCTTGAATGCCGGCGATGCCGCCGCCGACCACCATTACTGCGCCTATGGTTGACTGTGTCATGGCTGTACCTCCTTGCCCAGACCCAACGCTTTGAGGTCGTCCCCCAGGTACGTGCGTTCGTTTTCTCCCAGAATGCCCATGGACAGGCACATCATGGTCCAGATATGCACCACGTTGTAGTGGCCACCATAATGATGGCCGATGTCTTCAATTTGGGCGTGGCAGTTGTGGCAGGGCGCAAAGACATAGTTCGCGCCGGTCGCCTGGATCTGATTGAATTTGACTTTGCCATAGGCGCGACGGGCATCGGTATAGCCGGCCTGCAAAGCGCCGCCGCCACCACCGCAGCAGTAATTATTGATGCCCGAGGGGACCATGTCGATGAAGTTTTCTTCGCCCACGATGGATTTGGCTACAAATCGCAAATCGTCGGCCATGCTTTGGCCCAGGCTCTTGCGCACCATGTTGCAGGGGTCTTGAACGGTGAATTTGATCTTCAGGTCTTTGTTCCAGTCGCTGTTGACGGGCAGCTTGCCTTCACGAATCCACTGGGCATACATGGGGATGAGCGTGGTGAACTGAAATTTGTGGGAGATATTGAATTTTCGCAATCCTTCCAGGATTGCAAAGAAAGAGTGCCCTCACTCGGTATTGACGACCATCGGACATTTGAGCGTGTTGTCGACATGATCGACAAACTCTTCCAGAATGTAGCGCCAGCCTTGGTCGTCGGCTAGAAAAAGACAGTAGTTCTCGCCGGCCCACATCACCGACGGGTAGGTCCAGTCGGCGCCCACCAGGTGCAATATCTTCCACAGCGGCCCCAGTTCATCCGGTTCGGTAACCGGTTCGCGGGAGTTTTGATTGATAGCCATGTAAGCGCCCTTGCGATCCACGGTGACCTGCATGCCGGCAAACTGGGGTTGATGCGTGCGGATCTCTTCGGCCACATCTTCAACCGTCCAGATGAAGTCTTCGGTGGGGACGCCCATGGCATTGCCGGCCCGGATATGCTGATCGCACGAGCCCAGAATGCCTTTGGGCCGTTTTTCGCGTGGCCAGCTGGCGCGAATGTTGTACACCAGGCGGGGAATGTCGACCGCCATGGGGCAGGCTTTGACGCAGCGGGCGCACATGGTGCAGACCCACGCCCAGTGGGTTTTGCGGATCTCTTCGTCAAGCCCGAGCACCAGCATGCGCAGCAGTTTGCGCGGGTCCATCTCGAAGATCTCCGAGGCGGGGCAGCCCGCCGTGCACGTGCCGCACGTCAGGCATAAATCAAAATTAGCGCCGGGAACCCGCTCTTTGACGGTTTCCTTGAACTCCGGCGCCATGTCGTTGAGTTCGATGGGTAAAGACATGATAGATCCTCCATTGAACGCTCCGGCGGGCGGAGGTCGTTGGGCCACAGAGGATAAAAAGCTTCAAAGAAGACGGATTAAAGGAGAGAAAATTGGTACCGGCGACCGCAAGCGTGCAACGTGTGCCCTGTGGCGGCGTTATGTCACTGTCCGGCACTTCGCCGGAGGAAAGGTTAAGTCTCCACCTTTTACTTTCCACTCCGGCGGAACCGGCTTCATCGCAAATTGGCGGCATCCAGATACGGCTTCAGTTTATCTTCACCGCCGAGTGTAATGATATGCAAACCGTGGCAAACTTCGCGCAAGCCACGCGCCAGGCTGCCGAACAGCTCGATACTGGCCTGGGTCTTATCCGGCGCCCTGTCCAGCTTCTGGATGACCCATTCGGGCACCAGGCTCGGTTTGAAATGTCGGTTGATAAAACGCGCCATGGCCGCATTGCGCAGCAAAAGTACTTCGGCGATTACCGGCACTTCCAGCGATCTGATCTGGCGCATGAATTTGTCGAACTGCTCCAGGTCGAATATCGGGGTGGTCAGGAAAAAGCCGGCCCCCATGATCTTCAGGGTTTCCATGCCCTGCATGCCTTGTTTGGGAACTTTGCGCCCCCAGGGCGATTCGATGCCGGACCCCAAGGTGAAGTCGAATGGCGAAGTCAGTTCTTCGCCATCGATGCCACGGCCCTGGCGGATATGCTCCAGAACCGAACCGAGTTTGCCGGCATCCACATGGAAAAACATTTCCTCTTGCACGCTGTCGCCGGTGATCCGATAGTCTTCGGTGAACACCAGCAGATTTTCGATACCCGACTGGTGGGCCAGTGAAAGATCTTTTTGCAACTGAATGCGGTTTTTGTCGCGGGTGGTGGTTTGATAGATGGCGTTGAAGCGGTTGCGCTGCAACAGTTCACAGGTATGAATGCTGTCGCCCACGACCCCTTCCAGTTCCACATCCGACACCGTCACGCCGTCAACGCGACCGCGGATGCGCTTCAGGCGATCCACCAATTGTTCCGGAGAGTCATCCCCCAAGGGTGTTTGCACCTCGGAGGTGACCACGAACTTTCGATTGCTCAAAGCATCCCTGAGTTTCATGGTTGGCCTCCTTTCTGGCTCCGGCATGGCCGGAGATATCAAGCGATCCCCAACAGATGGGCAACCTCTTCTTTGAGTCGGGGCAGCGGCAGCGGTTTTGAAAAGCACATATCAGCGCCATATGCCTTCATCTCTTTGAATTTGTCGTCATCCAGGTATGCGGACAGCACAATGATTTTGGTGTGCCGGGTATCCGGGTTGGATTTGATTCTGCGGCACACCTCGTTGCCCTTAATGTCAGGCATCATGATATCCAGGATGAGCAGATCGGGTTTAAAATGATTGACCTGCAGGCCCGCTTCGAACCCGTCGGCTGCCGAGATGACTTCGTAGTCGTACTCGTCTTCTTCGAGCGACTGCACGATGGTTTCGACGATGATCGGGTCGTCGTCGACCACCAGGATGCGCTTGTGGGAGTTGGCTGGTTCATGGTCGGGCAGGGGAATCCCTTGCCGTTTCATGAAAGTCTCAAGATCCTCGCGCTTGATGCGCCGGTGACCTCCCACCGTTTTATACGCCTTGATGTGACCGGCCTCGATCCAATTGATGATGGTTTTGGAAGAGACCTTGCAAAGTTGACTGGCCTTGTAAACGGTTAATGTATCTTCCATACGAGCACCCCCTTTTTGTTGAGCGTCCTTTAGTATTCGATAAAATGATTTTCCGTCTGATGTCAACAGTAAAAATCATAAATACAGAAATAACTGAACTAAAAATGAACATTTCGAGGTAAATAGATACTGTTATTATAGTTATTTCTTTTATTTCATAATTAAAGAACCATAGATAGGTTCTCCTGGAGGTCCCACGCCTGCGTTTCCATTGCCCATGGGGTCGCCATGATGCGCTGGTCTGTGGTGTTTTGCCCGCTTTTGCAAATTTGTAGCCAGGTAAAATGGTCCGGGCCAATGTGCGGGCATGGTCCGCTTAGCGCTCGGACGCGAGGATTGGCTTTTTTTTTTGGATGTGTCGAATCAACAAGGATGGGCGTTTTTAGCTCGGTTGGGGCTCGGGGGCACGCATGACCGGCAGGATGATTTTGAATGTGGTGCCCTGTCCCCAGCTGCTTTCCACCTGGATGTCGCCACCGTGGTCCTTAACGAAGCCGTAACAGACCGAGAGGCCCAGGCCCACGCCGCGCGCGCTGTCGGTTTTGGTGGTAAAGAAGGTATCGAATATCCGGCCCACATTTTCCGGCTTGATGCCGGTGCCGGTGTCGCTGATCTCAACGCGCACATAAGTGCCGTCGCCGGCCGTGGAGACTTTTAAAAGACCGCCGTCGGGCATGGCATCCTTGGCATTGGAAACCATATTGAGAAACACCTGGCGCAACTGATTTTTGGACGCCAGCACAGGTCCCAGCCCCCGGGCGTATTCGATTCGGGTCTTGATATCCACTTCACGCAGCTGCTTTTCATGCAGCAGCATGATTTCGTCCACGATGGTGTTGATGTCCACCGGGGTGCGCTCTTCCTGGTCGGGTTTGGAAAAAGAGAGCATCTTGCGCAGCATGTCCGCCAGGCGCACGGTTTCGGACAAGGACATCTCCAGCAGACGGCGCCGTTTGTTGTCCGGCTTGATCTCCGTTTTCATCAACTCGAGCGTATTCATAATGCCATACAAAGGATTGTTCAGTTCGTGCGCCAACTGAGAGGTGAGTCTGCCCATGGCGGCCAGCTTTTCCGATTGCAGCAACTGCTCCTGGGTGCGGCGCAATCTGCGCTCCATCTCGAACCGCTCGCCCAGATCGACAAAAGAGCCTACCGAGGCGACTTCGCGGCCGGTATCGTCACGGATGATGCTGGCCGACAAAGTGCCTTCCACCGGGGTGCCGTCCTTGTGCATGAAAGTAAGCGGAAAGGCGCGCAATTTTCCCGGGCCGGTGAACTCGGGGCTGCGCATTTTGCGCATCACCTCGTAAGCCATGTCCCCGCTGTACAGCATGCGCACATCCCGTCCGAGAACCTCGGCAGCCGGATAGCCGAGCGTCTCTTCGGCACCCGTGTTCCAGATGATGATCTTGCCATTCATATCCGCGCCGATGATCGCATTGGGCGAGCTTTGAATGATGTTGTTCAGAAAATCGCGGGCCTCGCGCACCTTTTGCTGCATGCGCGCGACCTGGGTCTGGTCCATGCAGATCCCTTCGTACCCAATGACACGCCCGGCCGGGTCGAGCCGCGTGTGGGACGTGAGCAGCACCGGCAACGTGCTGCCGTCCTTGCGCTTGAAGTCAACCGGATAGTTGAGCACCTGGCCCTCATCTTCGATCATCTGCTGGAAGTTAATGCGGTCCTGGACCCGCACATAGAGATCCTTTTGAATCTGAATGGTCAGGAACTCATCCTTGCTCGCATACCCCAGCATGTCGAGCAAAGCCTGGTTGGCATCGATGAAGCGGCCCTCCTTGGAGCTGATGTAGACGCCGGCCGCCACGTTCTCGAACAGGCGCCGATAATCCTGCTCCGTGGCGCGCAGCTTCAACTCCTGGTCTTTGCGATCGGTGATGTCGCGATAAATATTGAGCTTGGATATGGTGCCATCCTGATTCTTGATGGGCACTTCGATAATGCGATAGGTTTTGTCCTTGCGGGGAATGTAAACTTCCGACTGAACTCTCAGGCCATCCGAGAAAACAGTGCTGGCCTGGCACCAGGGGCACAACACCTCGCTGTTGTTGACGATCTCGTAGCATTTTTTGCCAATGCCCGGGCCGAACTGCCGCACCATGGCGCTATTCATGAACTCGACCGTGTAGTCCTGGCTTGTAATATAGACCCCATCCTCCATGGCATTGAGGATTTCAATCAAATCGAGCGCTTTTTCGCATTCCATGTGAGCCTCTCGGATGTACAAAGATTGGGCGGCATCCGTTCAGGGCGGGAAACGACGTACTGACGAGGAATATCTCGCCGCTTTCTTTATCCATAAGTGTAAAGCCGACACAGTGTCAAGCGCCATAAATTCGAGAAAGCGGTGGATGCAACGGCTTATCCTGGCATTTTACATCCGCCAGCACCGGTATCGCACCCGAAATGCAGTTTTAGCGCTATTTACCGGATTTGAGCGCTCACCCGGCTTCATCGGGTACCATGTGGGGTGTCGTGGCGCAGGGTGCTGGGTTCGGCGAGGTCATTTTTTAACTTGCACTTCGGTATGGTTTTTGGTATTTGCTGTCTTTCTTATGGTGGGTGTAGCTCAGTTGGCAGAGCACCAGGTTGTGGCCCTGGGTGTCGTGGGTTCAAGCCCCATCACTCACCCCATTCGAAAAGCAAGACCATTGCGGCGCCAACGCCGCAATGGTCTTATCATTTGCGCCCGTAGCTCAGCTGGATAGAGCACCGGACTTCGAATCCGTAGGTCGCCCGTTCGAATCGGGCCGGGCGTACCAGAAAAATCAGGGGCTTACGGCGCATTAGCTGTAAACCCTTTTTGATTTTTTGAGCTGTGTAAGCACTATGTAAGCAGTTTCGATCAATACATGTAACTGTATTTGTAATGCGCCGGATGGTTTGACTCCGTGTGACGTGTCGCTATGTTTGCAACCATGTGACGGATGGTTTGAAACCGCGATCAGATTAAAAATATCTATGCGCGTGGTATCAAATGCCGGGACGATCGCGCCATCTCAGACGATCGCGCCCATCTCATTTGTAAGATAGTGTTTGGCTGCGCAATCTGTTTCATTACAATTTTTTTTCTTTCTTTGGTTTGCACTTTTTTTTAACCTCAAGAGCAGGATCTACCTTAATCGCTTTAAGAGAAACAGTTGTAACGTGTCGCGAGGTTTGAAACCATGTGACGGATGGTTTGAAACCACGATCAGTGTACTCGAAAACTGAGTTTCGCACGCTCAAAGCACAAAAAATAGTGTGATGCTGTGAGTCCACCGTCAAAGCATTTTTAGGTCCAAGATTATTGTAAATAGAACACGCCGGGTGGTTTAAAAAGAGGTGACTGTCATTTCCCGGATGGTAGTGCGCATTATCCTATGGCTCATCTCTAATGCTATGGAGAAGTTCTTGCTGCATTTGATAAATGCGCCCATCTTCTGACATAGCAGCTCTTTCAGGGGCTTTAGCCAATGAACGCTCGATCATTTCTCGCTGAGCAACAGACAGGCGGCCCTTCGCTGCATCACATTTTTCCGCCAGTTCTAAAAGGTTTTGATAATAGCCACCCCAACCAATTCCTGGAGGAGCTTGAACACCAAAAGTCTGATTTGGATACACCTCTGTTCCTCGGGAAACTGGCAAGTCGGAAGGATGGATCATGGAAATAATCTGAACTCCTGCGAGGTTTGCAAATACATACGCTTTTTCAAATTTTTCGAATAAATAATATGCAGAAGTCCTCAAGACGCTATGGATCAGGTTTGGGCTGTTTTTGAGTCCCACCGCCAGCAGAGCCTCGTTACACAAAAGGATGTGGTGGCTGTGGCTTCCCTTAACAAAATTAGGCTCCTTTAAAAGATAGTTCCTCCACTCGTTTTCGAGCTCCACCAATTGATCCTTCCATCTCTTTATGAGTGGATGTTCAACAATTTGCATGATCCAGAGAGCTCTCAAACTAACTGAAACTGCGAACCTTCCAAGACGATCATCGACAGGAATGGATTGCAGCTTATCCTTTTTAAATGGATAAAATACCTTTTCAGCAAAAAATGTTTCAGCTTCATTCAAAACTGATTCGCACTGCCCACATAAAAGCCTTCTTTTATACAGGTCTTGCGACCTACTGGGGTTTCCGTTCTCGTCAACTGCTGTAAGGAAACCAGTGGCGGAAGTATTCTTTAAATATGTGCCAAGGAATCGTGGAAGTACATGACTCATTTTGAGATTGCTATCTTTTTTGCATAATTTGCAAACATCGATTTGATTTTTCATATTCTGGAACCTACGTGCGGCTTTGCGGCGAGCAAAGCGAGTCCGCAATAGCCGTTAGCTGTTATTGGTAATCTATTAGTTCTTTCAGTGTATTTGATTTCTTCTTGTTACAATTTTTTCAAAGCAAACGGATATTTTCAACAGTTGTCGGCCCACCTTTTGAATATGGAATTATATGGTCAAATTCAACTTCATCATCTCGAACATACTGGTGGCAGGCGGTGGACCCCATCGTGTGGACAACGGCACCCATCAGTTAAGCTCTAAATCGTCCTGGTTGTGGGGTAACGTTTCCCCTTGGTAGATGCTGAGGGCGTGTTCCGGGGGGTCCATCAAAATCCCCCCGGCGCGCACACCGATCCAGCATTGAAATACTTTTTACTTCTAATTTCAAGCAGCCTTGGCAAGAATAGGATAGAAGCCGAAATAAACCTCATCCGGTGTCCTGTTGTCAAGGCCTTGGTGAAAACGATCTCTGTTGTAGAACGAAAACCACTGTCTTAAGCCTGTGCGCAGCTGCTGGCCAGTATCAAATGCATGCAGATAAATGTACTGATGCTTGAGCGTCCACCACAGTCGTTCGATGAAAATATTGTCCTGCGCTCGACCCCGGCCGTCCATGCTGATTTTGATATTGCTTTCTTGCAATGTAACTTAGCTTTTCAGCGGGCGCGCTTTTGCGATCCGCTGCAAAAGTCTTGTTAGGATCATATCTCCATGTTATCAATATGATCTTGAAGTTCGTTTCTTCTATACAGTTCTTCTTTGAACTGCTCAACAGTGTTCATGTGATTTTTGAGCTCATCCACTGCTTCAATAACAATATGAATTGGTAAGCCGGATTCAGCATATATGTAGCCAAATTTGGTATTTTTATGTTCTTTAAGCAATTTAATTGCCGAATTCATTGCATCAATTATTGATTGTTGCTCGTTTTCATCAAAAAAGGACTTGTGGGACATATGTGGATCATTTAATCTCTCATAACTTGATGGTACCAGTCCAAATCCTTCCATTTTAAAGAAAAAAGTAGGGCTCGCATGCACAGGTATGTTACGATAAAAAGTTCTAATTGAGATCAACTTTCCGTAAAGCTCGTTTAAGGAAGTATTCTCATTGGGGGGAATAAAAAACTTAAATCGTTCAGGCCATTCTAAATGACGAAACTCACTGAATGATAACCCTTTTCTATCGCATAGAGAGAAGCAGGAATCAAAAATAACTTCTGTTAGTGAAAAAAAGAAAATTACAGAAGAAATCAAATTGCATTCAATATTTCGAGATCTATCGAAATATCTGTTTAGGTTTAGACCCGCAAAGTCATCACTTTTATTTACAATCTCAGGCCTGCATTTTAAATGAGATTTTGCAATATCTAAAAAGTAGCTAAACAAACCTTCGGTCCGATGGAACTGGTTATGTAGAGAAATATTTTCGTTTTTAAATTCAAATTCAGATAGCGTTGATATTTCATTGTCTAATATCTTTGCAGCTGCCCTAAGCTTATTCTCCAGTTTTCCTGCTTTCTCCATACATCCAGGAGGGCCAATTATACGCCAAGTATATCTTTTCCAATCTGAAATAATCCATTTGATACTTTCGTAGGTAACACACAATTCCCATTCTGATTTATCACCACCACGAGGCAATCTTGACTGAGCCAATAACATCAAAACCATTTTGATTATGTAACCTGGTGGATTGTTTTCTCGACAATATGAACTGTAATCCTTGGCGTCAGGCCAATTAGAAACTTCGACCCCATATAGGGCAGCATTGATTTTTTTTAAAAACTTATCCATATCGTGATTAAGCCTAACGTAAGTTTCGCCTGGGCGCGACGGTCTATCAACGATCCGGTGCAAACTATGGTTATCCAAAAGTTATTTCTTACTATTGTTAAATTCCTTTTTTAAAAATTGGAGCAAACTGGAATGGATTTATTTACAATCTTTTTCGCCGGAAAATCAATCAGTTTAAAATGATCGCGGCATTCGGCATTTGTCGGATTTTTTACCGCAATATATCTATGTTATCCGGACAATAGTATAATTCAGAACCAGTCTCAGACGATTTTGATTGCCCCATCGCAAATTACGCCACTAAGCATTGTGAACCGGGAAAATTAGAGGAATACCAGGAAGTTTCCGTTGATATAGTTGGATAAACATGTGATCATTTGCATTTGATGGATGACGTGAACGCATCGTGATGGTAAATGAGGAAATGATCGATCAGACACAAATTTGGA
Source organism: Desulfatitalea sp. BRH_c12 (assembly GCA_000961655.1). Classification (GTDB taxonomy): domain Bacteria; phylum Desulfobacterota; class Desulfobacteria; order Desulfobacterales; family Desulfosarcinaceae; genus Desulfatitalea. Next base: position 233,545 of record LADR01000013.1, read on the forward strand.
CTGAACCTTTTTACCATATAAGAAAGCGGTGGTATGTCTCCCGAAACCCATTCCCAACTGGCTCATTTCATCTGGGGCATTTGCAACCTCCTGCGTGGACCCTACAAACGAAATGAATACCGCAAGGTGATTCTGCCGCTAACAGTGTTGCGCCGCTTCGACGCCCTGCTGGCGCCAACTAAGCAGGCGGTGCTCGCAAAGCACCAGGAGATCAAGACCAAGCCGGACACCGTGGTACGGCGGCTGCTGGAGGAGATCAGCAGCCAGCGTTTCTTCAATCTTTCCAAGATGCAGTTCGTCAAAGAGGGGCAACACTCCCTGTTGGACGATCCCAACAACCTGGCGCCCAACCTCATCAGTTATATCAACGCTTTTTCGCCCAACGTGCGCGCCATCATGGAGCGCTTTGCCTTTGACCAGCAGATCGCCCGCATGGCCGATAAGAACATCCTGTTCGAGGTGATCAAGGCGTTCTGCGATCCCAAACTGGAGGTGATCGGCCGGATCGACAACACTCAGATGGGCTATGTGTTCGAAGAGCTGATCCGGATCGGGGCGGAGCAGGCCAACGAGGAGGCAGGGGAGCATTTCACCCCCCGGGAGGTAATCAAGCTGATGGTCAACCTGCTGCTGGCCCCGGAAAAGGATCTGGCCCGCAGCCATGTGGTAAAGACCATCTACGACCCGGCCTGCGGAACCGGCGGCATGCTCTCGGTGAGCGAAAACTACATCCGCCAGCTCAACCGCGATGCCCACCCCAAACTCTTCGGCCAGGACTTGAACGACGAAGCCTGGGCCGTGTGTAAGTCCGACATGCTCATCAAGGGCGAGGATGCGGACAACATTGTCCTCGACGATACCTTCACCCGCGACGGCTTCGAGCGCGACGGCGAGGGCCACAAGTGGACCTTCGACTACATGCTGGCCAACCCGCCCTTCGGCGTGGAGTGGAAACAGCAGCAGCGCCACATCCAGCAGGAGGCCGACACTCTGGGCTATGCTGGCCGCTTCGGAGCCGGCACCCCGCGCATCAACGACGGCGCCTTTCTGTTTTTGCAGCACATGATCTCCAAAATGCGCGCACCCAAGGAGGGCGGTAGCCGCATCGGCATCGTCTTCAACGGCTCGCCGCTCTTTACCGGCGATGCAGGCAGCGGCGAGAGCAACATCCGGCGCTGGATCATTGAAAACGACTGGCTCGAAGCCATCGTGGCACTGCCCGAACAGCTCTTCTACAACACCGGCATCGCCACCTATGTCTGGATCGTCACCAACAAAAAAGAGAAACGGCGCAAGGGCAAGGTCCAACTCATCGATGCCCGCAATTTTTGGGTGCCAATGGAAAAATCCCTGGGCAACAAGCGCCGTCGCATCGGCGACCCGAGCGACAAGGCCAAGGACCCGGACCATATCGCGGAGATTACCCGCATTCATGCCGGCTTCAAGGACGTTGAGACCCGCCTCTTTAAGCTAAACGGCAAAGAGAAAGCGCTGGTGGTCAGCAAGATCTTCGACAACGAGGATTTCGGCTATCATAAGATCACCGTGGAGCGCCCCCTGCGGCTCAACTTCCAAATCCTTCCCGAACGATTGGAACGCCTCGAAGATCAGAGTGCTTTTAAAAACCTGGCCAAAAGTACCAAAAAAAACGAAGTCCTCCGCCAGCAGGAGATCGCGGCCGGTCAGGAACGCCAGCAAGCCATTCGCGACCTGCTGGCTACCTTCGAACTCAAATATGGCGACTGGCTGTTCAAGGAGCGGGAAGCATTCCTGAAGGCCTTGCGCGAGATGGACCGATCCCGCGATGTGCGCCTCTCCGCGCCCGAACTCAAGGCGATCCTGGCTGCCTTGGGCGAACGCGACGAAACCGCCGAGATCTGCCGCGACAAGCAGGGCAACCCCGAACCGGATACCGACCTGCGCGACACCGAAAACGTGCCCCTCAAGGAGAATATTGAAGCCTATTTCAAACGCGAAGTGCTGCCCCATGTGCCCGATGCCTGGCTCGACGAAAGCAAGACCAAGGTGGGGTATGAAATTCCGTTAAACCGGCACTTTTACTGCTATGAGCCACCACGAGATCTTGACGTGATTGAAACCGAAATCAAGGTATTGGAAGCGGAAATTCTCGACCTACTTAAGGGGGTAACAGCATGATTCAACCTATACCATTTATGGCGCCTCGCATGGTAGGTGTGCGATTTGATGAACACGCTATTCCTTTGGGGATGCTTAAAGATCTTGCTGGGTTGGAAGAGATGATTATTGAGGTGGCAAAGTGGCGATACTTGAAGGATCATCCTAATCGTAAACGATCACCGAAGGGGTTCACGGATGGAATATCGATCAAGTTGACCGCCATTGGAAATGGCAGCGCCGTCCCGCAGTTGAGCTTGTTTGTCGAACCGTTGTCTCTTTTTCCGCCAGAGAACCAAGAATATTTTGAAAAAGCAAGGGACTGCGTAATCGGCGCTATCAATGCCGCTGAGCATCACGGACCCATAGTCGAGCATTTGCCCGAATCACTTCTGGGTTATTTTGACTTGATCGGCCGCAATTTACGTGATGGGGAGAGTATTGAATTTGATCCGGACAATATTGATAGACCGGCTCGACTGACCAAGGCCACTAGGCGTAAGCTGATATTGGCTTCGTCGCAGGTTCAGGAATTGACAGAGCCGGTGAAACTGAGAGGTAGTATTCCAGAAGCTGATCAAGACAAGCTGACCTTTCAGCTTCAGCTGATTAACGGTCCCAAAGTAATAGCGCCTATCGCCACACAACATCTTCAAACAGTTTTGGATGCCTTTAATGGCTACAAAAGGGGCACACGCGTAACTTTACAAGGCATCGGTCGCTATAACCGCAATGATCGCCTACAAAGCATTGAAGCGGTCGAGCATTTGAGCTTACTGGATGCTAATGACATTCTAGATAGACTGGATGAATTCAGGGAGATGAAAGACGGCTGGCTGGATGGAAAACACGGTTTCGCCCCAAGCAGCAGTGGGCTAGATTGGTTGGCAAATGCTTTTAAAGCCAACTATCCAGATCATTTTCCGGTGCCTTATCTCTATCCCACGGCAGAGGGTGGCATACAGGCTGAGTGGTCGCTGAGTGGCTCTGAAATAACTCTGGAGATTGATCTTGATTCTTATAAAGGAGAGTGGCATGCGCTGAACATGTCCACGGCAAATGAGGCATCGGATACTTTAGACCTCAAAGAGGCTACTGCCTGGCACTGGATCGTTGACGAGATCAATAAATTGGTCGGAGGTGCATCGTGAATGACGATACACTATTGCTGCGTCAGATCCATCCAAGATTTGTACAGGGCGGTCGAGTTTCCTCCCAGGCTTTCCGACCGACGCCCAAAGACGAACAAAATCTTTCTGTCTATGACGGAGATCAGATTAGCCCACAGCCCGCCCACGAACATTACACGGAACAACTCGAACTGCAATCGATAGGCGTAATGGCGATTACGCAATGCGAATGCTGCAAACTGGAGCTGCCGGTTCAACCCGATCCGGCTCCCTTTCCGGAACATGCGCTTATTGACTTTTCCGCCCATGGCAAAAGCGCAACTGAAAAAAAAGCAAAACTTCTGCGGGCCAAAGCTGAGATACGGGATTGGTTGTACAAGGAAACCACCAAATGAAATATCCGGCCTATAGAAAATACAAAAAGAGTAGCGTGGCGTGGTTGGGGGAGATCCCGGAGCATTGGGAAACAAAGAGAGCGCGCTTTTTGATAACCGTAAATCCTTCTTCACCAATTCTTCGTGCTCTCGATAAAGAAAGTGAAGTTTCATTTATACCAATGGATGCAGTTGGAGAATGCGGTGGCCTTAAGCTGGATCAAACACGCATAGTTGAAGAAATAGGTGGTGGTTACACTGAGTTCCAAAATGGTGACGTGATAGTTGCTAAGATCACACCATGTTTCGAAAATTGGAAAGGTGCGTTAGCTAATGGCCTGGAGAATGGCGCTGCTTATGGAACAACAGAGCTACACATTCTTCGTGTCTCCCATCGAATTAATGAACGCTTCCTTTTTTACATGACGCTTACTGATGGATTTAGAAAGTTAGGTGAAGCAGAGATGTATGGTGCTGGCGGACAAAAGCGTGTGCCTCCAGATTTCTGCAAGGATTTCCTTATACCGTTGTTTCCTAAAGATGAGCAAACAGCCATCGCCGACTTCCTCGACCGCGAAACCAGCCGCCTTGACACCCTCGTCGCCAAAAAGCAGGCTCTGATCGGGCTGCTCAAGGAAAAACGCACCGCCCTCATCTCCCAAACCGTCACCCGCGGATTGCCGGCTGATGCAGCTCGCGAATTCGGCCTGCAACCCCATATGCGGTTCAGGGACGCCGGAGTCGAATGGTTAGAGAAGGTGCCAGAGAAGTGGGAAAATTGGAAAATGACCCATGCTTGCTTGAAAATTTGTGATGGCACGCACTTCAGCCCAAAGAGCGAATCGTCTGGCGATTATATGTATATTACTGCCAAAAACATTAAAGAGGCAGGCATCGACCTAAAAAATGTGACATTTGTTGCTAAAGAAGATCATAACGCAATTTATAGCAAGTGTCCCGTCCGTAAAGGGGATGTTCTGTATATAAAGGATGGTGCCACCGCTGGAATTGCAACTGTTAATATGCTTGAAGAAGAATTTTCAATGTTATCAAGTGTGGCGTTACTGCGACCAAAAGCAGCCATTCTTGAAGCGAGGTATTTCGCTTATCAACTGAACTCCTGTACCTTTAAAGACTATATTTTAAAAAGTTTGGTGGGCGGAGCAATGACAAGATTCACAATTGAAATAATCAGTGATTTTAGGATCATTGTTCCAGATTACGATGAACAACAAGCCATAGCAAACTACCTCGACCGAAAAATCACCAAGATAGATAACCTCATAGCCAAAATTGAAGCCGCCATCGAGCGCCTAAAAGAATACCGCACCGCCCTGATCACCGCCGCAGTCACCGGTAAAATCAATGTGCGCACGGCCATAGTCAAAAAGGAGGCCGCATGAAGCTCGAAACCTTTACGGCCGGGCGTTGGCAGCAGCGCTTTCAGTACAAGAGCTTCGAGCCGGTGCCGGTCAACCATGACTGGATCTGGGAAGACCCCACCATCAACACCTTGCTCGAGCAGGCCAACCGGGCCCTGGGCGAACTCAACGCCTTTTCGCTGATCGTGCCGGACATCGATCTCTTCATCCAGATGCACGTGGTCAAGGAGGCCCAGACCTCCAGCCGCATCGAAGGCACCCAGACCGGCATCGATGAGGCCCTGATGCCAGAAGAGCAGATTCGGCCGGAAAAGCGCGACGACTGGCGCGAGGTGCAAAACTACATCGACGCGGTCAACACGGCTGTGGCCGAGCTCGAAACGCTGCCCCTGTCCAACCGGCTGCTCAAGCAGACCCATGCCGTGTTGATGCACGGAGTCCGCGGCGAGCACAAGCAACCGGGCGAATTCCGCGCCAGCCAGAACTGGATCGGCGGTTCCAATCTCTCCGACGCAGCCTTTATTCCGCCCCATCATGACAACGTCGCCGAACTGATGGGCGACCTTGAAAAGTTCTGGCATAACGAGGCGGTCACTGTGCCGCACCTGGTGCGCGCGGCCATCAGCCACTACCAGTTTGAAACCATCCATCCCTTCCTGGACGGCAACGGTCGCATCGGACGCCTGTTGATTCCATTGTACATGATCAGCCACGGCCTGCTGGCCAAACCATCGCTTTATCTGTCCGACTTTTTCGAGCGCAACCGCTCCAGCTATTACGATGCCCTGATGCGGGTGCGCACCGGCAACGACCTGATTCACTGGATCCGATTTTTCCTGAACGGCGTGGCACAGACCGCCGCCAAGGGACGGGACGTGTTCCGGCAGATCCTGGCCCTGCGTACCGAGGTGGAACAGGATGTGCTGGGGTTGGGCAAACGCGCCCAGACGGCACGGCTGGCCCTGAATCTGTTGTATCGCAAACCCATCATCAACGCCGGCGATGCCGAACAGGCGCTATCGGTCAGCACTCCCACGGCCAATGCCCTGATCAAAGCCTTGATGGAACTGGGCATCCTGGTGGAGGTCACCGGCCAGCAGCGCTTTCGCTCATATGCCTTCGATCGTTACCTTAGGCTCTT